>NZ_BCTY01000034.1 GCF_001591005.1 Sphingomonas sanguinis NBRC 13937
TGAAAGCGTCGAGGCGCGCCAACTAGGCGAGCCTCCCGAACCTGTCAACGGATCATTTCAACTTTCTTGCGGAACGTCCGCCGGATCACTTTCGCGGTCGAGATGGGTGAGCGTGCCATGCTCGAACAGGAAGCCTGCGATGTCGGGCTTTCCTGCGGCCTTCAGCACGGTCTGGAGGATGATGAGCAGCGGCACGGCCAGCAGCGCGCCCGTGGTGCCCCAGACCCATCCCCAGAAGCTCAGCGAGACCAGGATCAGCACCGGGCTGATGGTCAACCGGTGCCCGACGATCAGCGGGGTGATCAGGTTCGCCTCGATCAGGTGCATGCCGTACATGATCGCCGGGGGCGCCAGCGCGACCCAGATGTCGCTGAAGGTCATCAAGCCCCCGACCGCGAGCAGCAGAGCGCCGATGACCGGCCCGAAATAGGGAATATAGTTCAGCAGCGCGACGATACCGCCCCACATCAGCGGATAGGGCATCCCGAACAACGACAAGGCCCCCGCCACCGCGCCGCCCAGCGCCAGGTTGATGATGGTGATGGTGCCCAGATAGGCTGACACGTCGTCCACCACCTCCTGGATCACCCGCGCCGTCGCCATCGCGCCGTCGAAGCTGGTCCGCCCGCGAATCGTCTCGCGCCGCATCCGGGTCCAGCCCGACAGGACGAAGAAGACGACGAGGACGCCGAACAGGAACTGCACGATCAGGCCGGGCGCAGAGGTCGCCGCCAGTTCGAGGATCGAGCTGGGCGGTGAGACGGCGGCGGTCTGCGGCTGGCGGATCGGCGTCGTGGCGACTTGGCGCAGCGCCTTGTTCACATAGCGTTCGAGGCTGGAATACAGGTCGAGCAGCGGGGCCAGATTGTCCTGGATGCGGCCGATCCGGCTAGGCAGCAGGCGGAAGAAATCGGTCGCAGGCACGATGATCGCGGCCAGCGCGACATTGGCGACGATCAGGAACAGCAGCACGCACATCAGCGCCGCCACCGCCGAGGGCACGCGCCGCCGCTCCAGCCACTCCAGGATCGGGACCAGGGCGATGGCGATGACCAGCGCGGTGGTCAGCGGCAGGAAGAACTCCGCCCCCTCCTTCAACGCAAAGGGCAGCGCCAGGACGAAGCCCGCCCCGGCGGTCAGCGTCAACCCGGCCAGCAGCCGATCGCGCCGCATCGCGATCCGTACCGCATCCCGAGACCCCATGCCGACGGGCAGCCCCAGGACCGAATCGCCATCTGTCCGAATTTTTTCGACCGGGTCGTCTTGCGCGTCACTCATGGCGGACACGTTAGCGGCTTTCCCCGTCCAGAAAAGCCGCTAACGTCGCAGGAACATGACGTTTATGTCATGATTGACCCAGCCCGGCTTCAGGCCGGTTTTCACCAGGCGCGCGGGATACCCCCGGTACGCTCCGCCACGGCATTTTCGATCGACTGAAGCTGGGTCCGGGACAGGACGCCCGCATCCATCAGGTGACGCATCAATTCGTCGGTCAATGCCGCCAGAAAATGCAGTTCGGCCCGTTCCGAGGCACCATCTTCGTTCAACGCGTCCATCGCCTACTCCAACCACCCTTGATCGACGCCCTTGGTGTAGCGACGCGCTCTGAGCCGCGAAAGTATCTTTCCACCGCCGGAGCCCATTGACGTTTACGTGAGCGGCAACCATCACCCTGGGGATGACCGATCGAACGCTCCCCTCCCCCGAAGCACTGGCACAGGGCCTTGTCGCCCTGCTCGATGTCGAGGAGATCGACACCGACCTGTATCGCGGCGCCAGACAGCCCGGCGGCGAGGGCCGCGTGTTCGGCGGACAGGTGATCGCCCAGGCGCTGCAGGCCGCGCAGCGATCGACCGAGGCCCCGCGCACCGCCCACTCGCTCCACGCCTATTTCATGCGGCCCGGCGACGAGCGCTATCCCATCCTCTACCGCGTCGAGCGCGATTTCGAGGGGCGCAGCTTCGCCACCCGCCGGGTGATCGCAATGCAGAAGGGCAAGCCGATCCTGAACCTGGCCTGTTCGTTTCAGACGCCCGAAGAGGGGCTGCACCATCAGGATGCGATGCCCAACGTGCCCGCGCCCGACACGCTGACGCCGGAGCGCGAATTGCTGGCGCGGCTGGGCGACCAGGTTCCGGCCCCGCTCCGCGCCTTTCTCCAGCGGCCGCGCCCCATTGAGCTGCGCCCCGTCGACCCACGCCAGATGCTCGCGCCCGAGCCGCGCGACCCCACCCAGGCGATCTGGTTTCGCCTGGTCGCACCGATCGGCGACGACCCCGCGCTTCACCGGGCCGTCCTGGCCTATGCCAGCGACTTCGCGCTGCTCGGCACCTCGACCTTGCCGCATGGAGTAAACTGGCTGATCGACGACATGCAGACGGCCAGCCTCGACCATGCACTGTGGCTGCACGAGCCGTTTCGTGCCGACGAATGGCTGCTCTACACGACCGACAGCCCCTGGGCGGGCCGTGCGCGCGGGTTCAACCGGGGGCGCATCTTCTCAGCGGACGGGCGGCTGGTGGCCAGCGTCGCGCAGGAGGGGCTGATCCGCCTGCGGTCATCACCATCTGCCTGACGCTTGCCTACCTCAGCGGCGAAGCATCTCGCGAACCGACTGGGTGGCGCTGCGGGTGTCTTCGGCAAGCTTCTTGACCTCGGCCGCGACGATGCCGAAGCCGCGTCCGGCGGGGCCTGCCCGCGCCGCCTCGATACTCGCATTGAGCGCCAGCATGTTGGTCTGGCCCGCAATCACCGTGATGCTGTCGACGATCCGCTCCATGTCGCGCAGCATCGCCTCCATGTCGGACTGGCGCTGCTCCGCGATCAGGCGGAAGCGCTCGGCCTGGTCCAGCCGCTCGGCCGCCTCGGTTTCCAATTGCACCTGATCGGTGATGTCGCGCGCGAACTTCACGACCTTGTACGGCGCGCCGTCGACATCCAGGATCGGCGTATAGGTCGCCTGAAGCCAGACCGGCGAACCGTCCGCCCGCTGCCGTTGGAAACGCCCCGCAATGAAACGCCCCGCCGCCAGATCGGACCAGAGCCGCGCATAGGCGGGGGAGCGGACATAATCGGACGAGCAGAAACGGCTGTGATGCCCGCCGATCGTTGCCTGCCGATTATGCCCCATCAGCGACAGGAAGATGTCGTTGGCGGCGAGCACATGGCCCTGCAGGTCGAACTCGACCACCGCCTGCGATCGATCGATCGCCGCCAACTTGCCATGTGCCTCGCCGTCGCGGCGACAACGCTCGGTGACATCGGTGCCGGTCATCAGGATTTGCGCAACCTGCCCGCGCTCGTCGAGGATCGGGGAAAAGCTGCCCTCGATCCACACGGTCCGCCCATTGCGAGCGGCTAAGCGCCACTCGGCTTTCTGGAATTGCCCTTGGCGCAGGCTTTGCCAGAACTGGTAGCAGTCCTGCGACCCAACCATGTCGGCGGGGCACAGCAGGCGATACGACTGCCCCGTCAGATCCGCGTCCCGATACTCAAAGGCTTGCAGGAAATGGCCATTGGCCCAGCTGAAATGCCCGTCGACGTCGAACACCGCCATCAGATGCGACTGGGTCATCGCCCCGAAAACCGGATCGTTCCTCTGCCATATCTGGTCCGGTGGGAGGACCGGGTCGATGCTCGCCATGCCGACAAACTGACCAAAATGGTCTAAACAATCGTTAAGTTTTCGTTACGCTTACACAGGAGACATCGCCGTCCCTGCCCCCGCTTCGGCCATACCACATATTTGATGCGACGCTTGTCCGTCAGGTTTTTTTCCAATCTCTCACCGGCGAAAGCCCGGTGACCAGCGATACTTTTTCTTTTAATACAGCCATCCGTGCGGCGCCGGATGCCCCGCGGACGAGCGAGGGGATGACGACAGATGACGGCGATGCCCGTCGGTGAAGGACAGAATACCGAGCGTTTTCGTCAGAAACGCGACGCCATATTGGCGGCGGCGGCGCAGGCGATCAACGAGCAATCGGCCAAGGGCATGACCTTTGCCGATGTCGCAAGGCGCGTCGGGCTGAACACCACCAGCGTCACCTATTATTTCCGCCGCAAGGAAGAGCTGGCGGCGGCGGCGTTCGAGCATACGCTGGAACGGCTGCTGGAAATGCTGACCGAAGCGGCGGAGGAGGCCACGCCGCAGGCGCGCGTCGCCCGCTATCTGGCGATCAACTTGGCGCGGCTCGCCCGGATCGAACGGGGTGAGGAAACACCCTTTGCCGTGCTGTCCGACCTGCGCGCCATGGAGGAACCGATCCGCGGCCGGTTGATGGCCGGCTGGCAGAAGGTGTTCCGCGCCACGCGCAGCCTGTGGGGCCCCGCCGCCAGCCGCGCGCATACCGACCTGTACGGGGCACGTGCGCATGTGCTGCTGGAGAACACCTTCTGGCTGCCGATCTGGCTGGTCCGCTACGAGCCCGATCAATATGCGCGGGTCGAGGAACGGCTGCTCGATGTCCTGACCCATGGCATCGCCGCCCCCGGCTCCCTCTGGTCGCCCACCATGCTCGATCTGGAAGCGCGCCAGGGTTCCGGCACCGAGCCGGGACGCGAGGCGTTCCTGCTCGCCGCGACACGGCTGATCAACCAGCTCGGCTATCGCGGGGCCAGCGTCACGCGCATCGCGTCGGAGCTGAACGTCACCAAGGGCAGCTTCTACCACCATCTCGACGCCAAGGACGATCTGGTCGCGGCCTGTTACCGCCGCAGCTTCGACACGATCACCGCCGCGCAGCAACTGGCCGATGCGGCGGGGGGCAGCCATTGGCACCGGTTGTCGAGCGCCATCGCCACCCTGCTCGACATCCAGTTCGCCGAGCGCGGGCCGCTGCTACGCACCAGTGCTTTGTCCAGTCTCTCGGGAGAGGTGCGGGCACAGATGGTCGAGCGGTCCAATCGGATCGCGCGGCGCTATGCGGGCACGATCATGGACGGCGTGGGCGAAGGATCGATGCGCGCGGTGGATGCGCTGATCGCGGCGCAGGCGCTGATGGCGATCCAGAATGCCGCCTTCGACATGCGCAAATGGGCGAGCACCATGGAGCGTCCCCAGGCGATCGCGCTATACGCCTCGACGATCCTCTACGGCATGTTCGACGACCGGCTGCTCGGCTGAGTCGCACAATTTGCGACAAATGCGGGGGATGCGCGACATGATCGGGCGACAGGCGCGGGGCAAAAGGGTGACTATTCGGAAGGGACTTCACCCTTGCCGCCCAGAGGATGCCCAACCCATGCGAAAGACCCTGATCGGCCTTTCTCTGCTCACCATGCTGACCGCCACAGCTGCTCAGGCGCAGACCGACGCACCCCCGCCCCCGCACAGGGGTGGCGGCATGATGGGCGTTCGGCCCGATGCCGATGGCAACATCACCCGCGCCGCGGCGATTGCCGCCGCCGACCAGCGCTTTGCGGCGATGGACACCGATCATGACGGTACCATCTCTGCGCAGGAGATGCAGGCGTACCGTGAGCAGCGGCGTGCCGAATGGCAGGCGCGTCGTGGCGGCGGCGGTGGAGGCGAGCGCGCCGGTCGTCCCGATCGTCCCGCGCCCCAGCCGGTGACCGCCGAGGCCTTCCGCGCCCGCGCGCTGGCCATGTTCGACCGTCTCGACACCAATCACGACGGCAAGATCGACGCCGCCGAGCGCGCCGCCGCGCCCCGTTTCGGTCGCCGCCCCCAGGGCGACGTGCCGCCCGCCGCTCAGCCTGCCGGACAGGACGACTGAGCCGACAAGCGGGGCGACCGATTCTCCCACCGGTCGTCCCGCTTGCTAGGCCCACCCGCCATGCTAGACCCCTGCCCTATGTCCGATACGCCGCATTTGCTGCTCGTCGACGACGAGCGTTCGATCCGTGAGCCGCTGGCCGTCTATCTGACCAAACAGGGTTTTCGCGTGACCCAGGCCGGCGATGCCGCCTCGGCCCGCACCCGGCTGGCCGCCTATGCGATCGACCTCGTCATCCTCGACATCATGATGCCGGGCGAGGATGGGCTGAGCCTGTGCCGCCATATCGCCGCGACCAGCGAGGTGCCCGTCATCCTGCTGACCGCCCGCGCCGAGGAGACCGACCGCATCGTCGGGCTGGAGATGGGCGCGGACGATTATGTCGTGAAACCCTTCTCGCCACGCGAGCTGGCGACGCGGGCCAAGGTGGTGCTGCGCCGGACCCAGGCCGGGGGTGCCCGCCATCATGCGCCGGACAGCGGGTCTTACGCCTTTGCGGGCTGGGTGCTGAAGTCGGGCGAGCGCTCGCTGGTCGACCGCGAGGGCGTGTCGGTCATGCTGTCGACCGGCGAGTACAACCTGCTCCTCGCGCTGGTCAGCCGTCCGCGCCAGGTGCTGACCCGCGACCAGCTGCTCGACCTGACGCAAGGGCGCGAGGCCGCCGCCTTCGACCGCGCGATCGACAACCAGGTCAGCCGCCTGCGTCGCAAGATCGAGGCGGACCCGAAATCGCCCGAGATCATCAAGACGGTCTGGGGCGGCGGCTACACGCTCGCCGCCGAGGTCACCCGCCTGTGACGCTGCGTCTGTGGCCGCGTCGGCTCGCAGCCCAAATGGCGCTGCTGATCGCCATCGCCCTGTTTCTCGCGCAGGCGATCAGCTTCACGCTCCTGCTGGGTGAACGGCGCTCGCTGATCCTCGAACAGGTGACGGGGCCCGCCGTCGCCCGGCTGAACGATGCGGTCGAGCGAAGCGCCATGGGACGCGGCCCTGGGGCGGATCGCGGCCGGGTGCGGCGCGTCCCGTCCAACCCGGTCAAGCCCGGTCTGCCCCGCGTGGCCGCAGTCGAAACGGTGGTGCGCGAAGGGATGAAGGAGCTGGGCCATCCCGTCCTTCGCGTGGTCACGGGCATTCGCCCCTTCAACACCGCCGAATTCGACTGGCCGCGCCGCCGGTTCGACCGCAACCGCCATCCGGTCGACGAATTGCTGATCGCGATCGAGACGCCCAAAATGGGTTGGTTCGTGACCCGGTCGGGCTGGCCGCATGACGGACTGTTTATCGTCTGGCGGCTGATTACCCAGACACTGATCCTCTATGGCATCATCCTGTTACCGGTGCTGTGGATCGGCCGCCGCATCTCCCGCCCCTTGCGCGACCTGACCCGCGCCGCCGAGCGCTTCGACCCGCGCGAACGGGGCGCGCCGATCCCCGAACAAGGGCCGCTCGACGTGTCCGGCCTGATCGCCGCGTTCAATGCGCTGCGCCTCAGGATCGGGGCGATGCTAGACGAGAAGGACCGGATGCTGGGGGCGATCGGCCATGATCTGCGCACCCCGCTTGCCGCCCTGCGTGTCCGCATCGAGTCGGTCGAGGACGAACAGGATCGGCTGCGCATGGCCGATACCATCGCCGAGATGAACAAGACGCTGGAGGACATCCTCTCGCTCGCGCGGATGGGACGGCCCAGCGAGATGGAGACCGATGTCGATCTGAGCGCGCTGGTCGATGCGGTCGTCGCCGACTTCCATGATCTGGGTCAGGACGTGACCTTCGAGGAAGGCGGACGGCTCCGGCTGAAGCTGCGCCCCACGCTGATGCGGCGCGCGGTACGCAACCTGATCGAGAATGCGGTCAAATATGGCCAGTCCGCCGATGTCCGCATCGACGCGCGCGCCGACCGGGTGGCGATCGTGGTCGCCGATGACGGTCCGGGCATCGCCCCCGACCAACTGGAGACGGTGTTCGATCCCTTCACCCGCCTGGAAACCTCACGCAATCGCGAGACGGGCGGGATCGGCCTGGGCTTGGCGCTCGCCCGCTCGATCGTGCGCGAAGCGGGGGGCGATATCGTGCTGGCCAACCGGCCCGAAGGCGGGCTGGCCGCGACGATCACGCTGCCGCGTTCCTAGGCGTCCCTCGCCACCCGCAGCATCGCCAGCGCCGCCAGGCTCATCACGCCCGCCGCGATGGCCATCGTCCACACGATGTCGTGCGGAAAGAAATGAACCACCACCGCTCCCATGATCGACGATACGATCAGCTGCGGCAGCACGATAAAGATGTTGAACAAGCCCATGTAGATGCCCAGCTTTTCTGCTGGTAGCGCCGCCGACAGGATCGCATAGGGCATGGTCAGGATCGAGGCCCAGGCGATGCCGACCAGCACCATCGCCCCCATCAGCACCCACGCATCGCGGATCACCAGGAACGACGCGAAGCCCGCCGCGCCGCAGAGGAGACCCAGCACATGGGTATTCCGCCGCCCGATCGCGCGTGCCAGCGGCGGCAGCGCGAACGCCCAGAGCGTCGCGACGCCGCTATACACCGCGAACAGGACGCCGACCCAGTTCGCCCCGGCGTTGAACGCTGCGCTATTGGTGTCGGTCGTGTGGAACACCCGCTCGGCGACGATCGGCGTGGTGTAGATCCACATGATGAACAGGGCGGACCAGGTGAAGAACTGGACCAGCGCCAGCCGCTTCATCGTCGACGGCATGGCCGACAGATCGGCCAGGATCTGGCTGAGCGCGTTCTGCCCCTTGCCCGCCCGCACCAGCATCGCACTGACGATCTGCGCCAGCCCAAAGGCGCTCACGCCGCCGCCGAGCAGATAGACCGGCTTGTCGAGCGCGAACCATTTAACCGCCGCGACGATCAGGATACCCGCGACGATCCACACGGGCGCCGTGCGGATGCTGCTGGCGGGCACGGCATCGCTGTGCGCGGCCTGTCGCTCATCACTTTCGGCAAAGCGGGCGAGTTGCTCGGGTGAATATTCGCGCGTCGTCAGGACCGTCCAGAGCACCGCCGTGAACAGCGCGGCGGCCCCGATATAGAAGCCATAGCGCACCGATGGCGGCACCTCGCCAGGCCCGGCGACATTGGCGACATGGAAGACATCGGTCAGCACCATCGGCGCCAGCGATCCCAGCACCGCGCCTGCACCGATAAAGCCGGTCTGAAACGCATAACCCGCCGTCCGCTGGCGGCTGGGCAGCATGTCGCCGACAAAGGCGCGGAAAGGCTCCATGGATATGTTGAGCGAGGCGTCGAGCAGCCAGAGCAGCAGCGCCGCCCCGATCAGCTCGCCCGCATTGGGCATCCCCAACAGCGCCAGCGTTGCCAGCACGGCGCCGGCCAGAAAATAAGGCCGCCGCCGCCCGAACCGGCCCCAGGTCCGATCGCTATAATGGCCGATTACTGGCTGAACCAGCAGCCCGGTCAGCGGTGCTGCGATCCAGAGGAACGCCAAATCCTTCTCGGCGGTGCCCAGCGACTGGAAGATGCGGCTGACATTGGCGTTTTGCAGGGCAAAGCCGATCTGGATGCCGAAAAAGCCGAACGAGGTGTTCCACAACCTCCAAAAGCCTTGACGCGGCTTCTCCATAACCTCTCCCAAATTTCTGTTATCGTTATGATTTATGGCCTTATGCTCGATCCGCGCACGACCAGGGTGGCGGGCAGCAAGGTCGGCGTCGGCGGCTTGCCCGCAATTTCGGCCAGCAGCGCGCGGACCAGCAGCCGCCCGGCCGCCGCCGCATCCTGCACCACGGTACTGAGCGGCGGATGCGCAAAGCTCGCCGCCGGAATATCGTCGAAGCCGACCAGCGAAATGTCACCGGGCACGCGCAATCCCGCCTCGGCCAGCACGCGCATCGCGGCCAAGGCGATCAGGTCGCTCGCCGCCATGATGCCGTCGAACGCCTTGCCCCGGGCCAGCAATTCGCGCGCGGCCCGCTCGCCCTCTTCCTCGCTGGAGATCGCACCGACTTGTAGCGCCGGATCGCAAGCCAGCGCCGCCTCTGCCAGCGCATCGCAATAGCCGCGATAGCGGTCGTGGAATTCGGGATAATGGTCCGTCGCATCGCCCAGGAACGCGATCCGCTTGCGCCCCTGTGCCACCAGATGCCGGGTCGCGGCCAGCGCGCCCGCATGATTGTCGCAGCCGATGGTCAACCCCGGCTGTCCGGGCGCAACCGAACCCCAGCGCACGAAATGAGTGCCCCGCGCGACCAGTGTCTCCAACTGTTCGCGATAGGCGGCATAATCGCCATAGCCGAGCAGGATCAGTCCGTCCGCGCGGTGACTGTCCTCATAATCCGCCTGCCAGTTGCTGGTCGGGTTCTGGAACGAGACGAGCAGGTCGTACCCAACCTCGGCACAGCTCTCCATGATCGAGCCTAACATACCGAGAAAAAAGGGATTGATTAGCGTTCGGCCCGGCGAGGGATCGCGGAACAACAGCAGCGCCAGCGTCCGCGTCTGCCCGCTACGCAGGTTGGAGGCGGCCCGGTCGACCGTGTAGTTCAGCGTCTTCGCGATCGCCTCGATCCGCGCGCGGGTGGCGGCGCTGACCGAGGGGCTGCCGCGCAGCGCACGGCTGACCGTCGGCTGGGACACGCCCGCCATTTGCGCGATGTCGAACGATGTGGGCTTACGCGGACCGGCCAAGACGTGCGCTTCCTCCTCTCCTCCCCGCATACCGACTTTCGTGATCCGGGTTAAGCGCGAGCCCTGTCGTAATAATGCAACAGGCCGAAACGGCCGCATTGAATACGTATGCGGCATTATTCCTTTTCGACGCGAACGATTTCACAGAGGCGTCAACAACCATACCCGTTGGTCGATACGAAAACGGGATTTCTCGGAGGGGATTTCATGACGGTTCGCCCTGTGGCGCCGGCCGATGCCGCGCGCTCATTCCTGAAGCTCGGGGTCAGCACGCTGGCCATGGTCATCGCCGCGCCGGTCTTTGCGCAGACCACGACGATCGTGCCCGCACCCACCACCAGCGCCAACGACACCGCCGCGCAACAGGCGCAGTCGGACGCCGCGTCCAGCGACATCGTCGTCACCGGCTTCCGCGCCGCGCTGGAAAACGCCGTCGCCGAGAAGAAGAACCGCGACCTGGTCGTTGAGTCCGTCTCCGCCGAGGATATTGGCAAGCTGCCCGACGCCTCGATCGCCGAGTCCATTGCCCGCCTGCCCGGCGTCACGTCGCAGCGGGTGA
This sequence comes from Sphingomonas sanguinis NBRC 13937, assembly GCF_001591005.1. GTDB lineage: Bacteria > Pseudomonadota > Alphaproteobacteria > Sphingomonadales > Sphingomonadaceae > Sphingomonas > Sphingomonas sanguinis. The sequence continues at coordinate 10,972 of NZ_BCTY01000034.1, forward strand.
ACGGCCGCTCCAACGCCATCTCGATCCGCGGCTTCGCCCCCGACTTCTCGACCACCCTGCTGAACGGCCGCGAGCAGACCTCGACCGGCGATAATCGCGCGGTCGAGTATGACCAGTATCCGGCGGAAGTCGTCAACCAGGTCCTGATCTACAAGACGGCCAATGCCGGGCTGATCGGCCAGGGCCTGTCGGGTACGGTCGACTTGAAGACGATCCGTCCGCTCGATTATGGCAAACGCGTGATCTCGGTCGGCGCGCGCGGCACCTATGCCGATATCGGCAAGCTGAATGCGGGGTCGAAGGACTTTGGCTATCGCGCCACCGCGACCTATGTCGACCAGTTCGCCGACGATACGATCGGCGTCGCGCTGTCGGCCAGCTATCTGAACGAACCATACCAGATTCAGGAAGGCAATGCCTGGGGCTATGCCCAGACCACCGTCGGCGGCCAGCCGGTGGACGTCATCGGCGGCTCCAAGTCCTATGTCACCTCGACCACGCTGAAGCGGCTGGGCCTTTCGGGCACAGTGCAGTGGCGGATGAGCGACACCTTCACCAGCACGCTCGATGGCTTCTATTCCGACTTCAACGACGACCAGATCAAGCGCGGTATCGAGCTGCCGCTGCAATGGGGTTCGGGCACGTCGCTGACCAATGCGGTGGTCAATAACGGCCTCGTCACCTCGGGCACGTTCAACCGCGTCGAGGGCGTGATCCGCAACGACTCGTTCCAGCGCAAGGCCAAGCTCTATTCGTTCGGCTATAACGGCAAGTATAAGGGCGATGACGGCTGGAGCGCGTTCATCGACCTCAGCTATTCGCGCACCGACCGCGACGAAGTGACGCTGGAGACCTATAGCGGCACCGGTTACGGCCAGGGTGTCGGCGCGACCGATACGCTGGGCTTCACCACCGGCCGGACCGGCACCGTGTTCAAGCCGACGCTGAACTATTCCGACCCCAACCTGATCCAACTGACCGATCCGCTGGGCTGGGGCGGCTCCACGCGCCAGACCGGCTATTACAATGACCGCAAGGTCACCGATGAGATCAAGCAGTATCGCATCGAGATCGAACGCGAAGTCGAGACCCCGATCGTCAGCGCCCTGCGCTTCGGCCTGAACTATACCGATCATGCCAAGTCGCTGGCACCCAACGAGTCCTTCGTGACGCTGCCCGGCACGGCCACCATCGCGCCGGTGCCGCAGCAATATCGCCAGACGCCGACCGACCTGACCTATCTGGGCCTGGGGCCGATGCTCAGCTACGATCCGCGCGCGCTGCTGGCGGGCGGGGTCATCGTCCTGACGCCGAACACCAGCCCGGACATCCCCGCCAAGGCGTATCGCACCACCGAGCATCTGATGACCGCCTATGTGCAGGCGGACCTGAAGGCGCAGCTGGGCGCGGCCGAGCTGACCGGCAATATCGGCGTGCAGGCGGTCGGGACCGAGCAGAAGTCGCGTGGCCTGGTTTATAACGGCACCGGCTATACCAACATCACCCAGGGCGACGATTACTGGGACATCCTGCCCAGCGCCAACCTGTCGCTGCGCCTGCCCAGCGACTGGGTGTTCCGCCTGGCCGCCGCGCGCCAGATGATGCGCCCGCGCTTCGACGACATGCGTGTCGCCCTGTCCTATGGCTTCGATGCCCAGCAGGGCCTGATCTCGGGCAATGGCGGCAACCCGTATCTCCGCCCGATCCGCGCCAATTCGTTCGACGCGACGATCGAGAAATATTTCGGGACCAAGGGCTATCTGGCCGTCCAGGGCTTCTACAAGGACCTGGCGAGCTTCGTGTACAATCTGGAGCAGCCCTATAACTATGCCGGGCTGCCCCTGCCCGCCGCCGTGCCGATCGGCACGCCGACGCAGGGACGCATCACCCGACCGATCAACGGCACCGGCGGCAAGATCTATGGCGCCGAGCTGGCGGGCACCCTGCCGCTGGGCCAGATCGTCGGCTTCCTCGATGGCTTTGGCCTGACGGGCGGTGGGTCGTACACCAAGACCGAGATCACCCCGACGCCCGGCGGCAATGCCGAAGACATCCCCGGCTATTCGCGCTGGGTCGCCAACGGCACCGCCTATTTCGAGAAGTGGGGCTTCAACATCCGCGGCTCTGTCCGGTATCGGTCGACCTTCGTGGGTGAGCTGTCGGGCTTCGGTGCCAACCGCGTCCGCCGCCGCGCCATCGACGAGACGATCGTCGACGGCCAGATCGGCTATGACTTCCAGGACGGTGCGCTGAAGGGCCTGTCGCTGTTCGTGCAGGGCCAGAACCTGACCGACACGCCGTTCGTCACCGTCAATGGCGGTCGCCGCGACGAGGTGATCGATTATCAAAGCTATGGCCGCCGGTTCCTGGCCGGGTTTACCTATCGCTTCTGATGATCCCCTACCCCCGCGCCGGTGAGCCCACCTGCGCGGGGAAGCTGTGAGACGCCGCATGGACGCCGCCCCTTCCGCAGACCGTATCGCCCGACGGGTCGTGATCGTCGGCGGCGGCACCGCCGGATGGATGGCGGCGGCGGCGCTGGCGCGGTTCCTGCCCGCCGACCACCGCATCACCCTGATCGAGTCCGACGCGATCGGCACGGTCGGCGTGGGTGAGGCGACCATCCCCGGCATCCGCCTGTTCAACCAGATGCTGAGCCTGGACGAGGCCGAGTTTCTCCGCGCGACGAACGGCTCCTTCAAGCTGGGCATCCGGTTCGAGGGTTGGTCGGGCGAGGGCAGCGGTTATCTCCACGCGTTCGGCAACATCGGTCGCGGGCTGGGGCTCGTGCCCTTCCACCATTATTGGCTGCGCGGCGGCGGTGCGGCCAACCCGGCCTCGCTATGGGGCCATATGGCAAGCGCGCAAGCCGCGATGAGCGGCCGTTTCGCCCCCGATCCCGGCCGCCCCGACCTACCGAGCGGTCTGGCCTGGGCCTATCATTTCGACGCCAGCCTCTACGCCGCGTTGCTCCGCCGCCACGCCGAAGGCGCGGGCGTGATCCGGGTCGAGGGCCGCATCGCCTCGGTCGCGCGCGACACGGGCGGGCGGATCGACCATGTCGTGCTGGAGGACGGAGACGCCCATGCGGGCGACCTGTTCGTCGACTGCACGGGTTTCCGCGCGCTGCTGATCGGCGAGACGCTGGCCGAGCCGTTCGACGACTGGTCGGAGTTGCTACCCTGTGACCGCGCGCTGGCGGTGGCAGGCGAGCGCACCGCCCCCCTGCCACCCTATACCCGCGCGATCGCGCATGGTGCCGGGTGGCGCTGGCGCATTCCGCTTCAGCATCGCACCGGCAATGGCCTGGTCTATGACAGCCGCCATCTGTCGGAGGACGAAGCCGCCGACCGGCTGCTGACCGCGATGAACGGCGAGGCGATGGGCGAGCCGCGCCGCTTACGCTTCACCACCGGACGCCGCTGCCGCGCCTGGGTCGGCAATTGCGTTGCGCTGGGTCTGGCGGCGGGGTTCCTGGAGCCGCTGGAGTCGACCAGCATCCACCTGATCCAGTCGGGCATCGCGCGACTGCTCGAATATTGGCCGGGCCCGACGCTCCAGCCGGTCGAGATCGACGCCTATAACGCCGAGACGGCAGCCGAGTGGTTGGCGATCCGCGACTTCCTGATCCTGCATTACCACGCCAATGCGCGGCCCGAACCCTTCTGGGCCGAGCGGCGGGCTGTGCCCCTGCCCGACAGCCTCGCCGCCCGGATCGCGCTGTTCCGTGCCAGCGGGCGCTTTCGCCGCGACGGCGACGAACTCTTCGCCGAGCCCGGCTGGGTTCAGGTGATGATCGGCCAAGGTATCATCCCGGCCGGCCATCATGCGCTGGCCGATGCGCTGTCTGCGCATGAACTCGACGATTTCCTCCACCTCACCCGGCGTCACGCCGCACAGGTGGCCGCCCGGCTGCCCACGCACGACGCCTTCCTCGCCGCGCATTGCGCCGCCCCTGCCCCAAAGGTTTTCGCATGAAAAAGCTGCTGCTCGCGCTCCTCGCGACCGCCACGCCGCTCGCCGCACAGGATTATCGCCAGCGCCTGCCGCAGGACGAGGTGATTTATTTCGTCCTGCCCGACCGCTTCGAGAATGGCGACACGGCCAATGATCGCGGCGGCCTGAAGGGCGGACCGCTGACCACCGGCTTCGACCCGACGCACAAGGGCTTCTACCATGGCGGCGACCTGAAGGGGCTGACCCAGCGGCTCGATTATATCCAGGGGTTGGGCGCGACCGCGATCTGGCTGGGACCGATCTTCAAGAACAAGGCCGTGCAGGGCGCCAAGGGGCAGGAGAGCGCGGGCTATCACGGCTATTGGATCACCGACTTCACCACGGTCGATCCGCATCTGGGCAGCGAGGCGGACCTGCGCGCCTTCATCGCGGCGGCGCATGGCCGGGGGATGAAGGTCTATATGGACATCATCGTCAACCATACGGCGGACGTGATCCAGTATCGCGAATGCGCCGAAGGCTCGCCCTGCCCGTATCGCGATCGTGCGACCTATCCCTATCAGCGGCGCGGCGGCGTGAAGGGCGCGGCGATCAATCCCGGCTTTCTGGGCGACGATGTGCAGACGGCGGCGAACTTCGCGCATCTGACCGACCCGAATTACGCCTATACCCCCTATGTCCCGGCAGGTGAGAAGAACGCCAAGACGCCCGCCTGGCTCAACGATCCGATCTATTACCACAATCGCGGCAATACGAGCTTCGAGGATGAGAGCTCGACCATGGGCGACTTCTCGGGGCTGGACGACCTCTACACCGAAAATCCGCGTGTTATCGCGGGCATGATCGACATCTATGGCAGCTGGATCGACCGGTTCGGCATCGACGGCTTCCGCATCGACACCGCCAAGCATGTGAACCCGACGTTCTGGCGCAGCTTCGTGCCCGCCATGCTCGACCGCGCCAAGGCGAAGGGCATCCCGAACTTCCACATCTTCGGCGAGGTGACGGCAGGGATGGAGCCGGGTGCGCTCGCCCGCTGGACCAAGATCGCCGATTATCCGGCCGTCCTCGACTTCGCCTTCATGAACGCGGTGATCCAGACGGTCGCGGAGAACAAGCCGACGCGCGTCCTCTCCAACCTGTTCGAGGGCGATGTGCTCTACGCCAAGGGCGAGGCGACGGCGGACATATTGCCGACCTTCCTGGGCAATCACGACCATGGCCGCTTTGCGCGTGACGTGCGCGTCGCCAATCCGAATGCCTCGGACGAGGAAATCCTGAAGCGGGTCGAACTCGGCCACGCCATGCTGCTGACGCTGCGCGGTGTGCCGACCATCTATTCGGGCGACGAACAGGGTTTCGCAGGCGACGGCAACGATCAGGACGCGCGCGAGGACATGTTCGCCAGCAAGGTCGCGAGTTACAACGACAACAGGCTGGTCGGCACGTCCAAGACGACCGCGACCGACAGTTTCATACCCTCTCATCCGCTCTACCGTGAGATCGCAACACTAGCCCGCCTGCGCACCGCCAATCCTGCGCTCACGCGAGGGCGACAGGTGATCCGGGCGCGGGGCGATGCACCGGGGCTGTTCGCCGTCTCGCGCTTCGATCCCGCCACGGGCCGCGAATATGTGATTGCCTTCAACACCTCGGCCCAGCCTCTTGCTCAGGCCGTGCAGGTTGAAACGGCATCGCAACGCTTCGCGACCATGGCGGGCCGTTGCGCCCCGACTGCCGCTGCGCCGGGAAGCCTGATGTTGGAATTGCCCGCCTTCGGCTATGCCGTCTGCGCGGCGGAGAGCCGTTGATGACCGAGACTTACCCTAAGCCCGCGCGCCCCTGGTGGAAGGGCGCGGTGATCTATCAGATTTATCCGCGCAGCTTTGCCGACAGCAATGGCGACGGCATCGGTGACCTGCCCGGCATTACCGCGCGGCTGGACCATGTCGCCAGCCTGGGGGTGGATGCGATCTGGCTGTCGCCCTTCTTCACCTCGCCGATGAAGGACTTCGGTTATGACGTGGCGGATTACCGCGATGTCGATCCGATCTTCGGAACGCTCGCCGATTTCGACGCACTGGTGGCGCGGGCGCACGAACTGGGGCTGAAGGTCGTCGTCGATCAGGTGTACAGCCACACCTCCGACGAGCATCCCTGGTTCACCGAAAGCCGGTCGAGCCGCACCAATGCCCGCGCCGACTGGTATGTCTGGGCCGATGCCAAGCCCGACGGCTCGCCGCCGTCCAACTGGCAGTCGGTATTCGGCGGCCCCGCCTGGACCTGGGACGCGCGGCGCGGGCAATATTATCTGCACAATTTCCTGAAGGAGCAGCCCCAGCTTCACGTCCATCACCCCGACGTGCAGGCCGAATTGCTGGCGACCGCGCGCTTCTGGCTAGACCGGGGCGTCGACGGCTTCCGGCTCGATGCGATCAACTTCATGATGCACGAGCCGACCATGCGCGATAACCCGCCGGCGCCGGATACGGGCAAGACACGCACGCGACCGTTCGACTTCCAGTTGAAGCTTTATAACCAGAGCCACGCCGACATCGTGCCGTTCCTGGAGCGTATCCGCGCCACGCTGGACGAGTATGGCGACCGCTTCACCGTGGCGGAAGTCGGCGGCGACGAGGCCGATCGCGAAATGAAGCTGTTTACCGCGGGCGATCACCGGCTGAACACCGCTTACGGCTTCGACTTCCTCTATGCCGACCGGCTGACCCCGCGCATCGTTGCGGAGGCGCTGGCGAAATGGCCCGCCGAGCCGGGCATGGGCTGGCCAAGCTGGGCGTTCGAGAATCACGACGCGCCGCGCGCCGTCTCGCGCTGGACGACGCCCGAACACCGCGAGCTTTTCGCGCGGATGAAGATGCTGTTGCTGCTGTCGCTTCGCGGCAATGCCTTTCTCTATCAGGGCGAGGAACTGGGGCTCACCCAGGTCGACGTGCCCTTCGAGCGGCTGGTCGACCCGGAGGCGATCGCGAACTGGCCGCTGACCCTGTCGCGCGACGGGGTACGCACGCCGATGCCGTGGAGCAGCAATGCCATCAATGGCGGCTTCTCGGACGCCGAGCCCTGGCTGCCGACCGGCCCCGATCACGCGGCGCTGGCGGTCAATCGGCAGGACGGCGCCCCGGACTCGCTGCTGAACCTGACCCGTCGCCTGGTGCGGCTGCGAGTCGAAACGCCCGCGCTCGCGGTCGGCGACCTGACGCTGCTCCACGCCGATGACCGACTGCTCGCCTTCGAGCGGCAGGAGGGCCCGCAGCGCCTGCTCTGCCTGTTCAATCTGGGCGACATGCCCGTGACCCTGCCCCCTGCCCTGCCGCGCGGGGGACGACCGCTGATCCACATCAATAGCGCCACCGATGAACGCCTGGGCGCGTTCGGGGCGGCGATCCGGGAGATGACTGCATGAAGACCACCCTCGCCATCGGCCTCGGCCTGATCGCCAGTGCGGCGCAGGCCCAGAACGGCCCCGCCGATCCAGCGGTCAACGAGACGTTCAAATTCGCCAAGCCCGCCGGACAGCCCGACGCGGTCGAGACCTCGCCGAACGGCCAGATCACCGTGCAGGTGTCGACCGACAATGACGGCCGCGCGGTCTATATGATCGCCCGCAACGGCAAGGCGATCGTCGCGCCCTCGCGCCTGGGCATGATGTTCACCGACGCGCCCAAGATCGAGCGCGGCATGAAGATCGAGTCCGTGTCGCACGCCAAGTCCGACACCAGCTGGACCCAGCCCTGGGGCGAGTGGCGCACCATCCGCGACAATCACCGCGAGATGCGCGTCCGCCTGATGGAATCAAGCGCACTGCATCGCCGTTACGACGTGGTGTTCCGGGTGCAGGACGATGGCGTCGGCTTCCGCTACGAATTTCCCGAGCAGCAGGCGATGCCCAAGGCGAACATCGCCGAGGAGCTGACCGAGTTCAATATCGCGCAGGGCGGCACCGCGTGGTGGAAGCCCGCCTTCCTCTGGAATCGCGAGGAATATCTCTACAACCGCACGCCGATCACGGCGGTCGGTACGGCGGCGACGCCGATCACCATGAAGCTGGACGACGGCACGCATATCGCCATCCATGAGGCGGCGCTGGTCGACTATGCCAGCATGGCGGTGATGAAGACCGAGGGGAACAGCTTCAAGGCGGTCCTCACGCCCGGCTCGGGCGCGCCCAAGGTGGTGAAGACGGGTGCCTGGACGACACCCTGGCGCACCTTCCTGATCGCCCCCGACGCGGGCGGGCTCTATATGAGCCACCTGATGCTGAACCTGAACGAGCCCAACAAGCTGGGCGACGTGTCCTGGGTGAAGCCGGGCAAGTTCGTCGGCGTCTGGTGGAAGATGATCAAGGGCGAATGGAGCTGGGCGCGCGGTCCGCGCCACGGTGCGACCACGGCGAACGTAAAGACCTATATCGACTTCGCATCCAAATACGGCATCCCCGGCGTGCTGGTCGAAGGGTGGAATATCGGCTGGGACGGCGACTGGGCGGGCAATGGCTCGGCGATGCAGTTCGCGACCCCGGCGGAGGATTTCGACGCCGACGCGCTGGCCCAATATGCCAAGTCCAAGGGCGTCTCGCTGATCGGCCACCACGAGACCGGCGGCGCGGTCAGCCATTATGAAAGCCAGTTCGACCCCGCCTTCAAATTCGCCGCCGATCATGACGAACATGTGGTCAAGACCGGTTATGTCGCCGATGCCGGGCAGATCGAGCGGGTCAATGCGGACGGCTCGGTGAGCCGCGAGTGGCATGAGGGCCAGTGGATGGTGAACCACCATCTCCGCGTGTTGGAGGCTGCCGCCAAGTATAAGGTGTCGATCGACAGCCATGAGCCGGTGAAGGACACCGGCCTGCGCCGTACCTATCCCAACTGGCTGGCGCGCGAAGGCTCGCGGGGGATGGAGTATAATGCTTGGCCGGGCAAGAACCCGCCTGAGCATGAGGTAAACCTGGCCTTCACCCGGATGCTGGAAGGACCGATGGACTTCACGCCCGGCGTGCTCAGCCTGACGGGCAGCGACAGCAGCCCGATCCAGTCGACCATCGCCAAGCAATTGGCGCTCTATGTGGTGCTCTACTCGCCGGTGCAGATGGCCGCCGACACGCCGGAGAATTACGCCAACTACCCGCAGGCGTTCCGCTTCATCGCCGATGTGCCGGTGGACTGGGAGGATAGCCGCGTACTCAACGGCGAGGTCGGCGATTACGTCACCTTCGCGCGGCGGGACCGTAAGAGCCGCGACTGGTATATCGGGTCGATTACCGACGAGAATGCGCGGGAGCTGACCGTGACGCTCGACTTCCTCGATCCGGGCAAGACGTATGAGGCGCAGGTCTACAAGGATGGCCCCGGTGCGACCTATGCGACCGATGCGCGGCATTCGATCGCGTTCGAGACCAAGCGGGTGAAGAAAGGCGATACCCTCACCCTGTCGCTCGCCCCTGGCGGCGGCCAAGCGATCCGGTTGAAGGCACTGTAAACTTGTTCCTCCCCCACAGGGGGAGGGGGACCATCCGCAGGATGGTGGAGGGGTGTCGCACTCTCGATAGCGCGACACCCCTCCGTCAGGGCTCCGCCCTGCCACCTCCCCTTTCAGGGGAGGAATGTCTTACTTCGTAGGGAAGCCGCGCTGCTTGAGCAGCGCATTCACGTCCGGGTCGCGGCCCCGGAACGCGCGATACGCCTCGGCGCGGTCGGTTTCGTTCCCCGTCGACAACAGGATACGCGCGAAGCGGTCCGCCGTCGCCTTGTCCCACGGGCTGCCCGCTTCCTCGAACGCGGCAAAGGTGTCGGCGTCCATCGTCTCCGACCAGAGATAGCTGTAATAACCCGCCGAATAACTGTCCGACGAGAACAGGTGATTGAACTGCGGCAGGCGGTGCCGCATCACCAACTCCTTCGGCATCCCGATCTCACGCAGAGTGGTCGCCTCGAACGTCGCCGGATCGACGATCCCGTCGGGCACGGTGTGCAGCTTCATGTCGACGATCGCCGAGGACAGATATTCGGTCGTCGCGAAACCCTGGTTGAAGGTCTCCGACGCCTTGATCTTGTCGAGCAGCGCCTGCGGCATGGGCTGGCCGGTCTTGTAGTGGCGCGCGTATTTGTCCAGCACGTCGCGGGTCAGCAGCCAATGCTCATTCACCTGGCTGGGATATTCCACGAAGTCGCGCGGCGTGCCCGCCAGTCCCGGATAGGTGACGTTCTGAAGCATAGCGTGGATCGCGTGGCCGAATTCGTGGAACAGCGTCTCGGCATCGTCCAAGCTGATCAGCACCGGCTCGCCGGGTGCGCCCTTGGCGAAGTTGTTGTTGTTCGACGACAGCACATTCTGCACCGGCGGCAGGTTGCGCTGGCCGCGATAGGTGTTCGCCCAGGCGCCCGAACGCTTGCCCGTCCGCGCGAAATCGTCGCGGTAGAACAGGCCGACCTCCTTGCCGTTGCGCGTCACATGCCAGACGCGCATGTTCGGCTCGAACACCGGGACCGTGCCGGTAATCTCCTTGAACTCCAGCCCGTAGAGCCGATTCGCCGCATAGAGCGAACCCTGGATGATGTTGTTCAGCTCGAAATAGGGCTTCAGCTCGGCCTGATCGAGGTCGTAGCGGCTCTTGCGGACCTTCTCCTGATAGAAGCGATAGTCCCAGGGTTCGATGGTGATCTTGGCCCCTTCTTTATTGGCGATCGCCTGCATGTCGCGGACCTCCTCGGCGACGCGCGCCTTGGCGGCGGGCCAGACGCGCATCATCAGGTCCATCGCGGCGGCCGGGGTCTTGGCCATCGTGTCCTGCATCCGCCAGTCGGCATGGGTTTTGAAGCCCAGCAGATGCGCGCGGTTGGCGCGAAGCCTCACGATGCGAGCGATGGTCGCCTTGGTATCGTTGATGTCGCCATTGTCGCCGCGCTTGACGAAGGCGCGCCACACCTGCTCGCGAAGCGCCCGGTCGGTGGCGAAGGTCAGCACCGGATCGACCGCCGAGCGGGTGTTAACGATTGCCCAGCCCTGCTGCCCGCGCTCGGCGGCGGCCGCCTTCGCCACCGCCTTCACGCTGTCGGGCAGGCCCGCCAGCCGTGCTTCGTCCGTGACGATGATCGCGGTGCCTTCATCGGCCAGCAGCCGTTGCGAAAACTCGCTGAAGTTGATCGCGAGATTCTGGTTGAAGGCGGACAGTTCTTCCTTCTGCGCCGGGGTCAGTTTCGCACCCTGCCGGACGAAGCTGTCATAGGTGCGCGTGACCAGACGCTTCTGCTGCGCGTCCAGACCGGACGTGTCGCGCGCCTTGTAGATCGTCTCGATCCGGGCGAACAGCTTGGGGTTGAAGGTGATCTCGTCCGACGCCTTAGACAGCTTGGGCGACCATTCGCGGTCCAGCGCCTGATAGGCGGGGGTGTTCATATTGCCCGTCATCACCCCGAACAGCGTCATCACGCGGTTCAGCGTCTGCCCGGCATTCTGCATCGGCACGAAGGTGTTGGCGAAGGTCGGCTTGGCCGGGTCGTTGGCGATCCGGTCATAGTCGCGCTTGCGCTCGGCAAGCGCGGCCTCGAACGCCGCCGGGAACAGCTCGGGCTTCACCTTGTCCCAAGGCGGTACCCCGCCATAGGGGCCGGTCCACGGCGCGATCAGGGGATTCGCGGCGGGCGCCTGTACGGCTTGGGGCGGAGCGGCCATGGCCGAACCGCTCATAAGGGCCGCCAATGCGACGGCGAGGGACAGATGACGCAAGAAACACTCCCGTTCATGAAATACGCGTCATCATAGGCTGCGGATCGAACGGGTAAAGCGTTGCGAGGCATCAGGAATTGGCGATCTGCGCCTCCGCCTGGCGCGCGGCGGCGACCAGCCCCTCTCCCGTCCGGCGCGCGGCGGCAGGGGTCATCGCCACCGCCACGCCATTGGGGCCGTCGAGCATCACGATCCCCTCCTCCGCGGTCGCGATCCCCGCATCACCGTGGACCTGCGGCGGAATGCCCGGGCCGGTCACCGGCTCATCCTGTCGAGGGTCGGACCACCGCCATAAAGATAACCGGGGTCGAAATCGGCCAGCGTGGCGAGCGCCTCCAGGTCCTGAATATGCACGTCGCCGCTACGAAAGGTCATCAGTCCACGCTCGCGCAACGACCGAAGCACACGGTTGAGGTGGACGGGCGTGATCCCCACCGCCTCCGCCAGATCGATTTGGGTCACCGGGAAACGGAACTTACCGTCGCGGACCAAATCCACCATGGTCAGCCGCGCATGAAGCTCGCAGAACAGATGCGCGACACGACCATCGGCCTCGAGCCGTCCCAGCCGAAACACCCATTCCCGGTGCATTGCGGCGTCGAGCAGGGTCGAGAACCACAAGAGCCGGGTCAAGCGCGGATAGCCCGCGACGATCCGCTCTAGCCCGTCATGCCCGGCCAGCGCGACACGGACCGGGGTTAGCGTCGCGACATCATGGTCCAGATGCCGCATCGCAAAGCCATGCAGGTCGACGAAATCGCCCGGCACATGGAAGGCAACGATCTGGCGATTGCCCTGCCGATCGTCCATGTACCGGCACATGACGCCTTCAAGCAGCAGGCTGCTATAACGGACACGCTCGTCGCGGCGGATGACGATAGTGCGGGCAGGGATCGAGCGTACCTCGTCGATACTGTCCTCCAGCACCGCGACATCCTCTGCTGTCATGGTATCGCGGCCCCGCTCCTTGAGGAACAGGCCGGTCAGCAGCGGCTTGCCCGAGGGCGGCCGCTCCTGGCGCAGGGTATCTATGGCGGACACGGACATGGCTTCGATCCCTCACCCAGCTATCGGACAGCCAATCCTCCGCCGGGCCAAAGAGTTCCATCGTCACGTCCGCGCAACGGTTCAATCGCCGATCGGCTTGCCCGACGGATGGACCGGGTCGGCTTCGATCACGGCCTGTTCGGGATGCTTGCGATTGCTGCGCACCGACGCCCAGAAGGCCAGACCGATCAGCGTAGCGCCGATCAGGCCGGTGATGGTCTCCGGGATATGGAACCGCACCGATAGCAGCATGATCGCGGCCAGCGCGACGATGGCGTAAAAGGCGCCGTGCTCCAGATAGCGATACTGCGCGAGCGTGCCGTGATCGACCAGCATGATCGTCATCGACCGCACGAACATTGCACCAATGCCCAGGCCCAGCGCGATGATGAAAAGGTTGTTCGATAGCGCGAACGCTCCGATCACCCCGTCGAACGAGAAGCTGGCGTCCAGCACCTCCAGATACAGGAACGCGGCAAAGCCCGACCGTGCGACCGCGCCCGTCGCCGCATCGCCATCACCCTCCAGCACGACGCCGATGGCATGGACCGCGATATAGGTCAGCAGGCCGAAGATACCGGCGGTGATGAACGTCATCCCCTCCGCGGCCGGAATAAGCTGCGCGATGCCATAGAGCGCCAGCAGCACGATGCCGGTCGCCAGCCCCGAAATCTTGCGCAGCGCGGCCAGCGGGCGTTCGATCAGGGGAAGCCAATGCTCCTCCTTCTCGTCGTCGAGGAAGAAGTTCAGCCCGACCATGGCCAGGAAGCTGCCGCCGAAACCCGAGATGCCGATATGGGCCGAGGTGATGATCTGCTCGTAGCGAACAGGGTCACCGATCGCCAGCTTCAGCGCCTCGATCGGTCCCATATGCGCGGCAATGGCGACGATCGCGAGCGGAAAGACGATCCGCATCCCGAACACCGCGATCAATATGCCCCAGGTCAGGAAGCGGTGGCGCCACTTGTCGTCCATGTCGCGCAGAACGGTCGCGTTGACGACCGCATTGTCGAAGGACAGCGACACTTCCAGCACGCCTAGAACCAGCACGATCCAGAGGACGCCCAGCGTGCCGGGCAAGGTGCCGGTGCTCTGGAATCCCAACCAGGCGGCAATGCCAAGGCAGAGTGCCGTGAAAAGAAGCGAACCCTTATAATATTTCAGCAGCACCCATCGCCCCTTCGTACCTGCCCCGCCGATCGCCCGCATGACGATCCGGCAACAGGCACGGTAAAGTCGGGGTCGCCGGATTTGTTCAATCGGATCATCGGCTCTATCGCCGCGAAGCCGACCGGGGACAAGCCGGGATCAGATACGGGCGTCGCTGCCGATCATCTGTTCGGAGATGTTCCGAGCGGTGTGGCGCAACCGGGCCAGAGCCTCATCCTCGGTGACGAGCGCATCGGTGATTCGGATGAAAGGCACGGTCAGGACCGCGCAGGCCCTGTTGCCGCGCATGATGGGCACCGCCAGTTCCACCATGCCGAGGAGTTCGGTGCTGTCGACGCGGGCGAACTCCTGCGCGCGCAAGGCATCGGCCTCGTCCTGCAACTCCCGGCGCGCCACATCGGACAGCGGCGGATCGAACAGCGTTTCCCATTCACGCCGCGTCGCCTCGCTCTGAAAGGCGTAGAGCAGCAGGCCTGACGGCGTTTCGCGCAGCGGGCGACGATAACCGACGCGGACCGAAAAACCGACCGCGGTACTCGCCTCCATCCGCGCGATCACCGACGATGCCGCACCCGAGGGGATGGCGAGATAACAGGACTGGCCGATGTCGTCCGCCAGCTTGCGCATCTCGGGAAGCGCCTGCTCCATCAGGCTGCGCACCGGCGGACGCTTCAGCCCCAGATGGAAGAGGCGCGGCGTCATCTCATAGCCTTCCGGGCCCTGCGCGACATAACCGCGATGCTCCAGCACCTGGATCATGCGGAACAACTCGCCGGTCGAACGCCCCAGACGGTTGACGATCGCACTCATCGTCAGAGGATGCTCCTCGGCCGCCAGCAGCTCGAGAATATCGAGGCCTTTTTCCAATGCTGGCGCGCGATACAGCCGCTTGTCGTCGGCATTGTTCGCGGGTTCCGTGGGCAAGCTGTCCCTCCTCGTGATCGCGGCCTTATCGCGCTAGGGGTGTTTCATCGAACTGTGACACTCGCCTACATCGTTTGATTGCTTGCGAGCAACACACCTAACGCAAAAATGACACCAATTTAATCCGTTAGGACATGGAACGTATCGTCAGCGACGCGAACGGTCGCGCGCACCCGATCGAGCGGCACCTCACCAGCGCGGGCCGGATCGACCAGCACGATGCGCCAGCGTCCCGCATGATGGCTGGCCGCGGCGATATTGCCGGTTCCACCCAGCGCCTTCACCACCGCATCGGGCAAGGCCGCCGTTCCCGAACCGGACGGCGTGGCCGAAGTCACGGTGGCCGGAGCATCGGACGCGGGTGCCGCGTGCCGCGTGGCCGCGATCGGTCCGCTCTCGATCGCCGCGCGCATCTCCATCGCGACCGTATCGGCGACCGGGCCCAGCACCACCTGCACACCGCTGGGCGACGGACGCAATATACCGCGCGCCCCCAGGCGCTTGAGCGCAGGCTCATCCACCCTGGCCGGATCGGCGACGATCAGGCGCAGGCGGGTGGTGCAGGCGGCGATCTCGGTCAGATTGGTGCTGCCGCCCATCGCGGCGACGAAGGACGCACCGCGCCCACCCGCGACCGGGGCCGCACCGCCCTCGCCCAGTTCGTCTTCGGCATCCGCAACCTCGGCCTCACGGCCTGGCGTCTGCAGGTTCCAGCGACGAATGGCGAAGCGAAAGACCGCATAATAGAGCAAAGCATAGACCGCGCCGATGGGGATCAGCAGCAGCGGCTTGGTCGCCTTGCCGAAATTGATGACATAGTCGAACAGACCGGCCGAGAAGGTATAGCCCAACCGCACGCCCAACGCGTTCATCAGTGCTTCCGACACGCCGGTCAGAATCGCGTGGAAGGCATAGAGGACAGGCGCCAGGAACATGAAGCTGAACTCGATCGGCTCGGTCACGCCGGTCAGGAACGACATCAGCGCCAGGCTGAACAGCATCCCGCCGACTGCCTTTTTCCGCTCTGGCAACGCCTCATGGTACATGGCCAGGCAGGCGGCGGGCAGGCCGAACATCATGACCGGGAAGAAGCCGCTCATGAACGCACCCGCGCTCGGATCGCCCGCGAAGAAGCGGTTCAAGTCGCCGGTCTTACCGTGAAAATCGCCGACCACGAAATAGGCGACGGTGTTCAGGATATGGTGCAGGCCGGTGACGATCAGCAACCGGTTGAGCACACCAAAGGCGAACAGCCCCAGGCCACCCGCCTGCACGACGCCCTGGCTTAGGCCGTCGATGCCTGCATTGACCGGCCCGAACGCCACGCCCAGCAAGCCCGCCAGCGCCAGCCCCGCGATCCCGGAGATGATTGGCACGAAACGACGACCACCGAAAAAGGCCAGATATTCCGGCATCTTGATCGTGGCGAACCGGTTGTAGAAGCTGCCGCCGATCAGGCCCGCGACGATCCCCACCGGCACGTCGAACTTGTGGACCGACTTGGTGCGCCACGCCGCCTCGACCGTGGCGGCGATATCCGCCGCCAACCCCTTGGTCAGGTCTGCGGGTGGCACGATCAGCGTTTCGGCCCCCTTGATCGTGACGAGGTAGCAGGCGACGCCCGCCAGCGCCGCCGCACCGTTGCCGTCGCGGGCGAAGGCGGTGGCGACGCCGACCGCGAAGAGCAGGCCCAGATTGTCGAAGATCGCATTGCCCGCATTCGCCATGAAGGCGATGTTGAGCAGGTCCGGCTGGCCCAGGCGCAGCAGCAGACCCGCCACCGGCAGGACCGCGATGGGCAGCATCAGCGCCCGGCCGAGCGATTGAAGTGAGGCCATGGGCGAGCTCATGCGCCGATCTCCTGAAGCATATTGGTGATGCGCGCACGAACGGCCGCCGCCGAGGGGAGCGCCAGCGCATGGATCGCGGCGGCGCGGCATTTCGCCATGTCGAGCTTGCCGACCAGGGCCTTGATCGCAGCGACGCGGGCGGGCGGCACCGACAATTCGGTGACGCCCAGGCCCAGCAGGATCGGCACTGCCAGACGATCGGCGGCGAGCGAGCCGCAGACGCCGACCGGGGTGTCATGCTTGGCCGCCCCGTCGCAGGTCGCGCCGATCAGCCGCAGCACTGCCGGGTGAAGCCCGTCGACCCCCGCCGCCACCGCCGCGTTGCCGCGATCCATGGCGAGCGTATATTGGGTCAGGTCGTTGGTGCCGATCGAGAAGAAGTCGGCCTTGGTGGCCAGGATATCGGCGGAAATGGCGGCGGCGGGCGTTTCGATCATGACGCCGACCTCGGCCTTGCCACCCTGCCGCTCGACGACGGCGCGCACCGCCTCCAGCTCGGAGAGGCTGGCGACCATCGGTGCCATGATGCGGCATGGCTGGCGCACCGACAGGATCGCGCCGACCTGATCCTCCAGCAATTGCGGATCGGCCAGCGACACGCGGATGCCGCGCAGGCCCAGCGCCGGATTTTCCTCGACGGGCAGGTCCATGTACGGCGCGGGCTTGTCGCCGCCGACATCGAGCAGCCGGACGATCATCGGACGATCGCCCAGCGCATCGGCGATTGCCTGGTAATCGCGGGCCTGTTCGTCGCGGGTCGGTGCGGTTTCCCGCTCCAGGAACAGGAATTCGGTGCGCAACAGGCCGCAGCCCTCCGCGCCCTCGGCCACCGCCGCCTCAGCATCGGCGACCGAGCCGAGATTGGCGAACATCTCGATCCGCGTGCCGTCCAGGGTCCGGCACGGGCCGGTGGCGGCACGGGCGGCCTCGGTCTCGGCCTTGCGACGGGCGATGGTGTCGCGCGCCCCAGCTTGCGTATCCGCATCGGGTTCGGGATCGATCAGGCCACGATCGGCGTCGAGCACGATCACCCGGCCATCCTCCAGCGCGGCCAGCGGCTCGCCGAACGCCACCGCCATGGGCAGGCCCATGCCCGCCGCCAGGATCGCGGCGTGCGAGGTCGGGCCGCCCTTGACCAGCGCGATGCCCGCCACGACGCCCGCGTCGAGCGCGGCGACCTGGCTGGGCAGCAGATCCTCGGCGACCAGGATCGCACCGGTCGGCACGCTCGGCCCCTCGATGGGCAGGCCCGCCAGCGCGGCGAGCACATGACGCTCCAGATCGCGCAGATCGTCGGCGCGCTCGGCGATGCGGCGGTCGCCACTGGAGATCAGGACCGCGACCTGTTCGGCGATGGCTTCCTGCCATGCGACGCCCGCGCTGAGGCCACGCGCGACGGCGGCCAGGGCCGCGTCGCCCAGCGTCGGGTCGGCCAGCATCGCGGCGTGTGCCGCCATCACCCCGCCGCGCGCGCCACCGGCGGTCGCGGCCTGGGCCAGTCCTTCACGCACGCGGGCAAGCGCATCGGTCAGCTTCGTGCGTTCCGCCTCGACCGTTTCCGCCACCGTCTCGACAGGGATAGCAGCGCGGGTCAAGCGGTGGATCGGCCCGACCGCAAGGCCCGGCGCGGCGGGCACGCCGCCCAGCCCCGGCCCCTCGCCCCGCGTCGGTTCGGGCACGTCGATCGGCGTATCCTCGACCGTGGCATCATTCAGAAAGGCGATCACCTCGGCCATGGCGGCGGCGGCCTGCGCCCCGTTCGCCTCGATCCTAACGGTCGTACCATGGCCCAAGCCCAGTCCAAGCAGACCGACCGCGCTCAGCGCGGAGGCGTGACGGTCGCCATGATAGAGCGTGACCTTCGCCTCATGACGGCGCACCGCCTCGACCAGCCGCGCGGCGGGACGGGCGTGCAGGCCGTGCGAGAGCGCCACCACGGTTTCCTCGATCAGCGTCTCACCGGTCTCCGCCGTCTCGACCGTCTCGGCCGCCAGCGGCACGACGCGAAGCAGCGCATCACCGACCGCGACCAGCCCCTTGGCGATCGGTTCCACGGCATAACGGGTGGCATCGGCGACGATGATCGGAGTGACGACGGCGGGCGCGTTCTGGACCAGATAGTCGAGGTCGAAGCGGATCAGCGGCTGCCCCGCGAGCACCTTCGCGCCCGCGTGCACCTGTGGGGTCAGACCCTTGCCACCCAGCGACACGGTGTCGACGCCGATATGGCAGATCAGTTCATAGCCGTCGGTGCTTCGCAGCGTGACGGCGTGCCCCGCCTCGTGCACGGTCAGCACGGTCGCATCGCACGGCGCGCACAGCGCGTCGTTCACCGGATCGATAGCGAGCCCGTCGCCCAGCATCTTTTCGGCGAACACCGGGTCCGGCACATCACCCAGCGGCGTCACCCAGCCGGCGAGCGGCGCAAAAACGGTCCAGTCACTCATCGCACGTCACTTTCGCCAAGCTGCATTCCTTCACGTCCTCCGGCATCAGCGCGGAGCGACCGTCACCCGGCCCAGCAGGCCGCTTTCGATATTGCCCATGCCCGCCACGATCAGCGCGATGATGCGCTTGTTCACGCCCGAGAGCAGGGTCGCGGTCATCGGGCCGGGCTTGGGATCGCGCTTATCGGCGACCATCTGGCCATCGACCCACAGGCTCGCCAGACCGCCGACCGAGGCGAAGCGGATCTCACCGCCCCGTGCCGCAACGGCCCGCTTCGGCGTCACGACGGTGCGATAGACACGCCATCCCGCCCCCTCCGCCGGGGTCGGGGTGCCCGCCCGGACAAAGGCCCAACCATTATTGTCGCTGGTCGCAGGCGCGAGATCGGGCGACGGCTTGTCGACCATCAGCGGCGAGCGCCGCCAATCGCGCACGTCCATATCGCCCGCCACCACCGGCACCTGCGCGCGCGGAGCCACGCCCAGCCGATCGAGCTTGAGCGTCGCAGGCTTCAGGCCATCGGCGGTCGCGCGGATGGTGATCCGTCCGCGACCGGTATCGGGTCGCACGATCATCTGCGCCAGGCCGTTGAACAGCGAGCGCTGGTTGCCCTTTTCGGGCTCGTGGCTGTTGGGATCGCCATTGCCGACGCCGATGATCGCGCCGCCTTCGATGGTGAAGCGGGTCATCAGGTTGGCGGTCGGGACGTGGCGCCCCTTGGCATCCACCGCATCGATGGTGATCGCCTGGGCGTCCTCGGTATCGCCCGCCATGACGGTCCGCGCCGGGGTCAGCCGCAGCGCGACCGGCACCCCGACCGTCTCATGCGCGGCGCGGGCGACTTCCTGGCCACCCCGATAGGCGATCGCCTCGATCCGGCCCGGCGCGTACGGCACGGTCCATTCATTGCCCATCAGACGGTCGACCGCCGCCTCGCCCATCGTCTTGCCGTTCAGGCGAAGGACGACGCGCTCGGCATTGGACAGGACCATGACCTTGACCGGTTTGCCCTCGCGCCCCGGCCAGCTCCAGTGCGGCGCGATCGCGACCACCGGCCGGTCATCGACCCAGGCGGCGCGGTGGATATCGAAGGCGGTCTTGGGGAAACCGCACAGATCCATGATGCCGAAGAAGCTGGCGATCGTCGGCCATTCATAGGGCGTCGGCTCGCCATGATAGTCGAAGCCGGTCCATACAAAGCCACCCGCGACGAACGGCCGGTCGGCAATGGCCTTCCACGCCGCCCGGTGGGTCGCGCCCCAGCTGGCCGCCTCGTCGTCATAGCTCGACGCGATATGCCGCGCCGGATCGCTTTCGAACGCACCGCGCGTCATGAAGGCGCTGGTGTCCTCGGAACTGGTCATCGGCTTGGTCGGGTTCAGCCGGTGATAGCGGTCGTAATCGCCCTGATAGTAATTGAACCCGGTCACATCGACGACCTGCGCGACATTGACCGGATCGAAGAAGGCCCCGTTCATCGCCGCCGTCACTGGCCGGCTGTCGTCCAGCGCGCGGACCCAATGCGCCATCCGCTTGACCATCTCGACGCCAGAGGGCGTGCCCTGCATCGGCTCCTCGTTGAAGACCGACCACAGGATGACGCAAGGATGGTTTCGGTCGCGGCGGACCAGCCATTCCAGCTGCGCGCGATATTCGGGCGCCGGATTGAACTGCCGGTTCTCGTCCATGACGACCAGACCCAGCCGGTCGCACCAGTCGAGCAGCTCCGGCGTCGGCGCATTGTGGCTGGACCGCACCGCGTTGCAGCCCATCGCCTTCAGCCGCTCCAGCCGCCAGCCGATCAGCGCATCCGGGATGGCGGTGCCGACGCCCGCATGATCCTGATGCAGGCAGACGCCCTTCAGCTTGACGGGCTTGTCGTTGAGGAAAAAGCCTTGGGCCGCATCGAACCGGATCGTGCGGAAACCCACGGCCACGCGCCGCTCGTCCGCCACCTGCCCTTCGCGCAGCAGCCGGACCTGGACCGTATAGAGCGTCGGCTGCTCGATCGACCAGAGCATGGGATCGGTGACGCGCAGATCGAGAGTGGCGCTTGCCTCGTCCAGCGACCGAACGCTTGCCGGCACCTGACCTTGCGCGACGACCTTGCCCTGCGGATCGAGCAGCCGCGCCTCGACCGTGACGGCGCTGTCGACAGGCGCGATACTGGTCAGCGTGGCGGTGATGGGGATGTGCCAACCATCGTCCGCTTTGCGCGGATCGCAGTGCACGCCGTCGGTCGCGATCGACACGGGCGCGTAATCGGCCAGCCAGACATGGCGGTAAAGACCAGCGCCTTCATACCACCAGCCCTCCATCGCCTCGGCATCGACGCGCACCGCGACGATATTGGGCTCGTCGCCAAACCGCGCGAACGGCGTCAGGTCGATACGGATGGCGTTATAGCCGGAGAAATTATGGGCCACGACGCTGCCATTGACCCAGATGGTCGCGAAGGTGGCGACGCCGCCGAACTCCAACTCGATCCGCCGCCCCTGAAGCGCCGGGTCGAGCCGGAAGCTGCGCCGATACCAGCCGATGCCGCGCGGCCTATAGCCTTGCGCGACATTGGCGGTCTTCACGAAGGGCTGAAACGAGGCCCAGTCGTGCGGCAGCTCGACGGCCTGCCAGTCACTGTCGTCATAATCGACCGCCGCCGCGCCGCGCGCATTCCCGGCCTTGACCGAGATATAGGTGGCATTGTGGCTGTCGAGCGGGGCGGGTTCGATATCGCCCTCATGGAACAGCCAGCCGCGATCCATCAGCACGCGCGCGGCATCCTGCACCGGCAGGGCGGCGGGAAGCACGTTCGTCGGAGCGGGCATGGGGAGCGCGCCCGTGCCGTCCACCGGACTGCCCTTGGCGGCAAAGGCCCGGACAGGCGCGATGCCGCCCGCCAGCCCCACCACGGCACTGCCCAGCAGCAGGTCGCGGCGCGCGACCGTCATGCCGCGACCGGCTCCGCCGCCGCGATCCGCGTCTCGACCGGCTTGAGCGCGGCGTCGAGCACGACCCAGTCGGCGCGCAGGCCGGGAGCCAGCGCCCCGCGCTCATGGGACAGACCCAGGAACGCCGCCGGATTGGTCGCGGCCAGCACCGCCGCCTGATCGACCGTGATGCGCAGCTGCTCGACCGCATTGGCGACCGCCGCCCCCATGTCGAGGTCCGAGCCCGCGAGCGTGCCGTCGACATTGACGCACTTGCCGCCCGACACCGTGATGGGGCGGCCGTGCAGCACGAAGTCCTTCTCCACCGCACCGACCGACGACATGGCATCGGTGACCAGCATCAGCTTGTCGAATGGCCGCGCCTTCAGCGCCAGACGCAGCATCGGCGCCGAGACGTGGAAGCCGTCGATGATCAGCCCGGAATAGGGACGCGGATCGTCGAGCGTCGCGCCCGCCAGACCCGGCACCCGCTGCTGCATCGCGGGCATCGCGTTATAGAGATGCGTGATGCCCGACAGACCGACATCGAACGCCGCCATCGCCTGTTCATAGCTGGCTTCGCTATGACCGGCACTGACCAACACGCCCGCCGCGACCAGTCGCTTGATCGTATCCAGCGGCACCCGCTCGGGCGCGATGGTCAGCATGACCTTGCCCTTGCGCGGGCGGGTCAGGACGGCGACCATGTCATCGTCCAGATCGCGGAAACGCACCGGATCGTGGATGCCCTTGCGCGCCGGGTTCAGCACCGGCCCTTCGACATGGATGCCGACGATGCCGGGCACCTTCGCCTCGATCGCCTCGTCGATCGCATCGAGCGCGCGGGCGATCTTGTCCGGCGTCTCGCTGACCAGGGTCGGCAGCATCGCGGTGGTGCCATAGACGGCATGTGCCGCCGCCATGGTCGCAATGCCGTCCACGTCCAGCCGGTCGTTGAACAGCACACCGCCGCCGCCATTGACCTGCGTATCAATATAGCCGGGCACGACCCAGCCGCCGTTCAGGTCGATCGCGTCAGTAGAGCCCTCCACCGCGCCGATCGACGCGATGCGGTCGCCGTCCACGACGATCTCCGCACCCGGCAAAACGCCGCCCGGGGTCGCGACATGGCCGTTGACGAAACGGAAGCGGGTCATAGCGTGCGGGTCACTTTCTGCAGATGCGGCGGCGAGTCAGGGTCCATGCCACGGGCGAGCGCCAGCGCCTCGACCATGCGGTAGAAGCTGGCGAGCATCGAAATCGGCTCCAGCGCGGGGTGGCCTGCGACCATCGGCAGGCTACCCGCCTGCCCCGCAACGAACGGCTTGGCACCGCGCGCCTCGAATTGGTCGGCCACCGCCTTCACATCCTCGCCCGCCACGTCGGAGGTGGCGAAGCCCAGCACCGAATAGCCGGGCTCGACGATGCGCATCGGGCCATGGCGCACTTCGGCGGCGCTGAACGGCTCGGCCTGGATCGAACAGGTTTCCTTGAGCTTCAGCGCGGCTTCCTGCGCCACGCCATAACCGTAACCGCGACCCAGCACGAACATCTGGCTGACCTCACGCAAACCCTCCACGGCGGACGACCAGTCGAGCCCGAGCGCCTGTTCGACCTGACCGGGCAGATCGTTAAGAGCGCCCTCCAGCGTCTCGTCACCTGCCCAGGCGGCGGCAAGCTGGGCCAGCCCCGCCAGCGCAGTCAGGCAGGACTTGGTGGCGGCAACGGCCTTTTCCGGCCCCGCCGACAGCGGCAGGAAGGTGTCGGCGCCAGTCGCCAGCGGCGACTCCTCGTCGTTCACGAGCGCGACGATATGCGCGCCGCCTGCGCGATAGGCCTCGACCGTCGCGAGCAGATCCGGGCTGCGCCCCGACTGCGAGATGGCGATGACCAGGGCTCCTCGCACCTTCATCGGCGTTTCGAATATCGATGCGACCGAAGGCGCAGCCGACGAGACCGGCACGCCGGTCTTGGTCTCCAGGATATATTTGCCATAGGTCGCGGCATGATCCGACGACCCACGGGCAATGGTGATGATCACCGGCGGCGGGGCGGCACGCAGCCGCTCGGCCAGCGCCCGGACGGTCGGCGCGTTGCGCGCGAGCAGCCGGGCGATCGCCGCCGGCGCCTCCCCCGCTTCCGCTCCCATCAGGGTGCTGGTCCCCGCACTACCGGCGGTCATCACATCAGACATCAGTTAACTCCGCGACGAAATCATAAGCATCGCCGCGATAGAAGGACTGGGTATATTCCACCGCCCGTCCATCGCGTAGAAATCCGCGCCGTTCGATCAACAGGCCCGCATGGCCCGGATCGACGTCCAGCATCCGCGCGTGCTCCGCCCCGAACGGCACCGCGCGCAGGCGCTGCAGCGCGCGCACCGGCCGGTTGCCCGCGCGCTCCAGCGCGGCGTAGAGCGAGCGGTCGACCGCCTCGATCGCGGGAAGCGCGAAGCCGGCGATGGTCGAAATCTCGACCGCCATCGGCACTTCGTCGGCGTAGCGCACGCGCTGGAAACGATAGACCGGCGCGCCCGGCGACAGGCCTAGCGACAGTGCCTCTTCGGGCGTGACGGTGCCGGGCGCGCGGCTGACCCACTGGCTGCTCGGCGTACGGCCGCGCGCGATCATGTCTTCCGAAAAGGACGACAGCTTGGAAAAGCTCTTCTCGACCCGTCCGGCGACGAAGGTACCCGCACCGCGACGGCGAGTCAGCAAGCCCTCTTCGACCAGGCCGCCGATCGCCTTGCGCACCGTAATGCGCGACACGTCATATTCGATCGCCAGGTCGCGCTCGGCGGGGATCGCATCGTCTTCGGCCAGCACATTGTTGGTGATCGCATCGCGCAGCAACTGCTGAAGCTGGAGGTATAACGGCGCGGGATTGCCTTTCCGAAAGGAACCCACCTGCGCCGAGAATGTCATGGCCGCGCCATCCCCCTTTGCTCTGGCGTCGCTCATGCCACACCCCGCTTGATCCATAAGCCTAACCCAGCAAAACCAACGCGGCAATAGGTATTATATTTGGCATACATTGGGTTTTATTCCTCTCCGATTTCCTGCCGTATCGCGACGATTTTTTCGACGCTCGTCCGCCGCCTTGGTCCTGTAGCGAAGCCCATGTCGCCAATGCGCGGATCGCCCCACTGCTCCCGGATGCTGGCCGAGGCATGGACCGCATCCACACCGGTCCGTGCGATCAGCAAGGCAACATTGTCCGCCGAAACGCCCGCCCCCCCGATGATCGACAGCCGCCCGCGCGCCGCCGCAACCATCCGGGCAATGACCGGCGCACCCTGCTCAGCGGTCAACGCGCCGCCCGAGGTCAGGATATGATCGTAACCCAGCCCCGCCACTGCCTCGACCGCCGCGACCGGATCGGACACCAGATCGACCGCGCGGTGGAGCACGATCGCGACATCCTTCGCCACATCACGCCAGCGCGCCAGCAGGTCCAGGTCGAGCCGACGGTCATCCGCCATCGCGCCGACCACGACGCCCGCGACGCCATGCGCGATCATCCGGCGGATTTCCTCCGTGGCCAGGGCGACATCCGCCGCGTCATACCGGAAATCGCCGTCGCGCGGCCGGACCATCGCATGGACCGGAATACCCGACGCCACCGCATGGGCGACCAAAGCCTCGGACGGCGTGAGCCCACCCAGACCCAGTGCCCCGCACAGTTCTATCCGGTCCGCCCCGGCCGCCACGACCGCATCAACCCCGGCAGCATCATCGACACAGATTTCCAGCAACGGCGGCCTTGGCCGGGCCGGTGATATCGCCATCCTCAGCACCCCCTGAATATCGTGCGAGCCATTCCCCGCCCCCGCCGCAAAGGGCTTCTCCAGTGCGGCATTTAAGCATCACCCATGACAATATGCCAGCCCAATGGTCCCATGAACCAAAAGTCATATATTTCCAGTTTACGAACCAATGTCATTTTGGTTACAAGTTGGTAGCTGAAGAATACGTATAAGAATCTTTCGCGGGAGGACCCCACCCTGTCCTCCCCTTAGCAAAACGACAGACAGGCGCGGGGTGGCGCGATATGATTTTGGGGGGATTTCAGCATGTTGAGCTTTCGCGGCATGATCCTGACGGCGACCGCACTCGCCGGCATCCAGGGAACCGCCTTCGCCCAGACGGCCACGACGTCGACCGACGCGCCGTCCCAGACCGCTCCCAGCAGTGACCAGTCCGATGCCAGCGGCGACGTCGTCGTCACCGGCATTCGCGGCAGCCTGCGCAACGCCATCAACGTCAAGCGCGAGGCCAACGCCGTCGTCGACGTGATCACCGCCGAGGACGTGGGCAAGTTCCCCGACCGCAACGTCGCGGAATCGCTGTCGCACATCCCGGGCGTCAGCATCGACCGCCGCTTCGGCGAGGGTGAGAAGGTCGCCATTCTCGGCACCGACCCGGCACTGAACCGCATGCTGCTCGACGGCCATGCGCTGGCTTCGGCAGACTGGGGCGGCAACGACAACGATCCCTCCAGCCGTACCTTCAACTATTCGCTGCTCGCCCCCGAACTGGTCGACCGGCTCGAAGTCTACAAGTCGCCGGAACCTCGCATCGAGGAAGGCAGCCTGGGCGGTACGGTCATCGTGCGCACCCGTCGCCCGCTCGACCTCGACCCCAACTCGGTCTTCGCCTCGGGCGGCTATTCGTACAATGACCGTTCGGAAAAGGGCAACATCCGCGGGTCTGGCCTGTACAGCTGGCACAACGAAGCCGACAATTTCGGCTTCCTGGTCGCGGCGACCTATGACAAGCAGAAGCTGACCCGCGCGGGCGTCGAATTCTTCGGCTATCAGAGCGGCGCCGACTTCTTCCAGAAGGACGCCAACGGCAACGTCGTGCGCGACGCCTCGGGCCAGGGCATCCTGCTGAACCCGAACGCCACGGTCACCGGCGGCACTAAGAACGACCTGATCAACGCGGTCGCCCCCTTCGGCATCAACTATGCCTATTTCCAGCAGACTCGCGAACGCGCCAGCGTGTCGGGCACGATCCAGTATCGTCCAGCCCCCAACCTGACGCTGACCCTGAACGGGCTGCATATCGACGGCAACTACAACAACTACAGCCAGTCGATGTACACCATCCCGGTCGCCTGGACCGGCAATGTGCTGCAGACTGCCAATGTCAGCAACGGCGTGGTCAACTCGGCCAGCTTCGGCGCCGCGACCAACCAGTCGTCGCAGCTCGACACGCTGGTCCGCAAGTCGAAGCTGAAGACCGACAACCTCAACTTCTTCGCCGACTGGGAAGGCGATGACGGCTCGAAGGTCAGCTTCGCGGGCGGCTGGTCGCGTGCGACCGGCGGCCGGAACCCCGAATATCTGTTCAACGTGCAGACCAAGCTGCCGTTCAGCTATGCGTTCGGGCCGAAGTCGGCGACGGTCAACTATGTCGGCGATCCGACCAACCCCGCCAACTACTTCACCAACCCGAACAACAACCTCGCCACGATCGAGGGCCGCCCGGTCCTGATCAACGGACAGCAGTTGAACGGCGCGCAGATCGGCGGCCTGGACTATAGCGTCACGACCGACCGCGACATCTTCGGCGGCTATGACGCGACCATCCCGGTCGAGTTCGGCCCCTTCACCCAGATCCTGCTGGGCAGCCGCGTGACCGATCACGTCAACCGGCTCAATGCGCGTGGCATCAACACCTACATGACCACGTCGATGACCGCGAACCAGTTCGGCGTGCCGACGCTGGTCACCCCGGGCGGCGTGTTCGACGGCACCGGCGGTTCGGGCAATGCGACCCAGTATCTGAACCTGCCCGACCAGGCGGTGATCGACATCCTGTCCAAGGCGATCAACAGCCCGCTGGTCAACAAGGTCGGTGCCTCGACCCGCGTGCGCGAAACCGTCATGGCCTCGTACATCCAGGCGAATTTCGACCAGGGCGGCCTGCGCGGCAACATCGGTGGTCGTTTGGTCTATACTCGCGACGAGTCCAGCTATGCCGTGACGCAGAGCAACCTCGTCAATCCGGTGCCGGTGCCCACCACCACCACCACCGATTACCTGAAGTTCCTGCCCAGCGTGAACATCGCCTATTCGATCAGCCCGAAGGTGCTGGTGCGCGGTGCGGTGGCGCGGGTGATCTCGCGTCCGCGTTACGAGGACCTGGCGGCGTCGCTCTCGCTCAACAACGTCACCCTCGACGGCGGCGGCGGCAACCCGAACCTGAAGCCGTATGAGTCGACCAACTACGAACTGACCGCGGAATGGTATCCGCGCGCCGGCTCGCTGGTCGCGGTCGAGCTGTTCCGTCGCGACATCTCGAACTACATCATCAACACCCGCACCAACGCCGTGTACTTCAACACGCTGGCGGGCGCGCTGACCACCTACAACGTCAACCAGCCGATCAATGGCGGCAAGGCGAAGGTGAATGGCGCGCTGATTTCGGGTCAGACCGAAATCTGGGGCGGCTTCGGCATCCAGGCGAACTATTCGTACCAGGACAGCTCGACCTCGTCGGTCGACACGACCGGCGCGGCGCTGAACCTGCCGTATCTGTCGCGTCACACCGTCAACGTGATCCCCTATTTCGAAAGCGGGATCTTCCAGGCGCGCCTGAGCTACAACTACCGCTCCAGCTATTTCCGCACAATCGGCCGTCTTGGCTCGCGCGAAATGGTGGCGCCGTACAGCCAGCTCGACTTCTCGGCGGGTGTGAACCTGACCAAGGAGATCACGCTGTCGGTCAACGCGCAGAACCTGCTCGACGAGACCTATTACCAGTATAACGCGACGCCCGACCGTCCGACCGCCTTCTACAAGAACGGCCGGACCTATGCGGCCTCGGTCGCGGTGCGTTTCTAAGCCATCCTCCCTCCGGGCTCCCTTTCCCATCGCGGATGAGGGACCGGATACCTTTCGACCCGCCGATCCTTTGGGATCGGTGGGTTTTTCTTTGGGCGGCACAGACGCTGACTTTA
>NZ_BCTY01000035.1 GCF_001591005.1 Sphingomonas sanguinis NBRC 13937
GTTAGAACAATTGTTATTTTTCAATGACTTAAGAATTTCAGGCATTCCGATTTTGGCTGGAATTTAGCCAATCGTCGGAATGCCTCATCTCACGCTGTTGCCAGCACCAGAGCGGGCTTGCTGGCAATGACGGGCGCACTAGCCGCCTGCTGGGCACCGGAGCCAGGATGCGTGCCATCCGAGCAATGCGTCGTGGATACGATCGAGCCAGCCGCGTGAGCCCGCTTGATGGTATAGCTGCCTGCCGTTTTGACCGTGAATGAACCGTCGTTGTTGTTTACGATGCTAGTTCCGATCTGTGGGCCAATTTCCATATTCGCAGTTCCCGGCTCAAAAACGGCATATTCACCCGGCACTGGAGCCAGAGGGCTGGTCAGACGAAGGCCGACGCCGCCGATGTCGACGCCCACCGCCAACGCGGTGGCCAGTGGCGCACCTCCGGCCGCAGCGATTGCCGTCAGTTTCCACTTGGGCGTACCGGTGCCGTCGTCCGGCGCTTGGTATGCTGGACGCAGGTCGACCGATAACGCCAGTGGGCTCGGCTGCGTCATGATCCAGTTGTTGACCGCTTGCAGGGGTGCCTGACTCGGCAACCCATTGCCTGCCTGGGCAGCCAGCGACGTTCGCGCCGTCGTGCTATCTGTGGTGCGCGGCGTGATCGTCGACTGGACGATGGGGACACCGGGAAACGATTTGGCCAGAAAATCCCACCATGTGGCGGCACGAGCCTGCATGTCCGCGACAACCACAGCCGGGTCGGTCCCGTTCGGATAGGACATCGCCGAGAAATCGTTCCGCAGCCCTTGGCTCCAGATCGCGGAGAACGGCCACACCTGGCCCCCGTTTATCACGTTACGGATATTGGCAAGAAGCCTGTACCGCAGTCCAAAACGACCGTCCGCAAGGCTCATGAAGTCGATCATCTGAGCACCATGATGACCGAAATTGCCGACACCGAAGCGTCCGGTCACGCCGTCGTCGTCCAGCCCGCGTGTAATACCGCCCACCATGCCGCGGGCGCTAGCAAGCTGCGTGATATCGTCCTGTTGCGTGATGCTGTCGCCAATCTCCAGAACGCTCGGCTGGCGTGACCAGGGGACCAGCACCGCGACCGGCGAATAGCCGTTGGAGGTATTGGCGGTGACGCCGACGCCGTTGATCGCACCACCAGCCGCCTTGCTCATGTCCGGCGCGGCCAAGTGGCGACGCAGCTCGCCAAACTGACTCATGCTGGTCAACCCACGCGGCCGCGATGCGCCGACCCCCGGCGTGGTGATTGAGTAGCGCAGGAAGCCACCCGGAAACGCCGTTGCGACCGGATCGCTGATGGCGAACCCGCCGTCACTCATAACCGTGCTGGTCGCACCGCTGAAGGTCAGGCCGGTCCGCGTTCCAGTTCCACCGGCTCCGGTGAAGGACGCCACGTAGTCCAGCGTATTGACGTTCCCCGGAAATAGCTCACGAGCATAGCCGGGTGCGCGAGTGTTGGAGTCGAGCCCGAAATTTACGAAGACGACGCGCCAGCCCGCTGGCTGCGGCGGCAAATACACGTCGGCCAGTTCGGTCAGCCTCGTCGCATCGCCTGCACCCATGAGATACAGGGCCGCCCCCACCGTCTTGAATGCCGAGGGTCCGAACACCCACGCGGGACCGGCTGGAGCGACGGCACGGGCTCCGGGAGCAAGCGGCCACCCGTTGCGGATCGCTCGACTACTCATGGAACGAGGTTTAGCGAAGCGAACAGGCCGGATGGAGCGCCACCCGTCACCGAAGCACGCACGATCGCGTTGCAGCCGATGCCAACGCCGGCTGTTGCCGTCGTATCAGACGCCGTTTTTGCAGGGCCGATATTGAGCCAAGTCTGCTCATCCGGCCCTAGCGCTTGAAGCTGAACCGACGCTCCATTGAAAGTCCCCACGACCGTCCAATAATAGTCGCCGCCCTTCACTTTCTGGGCTGGCGCAACCACGTTGGCCTTGATGAGGCTGAGATTGTCCTGCCGCTCGGTATCAATGGCGGAACCGTCGGGCCGGATCAACACCATCGCTGGCGCCCGCGCAGCCTTCCCGCTTTTGGCTATTACCGGAACCGCCGCCTCGCCCAGCGCCAGCTCGGAGCCCGCATAGATATCGACCATTAAATATCCCCCCGCTTATCGTCAGCGATGGCCTGCGCCATCTCTGCTCCCTTCGTCGTCACGACATCGCTAGGCACGCGTGGATTTGCCGCGACCGCGACCCAGCGCGCGTGGTTCAGCTTGTTCTTGCCCCACGACCAACCGGCCGCGACGCCCCAGATGATGAGGCCCGCGACGAGGTCGAGCATCTGGTCGTTGACGGCCCACTCCGGGAGCGCCTTGCGCAGCACCAGCGCCCCGCCGATCGCCGCCAGGCCAAGCCGTAGCTGTGCCTTCGCCTGCCCCGCCAGAACAGTCGGAGGCACGACGATGCCCTTCGCGGGATCTTCGGCCGCGCTCACGCCGCCTGCCCCAGGCGCTCGCTGATCCAGCCATAGACGAATGCCTCATTGGCCGGGCGCGACTCCGCCAGTTGGATATAGCGCTCGCCTTGGAGAGCATCGAGCGCCTTCACCAGGACACGCTCCCCGGCCGCGCCCCGCTTGGCCAAGAAAGCCCGTAGCGCGAACAGCGTCACCGGCCCGATTTGGCCATCGGCGACCATGTCGGGATAGTCGGTCGCCCCCCGATTCAGGACGTTCAGCGTGCGTTGGAGAAACCCGGCCGCGACGGTCACGCCCATATTGATACCGGTATCGAACAACTCGGCCGCGACCAACGGTGCGATCGCCGCCACTTGATCGAAACTTGGCCGGGTCCAGTAGGTCGCCCGATAAATGCTGACCGCACGGTCGCGAGGAAAAACCTTCATGTCACCGGCATAGCCGTTGGCACGTGCCACCTGCTCGGTCACGCCATAGCGGGTCGGCCCGCCGCGATCGGCCGGATGGTTGCTGTAATCGCCCTCGCGAACGATCACCTCGTCGATAAGCTGCCCGATCGTCTTCATGCTTGCGCCTCCTTTACCGCAGATGCAGCGGCTGCGACCCGCGCGGCGGCAATCGCCGCTTTTTCCGCCACCTCGAAATTGCTCTGCTCTGCTCGCATCGCCCGGATGGTCGCGACATGTTCGCGCGCGCGATCTGGTGCCACCTCGATCAGCAGCAGGATTGCATCCAAGCACGAACTGACATTATTCAGCTGATGGCGCAGGATTTTTACCTCGACCTCGTACGACACTCGCTGATCCTCGATGCGCGCCTCCAGCTTTTCGATCCGCGACAATCTCCGGTCGACCAGTGCGGTCTTCGCCCGCGTCGCCGCATCCTGAATAGCAGGCCAGCCCTTCAGGATCGCGCTCACGACCGCGAGACAAAGCACCCAGCCCCACGGGGCACGCTCGAAGGAGGCAGCCGCGATGCGCGCAACAGCGTTCATGTCCGTCACGCGCTCATCGGATGGTAATCGACCGCGAAGATCGCAGGACTGACCACCCACAATGCGTCATTACCCCGAATGAGCCAGTCGCCTGGGGCCATCCATTGCTCACCGTCGACGACCTGGACGGCACCAGCGACGCCCCATTTGCGCTGGATAATCGTCACACCCGCCAGCGGCTGACCATTCCATTGCTCAGCATCGACAATACCGTCAGGTCCGCGATACTGTGACATTAGAAACTCCCCAATGCATTGAGCGTGAACGCGCGATCAGCCGGAGCCCCCGTCGTGTCGAGCGTAGTCACTTCAAGATATTCGTTCGCCCGGCCTGAAATCGTCGCGGTGCCCATCCCATTGAAAAGCGTTGCGGTGGGGTTGACGCGCAGCGGCTGGCGCGGCTGTTTCCTGTAGGACACCCGGTACACACCAGTTCCGGTCTTTGTAACGGTTGCGACGTTGACAGTGAAGTCGGTGTCTAGATCGTAAGCGCCAGTCGCCTCGACAGTGACAGATACGACAGGATACGTCGCACCAATGAACGGCCCATTATTTGTTTCCGGTCGCTCGATATCGTTCTGATAGTAGTTCTGCCCTTCTCGGACAAACGTATTGTCGGGACTTTGCACGCGTAAAACTTTGCGCAGCGGAGAAGGCGTATAGTCGCCAAATGACTTATAACCGTTTCCATCGTGAACAATGTGCAGCTTGGAACCTGCCGCCAAAGCAGCGCCTACGACAGCCGTATCGACGTGATGCTGCACATAACGCTCACTTCCAGCGACCCCGCCAACCGGGAACGCGCGGTGGAACGTCGTGTCACGTATTGTGACTATACCATCGTAAGGACTGGCCCAGGCGAACGAGGCGTCAGCGATACCGCGATTGTTCTCGAAATAGTTGTCGTCGAGGGTGAGGGCATGAGCGCCTTCGGGTGGCCCCCCCTCGTACAAGAGGGTGATGGCCGTATTCGAACGATCCGCGCCATTGCCCTCCCAGCGCGTGCCATAAAAGCCGATGTTCGCGCCGCGAATGATATGCGCCGCGATCGACTGGTTCCCGCCAAATCGCCCGTTTGTGAATCGACAGACGTTCGGGTTGGTCCAATCAACCAGCCCCATACGCATCCCCACATCGTTGGCGAGGACCCACAGCCGATCGGCACTGACGCCAAGCACGTCCTGCAACAGCAGGCCGGTGGCGAACCCATACACCATGAAATCTTCCATGTGCAGGTCAGCAACGTATCGCGCACGCATGCCCGTGGCGGTCCGACTATTCAGCGGAAACCGCAGGAGCCGCATCCCCTTGACCACATGGTAGAGGTCGCGGCCGGGGCCGTCGTTGACGCCGCGAACGTCATAGGCGACGCCATCGTTCGGGCCGTTATAGATCAAGGCGGTGTTCGCTGATCCGCCGCCACGCATGTTCATGCGCCGCAGGTCGTTGTCGTCAATGATGCTCTTGTCTGCGCGGAACCGGTTGGTCAGGCCCTTGCTGGTGACATAGACACCCTCGCGCCATTGCAGCTCGACGCCACCCGCTGCATCGGCCTGGCTGTTGGCTCCTTGCGCATAGTCCATGATCGCCTGAAGTGCGGGCCCGGCATCATAGGATCGACTGCCCGACCGAAAAGCGGCGCGCATGGAGAGGGTCATCGCATCGTAGACGTCGATGAGCTTAAGATTCACTTCGTCCTGCCCCTGCGGCGCGCCGATCGCGACCGGGGACGCATAGGACACGGACTGGGCGCCCTGTCGAACGAGAGCCCCGACCGACAAAGGCACGACGTTCAGCCTGACGACGTTGACGTTGTCGTCTT
The DNA here is from genome assembly GCF_001591005.1 of Sphingomonas sanguinis NBRC 13937. Classification (GTDB taxonomy): domain Bacteria; phylum Pseudomonadota; class Alphaproteobacteria; order Sphingomonadales; family Sphingomonadaceae; genus Sphingomonas; species Sphingomonas sanguinis. The sequence goes on from NZ_BCTY01000035.1 coordinate 5,276, forward strand.
TGCCCGTGAAATTCCCCGCCACATAGGCATAACTGACCGGCGGGTTTACGCCGTCTGCCAGAGTGGCCGATTGATACTTCGTCGGATCCAGGTCACGAAGCAGCTGCAACGTTAGAAAGGTGTTACCGCCCACGCCAGGGACACCCGCGAAGGCGCGGGAATCGGCGGGTTGCACCGTCCGCGTCACGGGATCGAGCGTCAGCACCTTGACCGGTCCATCGAAGTCGGCCGAAGTAAAGTCCGGCTGGATGGAACCGGCGGGCAACATCAGTGAGCGCGCTCTCGCGTCTTCTATTTGATCCTGCTGTTCCTGATCAATCATCGCCGCACGATCGACCGTGCGTTCATGGTTGAACGATGGAAAATTGGTGCCGAAGGGGTATTCGGTCTTCTGGCTGATTTCCGTGCGACCACGAATGACGACAGTGAAACCCGCCGTCCCAACCGAGAATGTGACAGCGCCCTTGTTGCCATCGCCACCCGACACAGTGAAGCTGCCTGCCCCGGCGATCGTCTCGTTGCCCTGCGCGTCACGCAGCGCGACGGAGATGTCGGCCTGTGTGAGAAACTGGAATTTGATCGGGAACGACATCGGGCCCGCCGCGCCGACATACTCATTGATACGCGGCAGTTTTGCGACGGTCATTGATCACCCCCCTCAGTCATCAGCACATTATCGAAGTCCGGCGTGCGATCAGGAATCACGGCTCCCGGCTCCCACCAGAATTGTGTCCGCTGATCGCGCGCGCGCTTTTCCATGCGCGCCCAGCTCTCCGTGTAATTGGGGTCGATCGCGGCCTGGAGCTGGTCGGTCAGCATCCGGTCGAATGCGAGCCGCGCATACCAGAGCGAGCCACCGGGAAGCTCAGAACGGGCCAGCCGCGCCGCCTTCCACGGGGTGGAAGCGAGATGCTTCTCCGCCAGGTCTTCGCGGGTGCCGGTCAGCACGTCGGCGATCGGCTGACCCAACTCACCCAGCTTCTGCGCGTCACCAGCCAACGGCCCCGCCAAGGTGCCCGCAAAGCCTCCGTCGAAACGGTTCGTCGTCGACTGGAGGAAATCACCGAAGATGCCGAAACCGCCGCCTTGCAGCACGGCCGCGCCCCAGAACTTCTGATCATCCATCGGCCGAGGATCCTTGCCGCCAGCCAACGCCTTGAGCTGGAGAACCAGACCACCCATCATCGTGGTCGTCAGCACCAGGCCGCCCGTATACAGCGCCCGATTGCTGTAGCCGCTCATGTCCATGATTCGACGCCCCTGCATGATAAGCAGTGAGATGCCGAAGCCTTTGAACAGCGCGGCGGACCGCACCATTTCGCCGAAGAAATTGCCCTTGGGAGCAACCGAGTTGATAAGTGCGCGGGTCCGAAGGTCGGCGGTCGGAACGGCATAATCGGTTTCGGACAGGATCATTTCGTACAGGCGGTCGCCCAGCTCGCGATCCTCAACCGCCGACGGCTTGAGCCAAGCCGCGCCACGGTCCATTTCCAGCGGCGTGGCGCGGATGGCGTCCCAGCCCGCCCCATCGATGCCGTATCGCTCTAGCGAGCGCCGGAACGCCGAATTCAGAAGCTGGAAGGGCGTATCCACCTGATCGGAGATGTGACCCAGAAACTCCATGCCAAATGCCCAGCGCCCCGCCTCCGTCCAGCGCGACAGGCCAGACACCCGCAGCACACCTTCAGCCAGGCGGCGGGAAACCTCGCCCGTCAATTCTTCGCCGAGAATGCGCTGCTGGCCGCTGGCACGCTTCGACCATTCGTCGGCGATGCCGATCAGCCGGACCGCCTGGCGCTGGTCTGCAACCGCGCCAGGCCGAAACATCTTGACGTAACCCGGCAGGATCGTCGTGCTGGCAAGGCCGTTGAAGCGGCGCGTCATGCCCTGAAAGGCAACGTCCGTCGTCGCCGAAAGCATTGCCGAGCCGAGCTTGGCGGCCGTCTGGAACGAGCGAAGCGACGAGAAGGCCAGCGCCATCGTGCGGTTCTCCGGCCGCCCCGCCGCGCCGGTGATTTCATCGTACAGGCGATCGATCTTGCGCGTCGCACCGAACGCACGATCGACCGCCCGGCTGTCCGGCGCGGTATCGAGCGCGGCCGTACGCTCCAGCGTATCCTTGAGCCACCGGACGGAAGCGGTCGGATTGGGCCCCAAAATCTCCATCAGCGCGATGTCGCGCGACATGCCGTCGATATGGCCGGTCATCGCGTCGAAGGCCGAGCCGACCCCGAACGCCTCCTGATACTTCATCCAGTCATCGGCCGAGCGGAAGATGAGGAAACGATGGTCCGCACGTGAATTGGCCAGGCTCTTGCCCCCGGCCTGACCGGCCGCCCGCTTGTTCCAGCCATCCGTGCGGATGGTTTCGAACACGTCGCGCAAGGCCAGCTCAAGCCCGCCGTCGCTGAACGGCAGGCCGGTTCGCTCGTCGACCATACGCTGCCGGTCCAACCCGGGCAGGATCGCGTCGCGCCACGCCTCATAGCCCGCCGCGCGCACCGCCCGCGTGTCATGGGCTTGCGGCAGACCCCATCCGTCCAGCTTGCCGATCGCCCCGCCCGCCGCGTTAAAGCGCTGGCGCAGCATTTCCGCGGCTTCCGTCCACGACTTGGCCAGCTCGCGCGCCGACAGGTTTCCGGTATCTTCGCCGAACAGCTCACGAACCAGGTCATCCAACTGAGCCTTGTTCCGAACACGGCTGAGCGGGTCGGTATGGTGGCGGGCAAGCAACCCGTCGATCATCCCCAAGGTGCGGGCCCGTATCGCCTTGCGCCGCCCCTCGACATTCGAATAGCTCGCCCGGCCATCACGATCGAACAGGGCCACAGCAGCGCGCGGATCAATAGGCCCGCGCTCGGTCGGATTGCGGCCACCGAACGACCCCATCTCCATCACCATGCGCTGCTGCGCCTGCACCTGGCCCAGGGCCAACCGCTTCTTGCGCAGCGCCTCTCGCTCCATCGCGGCAAGGGTCGCGTCGGTGGCCATCGCCGATGCCGCCTGGTCACCGAACTGGCGTTTGAAGTCCTGTTCCAGCGTATCGAACAGGCGGGCCATCTCCTGCCCCTTGGCGGCGCTGATCTCGCCACGCTCCACCATGCCCGGAATGCAGACGCCCAAGCTCACAGGCAATTCCTCGCTGCCTTGATCGCCGCGTCGTCCGCGTCGATATCGTCCAAAATGTCGCGCAGGCTCCGCTCGACGCCCTCGTCATCGATGCGGAAATCGGTTCGGATTGTGGAGCCATGCGCCGCGTCCAGCGCCTCGGGGTGCCCCTCGACAATGCGGATGGGGCCGAACTCCGCGTCCCCGCCTTCATAGGCGAGGATGCGGTCGTACAGCACGTCATCCAGCTTCAGCTTCTGCGCCTGCACCATCGCTTCGCGACGTACCGCGTCGATGCCCATCACCCGCCGCGTACCGACAGGCGAGAGCGACCGGTATTCCCGGTGGCTGGGATTGAACGGAATGGCCGCATCGAGCTGCGCCCGCAGGTCGTGAATCAGGCTGTCGACGACCGCGACAGCCCCAGGTCCGTTCGGATCATCGAAAGCGCGCCCGCGAACATCGTCGAGGGGCGTAGGCCCAGCTAGACCGTCGGCTTGTCGCTCGTCGAGGGCCGCGCCGCCTTGTCCAGCGCCGCGAGGTTCGCCAAGGCCCTCTCCGCCTTGGCCCGCGTCTGCGCCGTTAGCTGCTTGTCCGACACGATCGCTGTCAATGCCGCGTTCGGCGTCGACGAGCGTCCGTTCGAAGTCTTCGGCGAGAAGGTCATAGCGGTCACTGTCTGCCTCCATGCGGGCGTCGTCAAGCGCCTCGGCAATGTCCTGGTTTACCACGGCACGGATCGCCTCATCGGGCTCCATGTCGCGCTCGATCATCAACGCGGCCGCGCGGGCGGTCTGATCACGATCGAAGCCGAAACCATGTTCGGTTAGGCGGGCGTCGATATGGCTGCGCACCATCGCCGCCTGTTCGCTGGCCGCCGCCCTCGCCTCGCGATCGGCAACCGCCTCAAGATCGGCCAGCGTATAGACCGGCTCCCGGTCGGCATTCTGCATCAACTGAATGAAATCGTCGGTCGTGGTTTCCGCCATCGCGTCGTCGGGCGCACGATCGTGAAAATAGCCCGCCTCCGCCGCCAACTCACGCGCGCGATCCAACGACATGCCGGTTTCGCGAAATAGCGGACCGGCACCAGGCACAAAGCGGTCCAGGCCGCGACCGGCGATCAGGCTATGGCCTTCGTCGTCGCGCAGGCCGCCGCGATCGGCGAGGAACCGGAACAGATCGACGGGCGCGCGCCGGACCGGGCGGCGGATGATCCGGCCCGCCTTGCCCTGACGCACCAGACCACCGCGCGGATCGGCCGCCAGCGCCTCGACGATTCGCGCCGCATCATCCTCCGCCAGACCGAGCGCCTTGGCGACCTTGGCAGGCTGGAGCGATCCCCGCGTGTCGCTGATATAGCGACGAACAGCCGCCCGCGCCTCCGGGTCGATCGCGGGGACCTGCGGCATGTCGGCGACCGGACTGGGCTCCGCCCCCTCCATGACCGCCGAACCCTCCCCGGCCGTTGGAGCATCAGGTTCAGCAACACGCGCTGGCGCTTCAGGGTTAACCGGGCGCGACGCCTCGACGGCCGCCATGTCCGCTTCCATCGTAGCTTGGTCGAGGGAACGTTGCGCAATGGCCAGATCATCGGCCGCGTCCGCTGCAAATCCCAATGGCTCCAGTTGCACGCGGTCTTCACCGCTGGCGGTCATCCGTGCCAGCTTGTCGACGCGCCTGCGCCAGCCGATGCGGTATTTGGCCTTGCCCTCAACGGTATCGGCAACATGCTCAAGATGTTGACGATACAACGCCAGCGCCTTTGCCGGATCACCGCCGCTTTCCGCCAGGATACGCTTGCCGACCTTTGGTCCAGCGATGTAACCGGCATCGAACGCCACCGCCGCGACACGCGGATCGGCACGATCCAGTTCGGGAAACCAGTATTTGCGCCGCGCTATCGCGGCGGCCTGGCCCTCGGTCAGATTGGCGACGTCGACACCCGGATTAAACTTCGCCGCGATTCCGTACTTCGTGGTTCCCCCGTCTCCCGAGCCATAACGGACGACCTGCGCACCGCCCTCCAGATCGTTGATAACGAAACGGATAACGCGGTCCGGGGACAGGTTCGGCCGGGTGCCCGCCGACGGCGCGGCGCGGGGAATGAACGGAACCGCATTGCCGCTGGCCAACGCCGTCGTGGCCGCAAGGGCCCCACGGTTGGCATCTGGCGCCAGCATCGCCCGCAGCGCGGCCTCCAGTCGCTCCGCATGAGCGTCGTCGCCTGCCGCGTTGCGAACGAACGGATTGCTGGCGTCGATATCGGCTTCGCGCTCGACGACATGAATGGCTGCCTGCTGATCGGGCGTCCGATATTCGGCCGGGACGGCGTCGGCAAACGCCCGAACGACATCGATGTCGCTGGCCTGACGCAGCTCTGCCATGCGCAGCGCCAGCGGCGTGAGGGCGCGGCCGGTCGCCCGGCCGACCGAACTGTCCGCCACGCGCGCCGCACCGGCGACGACACCACGACCGCTCGCATGGAAAGCGGCACCGCCCACCATCGCCACACCAATATCGAGCGCGACATCACCGGCCGTCATATCCTCGCCGAATGCGGCACGGTTGGACATGATCTGAGGCATCTCCACGCCCTCGATCGCGCCGTTGATCAATGCTTCGCGGGCCATACCGCGCCAGATGGTCGGCGCGGCCCCGCCGCCACCGGTAAGGACCATCGCACTTAGGTTGATCGGATCGACCAACCCCGTCGCAACGCCGACGCCGAACCCGAATGCCTTTTGCCCGACGCCGGACTCTCCGGCGACGACGGTCTGCGCGGCACGGCGACGGCGCAATTCCTCGCTCTTGACCCAGGCGGAAAACTCCGCCGCATTGGTCGCGGGCACGTCTTTTAGGAAATCGGGATCACGCCCCCGCTCGGCCAGCACGTCGGCCCAGACATTGTCCGCGTTGATACCGGCCGATCGCTGGCCGATCTGCACATAACGGTTGCTGCCACGCACCGTGTCCCACCAGCTCGCCGGACGCCGCTTGCCCAGCTCGGTGACGATCGGGCCATAGGCGTCCATCTCCGCCTGTTGCGGCGCGCCGAGGAAGTCCTGTCGCCCCAGCGTCCATTGCGCCGACGCGATCTGGCCCAGCGTTACGGGCGCAGGCGGGGCTTCGGGCGCAAGACCCGGCTTCCGGCTATCCGGCCGGTTGTCCAGGAAGACCGAGGATCGCCGATCCGTCATGGCAGATAGCGCGCGCCCAGCGCGCCGATATCCAGCGACCAGACCGAACCCTGTTTCGTACGGAGGACAGCCCCGCCCGGCCCATGAAACTCATATCGACCGTCAGGCCGCTGAACCGGCGTGAACTTGCGCACATCGGCGGGCGTCATGGCGGTGCCGTTGCGCCAGGCCGGGGCATTCGCCTGGTCCGACTTCCAATTCATGCGCGTCATGACGGCTTCGAACTGGCTCTGGTTGAGCTTCGGCGGCAAGAGGACATTCGTCCCACCCCAGCTTCCCAGACCACCGAAGAACCGGCCCTGTGCGTCGCGCGTACCACCGAGCGAGCGGTGCACGAAGGCGTTCCAGATTTGCGGTTCGAACTCCTGAATGCCCCTTTTCACCGCGTAATCAGCGTAGAGGTTACGCGCGATATCGAACGCGGCCGCCACATCGTCCTGCCCCATCAGCGCGGTTGCCGGGCCGACGCGCTTCAAGAACAGATCCTGTGCGGTCTTGCCTGCCTTCCCGTCGATCATTTGGGGATGCGCTTTGCGGGCCTCTGCGCCATTGGATGCGGCCGCCCGATCGCCAGGCTGCAACACGACTAGGCGCGCCAGCATGTCGTCGTCCGGGGCCACCTGCCGCGCTGCCTGCACCGCCGTCATTCCGCCGAAGCTGGCGAGCTGGTTCGCCACGTCGACGCGCGCCTTGGGGCTCTCGGCCAGCAGCGCGCGATAACTCTCGACTTCCTGCGGCTGAAGGAACGGCGTCGGCAGGCCCGTCGTCCGCGACACCGACGATTGCCATTCACGTCGACGCGCAAGCGATGCCGTGTTGCCGGGCACCAAGGGTGGCGGCGGATTGCCGTTCAGCGCCGCCCAGGTGCCGGGGTCCTTGCGAAATTCGGTCGTGCGATTCGGGGCGATCGTTTCGAGCTGGTTGAGATAGATGTCCTCATCCGCCGAACGCTTCTGACCCTTCGCCCGCAGACGCTGGATTTCGGTCTGATATTGCTGGGGCGTCCATCCCTGCGTCTCGCGATTGACGCCCGACTTGATCCGCGCCGTATGGATGCGGACCACACCGCTGTCATCGCCGATACCGCGCGCCAGCTGCTCGGCCTTGGTGAAGTCGGCATCGCCGATGTCCTCGCCCGACGAGACACGCGCGTCGAACGTCGCGAGCTGCTCGCGGGCCGCCGCCTTCTCCAGCGCGACTTTATGCTCGGCAATCGCCTGGAGACGGCGCTGCTCGACACCCGCCGCGCGAAACCCCTGCTCCACCTCTTCGGGCGGCAGGTCACTGAAACCGCCCTGCTTGAGCATTCCTTCCGCGACGGCCGGGTCGGTACGAACGACCATCGCGAGCGTGGTCCGCGCCAACCCCTGATCATATTCCCGCAGGAGCGCCGCTTGCTGATCCGCATTGATGTCCGTGTAAGACTTGATGCGAGCATGAGCCGCCTCACGCTCTTCGCCGATGACCTGTTGCGCCTCCGGCAGGGATGCCGCCGTCGTGATCCGGGAATAGCCCGTCTGCGCCGCCACCTTCTCGTCGGCACCCAGCTTGGCGACGCGCTGGCCCCGCTGCCAGGTGTCTTCGCCGTCGATCAGCCCGGCGTTGAACGAGGCCATCTGTTCGTCAAGCTGGCGGCGGACATGGGGGTCGGTGATGCCGTCGAGAAGCGTCTGACCATGCTCGGTCAGATAGGACTTCACCGCGTCCGCATGGCCCGCCCCGCCCGGCTGCGCGGCCGTCCGCATGTCCTTGATCGCGCCGCTCGCCGCCAGGCGATACTCGGCAAACGACTTGCCCGCCGCCGCGCTATCTTCGTTCCGCTGGAGCCGACGTTCAACGAGATGATAGCGGTCGATCGACTCGCCCAGCTCGCTGATCGAGCGGCCGACATTTGCGCCGAACGACTCGGCGCTGGCCATATCGAGTGGCGCTGTCCGGCCTGGCGCGACCTGACGCTCATAAAGCCCGGCGGCCATCAGCCACCTCCCCCGGCATAGCTGGTCATCTTGTCGGTCAGCGCCTTCGCCGCACCGAAATAGCTGGCGGTTGCCTGGGTCTTCGCCTGCATCTTGGCCAGCGTTCCCTGCTGGCGATAGGATGCGGCCTGCACCGCGCCCTGACGCCGGATCGCCATGGCATCCATCATGCCGTTGACCTGGCTGTCCATGAGCTGATCGAGCGCACTGCCGCTGCCCATTTCCAACCCGGAGGTTGCCTGCGCGGCAATCTGGTCACCAAACGCCTTGCGCACCTGCTCGCGGTTGAACGCAACCTGCTCGGCCGCGTCGCGATCGGCTTCCAGAGCGTTTCGCTCCGAAATCTCCCAATTATACCGCCCTTGCGAGAGATAGGACGATCCCTCGATCACCTTGCCTACAGCCTGCATGGTGCGATCCTGCGATAGAGATAGACGGTTTCGCTGGCCGCGCCCCAGCAGGCCAAGGTCGCCTCATGCTCCAGGCCGACCGCCGACGCCCATTTGACGCAACGCCCGGTCGGATCGTCGCTGATCAGGCTTTCGACGCGGATCAGCGGACTGGCGGCGATTTGCGCCTTGGCAAACCGCGTGATGGCCAGATGCTGCGCGACGCCAAGGTCGGCCGCCAGCATCGCCCAGGCGACCCCCTGCCGCCCCGCATGAATCTCGGTGATGCCCGCACAACACAGCAGGCGGCCGTCGTCGCCGATCGCGGTCCAGGCGGGCCCTCGCCGCGCCAGGTCGCGCGCCTGTTCCTCGCTCATGTACCGCGCGTCGATACCGGCCTGCACCCATTGGCTCGGCTGGACAGCGATATCGATCGCGTCGAACCAGAAGAAACGGCGGAACGCGACGCTCATCGCTCGCTTACCTCGATGCGCGGCATCGCCATGATGATGAAGGCGGGGCGCGGATCATCGGAAATGATCGTGTAGGTTCCGTCACGCCCCCATTCGCCACCAAGCGAAACACCGTCCGTATCACCCGTGAAGAGTGGGACCGGCGCATCCATGCGCGCCGAGGTCGGTCGATCGAGGATGATTTCTTCTCGCTTGCCGTTGCCAATCCGAACCCCGGCGGTTTCCAAGAGGCGGAAGATGACGTTGACCAGCCGCTTTTTCTTGCCTTGCGAGGTCTGTCCGGTCGGGTCGCGCACCTCCGGCCGGAGCGGCTTGCATTCCGCACGATAGCCACGCCCGACCGTCCAGCGCCGGGCCGGATAACCGATCGTGAGGTTGCCGCCCGCCGCAACCGTCTGCTTCGGACAGACGCCACCGTCCGCCAGGATGGAAACCTCGACACCCGCCAACCAGCTCGGGATCGGGATCGATGTCGCCGGCTGATCCAGCAGGACGGTAAAGCCATCATCCACGAAGAAGGAATCGGCAACCGAGGTGCCGATTTCCCACCATGCGCCCATGCGCTGGACGGACTTGGTTTCACCCCACTGACACAGCGCCCAGATTTCATCCAATGTCCCGTCCGGGCTGGGGATGGACACAGCGGAAAGGACGCGCCCGCCGGATGCCAGGACACGCCGCGCAAACCCCTTCACTTCCTGTTCGGGATCATAGCTGCGAAAGACGAGCACGCCGTCGCTGCGCACCGCGAACAGCAGTTCTTCCGGCAATGCTTGGTGGCCTAGCTGCACGATCCCCGGCTTGCCGATATGGCGCGCCCACCGGTTGATATTGGCGGACTGGTAGCGATCGGAACCGAAATCATAGGCCGCTTCGCGGAGTTGCTTCCCCCCACGCTGAACATAGACGACGGTAGTACCTGGCTCGACCGGCCATACAGGCCAGCAGCCATAGGCAGATTGCTTGACTGACTTGATGTTGCCGCCCGCCACACCGACCTGCGCGTTGATCGGCACGATGGCATATTCACGGTTGGCCGTGCCGATCACCTCGCCGTCGCGATCGGCACGCACCCAGAGCGGCACGTTTTCGGCGTCGATGGTGTATCGGAACGCCAAGTCCGACGCCGTGTAACCGCTGGACGTATAAGCCTGGAAATTCAGATAGTCGCCGACTACCGACGCATAGCGGTCGAACCCCTTGTAGAAGCAAAGCCGCTCGTCGCGGATGAACACCAGGTCCGGCCATCCCTCCGCCGCGCTGAACGCACCATGGGCCCAGCGCCAGCTTGGCACGGTGGCAAGGCTGCTCGGAACGCGGCGAACGACGACGCCCTTGGCGGTGGTCCCGCTAACGACTTCGGTAAGGCGGACGATACCAAAGCGATCGTGGACATACGCCCATTTGACGCCATAGGGCCCCTTCTCGTTGATGTCCTTGCCGACCGTATCGCCGTCCCACTCCGCCCCTTCCTCATGCGTTGGCGCCAGGGTCCCCGTGCGACTGCCCTCGACAGCGGAATAGACCTTCCCATCGGAGCGACGCAGCGTACCCGGCGTGATCCCGTTCAGACCAACGCTCCACGCCTGCACATTCGAAAAATCCAGCGCTTCGACCTGAAACGGTGCGCCGACATGGCCCGGCTGAAAGATCGGCGTCGTGCTGACGATGGTGACGGCTCCACCTTCCGCCAGCTCCCCCGTGATCGTAATCTGGCGCGTCCGGTCGGTATTGCTATCGCCGAACGGCCCGTTGACCAGCGCAAGCGGGGCATAGGTAAAAGTCGTCGCACCTGTCCGCGTCAATGCGGCGGGCGGACCGGACCTGTGCGCCATGTACAGACGATCGAAGCGCTGCTGTGTGCTGACGCGGGGCCAATCCGCCGCAGCATAGGGGACCGCAACCTCATAAGGGGTGGCGGCATCGGCCTCGATGCGCCCGCCATTGGTATAGAAACGAATGACCTTTTCGCTGCACTCCAGCGCGTAGGCCTGGGTCAGGTTGAACACGAAACGCAGCATCCATGCGGCCGTCGGTGCAGCGCCCCTGATGCGCTCGGTGCCTGGGCATTTCTGCATCGGCCCTTCGATGCAGGGGACGAAATTCTGCATCGTTTCCGCTGCGATTTGATAGATCGCGGTATCGACGCGGCCGACCATCAGCGGCGAAAGTTCGCCACCGTTCCAGCTTGTTGTCGCGGGCGTTTGGTGTGCCATCAGCGATACCGCGCCAATATCCAGTCGCTTTCGACCGGCTCGACCGGGGGATTCTCCGTCGCATCGACCTTGGTCGCGGCGGCGAGGTTGGCCTCGTACTCCGCCCAGCAATCCTGCTTGCGGCCACGGTCACCGGTGATGCGGTCCGCGCATTGAAATGCCAGCAGCGCGGCGAACGTCTCGATGAACAAGCTGTCCCACAACGCCGGTTCGTCATTGTCGAACAGCCACCACGCCTTGAGCGGCCCGGCGTCCTTCAACAGCACCTCGTTGCTGGCAAACTTCCAGCGCCCACCTTCTGCCGCAGCCACGGGGAACACGATTTCCGCCAGGCGCAGCGCGCCGTCCGGCATCGGATATGCGGCCGACCAACCATAGGGCAGCGGCAGCGCTGGCGTGATCGCGCGCGCGGGCGTCTCGGCGTAACGCTCGAAACAGTTCCAGCGCGGAGCTTTCTTGCCGCCACGAATGGCGGCCCGCCGCACTTCGTCCCATGCGGTGTCGATCGTACGTGCAGCGTGGCTGTCCTGATCGCGCGCGACGATCGTGTCTTCGGCACCCATCTTCTGGAGCGCCAGATTGGCCACGCGCGTATAGCTGGTCATGTCAGAGGGCAGGCCACTTCGACGCGACAAGGCGCGCACGGATACTATCCAGCTGCGCGACGGCTTCCGCCTTCGTCATCTTGGTCTGGTCGATGTTCAATTCCAGCGCGTCGGAACCGGCGATCGGCGTACCCACACTGATCGCGACATCCTTGATCGCGCCGCCCCGGATCGCGGTGAATTTCCACTGTGCCATGTCGATTTCCAGGCCACGTCGGAACAACGTGCGGGCGACCGTGGCCGCCGCCCGCACGCGCCCCGTCACCCGCCGTGCGGCGTGGTGTAGAGGATCACATGGGTCAGGATGCCCGCGTTCGGCAGCGAGGCCGCTGCGACGGTCGACACCAGGCGACAGTTGGCGGGCTGGAACTGCCCGAAAGCGGTCGCCTTCAGCCCCCAGGCGGGTACGTCCGGCGTCTGATAGGTTGCCGCCGCACGATACGCCGCCGCTGTCAGCACCGATCCCACCTGTCGGCCGAGGTCCAGCGTCGCTGCACCAAGCGATACCGATGGGTTGAACGCCGTACCGATCACGACCGCACCCTTGGGCAGGCCGCCCCAGTCGATGGTATCGCCCGCGTTGATGACGGCTTGGGCCGACAGGTCGAGCGTCTTGACGACGCAATGCAGCTTGCCGTTGCGCAGCGACGCGTCGCCCAGGACCAGCGGGCCGGAAAGACCGGCCGCCAGCGGCTCGATCGGGGAAGCATTAATCTTGGCCATATTTCGTCTCCTGCGCCGCTAGTCGGCGCGCATGACGTCACCACCGACCGCCCTTATCGGGCGGCCAGACAGCGGATCAGTTGTTGAGGACGCAGCCGCAGCGCGCATTGTCGGTGCGCGTCGACGTGACGACCTGGTCGGTCAGCACCTGCACCGCGTGATGCTTCTGCGGCAGGATATCGAGGTGCGTCTGCGTCTCCTGCCACCACACCGCGCACATGCCGTCCTTCGACCAGAAGGGGTTCTTCTGATAGCCGTTGGCGTCGCGCGTCAGGTCGTAATAGGGCAGATCGGGATTGTTCAGCTCGATCTCGACGAACTCGAAGCCCATGATGCCCAGCAGGCTCTTGCCGTCCGCCGAAAAGCGGATCGAATGCGCCTTCTGATAGTCCTCGCTCGTCACGTTCGCCTGCTGGAACAGGTCCTTCACCTCGTCGGCCGTCACGCCCATGTAGAAGGGCTGATTGGGGTCGACGTAACCTGCGACCAGACACGTCCGCGCTTCGATCACCTTCGAAATGTTCATGCCGGTCGGGCTGACCGCGCCGGTCGTGACGGGAACGATATTGGCGTTAGCGAAGGGCACGGCGACCTCGCCGCGCTTGCCCATCAGCATCGTGCCGTAGAAACCGCCATTGCCGTCGAAACCGCCCAGGAACGCGCCGTCCTGGCCGCGCAGCATCGTGCCGGAATGCTTCTTGGTATAGGCCCCTTCCAGCTCGATGACGCTGGCCAGCTTGTCGAGCGTATCGACCAGATCGGCGTCATAGTCCTGGCCGGGCATGGCGACCCAGACGCCGTCATGCGACGTTTCGTCGTAGTTGACATCGGCGTTGCGCGTCGTCCGCTTCTTGACCTTGCCGTTGCCGACGATGTTGTCGAGCTTGTACATTTCGCCAGAACCGGTCTGGCGCATGCCCTTGGGCAGAAGAACCGCGCCCTGCTGATTGAGCGCCATACGCATATTGCTGGAGAACTTCGTGTAATACGAGTTCGGGATAGAAGAAACGCCCATTGCGCCCTCCGAAAACTAGGTTGGACCTGTTTGCGAAGGGCTTGTCGGAGTTGCCGGGCCACCTCTGACGCGACGACGTTCGCGCTCGACGGGCGCATCCACGCCGGGGGCCGGGGATCGTTGGGAGAACGACCTTGCCCAGCACCAACGCGGTGGTTCAGAGTATCCCCCGAATACCGACCGAACCACCACGTTACTATGTAACGCCCCCGATGGATCGACCCGTTGCTTGACATTCTCTTCCCGCGAGAGAGGGGGTGGCGTCAAGGTTCAAGAGGCCATTTTATTACCTATGGCAATAATCGTTAGGCAGCATCCCGCTGCCGCTTCTCCGCTTCCTCGGCTGCGGTAACCATCTCGATCAGGCGGCTGTGCTCGGCGATCGTCGCCTGATCCTTTTCGCGCAGCTTGGTGACCTTCCCCCCGTCCTTTTCGAACGCCTGGAGGGCGGACCGGGCATCGGCTGCCGACACACCAAAATCGCGCTTACCCTGAATGAAACCATCCTCGCCGGACAGACGACCGATTTTCAGGCCAAGCTCCATCATCTTCTTGGTCCCGCCCGCGCCGAGCGAGGTCTGCATCGCCTGAATTTCATCCTTGGAGAAGCCGAACGCATCGAACCCGCGCTGCGCGATGATCAGGTTCTGATCGGCCTGCGCGCCCGCCTCCCGCTTCCATTCCGCCAGTTCGGCGTTCTGCGTATCGACCAGCGCGTTATGATCGTCCATGATCTTGGCAGTCGCCTTGTCGATCATCGCCTGCCACGCGGTTGCGGGGGTTCCAGCCGCCAGCGCCACCTCCCGCAGCGGACCGAATAGCGCCATATCCGCCTCCCAGCCCTCCGGCACGGTCATGGCATAGCCATCGACGTTTTCGGGAACGCCGATGGCCTTGCGGAACGTGGCGATCTGCTCCGCCGTCGCACCTTCGCCCGGCACCTCGACGCCCTTGCCGATCCGGGCTTCCAGCGAGCGATAGGATTTCACCATGGCCGCCGGATCGGTGAAATTCTTGTTCTTCATCCAATCGGCATCGGACGGCGTCTTGTCGTCGACCTTGTCGGCCGACAGCGCGCCGTACCATGCCGCCGATACTTGCGGTTCGCCCGAACCGGCCCCGCCATCTCCGGCCCCGCCCTCGCCTCCACCGCCAGCACCGGCTTCCCCGCCATGCCCTTCTTCGCTGCGCATGAACCGCCCCAAACGGCGCTCCAACGCGGTCATGCGCAGACCGGCGCGAACTACGACCGGAGCGAAGATCATCCCTTTACGATAAGCCACTGTCCATCTCCATCAGCTTGCGAACCTCGGACTCGTCGAGGTTCAAGTGGTGAGTGAGCCGCAGGAAGACTTCCCGCCGCCCAATATTGCGCGCGTTGACATAAGGATCGGGCGAGAAAGCCCCCTGCTCCGCCCGCGTGAAGTCACGCAGGTCGGCCAGCACGATTTCCGCATCACGCGACATGATCTTGCCCGCGCCGAAAAACAGCCGTTTGTAATGGTGCGACCGCAGCAATGCGATCTGGCGGGCCATGTTTCGATAGGCCCGCTCGACCATATTCGGCGACGGGTTCATACACCCGCCCCGGACGCGATCTGGTTGGCGCGGCTCAAGTCGAGTGCCGCCCCGGCCACCGCTGGCGCGACGCCGCCCATCTGGGCCATGGCATCCGCTTCTTCGCGCGCCTGACGCTTGGCCGCGACTTCGTCCGGGCTGTTGCGCCAGCTCGGCCGCACCGACAGGACATCTGCGACGCCGGGGATCGCCCGATCGAAATTGATATGATCGGTCACGCTCTTGTCGACCGACGCCGCCTGGACGATGATTTCCATCCAGCGCGTGAAGCCCGCTGCTTCCTCCGCGCGCGACATGCGAGCGAGTGGGTTCTGATAGACCGCGATCGGCGTCATCCGCGCCTCGATCATCTCCGGCGGCATCGGGTCGATCTGCCCGGCCGCCATCAGAATATCCAATTCCCGTTCGATCTGCGGGCCCAGCTTCTCCGTCTCATGCTGCTCCGCGAACGGCCCGACCAGAACGCCTTGCTTCTGCACCATCTCCAGCACTTGGGTCGCGGTCATGCGATCGCTGGGATTGGTCAGGATCTGGAACAACTCTTCCAGAAATGCCGACTTGATGACCGCGCGCTCGCGCTCCTGCATCTCCATCGCATAGGCGGGCGCACCACCACCTGGCACCGGGGCGATCAGCAACCGTCCGAATTCGTCGACCAGACCGGGATTCATCCCGCCCGGCCGCGTGACCAGCTTCGAAATGTCGCCATCGTCATAGAACGCCAGCGCCGGATCGCACGCTTTATGCGTCGTGCGCAGCATCGTCTTGGCAATCTCGTTCGCTGTCGCGATCGATCCGATGACCGTCGCCGCTGGGGACTGGGGATATTTGGCCCCGACGTCGACCCGGCCGGTAATCAGCGGCATCGTGCGATATCCGCGGCGCGCGACGATCTGCTTTTCGTCCAGAGCGATATGCAGGCTGGCGATCGGCTTGCCGGGCACGCCGGGATTGCCCGGTTCATGCCGATCGTTCGGCCGAACGATATGGACGAACTGGAATTTCTGATCCTGCTTGGCGCGATTATCGTCCGCCCAACATTCTCGCATTTTGTCGGTCAGCGCATCCAGACCAAACTTCTGCACCGCCTGTCGGACCGTCAGCTCATATTCGCGGTGCACGGTATCCACCCGGCCGCGATGATCCTCGTCGATATAGCATTCCGCCATATGGAGGTGCCGGTAATACAGGCCGCGACCGATCCATTCATCGACCAGCAGGACTGCCGTGCCATATTTGCCGCCGCCCCTCACATCGGCCGCCATCTG
The DNA here is from genome assembly GCF_001591005.1 of Sphingomonas sanguinis NBRC 13937. GTDB lineage: Bacteria > Pseudomonadota > Alphaproteobacteria > Sphingomonadales > Sphingomonadaceae > Sphingomonas > Sphingomonas sanguinis. The sequence continues at coordinate 21,827 of NZ_BCTY01000035.1, forward strand.
CATCCCGAAGCCGGTCCAGGACGCATAGCGACACGCAAAAAGCTGGTCGGCGGCATGTTCGCACCAGCGCTGGACGCTGGCGAGCCGGTTCAAATCCTTGTTGGGCGTCTGGATGCCGTGCCACCGCTGATTGCGCGGCACCGTCAGGCCCATGATCGCGGCGGTGTAGCGCTTGAGGCCGATCACCGCCGTCTGATCGAAATTGTCGAGGCCAGCGCGTGAACGGGTCCCCTTGTAGAAACCGCCTTCGGTTTGCGGGTCGACACGCTCGTCGATATCCCGCCACAGCGATTCCTTCTGCGCCCGCTCGCTTTTCATGCGCGCGTGGCGATCCAGATGTTCTTTAACCTCGCTGTCCGTTCCGAAATCGCTCACCGCCAGCCCCTTGCCGTTGGCGGGCCTGGCAAGCGCCGGACCCGCATCACTCATCCCATCACCGCAGATCAGCCGGGATCGGGGGGCGGTAGGGACAGGACGCTATTCGCCTGCTCCAGCTCGGCCGTCGCCGCCTCCGCCTTACGCAAAAGCGCCACTCGCTCGCCGATGGTCGTCGCCATGCGAGCCGCGAGAAGCACCTGCTCGATCATTCCCCGAAAGGCGCGCAAGTGATCCGCCTCGCGCTTGGGAAGCAGCGGCAGGACATCGTCTGCGACCGCCGCGACCGAGGCGTAATGCTGTTCTGCCCTGTCAACGGCCGCACCGGCCTTGACCGCCAGTCCATGCTCCGCCGCCCCTGTGGCACACGCCGACAGCGCGAGCACCGAAACCCCCGCAAGCATTAGACCCATCATCCGCATGTCCGTCCCTCCTTTAAAAAACGATCTGGCGATCGAGGCGCATCGGCTGACCGGCCGCGATCGTCACCGGCTGCGCCATGGCGCACCATGCGATTTGCTTGCCCTCGGCATCGAACAGCCCGAATCCACCGAGCTGGATGGCCCGATCGGGCAGAATGGTGACCGGCTCACGCAGCAGCACGCCGCGACCGATTAGTTGCCAGGCTTCCGGCCCGACCGAGATCGGCGCCAGCGATGGGATTTCGCGCGCCCCGTCCGAGAAAACGACATCGTGCAGGCCGCTGCGCAGCGTCTCGAGAAGCGCCTGCTTGTCGTCGACGCCGTCCTGTTCGACCACATCGCGCAGCGCCGAAGGCTTCGCCTTCTGGGTGACGCTCGCCTTGCGCTTGGCAGTGACGAGATCGGACTGGACCCGGCCCAGCTCGACCGCAAGATCGGTCCGCTGCTTGCGCTCCGATTCAAGCGACGACAGCGCCGTATCTAGTTCGCCCCGCACCGTTTCGAGGACCGATTGACTGTCCTGCAGGTCCGCCTTCGCCTGGGCCGTCGCGGCCTGCTCGGCCGTCAAAGCCGATGCAGCGGTATCCCGCTCTGCCGTCATCGCCTCCAGCGCGATGGTCGCGTTGTCCCGTTCGGTTGACATTGCAGTCAAGGCTGACACCGCGTTGTCGCGCTCCAGCGTCATGGCCGTCAGCGCCTTTGCCTGGTCACTTTCACCACCCATAAATTCCTCCTTCAGCTACCCAGCGTTTCTTTGCCGACCGACCCGGCCGACGCTTCCGCGCCCGCCCGCCCCGTCACGATATCGGCTGCTCCGCCACGACGCCGACGCAGCGCGTCGTCCATCGCCACGGCCTCGCGCGCGTCATCGCGCGTGGGCGTCGGCACCGGCGCGGGCAGTTTTGGTGTTTTGGGAATCAGGCCTATTGCCTTGAGCGGCGCGGTGATGACTTTCCCGACCAGATTCATGCCTGCCCTCCATGCATGGGATAATCACTCTCGTTGCGGACTTCGCGACGACCGCCGCGCCCGCTCCCGCCAGCGCCGTTCCCGCCCGCCATTTTCAGGCCCTTTTCCAGCTCGAAACAGCCATACTGGTTGGCGTCCATCAGATCGCCGAAGCCCTGGACCTTGACCGGCTTGCTATCGAACCGCCCGCCATCGACCCCACCGACGGCGACCCGGCGATAGACATATTTCGAATTGAACCCCTTGCGGGTCATCTTGCAGCGCGGATGGACCAGCAGCTTCGGCTCCGTGCCGACAAACGTCGTCAACCGGTTGCGTACGGCTTTGAGGCGCGGCGCGATGGCGTTACCGGGAACCGCGACTTTCTTGACGTGGACGCCAAGCCCCTTCTGGAAGTCCTGTCGCCAGCTCCGGTGGTTGATTGCATCTTCGCCCGCCGCCCCGGCCGGGTCGCAACACGCCAGGCCGATCTCCAACCCCGGATACCGTGTCGCCATCCGCCCCGCGACCTCGCGGCCAAATGCCTCACCGCCGATCTGGCTGACCTCGATGTGGCCAGCATCGTCTTCGAATATCCGCGCCATCTCGTCGAACAACCGAAGCTGGTCGATGTTGGGCAACAACTGCGAGAACAGGACCGCGCCCATCAGACCCTGATCGGCGAAGATCAGCGCTGGCAGACCGCGAACCACCTCGAACTCGCGGACGTGGCCGCGCGGCGCGGTCGGATTGACGCTGATGTCGTCGATAAATTCGGGGAACACCACCGTGCCCGAGCGAACCGGCCCGAACAGGTTGTCGATCATCCGCCGCTTCTTGTCGGGCGACTTGCGCAGCAATGCGGCCTGTTTCAGGTAGTAGGCACGGCCACCGGGAAGGTTGTGCAGATTTTCTGCATTATCATCCAGCCCGCCGGGCTGCTGGTGAAAGGCCAAAAGTGGCTGTTTTCCGCCACTTTCTGCCGCTAAAACGTCCGCCAGCTCAGGGTCGATATTTTTGTCGACGCACAGATCGTACGTCCAATTGTCCTCTTCTGGCGCGTTGAAGTCGCCGAATATCTGGGCGAAAGCGCAACCGCCGTCGGTCATGCCCGGATACCGGCCGACACGGCCGACGCCCAACTCGATAATTGAGAACGGCAACAGGTCGGCCTCGTTCAGCCACAGCCAGGTCAACTCCAGGCCGCGCAGCACGTCCTCGACGCTGTTGTCGCCGATCGCGGTGAAAATGACCTCCATGTCGAGCTGATGGAAGTCGGGATCGCCGCGAACCCCTATGTCCAGCGTGAAGCTATGGGTGCGCGGCGCATCGCCTGACCAGCGCCCCAGCTTCTTGGGGAACCACTGCTGCCATGACTTGATTACCGTGCGATCGAGGTTAGGGTAGGTATCGCGCACGACAGCGCCGCGACATTTCTTGACGCGGCATTCGCGGGCGGGGTCCCAAACCGCGTGCTGGTTCAATCCGATGCGGATCGCTTTGGCGATGCACTCGGTGGTCTTGCCACCTCCAACCGGTCCCATGATGAAGGCGAGGAAGGCGGGATCAAGCCCGAACTTCCCTGCAACCGGACCAACCGGCCGCATCAAGCGGGTAAGATCGCCACTCACTCCCCCGACCCCGTAAAACCGGTGAGAGGTTCGCGACCCGTATCCGCGATCAAGATGATCGAGGGCGAAACTCGCCCAGAATTTTTAAACACCCCGCGCGCGGGGGAGAGATTTCCGACGCGCGCGCGCTTGGGGGGGGCCGGGGGGGTCCGGCGCGTGCCACCGGGGGGGGTGGTCGCGGCGCGGCTGACCGACCGATCGCACCGCTGGCCGACCACCACCGGCACCCGTGCGCGAAGCTGCGAAAGCTGACGCACAACGCCCATAAATGGCGGTTTTCTGCGGGTTTGCGCTAGGCGTTCCGACGACGTCATTCCGACACCTCATCACGCGACAGGCTAAGCCGTTGGTTTTCCTGCGTTTCTTGATCGAGCACATAGGACAGCGCCGGGCCCACCGAATTGGCCGGAATGATTGTCCCGCCGTCGATCGGCGCGGGCCCGGCCTGCATGATCAGCGTCATGTGCCCGTCCAGATTGCCGGTGACGGCGACAGGCATCTTGCTTTCCATGTACGGGGCCAGTTCGGCCGCCGCCGACTTGATCAGCGCCGCCGCCTCCAACTTCGTGCAGCAGAGCTGGGCGGCTAGAAGCTCCGGCGTCTGGGCCTGCATCTCGGCCAGCGTTTCGAGCGGGTGGCGATACCGCGACGCGAGGTAATCCCGCATCTTGCCGGTCCGCTTGTTCGTCGCGCCGCGCGGGCGACCGACGCCGCGCCGCCGGACTTCGTCGACCGCCGTACGGATGTTGTGCCCGTCGCGCGGACCGTCGCCCAGGGCGAGCTCCACCTGGTGCGGGTCCGCGAACAGCATCGGCCCGGCCTCATCGACCGCCGACGCGACAGCGGACGCCAGACCGGCCGCGCCGTCCGCATATCCGCCACCTATTTTATTCGTTTCGTCCGCCACTGGCGCACCGCCCCTCGATCAGAGGCAGAGCATCTACAGCAGATGGCGCGCGCCGGTCCAAACCATGGTCGCGATGTTACCGCGTTACCGATCGACCGGCCGGGCGGTAACGGCAAACGGTAACGCCCAAGATACTAGAAAACAGCGACTTTTATATGTTGTTACGTCGTTACCTGTATCTCCCTCTCTTTATACGCGCATGTGCCCGCGCGCGTATGCGTATAACACACGCGCGCGAAGCCGGTTACGCGGTAACACGCAACTTTTCCGTCTATTTATCAATGACTTAGATGTTACCGGGAGCGTTACGGATCGCCGTTACCACCCCCCAACCCGTGGCGTAACGACCAGCTCAACCGGCCCTGCCGCACTATCTGCATCCCAACGGGGTCGGGGCGCAAGCGGTATATTGATGGACAGGGTTGGAGGCGGCGGGAACGGGTTGCAGGATCGACGCGGAGGGAATGGCGAGTGGACGCGCGACGCACCGCGCCCGTCGCCTCCGGCGACGAACGCTGTCGCGCGAATTTGTTTGTTCGGGCGCAACAAAGGTGCTTGACATCCGTTTTAATAGTGCAGATTATCTGCACTCGCCTGTTACTGGACGGGCGGACAGTCAGAAAGGACTTACGAGATGGGTATCGACCGGTCTGCCGTTGCCACGGCCCTCGCCAAAGCCATCGCCTACAAGCAGTGCGGAAAAGATCAGGACGCGGCCGATTGGGCCCGCAAGCTGGTCGAGCTGCTCGAATGTGCAGAGATTCTGAAGTGAGCGCCGCCCGGCCCTTCGACCCCGCGCTGGTCGGCATCGAGCGCAAGCGGTTCAGCACCACCCAAGGCGAAGTCCTGCTGACCTATGCCGGTCAACGGATGCTCCAATATGGCGACACCATCCGCCGGGTGGACGGCGACTATGTCGGCATCCCCGACGAGGACTGGATGCCGATCGCGCGCCGCGAGGCCATCGTACGCGGCTTGGCGGTCGACCTGGTCAACTACGACGCGCACGTCATCGCGGTAGAGCGCGCCATGTTGACGGCTCTCGGCTTCCATCGCTCTGCCGGAGAGGTCGCGGCCCTGTACCGCCACGCTGGCGCCAGCCGCCACGCCCGCCGGGTTATGGGTATCGACCGGCTGCGCATCGGTGACGCCATCGTCTCCCGCGTCCATGGCGAAGGCATCATCACCCATGTCGGTGAAAGCGGCTGCTATGCGACGATTGATCCCGCCCGAGCGCCCGTGTGGGTCTTCTTCGAGGAAATCAGCGGCACCACCTTTCACGGGGAGGGCCGCTGACATGCTGCCACCCTCCCCCACCATTGCCGCGCTGGAAGCGAATAACCCCGCCGTGGCGGCCGCCTTTGCCGTCACGCGGATTGATATCACCGACGCGGGCCTGCCCCGCCGCGGCCTGGAAGACGTGCAGTGGCATCGCAAACAGGATGTTATCTGGAGGCGCTTCGTTCAGCGCATCATGGGCTGCTCGCCTGACGGCCTCGACGCCCACCGCGTAAACGTGTTGCGCGACCTGTTCAGTGACCTTGGGGCGATCAACACCGGCCCCCGGATCATGGCCGCCGTAAAGGCCACCGCTCCCAAGACGTTCGACCCACCGACCACCGAGAATCGCAACCGGCATGGTCTGGCGCGGATGAAGGCGGAACGCGATCGTCAATTGACCGGGTTGAAGGCCGCAAGCCAGCTCCGGTCGATCGCCCCGCAGATGGACGCCAGCGCCCTGCCGCTGTTCGCGGCCGGTCAGCAGCCGAGCCTGTTCTAATAGCTCGTGCCTAGGCCCGCGCTTGGCGGGCCTAAACCTCCTCCGCCTCCCGCACCGGCACGACCACGTCGTCCCGCTGGATGATCTGGTCCACCGGCACCAGCGTGCACTTCGCAGGCGACCCGCCGATCCGCTGCGTATTGCCCCAGCTGGCCCCCTTCATACGCTTGAGCGCCTGCGACCACACGCCCTCTTTCCACCGCGAATTTTCGAACACGCGCGACAGGCCCTGATGCGTGATCGCCACCGCCAGATAGTCCCGGCCGGGCGTGGGCTTTGGCGCACCTTCCGACACCACCATATTCGCCTTGCCCGTCACGATCCGCATGCCGACCTTGGCAAGCGCATCGGCGGCCTCACGGACCCGGCCGCGCGCCGATTCGTCGACATCGCCGCCTAGGACCGGCTCGGTCGCCTGTAGCAGCCAATCCGAAATCAACCGCGGCGTGCCGCTCCGCGCGAGCTGGACAAGCGAGCTGGCCATATGCGCCACGCACATTTCGCTTTCGCTCTGCGCCTCCGCCGTCTCGCCCAGCCGCTCCTTCGACAACAGGCTTCCCCATTGCAACAGCGCCTCGTCGTCCGGCATGTCGTCGTCCAACAGGATGTGCGCGGCCGCCAGCAGCGTGCCGAACTGGTCGGCCGCACGGCCGCCCTGCCCGCCGTGATCGATCAGCGCGTCGGTATAGCGCTCCAGCGTCGCGGCCCAGAGGTGCCAGCGATCGGCAAGCCGTCGCCGCAGCCACCCGCCGAGCGCGTTGATTTCGCCTTTGTCCATGCGCGGCTCGCGGCTACCGGCGGGCAGCTCCCCCAGCTCGAGCATCGCAAGGCGGCTCCGATCCTGCGGCGGCATCGGCGGCACCAGGATGGACGAGAACAGGAAGCAGCTCGTCGCCTGAAACTCATGCCCGGTGTGATCCTGACCGCCGCGTACGATATTGCCTTGCGAGCTGGCCGCGAGGCGCGCCAGCTTGACCAGCGCGAGTATCTTGCGGTTGTCCTGATCGGCTTCCGCCTCGTCGATCGCGACCGGCAAGGACTGTTGCCCCAGCACCTGGCGCACACCCGCTTCCGACGCATCCGGCGATTGCAGGATACCGCCGTCGAACAGCCAGCCCTTGACCTTCTGCAACGCCGACTTGCCGGTCGCCTTGTCGCCGGTCAGCCACGCCAGTGGCCGATAGTCGAGCGCCCCGCCCAGCATTGCCGCGCCGTCCCAGCCGATCAGCAGCATGGGGTCGATCATCGGCCGGGCCCAATTCCACGTCTTGTACAGCTCCAGCAGCACGACGCCGGGTGACGCATCCGACGGGATCTCGATCCCGCGCGCGCGCAGCGAGCCGACGAGGTTGGGCGCCAGCGCCTCGCCCGTGACCGGTCCGCCCGCACCGGGCCGGGGAATGGCGGGCATGGTCGGATAGACCCGCCCGTCATGCTCGCCCGGCTTGTGCCAGCGCCCGCCGATCAGGACATGATTGCCACAATGCAGGATCAGGCCGCCGCGATCGTCGATCCACGCGCCGCGCCCCCGCACCTTCTCGCGCGGGTTCCACACGCCCTTGGCGGCCGCCACGTCCATCAGCAGCATGGCGACATCGTCGTTACGCCAGCCGGTAACGATCCACTCTTCGACGTCCTCGCCGTCCGGCCCCTTGGACTTGACCATTTTCTTGCGGGGCCATTCGTCCATCAGATAACCGCTATCGGGCGCGAACATGCCGACGATGTGCTTGTTGGCAACCTTGTCGCACGTCAGCCCGCGCAGCTCGCCTAGCGCCGTCAGGAAATAGAACACGCCGTCTTCGGTGCCGACCGGCACAACCGGACAGCCCTCCGGCATCAGGCGCGGCGGGCGGCCGAATCGCTCGTCATCGCCGCCGCCATCGTTCGCGGCCTCATAGTCGTCGACGGGTGGCGCATCGATGGGCGGTTCGACCAGGTTGGACAGCGCCTCACGGACGGGTTGCAGGTGCGCGCTCACTGCCGATCGTCCCGAACGTCGACATGCGCGACGGTCATGCGGTTGGGCGGCTGGCGACATGGGCGGCTCTGCCCCCGCGCGTCCTTATAGTCCTGCCATTGGCTAAGCCGCCTTGCGAGACGCCGCGCCTCGTCGGCCGACAGGTGCATCGCATCCAGCGTCCGGCCCCCAGCGCTGAGAACGATCGAAATACCGTCGCCGATCACCCAATCGAAATACAGCGATCCTTTCACGATTTGCCGCTCCACCGCGTTTCCATCTCAGAGGGGGCCTGGTTCAGATCGATGCGCAGTTCCCGCCTAGAGGCCGCAACCGCTGGACGGAGGCGCAAGGCTTCGAATTCCGCGATGATTTCGCGCCTGAGCCGCGCCGAGTAGGCATCGAAATCGGAAACACTATAGCCCAGCTCCAAACCGCGCAGTTCGCGACGGAGCCGGCGACGAAAGGCCAGCCGATTCATGAGCGCACGGCCCCGGCCGATGCAGCACGCGCATCACGAAAACATGTCTCGCACCGCCGGGCATTTTGCCAAAACTGGTCGGACTTGCCGGGCGGCATCTGTTGAAGCGCGGCATGGGTGGCGCGATACGCGCCACACTGACAGCCATAGCCCTGTTCCATCACATACCCTCCCGCTGCGCGATCTGCGCCAATTCGTTGATATCCTTGACGCCGCGCGGAGCCGGGCAGAACAGCACCTTGCGCCCGCGCGCGCGCTGCGCCGTGACACCGCGCATCAGCATCTGATCGGCCTCGCTTCCGGGCGGATCATTCTGTTTGAGGATGATGAGCCGACCCATTTGCGGCGGCAGCTCCAGCGCCATCAGGTTGCCCAGCGCGATCATCGCGATCACGCGCAGCGACGGGTCGGCCGATGCGACGGTAAGGCCGTCCTCGACGCCCTCCGACGCATAGACATCGGTCCCGGCCGGAATGTCGCGGAGCGGACAGCTATGTGCGCCCTTCCAGACGGGAATATGCCCGCCCAGATAGGTGCCCATGACCTTTTTCGGGTCATTGGGCTCGCCCCGCCGGTTGAAGCCTAGCAGATCGCCGCCCGCCTTGCGGTTCCGCGCGACATCCAGCCAGGTGCGATGCGTCGCGATGTGCTGGCCCGCGAGGCTGGTGATCATGGCGACCATCGCGGGCAGCAGCAGCGGGGCCTCGCCCTGGGCGGGCCAACCATATTGCAGCGCTTCATGATAGCGGATCGCGCCGGGAAACCGCCCGAGCGCATCGAAGTCGATTGCTCGCCCGGCCGACAGATAGTGATGGACGGGATCGCCGATGCGCAGCGGCTGCGCCTGATGATAGCGGCGCTGCGCGTTCTTCGTCTTCTTCGCCGCATCCGCTTCGGCCTGGGCATCGCGTTCCGCGCGCCGCCCTTGGGATTCGAGCCGGAACTGTTGCAGCCTGGCCGGATCGCTGTCGTCGATGTGAAGCCAGCCCTTCGCCCATTGCACCGCCTGCTTCACATCGCCCGCGAACAACACTTCGGCGATCAGCCAGAGCGGGTTGCCACCTTCGCGCGTGCCGGTTGGCGCTAGGAAATCCTTCCACCAGCCACGCCGCGCGCCGCTACCGACATGGATGCGCAGCGACTGGCCGGGATCACCAGCCAGATTGCCGACACACATCTCGTTGCCCTCTTCATAGGCGTTGGGCAGCAGGTCCTTTACCAGCGACTCGATCCGGTCGGTCAGCATGTCGACGATTTCGTCGACGCTCATGGTCGGGCCGTTCATGCGCGCCCGCAGCCGCGCGATCGCGGCGACATGGCGGTCGTTGGTCGCGACCAGGTCGCAGCCCATTTCGGGGCGGTCATCATACAGCTTGGTGACAAGCCGGACCGTACTTTTCGGCCTGCCGGTCGCCGCACAAATGGCGTCGATCGACTGACCCGCGTCCCAATGGGCGAGGATATCGCGCTCATATTCGGCAAGGCCGTCCTCCAGTCCGCGTTCAAAGGTGCCCGCCGCGTCAAGCATGGGAGTACGGGCGCGGCGGGCACAGGTGCGGGCGGCATTGCAGCGCGCGCCCATACCGTCGGCGGGGAGTGGTCGCCGACGATCCGTGAAAGTGGTTGGTCCCCCCGATCATGGGTCAGGACCGCGCGAGGCGGCACAGAAACGGCCGACCCTGCTTATTTTGTTGGATTAATCTACGGCAAGAGAACATAACAAGAACAGACGATATGGAGAACAGAATGTCGGCCTGCATCCTTGCCTTCCCCTCACGCCGCACGCGCAAGCGCCGCCAGCGCAGCGTCGAGCATCCGCCGCCAGCGCGGCATGTCGTAAAAACTGTTTGGCTCGACCTCGCCAGCCGTGAAACGGTAGATCCGCTCCATCACCGCCGGGTTTGGGACTACCGGGTTTTTCGATCGCTCGATCTGACTGATATAGGACTGGGAAACGTCGATCGCGTCGGCCAGCTGACCTTGCGTGAGTCCCTTCTTCTTCCGCCAGTCCACCAGTCGCAAAGGCATCCGCCTGTCTCCTCTTGGAAACGTGGATATTGCGATAGCTTATATTTTGTCAATTGCCATAACCAATTCGGCGGGGCAGAATATAAGCAGATGTCATATGTCATCGCCATGTTTTCGGGCAACCGCCTTCGTGAACTGCGCAAAGCAGCAGGCCTCAGCCAGTCTCAACTGGCGGAGCGGAGTGGCGTGTCGCAGCCTCTGATCAGTCAGATTGAGAACGCGGACGGCACGACGCTGGACATCGCACGGATGCGGGCCCTGTCTCGCATCCTCGAATGTACCCCGGCCGACCTCCTGACCCAGGCCGATAATCCCGACCGCCTCGACGACGAAGAACGCGAATTGATCGCCATGTTCCGCGCCGCAGGCAGCGCGCAGCGCGAGATGATCCGCCGCGTCGCCGAACCCTTACCGATGCCCGCCCAACCGGCGCGTCGCTCGGTCGCCTAATTCAACGTGCGGGCTCTCCCACCCGCACGGTCCAGAATAGGCCATATGCCGACATCATGATGACCACGAGCTGCGCCACTGGCGCGGCTCTGGCCCATTCCAGCGGCAGATAGAACAGCTCCCCCACCAGTCCGACCAGACACAGCAGCACCACCTCGACGAAAACGACGCGCGGTGCATAGTGGCGAAGGACGGCGTCGCACGCCGATCGCGCAGCTGTCACCCCGAGCGCGCCGCCGAGGCACGCCCCGAAAAACCCGATCACTTCGGGACGAATCACCGTGAAGATGACGTGCGTCACCGTGAAAACGAACCCCACCACGATCGCCACCACCGCCAAGACGATCGGAGCGATAATCAGCGCGACGATCGTCCCGCCGACCTCTGCCCCACGATGCCGTTCGCCCTGCAAATCCGCCTCCCTGCCAGAGGGATACAGGGGTGGACGGGGACCGTGATCGCCTCAAGAGGCAAAATCCCAATACCCATTTTATAAGCTATAGACATAATATAAGCATATCTGATATTCGGCATTTCAGGCCAATATTGGAGGCGCTTATGGGCATGATGAAGCCCCAGGCATTTACGTACAGTCTGGATGAGGTGTGCCAGCGGTTCGGCCAGACGGCCGAGAGCGGCATCGCACGGACCCAGCGCTGGCAGATCAATTTCCTTGACCGCCTGATCGCAACGAAGGGTTTTCCCGCCCCGCTGCCGATCCTGTCGGGTGGCGAGCTGACCGACACTCTTAAGCCCAAAAGCCGCTGGAACATGGCCGCCGTCGACCATTGGTTCGACGATCGCCAGACGCCGAACGTGACGGCGGCCGAAGAACGTAGCCGTCGCGTCCAGGGCGAGCGCACGATGGATGACCGCGCGCAGCGTCTTGGCCTCAGCCTCGTCAACGGGGGGCGCTCATGACGACCTTTCTGCAATTCCTTGTCTTCGCGGGCGCGGGCCTCACGGCCGTCGGCGTGATCGCGGACAGCCTCCTTCGCCTCGACGAGAGATAAGCCGATGACCGCCCTGTTTATGCCGCGCTGTTCGGACGCCATTTCCGACGCCTCCGCAAAAATTCTGCTGGCCGACGCACTTCGCGACATCATCGCCGAGCGCATCGAGCAGATCGACAAGCATGGCTACACGCCGGAGTCTGACGAGCGTTACGAGACGCCCGACGAACTGATCGGCGCGGCCACCTGCTACGCCGATACCGCCCATGACCAGGTGGACGGCTCGCTCGGTTACGATCCGCATGAGTGTCCCGCCGAATGGCCCTGGTCACCGACGCACTGGCACTGCCGCGATGCGCGGCGGAACCTGGTCAAAGCTGCGGCGCTCATCTGGGCCGCGATCGACAATATCGATCGGGCCGAACAACAAAAAGCCGTTGCGGATACGCGCCCGCTCGCCAGCGGGACGGAGCCGCCCGCCCTGTTCCGCCCCATCGAGGCGGCCGATTTTCCGGCCGGGTCGGCGGACACCCGCAGTTGGCTTGTTCGCGACGACAAAGGCAACTGCGCGGCCGCGTGCTGGATCGGTGACAAATGGGTCTACGCGACCGAAGACGCGCCCTGCCAACAGCTCGAATTCCACCCGACCCTCTTCCTGCCCGATCGCGCCGCCCGGCCGGGCTTCGTGGACTTCCCGATCGCATGAGCCAGCTCGCCTACATCGCCGCGCAGCGGGCACGCGAGGTGCTGCAGGTCGGTGACCGGATCACGGTCGATCACTGCCCCAAGGGCCGGATCAGCGTGACCATGACTGGCTGGTCCGGTGACTATTTCACCAGCGCCACGCATGACGACCTCATCCCCGGCTGCATCGTCAAGGTCAACGGCACGCCGATGCGCTTCATCCTGCCCGAGGAAGAAGCGGAATGGGTCAATCCGACCCCGTCGACGGCCCCGCAGCGTGCCGAAGCGGATCGATGGAACTGCGGCAATAGCCACCTGATCTACCAAACGACGCTTCGCCTGATCGACCGCAACCGCATCCGCGAACTCGATACCATGGAGTTTATCGCCGACGCGGTTCGACGGGCGGGCCCGTCTTTTGCCGCGGCGATCGCGATCGACATCGACGAGGACGTGCCGTTCTGATGGCCCGGCCTGTTCTCGATGACGACGCGATTCAAACCGCGCTGGAAATGCGCGAGGCGGGCCGCAGTTGTCCTACGATAGCCAAGAAGCTGGGAGTGACGGCTGGCGCCATCCATTACCAGTGCCTCAAGCATGGCGTCGTGTCGCCCAACCAGCGGCGCACCACCGCTCCGACCGAGCCCCGCACACTGATCGGTCCTACCGGCCGGGTGCAACGCGCTTTCACCCAGGCCGAAGACGAGCAGCTTTTGGCGCTGGAAGCGCAGGGGCTGACCTATAAGGCGATCGCGCGCACGCTCGGGCGCGCCTACACCAGCGTGCGCATGCGGCTCCTTGCCATCGCCCTGCGTGACGAGATGGCCGCATGAGCCGCCAGCCGCTCACCGACGACTTCGCGATCCGCTCGGCCGGGACCGCCATCGCGCCGCATCTGGTCGACACCCATGAAATGCTGATCGAGCTGGACGAGGAACTGGAAAAGCGCCTTCGCGTCTATCCCGGCCATATCGAGCGGTCGATGATGAAGCGCGAGGATGCCGAGCATCATATCGGCGTCTGGCGTGCGATCATCGCCGACCACCACCGCCACGAAGCCGCCCGGGCCCGCCGCGATGGCCACGGCTACACCATCGATCCAGCCCCCTACACCTTCGATTGGGAAGCCCGCGTCCGCGAGCTGCGCCGCGAGCTGGCGACCAGACGCAATGCCTATCCCAAATGGATCGCCAGCCCGGCCAACCCGCTGACGGCCGATGTCGCCGCCCGCAAGCTGGCCCGGCTCGACGCGGTGCACTGGCGCTACTGGATGCACCTGTTCGCGTTCGATGAACACGGCGATCGGTTCGACCTGACCCGCCTGGCCCATGTCGCCGAGCGCGAGATGCTGAACCGTGCCCCCGCCTGGCGATCGGCGTCGGCCGAGGGCGGCATCCCCGCCGCCATTGCCGCTCGCTGGCGCAACCATTGGCAGGTGATCGTCACCCTGCTGCGCGGCCTGCGCGACGGCACCCCGCCATGGGATCTAGTGCGCGCCGTTGACATGCCCAAGCTGGCCCAGACCGCCTGGGCCGTCGTCGATCAGTACATCACGGCGGGCGTCAGCGCCGACCCGCTGGCCAATGCCCGCGTCGGGCAGCTCGAGCCCCTGTTCCGGTGGCTCGACATGATGGCCCGGCAACACTCCCCCTATTTAAAGAGAAAAGCGACATGAGCGCGGATCAAATACCCGAAAGCACGAAGATGACCCGGATTTACGTCCGCTGGTCAGTCGACGGTCAATTCATTCGCAAGTGGAGCAGGGAACCGTTCGTGGATGGCGACCCCGTCGACGCAATCGGCCGCGTAGCCACGGATGGGGAAGCGCTTTCATGGCGGCTGGATCGCATCATTGAAGATGGCGGCCCGCTGACCCTGTCGGACAAGGCGGTCCTGCGCGAAGCCGCAGCCTTGCTTTCCAACCGCGCCGCCCCGCCCGCGATGGATCGGGAGGCGGTGGACGCTGAGGTCGAGCGGATCACGGCCATGTCGGATGGCGAGATCATGGCAGAAGCGGATGCTTCGGAGGTGGCGTGGGCACGTGCTTTCAATCAGGGCCTACGCGCCGGTCAGCACGCCAGCACGGTGGGCGCACTGGTCAAGGCGCTCGAATGGTATCGCGATCAGGTCAGCCGAGTTCGGATGGTGCACAAGGAAGGCGACGAGGCTCGCAATGCGCTGGACGCTGATTGCGGCAAGCTCGCCACCGACGCCCTCTCCACCCTCTCCGCAGTCGCCCATAGCGACGACATTGCGGTCGACCGGTTCGCAGCGCTGATGAAGGCAAAGCTTGCTTCGGCCCGCGCGAAAGGCCGTGGCGGCTGGGACGATCCCAGCCAGTGTAGCACTGACTACCTCCGCACGCTACTCCACGAACATATCGCCAAGGGCGATCCCGTTGACGTGGCGAACTTCTGCATGATGCTCGCGCACTACGGGGCTTCGACCACCCTCTCCGCAGACGCGATCCGCCAGGGGGAGGGGCTAGATCACAAGGTCGCGGCTTTTGTCGCCGACTATGAGTTCCGTGGTGACGATGGCGACTTCACGCCGAACGACTGGACCAAGGCGATCATTGAGGACGCCATCCATGGGTTCTTGGCTCTCGCCACCCCCGCCACCCCCGCCAGCGATGGGGGGAAGGCATGAGCCGGGCACCCTTTAAAGCGTGCATCGTGTGCGGACGCCGCGTGCCACGCCGCATGGACTATGTGCAGGTCAGTCCACCGTCTAATCCGAACGGTTCTGACCATCGAGCTCGGGTACGCGAAGACCTTCGCTCAATCGCTGATTGCCGCCGCCATACCAATCTCCCGTTCGTCATATCGGCGCAGCGGGACGGTCAAGGTTATGTCCGCGCATTCAGCGCCTGGGATGGCGAGAGCTATCTAAACCAAGGGTTCTTCTGCACCAATCGGTGCGCACAAGATCAGGGGTATGCATCAGCCCGGCACGGGGATCGCTACACTTGGAAGCGAGGTGCAGCATGACCACCCGACAGACGCCGGATGCTGCGCGCGAGGCGCAAAATTACGCGTTCGCAATAGGGATGATGGATGCCAAGCGCGGACGTGTCGATGGCTGGGCAAACCACAGCCCGTCCTATCGCGCGGGTCAGGTGATGGCCCGTGTCCACAATGAAATGGGAGGCGTGGCATGATGACGGATGCTGTGCGCAAGGCGGCGGAGGCTGTATTGGACGCGACACCGCACGCTGAGACGTGTGAATTGCGTCTAGACCTCGGCCCGCGCACCAACCTGTGCAGTTGCGATCACATAACCCGCGCCATGATCGCTTTTGCCGCCCTCGACAGCCGCGCGGGCGATGCGGGGCATGAGCTGGACGACATTGCAGTCATCGATTTCGCTGGCCAATTCTTCGATCCATTCGACACAAGCCCTGGCGCAAATATCAGAAAATGGATCAGGGCAGTGCGCGGTGCCTTCCAAGCCACACGCAAAAGCGTTGACCACTCGAAATCATAGGCGCAGATTCACTTCACGCTCTGTCGAGGGACGGAGCCAACGTCAGAAAGGACGACATGACAAACCCTCTAGAAGCAACGGCTCGCAAGCGGGCCATGCCCGAACCGGGCGACAAGCGCGCCGCGATCATGCGCGCGGCAGGCGACGCCGTCGGTAGCGAGGCGCTGGCCAAAGCCCTGAACATGAGCCCGCGCAATTTGTATAAGAAGATGGCCGGTGACGGGCATGTCAGCGACAGCCTGTTGCAGGACACCCGCGAGGTGCTGGAGCGCCGTCGCCATGCCATCGGCTTGGTCATCACCGGCATTCGCGACGAGCAGGCAAAATGAAGATCGGCCGCGAAAACATTCCGGGCCTGACCCAGAAGAACACCGCCGGTGGCCTCCGCTACTATTGGGAGCCCAGCCCGGCCCAGCGCAAGGCAGGCTGGAAGACGATGACCCTCCCGGCCGACCTATCGGCCGCGATCCGCGACGCGCGGGCGCGGAACGAGGATGTCGGCAGTTGGAAAGAGGGTGGCGCACGGCCGAAGGACGTTCAGCCGTACAACCGCAAGACGACGTTCGGCTATGTCCTGGCCTGCTACCGGCGTGAA
Organism: Sphingomonas sanguinis NBRC 13937; assembly: GCF_001591005.1. Lineage (GTDB taxonomy): Bacteria > Pseudomonadota > Alphaproteobacteria > Sphingomonadales > Sphingomonadaceae > Sphingomonas > Sphingomonas sanguinis. Next base: position 38,527 of record NZ_BCTY01000035.1, read on the forward strand.
GTCGTGCCCACCATGTCGCCAAAGACGCAGGAGGTCGACAAGACCCCGCTGAATCGCCTTGAGACATGGGCTGGCGACCAACCGGTGGCATGGATCACGCGGCCCCGCGTGAAGGCTCTCCGTGACGCGATGATGGAACACGCCACGCTGAATGGCCCAGGCCACGCGCCCGCCTTCCATCTGTTGACCACGCTGCGCAAGGTCCTGAACTGGTGGATCAAGGAGCAGTCGCTCGGCATTCCCAATCCAGCCCAGGAATTTGGCCTGGCGATGCCAGCGCCGCGCCACCAGATTTGGGAAATTGATGCGCTGGAGGCGTTTGCCGAAGCCGCGATCAGCATGGGTGCGTCATCGATCGACCTCGCCGTCGAGATCGCGGCCTATACCGGCCAGCGCGAAGAAGACGTGATCACGCTGGAGCGGTCGCGCTGGCGCGAAATCAGCTTGCGCCAGCTCGGGCACGACCACCGGCTATACGATGCCCTCAAATCCGATCACGGCCCCGACGCGGGCAAGGTGATGGGCGTCTATGTGAGACAGCATAAGACGAACATGTGGGTCGGCGTGCCCATTGAGGGCGCATTGCGCGATCGGATCGAAGCGACGATCGCGGCCAACCGCGCGGCGGCATTGGCGCGCGGCGTCGTCCAGGCGCAACATGTCATCGTCAAGGAAAGCTCCGGCACATGCTGGGGCCAGAGCGACTTCATCCACACGTTCCTCGACATCCGCCGCGCCGCTTCGGCGGTGGCGATCATGGACGGAAATATCGATCTGGCGGAGCGGCTGGAGGCACTGCAATTCCGCGACCTGCGCAGAACCTGCATCGTGAACCTCGGCCAGCTCGGGCTCAATGATTATCAGATCGGATCGATCAGCGGGCACACCCAAGCCACGATCAAGAAGATTTTGGAAGTGTATATGCCCCGCACCGAGGCCGCCGCTGCGCAGAGCATCGTCGCGCGAATCCCGGTGCGTTCCAAAGAAAGTCGGAATTCCGATATCGGAAACGTCGGAACGTGAAAACGGGCCGGAAATTTCCGACCCGTTTTACCCTAGTTTTCAGGTACTTGCG
>NZ_BCTY01000036.1 GCF_001591005.1 Sphingomonas sanguinis NBRC 13937
GGGGGGGTGTAACCGTCCGAAAGGGAACGGATCGCCGGCGGCGACCCCCCTCCGTCACGGCTTCGCCGCGACACCTCCCCTTGCAGGGGAGGACAAGACGATGCCTCACCCATCGACGCGCACCGAACCATCCGCGCCGATCCGCACGATGCTGCTCGCCCGGTCGCGCGTCAGGCGGAGTTCGAGCGGGCGGTCGGCCAGCCCGGTCACGTCGAAGGTCACGCGCACCCGCCCGCTGGCGTCGGGAATGCCCGCCTGCGTACCGTCTTCCCATTGGGCCACGCGCAAGGGCTTCGCGGTCATCGGGGTCCACGCACCATCGGCCCGCCGGTCGAAGCCATAGCCGCCGCGCGTCACCCAGATACTGACCGGCGACGCCTCGACCACCGCCACGTCATGCGCGGCGCGGACACGGGCGGCGAATTTCAGCGCTTCGTCGGTTACCCGACCCCGCCGGTCGGGCAGCGACAGCACCGCCACGGCGGAGGCCAGGCCGATGACGGTGATGACGATCATCAGTTCGACGAGGGTAAAGCCCCGCTCCGCCCGCACGGCGGCCGGGATCAGCCGATCAGGCAGGCCCCGCCCGCCGCCGCTCCCGGCATCCAGGCGGGGCCGTGCGCTCACTTATCCCAATTGCCGATATCGGCGTTGATCCCCTCGCCGCCTTCCTTGCCGTCGGCGCCGTAGGTCCAGACATCGGCCTCGCCATGCTGGCCGGGCGCAGCATAGAGATAGGGGCGGCCCCAGGGATCGTCGGGCAGCTTCTTGAGGTAACCACCCTTTTGATAGCGCGACGGATCGGCCAGCCCGGCGGGCATCGACACCAGCGCCTGCAACCCCTGCGAGGTCGTCGGGAAGGTCAGGTTCTGGAGCTTGTACATCTCCAGCCCGGTTTCGATGTTCGCGATATCGGCCTTGGCCTTCTGGATCTTCGCCGTATCGCCCGAGGGCAGGACGTTCAGCGCGACGATCGTCGCCAGCAGGCCGATGATGACGATGACGACCATGAGCTCGACGAGCGTGAAGCCATTGGCCGGGCGCTTGCGGCGAGGCCGCCGGTGGGTGGGGGTACGCATCAACATGTCCTCTCGACTTATTGTCCCGCCAGCGTGTTGAGCTGGAGGATCGGCAGCAGGATGGATAGCACGATCGTCGCGACCACGCCGCCCATCACGACGATGATCGCGGGCTCCAGCAGCGACAGGGCGGTGGCGGTGAAGCGGTCGAACTCGCGCTCCAGATAATCGGCGGCGCGCTCCAGCATTTCGTCCAGCCGCCCCGCCGCCTCGCCGCTGGCCGCCAGATAGGTGAGCAGCGGGGGGAACACCCCCGCCCGCCGCATCGCCGCCGACAGGCTGCCGCCGCCCCGGATCGCATCGACGATGGCATCGGAGGCCACGCGCAATCGGCGGTTGTGAATCGTCCCGGCGGTCAGCGTCAGCCCCTCGAGCAGCGGCAAGCGACTGGCGACCATCGTCCCCAGCGTGCGCGCCATCCGTGCGGCGTGCAGATCGCGCAGCAACCGGCCCAGCAGCGGCAGCTTGAGCAACCAGGTATCGAAGGACAGCCGGATCGCGGGCACCTTCAGCGCACGCCAGAAGCCGACGCCGCCGATGATGACGATCCCCGCCATCAGCCACCACCAGCCGACCAGCAGGTCCGACACGGTGATGACCATGCGCGTCAGAAAGGGCAGCTCCTGCCCGACCGTATCGAACTGTTCGACCACCTGCGGCACGACGAACATCATCAGCGCGGTTACCACTCCCATCGCCACCACCGCCAGGATCGTCGGATAGGCGAGCGCGGTGATCAGCTTGCCGCGAATCTCCGCCTGCCGTTCAAGCAGCGCGGCGAGCCGTTCGAGGATGGTAGGCAACGTCCCCGAACTCTCGCCCGCCGCGACCATCGCGCGGTAGAGCGGGGGGAAACTCTTGGGCTCGCGCGCCATCGCATCGGCCAGGCGACGACCTTCGGTGACGCCCTGATGCACCGTCGCGACGATGGCGCGCACCCGCTCCTGCTCGGTCTGGCGGGTGATGGTGCGGAGGGACTCCTCCAGCGGCGAAACGCGGTTGAGCGTGGCGAGCTGGCGGGTGAACAAGGTCAGCTGCTTCACCGACATGCGCGCGCGGCCGAGCTTCAGCCCGAAGAGCGGCCGCCGCTCGGCGGTATCGCCGCTGCCCGGCTTGACCGAAACGACATACAGCCGCTGCTTCTCCAGCGCGGCGCGTGCAGCATCGCCGGTCTCGGCCGGGATGAAGCCGCGCTTCTCCGCGCCCTTGGTATCGATGGCGACATAGTCGAACCCGGCCATGTCAGTGCCTTACCTCATCAACGGACCCCACCCCGGCGGAGGCCGGGGTCCAGTCGCGGTGACAGTCCGGACGCAATGTTTCAGATAGAAATCTTATCTCACGCGAAGCCGCGAAGCCGCGAAGAAGGGCATGTTCGCGCAGAGGCGCGGAGGGCGCAGAGAAGTCTCGTGCGCGGCAGCGCACAGCTTTTCCGATAGGCCGAGATAGGAAGGCCGCTTGCGCGGAGGGGACAGTCTCTCTGCGTTCTCTGCGCCTCTGCGCGAACCCAATCTCTCTTCGCGGCTTCGCGGCTTCGCGTGAACTTGAATTCACGGCGCACAGCAACCGGACCCCGGCCTTCGCCGGGGTGGCGGCTGAAGATGGGGCGACAGCCACCTCCCTCACCCCGCGTCGGAATCGCGGCGGGATACGCGGATGGCTTCTTCCGCCGTGGTCACGCCGTCCAGCACCAGCGTCCGCGCCGCCGCCGCCAGCGGCTGTTGCTTGGCAAAGGCGTGGGCGGCGATCGCCTGTTCGTCGCCACCGTCATTGATCAGCCGCCGGATCGTGTCATCGACGCGGACGGCCTCATACACCCCGGTCCGGCCCTTATAACCGGTGCCGTTGCACTGCGGACAGCCGACGGCTTCGTACACGATCGCCTTGTTCTCGATACCGAGCAGCGGCGCGACGGTATGCTTGGCCTTGACCGGCCGCTTGCACGCCGGGCACAGCCGCCGCACCAGCCGCTGCGCGATGACGGCGCGCAGCGTCGAGGCGAGCAGGAACGGCTCGACCTTCATGTCGCGCATCCGGGTGATCGCGCCGACCGCATCGTTGGTGTGCACGGTCGACAGCACGAGGTGCCCGGTCAGCGAGGCCTGCACGGCGATCTCGGCCGTCTCACGGTCGCGGATTTCGCCGACCATCACCACGTCCGGGTCCTGGCGCAAGATCGCGCGCAGGCCCGCCGCGAAGGTCAGGCCGACCTTGGCATTGACCTGGGTCTGCCCCACCCCCTCCACGGCATATTCGACCGGGTCCTCGACGGTCAGGATGTTGCGGCTGCCATCGTTGAGCAGGCGCAGCGCGGCGTACAGGCTGGTCGTCTTGCCCGATCCGGTCGGCCCGGTGACCAGGATGATGCCATTGGGTTCGCTCAGCGCCTCGCGTAGCAGCGCGTACATCGCCGGGTTCATGCCCAGCGCGTCGAGATCGATGCCCGCATTCTCCTTGTCGAGGATACGCAGCACCACGCGCTCGCCCGCACGGCTCGGCAGGGTCGAGACACGCACGTCGAGCAGCTTGCCGCCCAAAGTCAGCGCCATGCGCCCATCCTGCGGCACACGCCGCTCGGCGATGTCGAGCCGCGCCATGACCTTGATGCGGCTGACCACCACGGGGGCGACATGCGGCGGCATCCTGAGCGTCTCGCGCAGCACGCCGTCGATGCGCATGCGGACGACGAGGCCGGTCTCGTACGGCTCGATATGGATGTCCGACACGCCATTGCGTGCGGCATCGGCGATGATGCCATTGATCAGGCGGATGGCGGGTGCATCGTCGGCGGTGTCGAGCAAATCCTCGGCGGTCGGAATGCCGTCCGCCAGCATGTCCAGCTCGTCGCCCATGCCCACCGCCGCGATCGCGGTCGCCTGTCCGTCCATCGCATAGGCGTCGGACAACAGCCGGTCGAAGGCGGGGGCCTCGACCCGCGTGATGGCGAAGGGGCGGCCGATATGGCGGCGTAGCTCGATCAGCGCGCGCGGGTCGGCGCCTTCGCGAAGGGCAATGGTCAGCGGGTCGGCGGTATGCACGACCGTGCCGAACTTGCGCGCGAAGGCGTAGGGGATGGTCAGGGGAGCGACCAGTTCCAGCGTTTCGGGCACATCATTGACGGTTGGTAGCGGGAGGGCGGTGTGCCCCCCCCCATCCCCTCCCGCTGGCGGGAGGGGCGTGCCCAGCGGGAGGGGTACGGTGTCGCCGGTAGGGAGGGGTTGTAGGTCTTCAGTCACGGCGCTTGATCGGCTGGACCGGCTTGGCGACGGGCACCGCGATGCGCGGGTCCTCGATATTGCCGGGCATCGGCGCGTGCGGGATCGGCGGCGCGGCGTTCATATAGTCGCGGACCAGTTCGTCGATCGACGGCTCGACGCCGGGCTGGGCATAGCCCTGAAGCTGGCGGAGATAGCCGTAGCGCTGCTCGGTCACGCGGCGGCTGTCTTCCGGCGTGCGCAGGATGGTCGGGCGGATGAAGACCATCAGATTGGTCTTCGACCGGCTGCGCGCCTTGGAGCGGAACAGTGCGCCCAGCCCCGGAATGTCGCCGAGCAGCGGAATCTTCTCGATGGTGCGCCGTTCGTTGTCGTCGAGCAGACCGCCGATGACGGTGATCTGGCCGTCATCGGGGGTGAAGACATTCTCGAACGCGCGCTTGTTCAGGATCAGCTCGCTATTGTTGCTCGACACGGGTCCCGCGATCGAGCTGACCTCCAAGCGGACATAGAGCTTCAGCGAGCCGCCCGCATTGACCTGCGGCTTCACGTCCAGCTGGATGCCGACATTCTGGCGCTGCACGGTGCGGAAGGCATTGTCGAAATTGTTCGACAATGCCTGGCCGGTCGTCACCGGAATTTCCTGGCCGACCAGGCTGTGCGCCTGCTGATTGTCCAGCGTGATGATGTGCGGGACCTGAAGCAGGTTCGAGGTCGTGTCGCTCTTCACCGCGTTGATGATCGCGCCGAACACCGTGTCGCCGATCTGCCCGCCCCAACCGGCAAAGCCGCCGGTGGTGCCCAGGATCGACTGCACCGCCGATTGGGTCAGCTGGTTATAGGCCTGGTTGGGGACGTTGGTTTCGGTGCGCGTCCCGTCCGGTGCGACGACGACGGTCCGGTTGCCGCCCAGCGTCTGCGCACCGACCGCGCCCGCGATCTGCAGGATGTTCGGCGCGGTGTTGCCATAGGTCGACGCCGCGAACGCGCCGCCCGAGAGACTCCCGAGCAGGAACTGCGCGCCCAGCCGCCGGGCGGTCTGGTCGGAAACCTCGGCGACGATCGCCTCGATCAGCACCTGTTCGCGGCGCACGTCGAGCTGGCGGATGACCTCGCCGATCTGGCGTTGGATGTCGGCGGGCCCGGCGATGACGATGGCGTTCGCCCCGACGAAGCGGGTGACGACCGCCGCCGTCCGGCCGCCTTGCGTGCTGATCGCGGGCGGCTGGCCGTTCTGGCCACCGGCGCCCGGCGCGTTCGAGGACTGGGGCTGGGCGACCGGCTGGATACGCTGGGCGATCGAGGTGCCCGCCGCCGATCCCGCCTGGCTGTTGGTCTGGGTGAAGCTGCCACGCGACAGGGTGGTTTCCTGCACCGGATCGGGCGTCTGGCCGACCAGCTGCTGGAGCACGGGCAGAAGCTGCTCGGCATCGGCGTTTTCGAGGAAGACGACGCGGATCTCGGTGCCGCTCTTGGCCTTGTTGTCCAGGTCGATCGCGATCTGGGCGAAGCGCGCGACGCTCGACGGATCGCCGCGTAGCGCGATGGAATTCGAGCTGTCGATGGCGACCACCGACACGCCGGTGCCGCCGGGGGCCGCCCCGCCCTGCCCGGCGCCGCCACCGCCGCCCGCCAGCGTCTGGAGCGCGGTCGCGATCTCGCGCGCGCCCGCATTGCGCAGCGCGATGACGCGGGTCGAGGCATTGTCGGCGTCGATCCGACGCACCACCTCTCGAATACGGCGGATATTGTCGGCAAAGTCGACCACGACGAGCGTGTTGCCCGCGCGATTGGCGGTGACCGATCCTTGCGCGCTGACCAACGGGCGCACCGTCTCCAGCGCGCTGGGCGCGTCGATCGCGCGCAAGCGGATGATCTCGGTGACGTAGGCGTTGCGGTTCGCGCCCGCCGCGCCGATCCGGCTGGGCTGCGACGCGGCGTTGTCGACCGGCTGCACCCGGAACGCGCCGCCCGAGGTCGGCACCGCGACCAGTCCGTTGGAGCGCAGCGTCGACAGGAAAATCTCGAAATATTCGGACTTGGACAGCGGCCGGTCGGTCACCACCGTCACCTTGCCGTTGACCCGGTTGTCGATGATGAAGGTGCGCCCCGTCACCTTCGCGGCATCGGCGATGAAGGCGCGGATATCGGCGTCGCGGACGTTGAGCGTGGTCTGGGCGTGCACGCCTGCGGCCAAAGCCAGCGCCAGAACCGAACCGAGGACAAGCTTCTTCATGGCCGTGGTGCCGCAATCTGAAGGGCAAGCGGCAGCGTCTGATCGCCCCGCTCGACCGTGATGGAAAGAGAACCGCCCTGTGCGAAATCCGCCGCCAGACGGTCAAGATCGCCCGGGCCCGTCACCGGACGGCCGCCGAGCGCGGTGACGATATCGCCCTCGCGCAGCCCCGCCGCCCGAAACGCCGCGCCCGAACCCTGCGGTCCGACGACCAGGCCGGAGACACGCCCACCGTCGAGCCGGGGGATGAAGCCGATATCGGTGCGCAACTGCGCGATGGGGACTCCCCCTTGCGGTGGCACCGATCCGGGCATCGCCGCGGGCTGACCGCCCTGTGCCGGAACTCCGGCGGGCGTGGGAGGGGCATCGGACTGATCGAGATACAGGTCCTCGGTCGCGCCGCCGCGATCGATGGTGATATGGTCGAAGGCGACCGCCTTCAGCCGCACGCCGGGCTGGATTTCCTCCCCCATCGACACCGAGCGCTGGACCCCATCCGGCCCGGCCAGGATCGCCGAGCCGCGCCCCGACGCCTCGTCGATCCGCGTGCCGAACAGCGTGAGTTGCAGATTGGTCACCGCGGCGGGTGCGCCCTGCTGTCCCTGCAAACGGAAAAAGGGATCGAACCCTTCGAGGATGGCGGCGGGCGATCCGGCGATGGCGGGAGCCAGCGGCCGCCACTCGCCCAGCGGCGAGACGGGCGTGACGATCACCCAAAGCAGCCGTGCGCCCTGAACGGCGAGGACCGCCATCAGCGCCAATTCGGCCACCGAATAGACATTCACGACCGGCAGCCGTCGCAACCAGCGACGTCCGCGCGCGTCGAGCCTCAACCGCATGAAACCCACCCCGTCCGCATGTTCAGCGTCTAGGCATGGCATGTTACAGCCCTGCGTCAAAGCCCCGAAACATGGGTGTCATACAGGTTTCACATGGATATCGCGATGAACACCTTCCCCGACGACCCGCCGACTTTGGGCAATGGCCTTGATCCGACGCCGATCATCACTCGATTGAGTGCGACGCCCGGCGTGCAGCGACTGCCCAGCCCCAAGCTGACCCTGTTCGTAAAGCGCGACGTGCTGCCGCCCGAAATCTGCAGCGCGCTGATGACTCGGATCGATGCGGTCCGCCGCCCATCGACCATCGCCGATTCCAATGGCGATGCCGCCTATCGCACCAGCGAGACTGGCGACCTGCCCGCCGACGATCCGGCGGTGATCGAGACCGAACGCCGCATCGCGATGCTGACCGGCCTCTCCCCGGAATATGGCGAGCCGATCCAAGGCCAACGCTACGCGGTCGGACAGGAGTTCAAGCAGCATACCGACTATTTCGAGCCCAAGGGGCTGGACTATCACCAATATTGCGCGCTGTCGGGCAACCGCACCTGGACGGTGATGCTGTACCTCAACACGCCCGAGGCGGGCGGCGCGACCCGGTTCAAGGTGGTGGACAAGCTGATCCAGCCCGAACTCGGCAAGATGGTGGCCTGGAGCAACCGCCGCGCGGACGGGTCGACCAATCCGGCCACCCTGCACCAGGCGATGAAGGTGCGGGCCGGAGTGAAATATGTGATTACCAAATGGTATCGGGAACGCCCTTGGCAGGGGTGACGAAACCGCAAATTTGCTCGGGCCAAGCGCTATCGACGTCCACGCCCCACACTGATGGAAAAAGGCCGCCGCCCGGATCACCCGGACGACGGCCTGTCGCCAAGTTTGCAACGGATCAGAAGGTCGTGCTGAGCCCCAGCGAGAACACGCGGCCCAGATTATAGCGGTTCAGATAGACGAACCGGCCATTCCCGAAATCCTGCCGTTCATTGTAGCGCGTGCGGGTCAGGTTGCGCGCCTCGGCCTTCAGCTCGAACTTGCCGCCCATCAGCTCGAAGCCCTGGCGCGCCACGATGTCGAGACGGATGCCGGGGACTTCGACGATATCGGGCTGGAAACCGTCGCCCGACAGATAGGACGGACCGCGATTGGTCACGCGGTTGCTGGCATAGTTGAACAGCACGGTCACCTGCGACAGCGCCGCCGTATCCTCGATGCCCAACTGTAAATTGACCAGATGGTCCGACTGGCCCGTCAGCGGCGCACCGTCGCGGAACAGCAGCTGCGCCCGGCCGAAGCCCGATGCGCAACCGTTCAGGCCGGGCGAACTCGCCGCCACCGCCGGGTTGGGCACGCAGGTCGCGTCGGCTTTGATCTTCGACTTGGTGTAGGTGTAGTTCGCGATCGTGACGAGGCGGCGCGTGGCGAAGAAGTCGCCGCCCAGACCCGCCAGCGGCACATATTTCTGCAACTCGACTTCGGCACCATAGAGCGTCGCCGAGGGCAGATAGGTGAAGCCCGTCTGCAACCGGTCGTCCGCGCCGGTATAGAAACCGACCTGCTCGATCGGATTCTTGATCCGCTTGTAGAAGCCCGCCAGCGTGAAGCGCTGGTCACGCGCGTAGAACCATTCGTAGCGGCCCTCGAGGTTCCACAGCTCGCTGTCGCGCAGGTTCGGGTTACCGAAGAACAGGCGATCCGAATCCGGGTCGCGGAACTGCTGGGGCGCCAGTTCGCGGAACTGCGGGCGCGAGATCGTCTTCGCACCGCTCGCCCGCAGCTGCATATCGGCGGCGAAGTTCCAGGTCAGCGTACCCGCGGGCAGGAAATAATCGTTCTTCAAGCGCGTGCCCGTGCTGAGCACCGGCGTCACCGTCTCGATCGCGTTCTCATAGCGAACACCCGCCACCGCGCGCAGGCCATCGAACACTTCCGCCTCGGCCTGGACATAGCCCGCATGGACGTCGAGCTTGGCGTCATAGGCATAGGCGCCCGCCTGGGTCGAGAATTGCAGCTGGAGCGTGCATTTGGGCTCCGCACGAAGCGGACAGGCGTTGTTGATGACGTCCGGGCTCAGCAAATAGTCCGGGCGATAGAGATTATAGGGGAAGCCCGGCGCGGTGCCCGCACCGTCGCTGGTCTGGTAGTTGAACTGGATACGGCTCGAATAGCGGTCCGTGCCCTGGTAGAAATAACCGGTGCTCAGCGTGATCGGACGGTCGCTGTCGATCTTGTAGGAAAGGTCGGCCTGGCCGGTCCACAGATTCTCGTTCAACTCCGAGAAGATGATCGAGGCGAAGGGCGTGAAGCGCTGCGTCACCTGGTACGCACCATTGCACTGGAACCCGCCCGCACCGTTTGCACCGTCATAGCTGATCGGCAGCCCGGTCGTCGTGCGGTTCGAGCAGAGATAGTCGAACTGGCGCTCATAGGGCGCGTTGCGCTTCGAGTTGGCGAAGGCGCCGCGCGCATCGAACTTCAGCGCGTCGGTCAGCTTGAACTCGCCGACCAGCTGGCTTTCGATCAGCTGACGCTCGAACCAGTTGGTATTTTGCTGGAAACGCAGGCCGCTGGCGTTGTTGTAGACCTCGGCCGCCGATCCGCGACCCTGTTTCAGCGTGTCGTGGATATAGACATTGGTCCAGCGCACCGTGTTGTTGCCGAACTCATAGCCCAGCCCCACCAGCGCGTTGGCGACGATACGGTTGTCGGTCAGCAGCGTACGGTAATCGTTGCGCAGCGTGCCATCGGGCGACACCGAGTCCTGCTGGATCGCCGAACGGGTGCGGAAGGTGTTGGAAAGCGACAGCGACGAGATCACGCCCAGACGGTCGCTGCCGATGTCGAATACCGAGCCGCCCGACAGCTCGCCCGACCAGTTGGCGGGCAGGTGATTGTTGCGCTGGAGCAAAGTGGTGGAGGCGTTGGACAGCCGCGCGACGTCGGGCGCGAGCACCAGGCCCGAGCCCTTGCCCGCCTGCACGTCGCGCACGAACTGCGGCACCCCGCGCGTGCCGTCGTCGAAGCCCAGCCAGTCGGCATCGCCGCCCGCATAGGTATAGCCCAGCTCGCTGGTCGTCGCGTCATCGGCGGCGATCGTGACGCCACCCGAAATGAAGTTCTTGTTCGGGATCGCCTTGGTCGTCAGGTTGATGACGCCGCCACCGAACTCGCCCGGATAGTTCACCGAATAGGTCTTCTGGACCAGCGCCGAGCCGACGATGGTGGTCGGGAAGATGTCGAGCGGGACCGAGCGGCGCAGCGGCTCGGGGCTGGGCAGCGGCGAGCCGTTGAGCAGCGACGAGGAGTAACGGTCGCCCAGACCCCGGACATAGACGAAGCCGCCGCCCACGACGGACAGCCCGGTGACGCGGGTCAGCGCGCCCGCGATATCGCCCTCGCCCGTGCGTGCGATGTCGGCGGCGGACAGGACCGAGACGATCTGCGGCGTGGCGCGGATCGTGTTGGGGATGTTGCGGCCGACGACGACGATCTCGCTGCTGGCCGAGGCATCGACACCGGGCGCGGAGATTTCGACCGGCTCTTCGGTCGACTGGCCGTCCTGGCCGGTCGGGGTCTGGCTCTGTGGCGTGGCCTGCCCGTCTGGGCTGGTCGCGGTGGTGCTGGTGGCCGCCGGTGCCCCCGCCGTCTGCGCGAGCAGGGCGGGCGCGACAAGCTGGGAGGTCAGCAGAAGGAGCGTGGCATAAGCGAGGCGTCGCTGCATGGCCGGGTCTTCCCGTATCAGATATGGAGGAAAGCCGGGGCGGCGATATTCGCCACCCCGGCCTGCCGAGAGCGCCCGGACAGAAGCGGGCGCATGGTCAGCGGGGCCTTAGCGGCCGTTGCAGCTGAAATAGACCGAGGTGAAGACCGGCGGGCCCTGATCCTGCAGGTCGGCATTGGCGGCACGGATCGTGGTCCGGTCCGCACCGGTGCCGGCACCGGCGATCAGGTTGACGCAGGCCACGCCCGACTGGGTCGACTTCACGATGCCGTTGATGAAGGTCATGTCCGCACCACCACGCAGACGGATCGCCGCCGGGGCGTTGGCGGTCTGCACGAAAGTGAAGTTGGCATAGCGGCCGAAGGTGCGCGGCAGCAGATCCTCGGCGTTGTTCGAGTCGATCTCGGTCGAGAAGCTGTCGGCGGTCGCGCCCAGCGTGCGCTGCGCCGCGATCAGGAACTGCATGAAGCCGCGATAGCCATTGTCGATGTCGAAGCCGTCATCGTCCGCGCCGGTGATCGCGATATATTTCAGGTTCGTCGTACCGCCGAAGATCTCGATGCCGTCATCGGCCGAATTGTGGCTCTGGATGTGATCCAGGACCGTGCCCGAACCGGTGCCGCCCAGCGTCAGGCCCTGCAGCTCGTTGCCGTCCGAGATGGCGATACCCGAATAGCGGATCTGGACATAGGACATCTGGCCCGACGAGTCGGCCTGGTTCGCACCGCCGTAGAAGCGGCCGGTCACGCCCTCGATCGCCTGCTGGCAAGTGGTCGAGGTGCCGCCCGCATTGTTCGGGCCGGTGCCGGTGGCGCAGACGGCGGTCGGCGCGCGGCCGAGCAGGATGATACCGCCCCACTGGCCCTGGGTCGCATCGGACACGCCGTTGCTGGCCAGGTTCTGCTGCGAGGTGAAGATGATCGGCGCATCGCGCGTGCCCACGGCCGAGATCTTCGAGCCGCGATTGACGAGCAGCAGGTCGTTGGTCGCCTCGGTCGAGTCCGCCGCGATCACGACGCCCGGCGCGATGGTCAGCGTGACACCGTTGCCGCCGGTCGAACCCAGATCGGTGCCGATTTCGACTTGGCCCTGCAAGCGGTAAACGACGCCTGCGATCTTTGGCAGCGTCAGGTCGCGCGTGATCACCCGGGTGCCATCGGCGTTGCCGATGCGGCAGAAGCGGAAGCTGGGCGAGGACGAGCTGTTCGTACCGTCATCAATCGTCCCGGTCGGGCAGACCGAGGTCGATGCCGAATAGGTGCCGATCGACGGAACCGCGGTGCAGCGTGCGCCCGAGCCGCCGAATTCGGCCGAGGTCGAGTTGCAGGTCCAGCCCTGGAATGCGGTATCCGACGGACCGTTCAGCGCGCCGACATAGTTGGTCGAGGTGAAGAAACCGTTGATGATCGACGGATCGGCAGCGGTCACCAGCGAGGTGCTGCTGGTCGGATAGATGCCGTTCAGCGCGGCACCGGTGCCGTTGACATTGTTGTTGGACCCGGCGTTCACGATCGCCAGCTGCTCGTCGGCGGTGATCGACACGCCGTTGACGGTCGTCACGGCGGCGAACTGCGCGGCGGTGATGTTGGCGGGCGGGCTGGGCGTGGGCGACGGGGTCGGCGTCGGCTGGGGCTGCACGATCACCACGCTGCCCGCACCCGGCGAAGCGACGCTGTCGGCACCACCGCACGCGGAAAGGGCCGCACAGGCCGAGCTGGTCATGAGAATGAGGCCGAAGCGCTTGATGCTCGCCATCGCCGAAAAACTCCCGATCTTATCGTTGCCATATCGGGCGAAGGGCCGCCCGATGATCGACCGACTCCGAAGAGTCCCCCTGTCGATCCCGAACCGGGCGTTAGGCGGCTCAAATGACGCCAAGATGCAGTTTGGAAGAAACTTTGATGACGTTTTGGCGTCATTTACGTGACACCCGTTCCTCGGTCCGTCGCGTTTCCAATCGAAAATGGTGCGGTGCGTCAGATAAACGGAGCCTTTTGTCGCAAAGCAGGGTACGGAGCCCGCGAGGTCGAGCTTCCGCGCGTCCTCGACGCCCCGCTCAAGCTAGTGTCACTACGGATTGGGCGGGGCGTCCCTGACCGGCTCTCAGGCCCCGGCCAGCGCGATGACTCCCGCGATCAGCACCGTGCAGCCCACCAGCCGCCACATGCCGACCGCCTCGCGCAGGACCAGCATCGCCAGCAGCGCACCGACCATCATCGACATCTCCCGCATCGGCGCGACCAGGCTGAGCGGCGCACCGCTTCGCAACGCGGCCAGCACGAAGATATAGGATAGCGGCGACAACAGCCCCACGCCGATCGCCAGCCGCCAATACCCCCGCATCGCGTCCCGGGCGCGCATCGGGTTCACCGCGATGATCGGGGCCAACAAAAAGAAGCGAAGCACATTGGCGAACCAATCGAGCACGACCGGCATGATCCCCAGCGTCTTCACTGCATAGGCATCGGCCACCGTATAGGAGGCGATCAACCCGCCGGTCGCCGTACCCCAGCGCACACCCGCAAGGCCGCCCGGCTTGCGCAGGGCCGCGATATCGCCGCGTGTCGCGATCAGGCCGATCCCGACGACCACCAGGATCAGCCCCAGCAGCCCGCGCGCGGTCGGCACCTCGCCCAGGATCAACAGCGCGCCGATCGTCGACAGCATCGGGCCCGTGCCGCGCGCGACCGGATAGACGATCGACAGGTCGGCGACCTGATAACCCCGCTGGAGACACAGGCTGTAACAGAGGTGGAGCAGCCCACTGAGCAGCACGAAACCCACGCCTGTCGCCGTCCAGCCGATGCTGCCCCGCGACAATTGGTACAGCACCCAAGGTGCATAGCCGATGACCGAGACGAGATTATAGGCGAAGACGAAGACCGGCCCGACCGCCGCCGCACGCTTGGCGAGCAGGTTCCAC
Source organism: Sphingomonas sanguinis NBRC 13937 (assembly GCF_001591005.1). Classification (GTDB taxonomy): domain Bacteria; phylum Pseudomonadota; class Alphaproteobacteria; order Sphingomonadales; family Sphingomonadaceae; genus Sphingomonas; species Sphingomonas sanguinis. Next base: position 14,014 of record NZ_BCTY01000036.1, read on the forward strand.
GTCGCGTGGATGAACGACGCGCCGACGATCAGCAACAGCGACGAAAACGCCATGAACCCCCATTTCCTGGGCACGCGCTAACGCACGGCAAGCGTCGCGATCAAGTCGCGCGGGTCAGCGCCCGCCGAGCACGACCAGCGCCACGCCCTGGCGCGGCAGGACGAGCGTTCCCGTCGCGGCCCTCCCCTTCGGCGTCAGGTTCAACGTCTCGGGGGGCATCTCTGCCGACTTTTCCAGTGCGGCATATTGCGTCTGGTCGGGGGATTGCGGCGCGCCCATCGCTTTCCAGGCGGCATAGGCATTGGCGTGATCGCCATCGACCCGCCAAAGCGTGGCCGAAGACGGCACGGTGCCCTTCCACCCGGCCACCGACAGTTGGATCGCCGCCGCCGGGCCGGGCACATCGTCGTCATGATAATGCCAGATCAGGATCGCGACGCGCCCGTCCGCCAGCCGGGTCGCGATGGTGCCGATGTCTGCGGCCCCCCGCACCCCTTGTGTCATCGCGATGTCGAGCGGCACCTGCGCATCGCTGACCGCCGCCAGCCGGTCGGGACCTAGCTGGGCGAACAGGCGAAAGACGTTGAGCACCGGCAAGGGCACGCCGTTGCTCGCCAATTGCCGATAACCCGCAAACCAGGGCTGGTTCTCGAACTCGAAGGACCAGGACAGCACGCCTTCCAGATTGACATGCCGCCGCTCCGCCAGTTCCCAGATGCGCGCGAAGCTCGCCGCCGTGTAGCTGGAGTACATGGTACCGTTGCGATAGGCGTTTTCAGGCCCCGGACAGGCCGCGCACCCTTCGGGATCGCTTTCGCCGATGACCACCGGCTTGGTGGCGAGCGCGGGGAGCGCGGTCGCCTTCACGAAGCCGCGATCGACCTCCTTCAGCTGGGTCGCGATGCCCATGCGGACATGGCCATCGACGAAGCTCGGCTGCCCCTTGGCATGGAAGGCGAGAAAGTCGGTCGGCGTACCGGTCTGGCCGGTGGCGTAGTTGGTGCCGCTGGTCACATGGCGCAAGAAGCCGTCCATGAAGGCGCCGCCCGCCCCCGCCGAATCCGGCCCGCCGACCCGCGCGGTGGGCAAGGCGCGGCGCACACCGTCGACGGCATAATCGTGCAGCTTGTAGAATTCTTCGGGCGAGGCCTTCCAATAGGCGCCGTTCGCCTCGTTCCACACCTCGAAATACCAGCGCTCGACCTCGGCGCGGCCATAGCGTTCGACATTGTGGCGGGTCCATCGATAGACCAACTCGCGCCACTTGTCGTAATCCTTGGGCGGATAGGCCCAGCCCGAGATGATCGCGTTATAGTCGAAGCCCGGCCGCCAGCTGTGCTGGTACGGGGTGCCCGGCGGCGCGGTCGACAAAGCCTCTGGCATGAAGCCGATCTGGAGATAGGGCCGCACGCCGCGCGCCAGATAGGTGTCGATGATCCGGTCGACGCCCGTCCAGTCATAAATGGGCTTGCCGTCCTTCGTCTCGGTGTAGACGTTGGTGCTGCCCCATTTGAAGGCGGGCGTGCCGTCGCCGGTGTTGAGCAGGTTGTGCGCTCGGAAATAGACACCGCCCGGCCGCAGCTTCCCGAGTTCGAGCAGCAGCTTGCGCCCGTCCTTCATCGTCGCATAGTTCGGCTCGTCCGCGCCGAAGAAGCGCCAGACCGGCGGCAATGTCCCTGTGGTGCGCCCGGCATCGACGGTAATGGTGACGGGCCTTGTCTGCTGCGCGAATAGCGGCGTGGCAAAGAACGCGGCGGCGGCCAGCGCCCGCCCGGCGGCGACGTGAATCCCCATCGAACATCCTCCCTTTTTGTCGGACATGATGCTGACGTCCGCCGCAGCGAAGGTCAACCATGGGAAAAGGCGCCCGGCGGTTGCGTCGCCCGGTCGGAATCGCCTATGGGCACCATCATTCGCAAGGACCCGGTGAAATTCCGGGTGGCTATTCCGGCCGCCGATCCGCCGGACAACAACATGCACGAACGCCTCAAACGCCCCCACGGCGTGCTGTTCCCTGTTGTGGATTTTCAATGACTTTCAATTTCTCCGTTTATCGCCGCCAATGGTTTACCAATGCCGCCGCCGCGCGGGCCGACATGCTGGCGGGCATCGTCGTCGCGCTCGCGCTGATCCCCGAGGCGATCGGCTTTTCGATCATCGCGGGCGTCGATCCGCGCGTCGGCCTTTATGCCTCGGTCGCGATCGCGATCACCATCGCGCTGATCGGCGGACGGCCCGGCATGGTTTCCGCCGCGACCGCCGCCGTCGCGGTGCTGGTCGGGCCGCTGGTCCGCGAGCACGGCGTCGAATATCTGTTCGCCGCGACAATCCTGATGGGCCTGTTCCAGATGCTGGCAGGGCTGCTCCGTCTCGACCTGGTGATGCAGTTCGTGTCTCGCTCGGTCATTACCGGCTTCGTCAATGCGCTCGCCATCCTGATCTTTCTGGCGCAGCTGCCGCAGCTGACCCATGTCGGGTGGCAGACCTATGCGATGGTCGCGGGCGGCCTGGCGATCATCTATGGCTTTCCCCGGATCACCAAGGCGATCCCTTCGCCGCTCGTCGCGATCCTGGTACTCAGCACGATCAGCATCGGTCTGGGCCTGTCGGTCCATACGGTCGGCGACATGGGCAAGCTGCCCGAAGGATTGCCCAGCCTGGCGCTGCCGCAGGTGCCGCTGACCCTGGACACGCTGCGCATCATCCTGCCCTATTCGCTGACGATGGCGGCGGTCGGGCTTCTGGAATCGCTGCTGACCGCGCAGATCGTCGACGACATGACCGATACCGACAGCAACAAGCGCCGCGAATGTGCAGGGCAAGGCGGTGCCAACATCGTCGCCGCCCTGTTCGGCGGCATGGGCGGCTGCGCGATGATCGGCCAGTCGGTGATCAACGTCACCTCGGGCGGGCGCGGGCGGCTGTCGACCTTTGTCGCCGGGGTCTTCCTGCTGTTCCTGCTGGCGGTACTCGGTCCGCTGGTCGGGCGAGTGCCGATGCCTGCGCTCGTCGCGGTGATGATCATGGTGTCGATCGGCACCTTCAGTTGGAACTCGATCGCGAATCTGCGGCGACATCCCCCCACCTCGTCGGTGGTGATGCTGACCACGGTCGTCGTCGTCGTCGCCACGCGCGACCTATCGCTGGGCGTGGCGGCGGGCGTGCTGCTCTCCGGCATTTTCTTCGCGGGCAAGGTGCAGCGGATGTTCGCGGTCGAACGCGCGATGTCGCCCGATGGCAGCGTTGCCATCTACCGCGTGACGGGCGAGATCTTCTTCGCCTCGGTCGAGCGCTTCACCCGCGCCTTCCACGCCGATGAGCCCGCGCGTCAGGTCCGCATCGATGTGACGGGCGCGCATTTCTGGGACATTTCGGGCGTCGGCGCGCTCGACAAGATCGTCGCCCGGCTGCGGCGCGACGGACGCGTGGTCGAAGTCGTCGGCTATAACCGCGCCAGCGCCGACCTGATCGACCGCTTCGCCCTGCACGACAAGACCGGGGTCGAGATGGGCTTCGCGCCGCACTGACCGGCGAAGGCGGGGCCGAGGTTGATCCCGGAGCCCCGCCGTGTCAGGCAGCGGCCATGCAACCCCATATTCGCGCGATCGTCGCCGCCTCCGCCCATGCGCTCGTCACCGGCAAGAAGGTGGCCGGTCTCTATGATCACGAGGCCGACCGGCATCTTCGCATCGCGGCGGAAGCACGCGGCGAACATCTTCAGGGCTTCGACGGCGACCGGGGCGCGAAGTTCGGCGGCACCCTTCCCGAACTGCAGGACACCGGCGCCGGAACCTCGATTCATATGGAGATCGTCGAGGGCGAGGCGCGGGGTTATGACCGCAGCAGCGCCGGCCACTTCACCACCCGCGTGACCGAGCAGCGGGTGCAGCTGTTCGATCATGCCGAGGGGGCATGGTTTACCTTCGAGGTCGAGATCGCACCCTAATCAATTGGCGATAGGGCTCTGGCCCAGGGCGAGATGGCTCTGGCCCAGGCGCAGCGTCATGCCCCATAGGCGCTGCACCAGCGGCTCGTTCATGTCCTGCTGTCCCGGCAGCAGCGTAACCAGCCCGCGCGCCAGAGCCAGCCCCAGATCGTCCAGCTCCAGCGAGAAGCAGGTCAGATCGGGCGACAGCGCGCGACAGGCCGGATTGTCGCGCAGCCCGATCACCGCCACGTCCCGCCCCGGCTCCAGCCCCAGGCGACGCAGCGCGCGATACGCGCCGACCGGCGCGGTTTCCCCCATCAGCAGCAGCGCGGTCGGGCGGTCGGGCAGCGCCATCAGCTCGCGCGCCGTCACCTCGCCATCGCTCTCGTCGGTCTCGCCATGATGGACGAGCGCCGGGTCGAAGGCGATGCCCGCCTGCGCCAGTGCGTGCCGATACTGCTCGACCACGATATGGCTGTTGTTGATCGTGGCGGGGGGCGCGACCAGCCCGATACGGCGATGCCCCGCACCGGTCAGCAGCCCCATGGCATCGGCGACCACCCCCTCGAAATCCAGGTCGATCCAGGCATAGTCACGCGCCGTCGCGGTGCGCCCCAGCGCCACGAACGGAATGCCGCGATCGAGGAGGAAAGCGATGCGCGGATCGTCATGCTGGGTGCCCGACAGCACCCAGCCATCGACCGTCCCGCGCGAGACGTGCCGCCGCAGGAAGGTCAGCCCGTCCTCGCCCTTGCGCGCCAACAGGACCGCCAGGTCCAGGTCATGCTCGCCCAACCCGGCCTGCACGCCCTCCAGCAACGCCATGAAGAAGGGGTCGCCATGAATCGCACTGTCATGCTCCAGGGTCAGCATGAAGCCGATGGTGCCCGTCCGTCCGCTGCGCAGCGTCCGCCCCGACTGGTTGGGGATATAGCCATGCAGGCGCGCCGCCTCGACCACCCGCTTGCGCGTGTCGGGGCTGACGTCCTTGCGGTCGTTCAGCGCGCGCGACACCGTGCCGATCGACAGGCCGAGGTGACGGGCGAGTTCGCGTATGTCCATGCCGCTGTGATCGCGACACAAAGGCTTTCGCACAAGTCCCCGCCCCACAGCGCGCGACAACGGCATTGACAGAGGCCCGCAATGGGCCGACAACCCGTAAACGTTTACGGCCATCGCAGAATGGTATGGGGAGGGTCAGGGCGCTTGGACACGCTTGTTCTGGAAGCACGCGCGATATCGTGGCGTTATAACGGCGACTGGCTGCGGATCGAGGCGCATGGGCCGGACGGGCTGCGGCTGCGTGCCTCCCCCTTTCCCGATCGTGGCGCGACGCCGGGCGCGCTGTTAGACGACATCGCCGCCGGGGCGAGCGACCCCGTCGTCACGCGCGACGGCACGACCGCAAGTATCACCCATGGCCGCATCACCGCCGAGGTCGACCTTCAGGGCCGCGTCCGCTTCCTGAACCAGCGCGGCGAGCTGCTGCTGGAAGAGAAATGGCGGCAGCGCGACACGATCAGCCAATTCTGGACGGTCGGGACCAAGGCCATCCGCACGATCAGCGCGCTGGGCCTGGCGGGACGCGAGTTCAAGGTCCTCGACGGCGACGCCGCGCAGATCACCGTCCGCTTCGAGGCCAAGGCGAACGAACGCCTCTATGGCATGGGCCAGTATCAGCAGCCCCATCTCGACCTCGCCGGGTGCCTTTTGGAGCTGGCGCAACGCAATTCGCAGGCCAGCGTGCCTTTTGTCGTGTCGAGCCATGGCTATGGCTTTCTGTGGAACATGCCCGCCGTGGGCGAGGCGCATTTCGCCGCCAATGGCGCGACCTGGACCGCGCGGGCCGCGCATGAGATCGATTACTGGATCACCGCCGCCGACAGTCCGGCAGAAATCGTGCGCAACTATGCCCGCGTCACCGGCACCGTGCCGATGATGCCCGATTATGCGCTGGGGCTGTGGCAGAGCAAGCTGCGCTACCGCACGCAGGACGAGTTGCTGTCGGTCGCGCGCGACTATCATGCGCGCGGCATTCCGCTGGCCGTCATCGTCGCCGATTTCTTCCACTGGCCGGTGCAGGGCGACTGGCGCTTCGATCCGCGCGAATGGCCCGATCCGGCGGCGATGACTGCCGAGCTGAAGGCGATGGGCACGCAGTTGCTCGTATCGGTCTGGCCGACGGTCGATCACCGCTCGGAAAACTATCCCGCGCTGGTCGAGAAGGGCTATCTGGTCCGGGCCAAGCGGGGGCTGGACGTGCAGCAGGAATTTCTGGGCAATACCCGCTTCATCGACGTGACCAACCCCGGTGCGCGGGCCTTCCTGTGGGATACGGTCAAGCGCAACTATCGCGAGCAGGGCGTGGCGCTGTTCTGGCTGGACGAGGCCGAGCCGGAATATAGCGCCTATGACTACGACAATTACCGTTATCATGCGGGCAGCGTGCTGGCGGTCGGCAACGCCTATCCGCTGCACTTCGCCCAGGCCTTTCATGACGGCCTGAGCGCCGAGGGCGAGACCGAGATCGTCAGCCTGATCCGCTGCGCCTGGGCGGGCAGCCAGCGTTACGGCGCGCTGGTCTGGTCGGGCGACATCCATTCCTCGTTCGAGGCGATGCGCAACCAGCTGAGCGCCGGGTTGAACATGGGGATGGCGGGCATTCCGTGGTGGACGACCGATATCGGCGGTTTCCATGGCGGCGATGTCGGCGATCCCGCCTTTCACGAACTGATGATCCGCTGGTTCCAATGGGCGGTCTTCACGCCCGTGCTGCGGATGCATGGGCACCGCGATCCGATCACCCCGCCCGCCGAGCCGTTCCGCGACGGCGTGGCGCAGTGCGATACGGGGGCGGGCAACGAGCTGTGGAGCTTTGGCGAGCGGGTGTACGAGGCGCTGCATTGCTATGCCGCCTTGCGCGAGCGGCTTCGCCCCTATGTCGCATCGCTGATGCGGGCCGCGCATGAGCATGGCGATCCGCTGATGCGGCCGATGTTCTACGACCATCCCAACGATCCGCGCTGCTGGGCGGTGGACGATCAGTATATGTTCGGCCCCGACCTGCTGGTCGCACCGGTGACGGCGGCGGGCGTCGGCGAACGATGCGTCTATCTGCCCGAGGGGATATGGCTGGACGCCTGGACCAGGGAGCGGGTCGAGGGCGGTGGGCATGTCTGCTGCTCGGCACCGGTCCACCGGATTCCCGTCTTCATCCGCGACGGCGCGGCGGTAACGGCGGCGTTCGACAAGACGCGCTAGGCGATACGCATCGGGAATTTCAACGGAACCGTCAAAGGACGGACCGACAGAGGAGGCAGAAGGTCATGGCGGCATCGATGGCGGACCACGCCATAGCAGCGGATCACGAGCGGCGGCCCGGCGCGCCCGCCCCGATTCCGCCTGCCTCCATCCCCTTTATCGAGAAAATCTGCTACGGCTTCGGCGATGCGGGGGGCACGATCGTCACCGGGCTGATCGCCAATTTCCTGACCTTCTACTATACCGATGTCTTCGGGCTGGCGCCGGGCATCGTCGGCATATTGTTCCTGTCGCTGCGCATCTTCGATGCCGTGTCCGATCCCCTGATCGGCATCATGGCGGACCGCACCACGACCCGCTGGGGACGGTTCCGGCCCTATCTGCTCTGGACCGCGATTCCGGTGGGGCTCAGCTGTTTCCTGACCTTCCAGGCGCCGGACTTCAGCTATGACGGCAAGGTCGCCTATGCCGCGATCACCTATTTCCTGCTCGCTCTGTCCTATTCGCTCAACAACGTCCCCTATTGCGCGCTGATCACCCGGATGACCGACAGCGAGCGCGAAGGCGTGTCGTGCCAGTCGGTGCGCTTCGCGATGGTCGCGGTGGCGTCCTTCTGCGTGTCGGTCGGGCTGCCCATCCTGGTGCGCCATCTGGGCGGTGCGGACATCGCGCGCGGCTATCGCGACGGCGTGGCGATCCTGAGCGCGGCGGCGGTCGTCATGTTCCTGATCTGCTTCCTGTTCGTGCGCGAGCGGGTCGCCGCCGCCGATTCCGCCGACGTGCCGCTGAAGGTCGCGATCGCCAACACGTTGAAGAACGACCAGCTGCGCTGGACCTTCCTGATGACGCTGCTGCTGATCGCGATCTTCAATACCAAGGGCGGCGCGGCGTTGTACTTCATCACCTATGTGCTGAAGGGCGATGCGACCTATCAGGCGCTGTTCTTCGGCACCGCGACGGTGGGCGGGTTCCTGGGCTCGATCGTGGTGCAAGCGTTCACGCGCCGCTTCGATGTGCGCAGCGTCTATATCTGGGTGAACCTGATCCTGGTCGCCGGACATTGCGCTACCTTCTTCGTACCGGGCGACTATCCGACCCTGTGGCTGGTGCTGGTCGGGCTGTGCTGCATCGTACTGGGCTGCACCCTGCCGCTCCACTTCACTTTGATCCAGCTGGCCGACCAATATGGCGAGTGGAAGCTGGGGATGCGCTCCTCGGGCATGAGCTTCGCCTTCAACCAGTTCTTCGTGAAGCTGGCTTGGGCGGTGGCGGGTGCGCTGATCAGTGGGGTGCTGGTCCTCGTGTCCTACAGGGCGGGGGCGGGCAACCAGACGCCCCTGTCGCTGGCCGGCATCCGCCTGTTGTCGACCATCATTCCCGGCCTGATGCACCTGGCGCTGGCCTTTGCCGTCTCGCGCCTGATCCTGAACCGCGCCACCATCGCGCGCATGACCGCCGAGCGCGGCGCATGACCCCTATCCCGGAACCCCGATCCATGACCCAAAAGCCCCGCCGTTCCGCCTCCGTGCTGATCTCCGTCTTGCTCGGCTCGGTCGCGGTGCCAGCACTTGCGCAGGAGACGATCACCGTCGACCTCGCCAGCGACACCGGCGCCTTTCATGGCGGGGCGTCGGGCACACTCTATGGTCTGTACGACGCGCGGCTGCCGCATCCCAATCTGGTCGAGGGCATTGCCCTACGCACCGTCTCGACCAAGGCGCAGGACGGGCCGCAGCATCCGGGTGCCGACGCGCTGGAGGTGTCGACGCTGCTGACCGATGCGTCGGGCGGCGACACCTATATCTACATGACCGACATCAACCGCGAATTTCCCTATGACTGGAAGACTGGGGACTGTGCGCAGTCGGTGACGAACTATATCGAGAAGCTGCGCGCGCAGGTGCGGCAGGTGAAGACCATGGCCCCGCGCTATCGCGACCGGATCGTCTTCGTCCCCTATAACGAGCCCGACGGCAACATGTTCGCCGAAGGGCCTAAGAGCTGCAACAATATCCGGTGGCAGAAGGACCCGACCGCGTTCAACGACGCCTGGGACCGGGCGGTACGGATGATCCGCCAGGAACTGCCCGGCGCGCGGATTGCCGGGCCGAACACCAGCATCCTCTACCCAGAGGTGGAAGGCTTTCTGCGCCACGCCATCGCCGCCGACACCATGCCCGACATCATCACCTGGCACGAACTCAGCAACCCGGCGACGGTGCGGACCAGCGTGCGCAAGTACCGCGAATGGGAGGACCGGCTGGTCAAGGGCACCCAGTGGCAGGGCCGCCACCTGCCGGTGAACATCAACGAATATGCCTATAACTACCACACCTCGGTCCCCGGCCAGATGGTGCAGTGGGTCGCGGCTATCGAGGACTCCAAGGTCGATGCCGACATCGCCTATTGGAATATCGACGGCAATCTGAGCGACTCCGCCGTCCAGGCCAATCGCGGCAACGGGCAATGGTGGCTGCTGAACCGCTATGCCACAATGAGCGGCCACACCCTGGCCGTCACGCCGCCGCATCCCGACCAGAGCTATACGCTGCAGGGCGTGGCGACGCTGGACCCGGCGCGCGGCCAGATGCGGATGCTGTTCGGCGGCGCATCCGGCGCGGCGACCGTGGCCCTTACCCATGTCCCCGCCAGCTTCGGCGGCACCGCCCGCGTGCGGGTGCGCGAGATCGGATGGACCGGCCAGTTGGGCGATAGCGCCCCGCCGGTCCTGGTCGGCGACCGGATCGTGCCGGTGAAGGATGGCCAGGTCGCCCTCCCCTTCGGCCAAGACGGCTGGCCCGCCCTTCGCGAGGAAGCGGCCTATGAGTTGCTGCTCACCCCTGGCCAGGGCGTTCGGCCCACCGCCGTCCCTTCGCGCTGGCGACAGGATTACGAGGCGGAAAAAGCGACTCGGCGTGGCGAGGGCCTTAGCGTGCGCGGCCCCGAAGGCTCGCCCGATCATGTCGACCGCTTCCACGTCTCGAACGGCTATCTGGTCGAGGGGTTCAAGACCGGCACCGACGCCGCGCTGGACTTCGCGGTCGAGGTGCCGCGCGCCGGGCGCTACGACCTGAGCGTGCTCGCCAGCACCTTCAACAAGGACCCGCTGGCCGAGGCGCAGGGGCCGACCAATGTCTATCTGCTGATCGACGGCAAAGCGGCGGGCGAGCTGTTCCTGCCGCTGGGCTACAAGCCCGCCGTGCTCGACCATGCGGATACGACCGTTTCGCTGACGCGCGGCCGCCATATCCTGACGCTCTCGACCCGAAGCCGGGACGGCCAGGGGCGGACGCAGGGCAATGCGATGGTCGACCGCATCACCCTGACCGCCGCCGATCCCGCCGCCACCCGCGCCCATTACGATGTGGCCGACGCGGTGCTGAAGGGCGGGTCCCGCTCCGGCGGCGACGCGGTGACGCTGGCGGAGGACGGTAGCGCGACCTTCTGGGTCTATGCCGCGCGGGACGGCCTGGCGCGCCTTGCCCCCGACGCCAGCGGCGGCGCGGTGCGGATGGCGGTCAATGGCCGCGAGACGAAGGGCCATTCCTTCCTGCTCGGCGGGATCAACAAGGTGGTGCTGACCGCCGCCGCCGGATCGCCGTCGCTGCGCGGTCTGTCGGTGACGCCCGAGACCAGCCCCGCCCCCCGCCATTACGAAGCGGAGGCCGCACAGGTCGCCGGGACCGCGCGCATCGGCGCGGCGTCGCTGGCCAGCGGAGGCCGTGCGGTATTCGACATCGGTGGCGCGCCGGGCAACGGCAACACGCTGACCTTCCCCAGGGTCATGGCGGACCGTGCTGGCACCTATGCACTGACCCTGCGCTATTCCAACGAGGAACAGGCCAAGGCGACGCATTACAATCCCGACCCGCTCGCCCGGATCGCGCGCATTGCAGTCAATGGCGGCGAACCGATCCTGGTCAGTGCGCCGCACAGCTTCAACGCCAACAACTGGTGGGAGATGACGGTACCCGTGACGCTGAAGGCAGGCGCCAACACCATCCGTATCGCGGGCGAGGAACAGCCCAATTGGGATGGCCGGACCTATGCGTCGCAGAGCTGGCCCGGCATCCTGCTCCGCTCGCGCTTCGCCCCCAATATCGACCGGATTACCATCACGCCCATGCCCTGACGGCTCGCCCGCAAAAGCAGGGCACCAGGTCCTGGTCTGTCGCCGACGCCGCACCAGGGCCCGCAACTCCGTACTTGCCGCGCGACAAATGTCCGACATATCGTTCGACGCAATGGGCGGCACCGAAGCCAGCCACGCCAATGGGAGAGAAGTCGGATGACGGCCACGCATTGTTTTCTGCGCATCCTGCCGCTGCCCATGGCGATCATTGCGCTAGGTGGCGCAGCCCCTGCCGCAGACCCGGAGCGCGACACGATCGCTGCGGCATTGCGTGACGAACTGTCGCTCGCCGGGCCGATCCGCGGCAGCCTGACCCTACCGGAGAGTACCGCCGAACTCCCCGCCCTGGCCGCTCGCCCGGACATGACCGCCGCGCGGATCACATGGCGCTCCTCAGATGCGAAGGTCATTTCCGCCACCAACAACCGCCACGGCAAAGACGTCGTTCGCAAGGGCTTCGTCTCACGCGGTCGGACCGACCGCCGGGTTCGCCTCACCGCCACCGTCACCCTTCCCGGCCGCCGCCCGATCGACGTGCCGCTGGACGTCACCGTGCTCGCCGCCCCCCCGGCCGCATTGCCGCCCTCCGCCTATGTCTTCGCCTATTTCACCGGCGACAGCGTCGAGGGCGAAAAAGTGCGCTTCGCCGTGTCCGACGGCAATAACGCCTTGCAATGGAAGACGTTGAACGACGCCGAACCCATTCTCCAATCCACGGAAGGCACGCGCGGGCTGCGCGATCCCTTCATCATGCGCTCGGCCGAGGGCGACCGATTCTTTCTGCTCGCCACCGACCTGTCGGCGGGCCGCACCGGCTGGGGCGGGTCGACCGACCAGGGCAGCCACTATCTCGAAATCTGGGAATCGACCGATCTCGTCCACTGGGGCCAGCAGCGCCATGTCCGGGTCAATTTGCCCAATGCGGGCATGACCTGGGCCCCCGAGGCGAGCTACGATCCCAGCATCGGCGCCTATGTCGTCTACTGGACTTCGACGCTCTACAAGGACGCCGCGCATAAGATCCCGGACGGCAACGGCCCGCAAATCCTGAGCGCGGTCACCCGCGACTTCCGCCACTTCACCCCGCCGACGCCCTGGTTCAAATCCACCGATGTCCCCGGCGCGGTGAAGGACAGGGGGATGATCGACGCGACGGTCCTGAAGGACGGAGACCGCTATTACCGCTTCACCAAGATCACCGACACCGATGGCTGTCCGTCGGCCGATATCCTGGCCCAGGTCTCCTCCTCCCTCCGCGCGACTGGCGACTCCGGCGCATGGCGGATCGTGGACCGCTGCATCGGCCGCCGCGCCGGCACGCCCGAGGTGGAGGGGCCGACCGCGTTCCGCGCCAATCCCGGCGATGCCAGCGGCTTTCGCTATTTCCTGTGGGTCGATAATTATGGCGGGGTCGGATATATCCCGCTCGCCACCCATTCGCTCGACGGCAAGATCAAGTGGACCATTCCGCGCGGCTTCCACCTGCCCCGCTCGCCGCGCCATGGCACGGTGCTGCCGATCACCGCGGCCGAGCGCGATGCGCTGGTGGCGCACTGGAACCCGGCCCCGTCCCAGGCCCAGGGCGCCAGCCTCACAGATCGCTGGGTCGTGCCGCCGGTCCTGGCGTCGGGGACACGATTGCCCGTGCCCGATGGTCGTGGCGTTCGCTGGCGCGCCGATGGCGGGGCCGTGAGCGACGGCATCCTCACCAATCCCGACGGCAAGGAGCACCTCGTCCATCTGGAGGGCACACTGACCCTGCCGGACGGCACGACGCAGACCAAGCGCTTCGCCGTGACGGTGCTGGGCGCCGACGCGCGTCGCCTGCGGGCCTATAGCCGTACGCCCACCACGGCGGAGGCCGTGAACCAGCCGACGGTCGCCCGCAGCGTCCATCTGGCGCTGACCGACGCCGATGGCCAGGCCAGTCCGCTCAACGACGATTATGGCGTGCTGTTCGCAAAGGGCGACCCGATCGGCCTCGACCAGATCGCCCTGCGCGGCGTGGCCGACCCGTCGCTCTTCCATTTCGCCGATGGCGCACTGGGCGTCATCGCAACGCGCGTCGACATGGCAGGCAAGCCCGACCCCGATCCGACCGCGACCCTGATCTTTCGCAGCGATCCCCGGCGGCCCGCCGACTTCACCGAACTCGGTACCCTCGACCTGGGCCCGGCCAACGGCGTGGCAAAGCCCCGAGCCGTCTGGGATTCGGCCGCCGGGCGGTACCTCGTGTCATGGACAGACCGCACCGGCCAGTCGCGCTGGACGACCGTGACCGATCTGGCGCGGACGGAGGACCATGACACACCCTATGGCAGCCGCCGCTCCAGCGTTGTCTCTACGGGCAATGTCGGCGCGGTTCGCGCGGGGGCCATCGCCACCACCGATGGCGACACGCTCGCGATCGCGCCGACCACCGCAACCACGCTCGCCAACCGTTTCGGCCGAATCGTCAACGTCACGGCCCAGGTTGCGCCGCAGACCGTCTCCCGCCGCCAACTCGCCGCGCTGAAGGCCGTGCGCGCCACGCTGGGCTATTCGGATGGCTCGACCGCCACCCGCGCGGTCGACTGGGACGCCGTCGATCTCGCCAAGCTCGACCGCCCCGGCCGCTATTTGGTCCACGGTACGGTCCGCCAGCGCCGCTATCCGGCGATTCTGGCCTATAACCGCGCCGATCCCAACATCTATCGCTGGGAGCGTGATGGCCGCGTCCGTTATCTCTTCACCGCAACCGACGACACGAACAACGACAATGTCGGCTCCGCGCATCTGCCGCTCCGCATCGCCGACCGGATCGAGGACCTGGCCGACGACAAGGGCGGCCGCGCGCGCGAGATCGACGTGCTCAACCGTCGCACGCGCCGCGACCGGACCAGCGAGGGGCGCGTGATCGCGGGCTGCTACTGGGCCCCGGAAATCCATGAGATCGGCGGTCGGCTGTCGATCCTCTTCGCCCCCTGCTTCAATCCCAAGGACGACCAGTCGAGCGAGGGCGGCCTATGGTCGCGCGTCCAATCGCACATCATCCAACTGCGCAAGGGCGGCGATCCGGCCAATCCCGCCGACTGGTCGCCGCCGTCCGCGATCCTCAAGGCCGACGGCACCCCGCTCGGCCGCATTGGAATGCCCAATATCAGCCTGGACATGACCTATTTCACGATTGGCGGTCAGGGCTATTACGCCTGGTCTCAGCGCTATATCCCAACATCCGGCCCGCTGGGCGATCCGCTGACCTGGATCGCCAAGGTCGATCCCACCCACCCGACACGGCTGGCCGGGGCCCCTGCCCCGATCATCGTGCCCGAGACATCGGTCGAGGAAAATCTGGCGGAGGGCGGCTTTGCGCTCGCCCATGACGGCCGGGTAACGCTCGTCTATTCCAGTTCCGGGGTCAGCCCCACCTATGTCGTCAACGGCATCTCCGCCCCGCTGGACGCCGATCTGACGCGGAGGGATGTATGGCGCAAATGGTCCGCACCGCTCCAGAAGAGCATGCCAATGCCCGCCGGCACCATCGACTATCGCCGCTATGAGCAGGGACCCGGCCACGGCGCCTTCACCACCGACGAGGACGGCAACCCGCTTTATGTCTATCACAGCTGGGGCAACGGCGTCGGCGGCGACGGACGTGACGCCCGCGTACGCCGCATTCACTGGGCAGCCGACGGCCGCCCCCTGCTGGACATGACCCAGGACGAGGAGGTCGCCCCCGCCAACCGCCGTGTCACGATGGCGGTGACGGTCCGCTGATCCGCCCCGCAAGCTGACGCGCAAAAATTCATGCCGCAACCGCCGCACGCCGGTGGTCTCAAGAGTGTGGAAATCGGGCCGATCGCGCGGGAAACTGCCTGATTGCTCTGTTCCCCGCGCCGTGGCTGGGCAGACGACTCAAAAAGCGACATTCAGCCGTCGTTCGAATGGTAGGCAGGGGATTGAGGCTTCCGGCGGAGGTGGGCGTTTATCCGATCCCGGATGTACTCCCACCTTGCCTACGAAGATGCATTGCGGAGTCCGACCTGACCCGCGCGGCGATATCCAATCGTGCTTAAAAGCGAAACAACGCGCCAATGTAATAGGCGCGGCCGTTTTCCAGTTCCTCGCTCAGCAAGCCAAAGCCGGGACCCGTCACGCGCATCGGGCGATTGTCGGACAGGTTCTTGCCCTGGGCCACTATTGTGATGGCCTGCGACAGCCGAACGCGGACCTGCGCATCGAAGACATCGCTGGCCTTGTACCGAATATCCTGGGTCGGGTCGGTGGTCGACACCGTCAGCAGGAGAGGCGCCAGGTGGTTCCACGCGCCTTGCACGGTGACGGGGCCGATCGTGTAAAAGGCACGAAGGTTACCGACGACATTTGCGCTTTCGATCAGGCTCGACAATTGACGGCGCGTGCCGTTCGTCATCATCACCGACGGCGGCGTGGGGTCCAGCAGGGTGAGGTTGGCCGCAATGCCCAGTCCGTCCATCGGGCTCGGCAGGAATGAGAAGCGGGTGACGACCGCGTTCAGTTCGACGCCCCGGATCACCGTCCCGCTGGCGTTGATCGGCTGGGTGGTGGTGACCTGCGTAATGACCCCGTTATAGGGTTGGAGCGCGGTATTGCTGACCGTCAGGATCTCGTTTCGAACTTTTTTGAGGAAGCCCGCCAGCGAGATCAGGACATCCCGGTTGGCATAATATTCAAGGCTTACGTCGTAATTGTCGCTACGTCGGGGCTGCAACTGCGCATTGCCGCTTGTGATCGAGACAAAATTGGTCCCGGAATTGATGGCGATGGTCTGCCGGCCCGCCAGATCGCTATAATTTGGCCGCGCAAGTGTTCGGCTGAACGCCGCGCGGGCGCGCAGCGTGTTTGTCACGTTCCAGTCGAGTTCCGCCGACGGCAGCCAATTGTGATAATGCTGCGATTGCTGGCCGTAGGTAAGCGTCGTGGTTTTGCCGACCGTGGTAAAGCCGTTCGACCCGGTCGTCAGATCGGTGCCCTCATACCGGATTCCGGCGGTGACCCGCAGATCGTCCAGCACATAGCGACCTATGGCATAGGCCGCCTTGATGTCTTCGGTCAGCGTATAATCAGATTGCAGGCTGGCTTGCGCGTTCGTTGTATTCGCAACGAACTTGGTGGGGTTTGCGGTGAAGAACGCCGTGACCGCAGCGGGGTCGAAGAACATCACGGTCTGACCGCCGCCATTATAAGGCGTGTAGCGCTGCGGCGCGGCAAAGGTCGACAATGGCGCAGCCCCGGCGATCGGCGCATAATCACGAACGTTACGATCATACCGGCGATCAACGAAGCGGGCGTACAGCCCTATGGCCGCTCCAAATCCGCGATCTTCGCCCGCCATGTTCATCCGCAGGTTCGCCCGCCCGGTCAGCGCCTTTTCCTTCTGATCATCGGGCGCAATCTGATAATCATAAAAATTATAGTTTGCGGGGTTGAACACATAGCTTGGCGCGGCAAAATTGAACTGAGGAAACCGCCCTGGCGTAAGCGTATAGGTATAAGCGAGGTTGGTGCCCGCCGGAATGCGAAAGACCGAGGTGGTGGCATCCTGATGATAGGTGGCGATCGCGTAGTTCACGCCCAGATCGGCCGCGATATGATCGCCTGGATTCAGCTCACCGTGAAAATCGGCATATTTAATGCCCCGCTTCTGAAAATAATGGGAATCATCGTCCTGTGCATAGTTGCCGCTCAGGACGGTGCCGCCAGCGGGGGTGACGCCCGTGATATAGGTGTATTGGTTGGTGGCGGCGGTTACGGCTGTGTTGGGCGTGACACTGTTAGCCTGCCGATCCTCGTCATTGCTGTGGTAGAAATCGGCAAAGGTCAGGGCCGCTTTGAACATCACATGATCGTCGAACTCCAACTTGGCGAGGCCGCCATAGCGCTGACGCAGATTGTCATAGTGCAGCCAGCGGCGGACCGAAGGCACGACAGCGGCGTTGCTGACATCGGTCGTCGCCGAGCTCAATTTCTGGCCGGTGATCGGATCGACGTAGAGCGGCGCCGTGCTGGCGGAATCGAGCGAGGCACTGACGCGCCGGAAATAGCTGCCCGCGACGACCACGCCGAACTTGTGGTCCGGGCCAAAGGTGGTCGCGCCGACCAGTTCGGCCTGACCCGATGGGGTGTTACCGCCGCGCGTGCGCTCGAAACTCCAGCGCCCCATGTCCGCGCGACCGCCCAGATATGGCTTACCGCCATTATCGAACGCGCTGCGCGTCCGGAGATTGGCGATACCGCCGATCGCATTGGCGTTCATCGCCGCATCCATCGACTTGTAGACGTCGACCCGCGCGGCCAGCGACGATGGGATGACGTCCAGCGAGACGTTGCGGCGGGAGATTTCGTTGGCCGGCAGCGGCACGCCATCGATTTCGACAAGGTTATAGTCGGCATTGAGGCCGCGGATCGACAGGAATTGCGCTTCGCCGCGACCATTGTTCTGGATGGTGGAGATGCCCGGAACGCGCGTCAAAGCCTCCCCCAAGCCAAAGTCCGGCAGCGTCCCGACCTCGTCTGAGCTGATGCTGTCGGAAATGACGGAGATTTCGCGCTTGGCGGCGATGTCCTTTTTCGCCTGCAGCCGCGCGCCGGTCACGACGATATCGCCCTCCTTCTCGGAACCGGCGACGGGCGGCGCCCCAAGGTTCGCCGTCTGGTCGGGCGCGAACCTGCTCTGTGCAACGGCGCTGCACGGCAAGGATGCGGACAGAAGCAGCAGCAAGCGAAATTGTGATCGAAACGCCATGGCGAATCCCCCTTGGAATGACATGATCGCGTCATTTAATCACTATAGGTGACATAACCGTGACGGCGCATCGAGGGTGACGCGGCGGACGCGTTAAGGGAGGGATATGGTGATGTTTCTTATAGGTTTATTGGCCATGGCCGCGACGGCGACGACACCGGATCGCCTTTATGCCTGCGGCGACGATCAAGTCCGCGAACTGCGGATCGTGGGCGATCGCGCCATCGAGTCGTGGCGCTGGACGGCACGCGAGGCGACCGACCTGCCCGCCGAGTATCGGGCGACGCTGCTGAGGCATATTGATGATTGCAAGCCGATGGACGATGGTCGCGCGCTACTCGTCACCGCCTCGACCGGCGCAACGGTGCTGATCGATCGGGCGACCGGCGTGAGCCTGTTCCGCGCCAAGACGCCGATGGCGCATTCGGCGGCGCTGCTGCCCGGCGGGCTGGTCGCGGTCGCACTGTCGATCGATCCGGCGGGGGACCGGCTCGAACTCTACGACGTCCACCGCAGCGAGATGGCATTGCAGAATCTGCCACTGCCGTCCGGGCATGGGGCGGTCTGGGACGCCAAGCGCACGCGGTTGTTCACATTGTCGCACGATCTGGTCCAGGCTTTCCGGCTCGATCCGACCGGGCCGTCTCCCCGGCTCGTGGAGACGGCGCGCTGGCCGCTGCCGGGGCGGCGCGACGGGCATGACCTGTCGCAGACGCCCAATGGCGACTATACCGTCACTACCGATGATGGCGCTTGGTCTTTCAACCCCGATGACGGCAGCTTCCAAGCCATCGCACCGCTCAACCCCAAGTTGCGCGTCAAGGCGGTGAGCGCGATGGGCAATCGCATCGCCTGGGTCCAGGCCGAGGAAAGCTGGTGGGCGCACGGCTTCACCATTATGACCGCGCAGGGCACCGCCCCGCGCCGCATCCAGGTGGAAGGGCTTCACCTCTACAAGGTCCGATGGATTCGATGCTGCAATTGCCGACCACCATCGCCTATCCCGACACGGGGACGACCGTCCCGCTATCGACGAACGGCGGGATGATCGCCGCACCTGACGATCACACCATGTTCGCGCTCGATGCTCTTGCGACATTCGTCGCAGCGCTGCTCGTTGCCTGTCCGGTCGCAGCATGGTGCGTTTGGCCGCAGCGGCGTATCGCGCCGATCCATCCGAAGGACATCCGCACATGAGTCATGGCTTCGCGGGCCAGTTCGCGCCTGCATTTCTACGGGAAGACGGGCGCCGTACCGCGACCGACAACGAGCGTGTGGTGATGGCGCTCCTCCACCGGACCGGCACAGCCTCGCGCGCCGACCTCGCCCGCGCGACGGGCCTGACGGCGCAATCGATCACGCGCCTCGTCGATCCGCTGATCGACCGCGGCCTGCTCGTGGAGGGCGCGCCCCAGATTGCCGGCCGCGGCAAGCCGAGCGCCAAACTTCGCCTAAACGCCGATGCCGCCTTCGCGGTCGGTGTGTCGGTGATGACCGACGCGGTGTCACTGGTGCTGATGGACATGACCGGCGCGATCCGGGCGCGCGCCGACGCACGGCTGCTGAGCGTCGACTTCGCTCGGGCGGCCGCGCAAATCGCTTCGCTGGTCGACGCGACGGTGATCAAAGCGGCGCTCGATCCGGCGCGACGGATTGGCATCGGTGTCGGAGTGACCGGCTATTTCATCGGCGACGGCGCACGGCTGAACCCGCCGCCCCAGCTCGACCCATGGGCACTGATCCCGATCGATACGATGCTGGCCGAACGGCTCGGCGGCCCGGTCTGGGTCGACAATGACGGCAACGTCGCCGCGGTCGGTGAAGCGATGCTGGGCGCGGGTCGGATAACGAGCGACTTTGCCTATCTGTATTTTGCTGTCGGCTTCGGCGGCGGGGTTATCGCGGGTGGCGCACAACTGCGTGGCAGCCATGGCAATGCCGGCGAGTTTGCTTCCGTCCTGCCCAAGGGCTGGCCGCAGCCCAATCTTGAGAATTTACGCCTCTATCTCGCAGCCCAGGGTCAGCCCTATGACGACCTTCATGCAATGCTGGCCACATTCGATTCCGCCGATCCGCTGATCGACGGCTGGCTGGATATCTGCACGCCGTCGTTCAATCTGGTCGCCTCGGTCATCTCGGCTACCCTCGACCCCGACCTGATCGTGCTCGGTGGTCGTTTGCCGCCCGTACTCGCCGAGCGGATCATAGCACGCATCCGGTTAACCAACCCCGAGCGGCGTGGCCATCATCGCCCCGCGCCCAGGATCGTGCCATCGACGATCGGTCCCGATGCCGCGGCAATCGGTGCCGCCATGCTGCCGCTGCGCACAGCGTTCTTTGCCTGATGATGTCAGGCCGCAGCGAACAGTGACTGGTTCTCCGCTATTTGGGCAGACACCTTAGCCCCATTGAAACGGTCGACCAAGTTACGAACCGCTGCGCGCCGGTGTCCCACGACGTCCTGAAAGCCGAGAATTCGTACGTCCGGTTCTGCTAAAACCGGTCGTCCCCGCGCCAGCATCGGAACGGCGTATGTGGGTCGCCAGCCGACGCTCACCGCCTGATTGGAGCGATGTTCTGTCCCGCTCTTTGAGACCTAGCCTTCGACTTCCTGCATCGTGCGCTACGAATATTCCATTGTGTCCGCCAGAATGCGTATACTGCCAAGCTCCCCAGCAGAGTCAGTGCGACGCCGGAAACACTCATGGCTAGCTTCCAGAGAACACCTCCGGTCTTGGCAGCGTGGATCGGATAGAGCTTCTCGCGGATCGAAGACCCAGCGCCTCCCTCAGCGGGATCGGCGTGGTCCAAGATCGCCAGCGTGACGGGATCGGCATAGATGAAGGTGCGACCATTCGGGGTCCATTCGAAGGACTGCCGCAGCCGGAGGACGATGGGCGCCCCGGTCTTTCGCGGCCATTGCAGGCGGCGGAACTCGGCACCCGGGAACGTCGCCGCTGCAGCCCGGAAAAGCGGCGCCAGATCGCGGTGGGCCGGGACCGCGCGGCCCCCCTCCACCTTCGGCGGGTGCAGGCGCGCTTCGGCGATCAGGCCACCGCCCAGGGCGGGAAACACCATCAATACCCCCGTTACCATCGAGACGAGCAGCAAGGGCGCAGCCACCACGCCTATATCGCGGTGATGGTGGACGATCGCACCGGACTTCATCGTCGCGGGCCAAGCCCGCAGGCGAAAACGCCGCCGGGTTCGCCACCACAGCACCACCCCCGTGACGACGAAGAACAGCCCGACCAAGCCGGCGATGCCGGTGATCGTCTCCCCCGTATCGCCGATCAGCAGGCGATGATGGAGATCGAACAGCCATAGCTCGGGCCGTTGCCACGATGCCGACCAGCGGGCGACCGTCTCCCCAGCCTGGCTGAGATAGGCGCCGCCGCCGTCTCGGAAGAGCACCTGATGGACGCCGAGCCCGTCACCCGCGAACGTGATGCGGTCGATCGGTCTTCCCCCGCCTGATACCAGTCCGGCAACCTTCGCCAGCGCGGCCGGATCGGCACGCACCGGATCTCCCGCATGCGCCACGAAGGTGAGCTCGTCCCGCCACACGAGCAGCGTGCCGGTCAGCCCCAGCACCGCGAGCAACAGGCCGCCGATCGCGCCGATCCAGCGATGCAGCAGGGCAAGGATATGCATCAGAACCCGGCCTGCCAGCTCAGCGTGAAGTTGCGCCCGCGCCCCGTGTAGAAGCGGGCATTGTCGGTCGGCCCCTGCGTGTCGCTGTAATAGGTGACATAGTCGGTGTTGCCGAGATTCTGGACGCTCAGCATCATGCGGCCGATCGGCAGGTCATAGGCGGCATAGGCGTCGAACAACCGGTAGCCGACGAAATCATTGGCGATCGGCTGCCCCTGGAACCGGCGCGACAGATAATAGCGGCCCTGCACGCGCGCGCTGAAGCGTCCGCGGGCATAGTCGATGCTCAGGTTGAGCCGGTCGGGCGAGATGTTGGCACCGTCGAGATCGGCGTCCATCCTGCCGTCGCCATTGGTGTCGGTGCGCCCGCTCACATGCGCGAAGCCGGTGGCGAGCTTGAGCCCCGGCAGCGGGGTGCGGACGGCGAGGTTCATCTCCAGGCCCTCGATGTCGATCGGCTGGCGCAGGACGTTGAATATGCCGTCGCTTGCGCGCACCAGCACCTGGCCCAGGTCGCTCGACGACCAGTAATAGGTGGCACTGGCCTCCAGCGGCCCTTGGTTCACCTCGACGCCAACCTCACGGTTGTTGGACACGACAGGCGTCAGGTCGAGGAAGTCGGCGATGCGGATATTGGGTTGGCTGATGCCGCGCAGGACGCGCCCGATGTCGGCGATCGTATAGCCTTCCGCATAGCTGCCATAGGCGCGAATGCCCTTGATCGGCTCCACCACCACGCCGCCGTTCCACAAGGCACGCTTAAACGACGGCTTGCCGCCAGTGACTGCCCGCGCATTCGCGCTGGCAAGCGTCGTATAATCGGGAATGTCGAGCTGCACATTCTCGTAGCGCACGCCCCCGGCGATCCGCACCACGCCATCGAACAGCTTGAGATTGGCCTGCCCGAACGGCGCCAGGCTGCGGAAGTCGGTCTGCGGCACCCAGGCGCGGCCGGTCTGGACGAGATCCTGTTTGGTGCGATCGATCAGCGCGTCGAACCCCGCGGTCAGAGTCAGCGCCTCAAAGCCCGGCACGGCACGCTCGTAGCTGATCTTGCCGCCGATCTTGCGCGATACGTTGCGCGACTGGTCGAACAGCGTGCCCACCGGCGCGATCCGCGCGTCTTGGAACGTCGCCAGGATACCGCCGGCGAAGGTATCGCTGGTGCGGTTGTAGAAGCCTTGCAGCGTAAATGCCCCGCCCGCCAGATCGCCATCGGTAAGCGAGGCCGACACCATCTCGGCCAAGCCGGTGGAGGGCTGGCCCGGCGTCTGCCCGCGCCGGCTGGTGGCGGGAATGCCCAGCGCCCGGTTGCCGTCGACAGGCACGTAGTGGTTGTTGCCTTCCAGCCGGAAGCGGTTGGCGATCACCTCGATGCGCGCGATATCGGATAGGTCGAAGCCTGCCCGGCCGAAGAAGGAAAGGCTGTCGGTATCCTGAATCTCACTCTGATTGCCGTCGAGCCCGATGCGGCGCCCGCGCCCGTCGAGGAACACGCCGCGCCGCTCGAAGGCCGCGCCAGCGGTGGCATCGAACCGGCCGCTGCGGACGCTCACCAGGCCGGCGACCTTACCACCGAGCGAGTCGCCGGAGAAATCATTGCCGCTATTTCCCTGGAGCAGGGTCCGCCCGCTCCAGCCATTTTCCTTAGGCGCGCCGACGATGACCTGATTGACCACACCACCCGTCGCCCCGATGCCTTGCAGAGCGTTGGAACCGTAGATCACTTCAACGCGATCGATGAAGAAGGGATCGATGGTGTATCCGTCACGCGCGCCGTCGCGGATCGGCGTGGTCTGCGGGATGCCGTTGATCGCGTAGAGCGGCGATCGGCCGCGCAGCGTCTCGCCGAAGCCCGTGATCTTCTCGCGCGTCGGCGAAAAGGACGGAAGCAGCGCGGACACCGCATCGACGGTCGAACCGGACACCACGACCTGGCGCGACAGCGTCTCGCGATCGATGACGTCCACCGTCAGCGGCAGTGCGCTCGCCGGCAAGTTGGTCCGTGCGGCGGTCACCACAACATCCTCGCGCGCGCTTTCGAGCGCATCCTCGCCAGCGTGGCCGTCCTGCGCCTGGGCACTTCCCGTCCAGATGGTAGCGGCGGCAATCACACCGATGGCGAACTTCATGGTCTTCCCCTTTCGCAGGGGGCGATAGAAAAGAGCCGCTTAATTTGCAACAGCCTCGCATTAGCATAGCTTTATGCGATTCCGCCTTCTGTCGCCAAGCGCCGTTCGGGTGCCATCCTTCGCAATCGCTTCTGGACAGGTGATCCATCAACAGAAGGGCCGAAATCGGGCACAAAGCCGAATGCCGGGATTTCGTGATTTCATTGGCGGGTCTTAGGGTCCGGAAGGTGCACCGCACGGCATCCAGCCTGCGGTTGAAAAAGGGTCCCCGGCCGCCTGATCGGTCGCATCCAGGGCGGCATGAACACGAAGCTTCATGCTCTTGCCGATGCGAAGGGACGCGCTAAAGTCCAAGGACATACAAGCTTGCATCCCAGGTCGGAAATCCCGCACCGAGCCCGTCAGATCGGACAAGCGCCGCTACCGCCGTCTTCTCCGCCATCACCCTCGCCGGAGTCATCATCTTCTGGCGGTGCTCAAC
>NZ_BCTY01000037.1 GCF_001591005.1 Sphingomonas sanguinis NBRC 13937
GGGGGGGGCCTTCCACACAAGTCGCCCCTCGCCGTACGCCCCCTCCACCATGCTGCGCATGGTCCCCCTCCCCGTATCGGGGAGGATGATGTCCTACCGCCCCTTTTGCCGCGCCTCCTGCGCCGTGAACCCCTCGACCATCGCGCGGAAGGTCGCTTCGGCCACATCCGGGTTCAGCCCCTGCTTCGCGGCCTTTTCCCGGATGCGCGTCAGGATCTGCCGAATCCGCGCATCGTCCCGGACCGTCGCGGCAGAGGTCTTGAAGCGCCCGGCCTGGGCGACATAGCGCGACCGCTCGGCCATCAGGCGAAGGATCTGGTCGTCGATCCGGTCGATGTTGGTGCGCACTTCGCCCAAAGTCTGGCAGCAGGGCGTGCCAGGCACCTCTGCCGAGGCAGGCGCGGACAGCAGGATGGTGAGAAGCGCGGAGCAAGCGGGCAACAGGCGCATCCGGAGTCTCCGACACGGGACCGACATCCGGCCCGGTACGGCCGCATTTCTTCCGCCACCAGTGACATCGCCGTCATGTTGAGGTAATCCGATTCCTCCCTTGCAAGGGGAGGTGGCGCGCATAGCGCGTCGGAGGGGTGTCCCGCTCTCGACAGGGCGACACCCCTCCGTCAGGCCTTCGGCCTGCCACCTCCCCTTCCAGGGGAGGAAAGAGTTGGACGATCCGCCTTACCCCGCCCGATCGCGCTCGGCCTGTTGCATCATCGCCGCCATCGCTTGGTCCCCCGGCGCATCCGATGCCGCCAGTCCGGCGATCACGCCGCGCCGGTTGGGCTCGGGGTGGTGCTGGGCGATCTTCCATACCCCCTCCAGTCGGGCGACGCGCATGGTCAGACCGACGATGCCACGCAGCAAACCGGCCATAAACCCCTCGGGCGCATCGTCCATCGACCAGGGTTCGGCCTGTCCGGCTTCCTTCGCTTCGGTCAGCCGGGCGAGGTGCGCCGCCAGCCATTCGGGATCGTGCGTGACGGACAGGTGCCCATGCGCCTGGACCACGACGTAATTCCAGGTCGGCACGACCTTCCCATGCTCGCGCTTGGTCGGATACCAGCCGGGATGGACATAGGCATGCGGCCCCTGAAAGATCGCCAGCGCCGCGCAACCGCGCTCGGCCAGCCGCCAGAGCGGATTGGCGCGCGCGACATGGCCCTCCAGCACCCAGCCATCGCCATCCTGGATCGCGATCATCGGCAGCGACACCGCTTCGGGCACGCCGTCTCGCACCACGACGAGCGAGGCGAGGCCGATCGCCGCCACCGCGTCCAGCAGCACGTCTTCGCGGGTTTCGATAAAGACGCGCGGCGGATAGCTCATGCGAGCGCCAGTGTCGGCTCGCCACGTTCGTGCGCGAGCAGCCACTGCTTCACCGCCAGCCCGCCCGCAAAGCCGGTCAGCGTGCCGTTCGCCCCGATCACCCGGTGACAGGGCGTGACGATCGACAGCGGGTTGCGCCCGTTCGCCGCCCCCACCGCGCGCGATGCGCCCGGCCGCCCGATCGCGGTGGCGAGCGCGGCGTAGCTGCGCGTCTCGCCGTAAGGAATGGCGCCCAGGCCGGTCCACACCGATTTCTGGAAATCGGTGCCGACGGGATCGAGCGGCAGGTCGAACACGCGTCGCTCTCCCGCGAAATACTCGGTCAACTGGCGCACCGCCTCCGTCAGGATCGCGTGCGCCGGATCATCGTGGCGGTCGGGCAGCTTCACCCGCCCTTCCCGCTCCTCGGCCCACAGGACGGCACGCAGGCCTTCGGCACTCGCCACGAGGGTCAGTTCGCCCACCGGCGAGGCCATGGTGCATTCGCTCAACATGGCCGCAACCCTAGCGCAGGGACGTAGCCAATGCGTCCCGCTTCTTGCGGTCAAACCCGAAAGGGTGCGGCGATCTCGGGCGTGACGCGCAGCAAGCGGCCGGTGGCGCGGTCGATCAGCGCCCAGGTCGTCACCGCCTCCACCTTCACTTGACCTTCCGCATCCAGAAAGCGGACATGCCGGTCGAAGCGCGCGCCCTTGGGCGGGTTGGGGACCCAGGTTTCGGCGGTCACCGTCTCGCCCGCCACGACATTGCCGCGATAGTCGATCTCGTGCCGCGTCAC
Organism: Sphingomonas sanguinis NBRC 13937; assembly: GCF_001591005.1. Lineage (GTDB taxonomy): Bacteria > Pseudomonadota > Alphaproteobacteria > Sphingomonadales > Sphingomonadaceae > Sphingomonas > Sphingomonas sanguinis. The sequence goes on from NZ_BCTY01000037.1 coordinate 2,105, forward strand.
GACCCAGATATGGGCGGCGGCATGTTCGGGGGGCACGACGGATTCCCAATGCGCGCCCGCAATCGCCTGAATCCACTGGACCCAGACGGCATTGTTCACATGGCCGAGCTCATCGATATGCTCCGGCCCGGCGGTGAAGGTCATGGTGAAGCGGCTCATGCCTGTTCGTCCGTTTCCCTGTATCGCAACCACAGCGCGCGGACGCCCCAGCCGATCGTGGCGGCGACCATCACCAGCCCGGCCGCCATCAGGATGTGCGGCAGCGTCGGGCGATAGCGCGCCGCGAGTTCCTGAAACGCCTCGCCGAACAGATAACCGATACCGGTGAAGATCGCTGCCCAGCATAAGGCGGATACGGCATTGACCGCGACGAACAGCCGGGTCGACACATGGCTGGTGCCCAGCGCCACCGGGCTGATCGTGCGCAAACCGTAGAGAAAGCGGAAGGCGAAGATGAAGCCGACCGGGTAACGCTCCATCAGCTTCGTGACGCGCGTATAGACCCGCCGCCTGCGCAACTTGCCCACCCAGCGCCCGTCGCGTGCCCGCCGGCCGATGGTGAAGAAGACCTGATCCGCCAGGAACGACCCGATCGCCGCGGCCAGGAAGGCGGCAGGCCAGCCGATCAGCCCCTGATGCGACAGGATGCCGCCCGTCACGACCGCCGTCTCACCCTCCAGCCCGGCGCCGAGCGCAATGGCCGCGACACCATAGCGCGCGACGATCGCCTCTATGCTCAGGATTCGACTCCCATCTGCCACAGGATGAAGGCGTGCTCCTCCGCGCCCTCGCGCAAGCTCTCAAACCGGCCCGACTTGCCGCCATGCCCGGCGCCCATATTGGTCTTGAGCAGCAGCAGATGGTCGTCGGTCTTGGTCGCGCGCAGGCGGGCGGCCCATTTGGCGGGCTCCCAATAGGTGACGCGCGGATCGTTCAGCCCGCCCGAGATGAACATCGGCGGATAGGCCTGCGGCTTCACATTGTCATAGGGGCTGTAGCTGCGGATCAGTTCGAACGCCGCCTTGTCCTCGATCGGGTTGCCCCATTCGGGCCACTCGCCCGGCGTCAGCGGCAGCTCGGCGTCCAGCATCGTGTTGAGCACGTCGACGAACGGCACGTCCGCGATCACCGCGCCCCACAGCTCGGGGTCGGAATTGACCACCGCACCCATCAGCTCGCCACCGGCCGAACGGCCCGCAATGGCGATCTGCCCCGCTTTGGTCCAGCCGCCGTCGATCAACCCCTTCGCCACGTCGACGAAATCGTGGAAGGTGTTGGTCCGCTTCTCCAGCTTGCCGTCCAGATACCATTGCTGGCCCAGATCGTCGCCGCCGCGGATATGCGCGATGGCATAGGCAAAGCCGCGATCGAGCAGGCTCATGCGCCCCGTCGAGAAGCCCGGCGGGATGGCATAGCCGTAGGCGCCGTACGCATAGAGGAACAGCTTGCCCGATCCGTCGCGCGGGAAGTCCTTCGGGTAGACGATCGACACCGGCACCATCGTCCCGTCGCGGCCTGCGATCTTCAGCCGCTCGGTCCGGTACTTGTCGCCGTCATAGCCCGACGGGATGTCCTGCACCTTCAGCACGGTCAGGCCACCGGTCGCCACGTCATAATCATAGACGGTGTCCGGCGTGACCATGGACTCATAGCCGAGACGCAAGGTCGACACATCATATTCGGGATTGTCGCCCAGCCCGGCGGTGTAGCTCGCCTCGGGAAAGTCGATCCGCTGGGGTATGGTCGGGGTATCGTAGCGGTGGATGGCGATCCGGTCCAAACCGTCCTCGCGCCCCTCGACCACGAAGAAGTCCTTATAGCACTCCACCCCGGTCATGTAGAAATGCGGGTTGGGGCCGATCAACTCATGCCACTCGCCGGGATTGTCGATCGAGGCGGTGCACAGGCGGAACTGCGGGTCCACGTCGTTGGTGTGGATGAACAGCGTGCCGTCATGCTCGTCGACATCATATTCGCGGCCCTCCTTGCGGGGGGCGACCAGGATCGGTTCGGCGAAGACATTGTCGGCGGGCAGCAACCGCACCTCGCTGGTGACATGATCGCCGGTCGCGATCACGATCCAGTTGCGCGCGGAGGTCTCGGCGACGGCGACGCGATAGCCTTCGTCATCCTCGTGGAACAGTTCGACATCCTCGGCGACATCTGTGCCCAGCTTGTGGAAGCGCGCATTGTCGGTGCGCCACTGCGCATTCGCCACGCCGTAGAGGAAGCCGCTGTCATCGGCGACCCAGACGATCTCCGACAACATGCCGGGGATGACATCGGGCAGATGCTCGCCGGTGGTTAGGTCCTTGACCCGCACCTCGAACCGCTCCGAGCCATTGTCGTCGATCGCATAGGCGAGGTAGCGGCCATTGTTGCTGATCGAAAACGCGCCCAGCCGGAAATATTCCTTGCCCTCGGCCAGCGCCGGTTCGTCGAGCAGCAGCTCGTCGGAGCCGCCCGCCACAGGCTTGCGCCACCATTTGCGATACTGGCCGCCGGTCTCGAACCCGGTCCAGTAGATCCAGTCGCCGTCCTTTTGCGGAACCGAGGATTCGTCCTCCTTGATCCGGCCCTTCATCTCTTCGTACAGCCGGTCGATCAGCGGCTGGCGCGGGGCCATGACCGCCTCGAAATAGGCGTTTTCCGCCTCGACATAGGCGAGCACGTCCTTGTCGGTGACCTCGGGATAGGCGGGGTCCTTCAGCCAGGCATAGGGGTCTTCGATCATCGTCCCATGGACGGTGAAGCTGTGCGGGCGGGTTTCGGCGACGGGGGGCGTGAGCGCGGGGCTATCGGTCATCGCCCGGATGTAGCTAGGCTTGGCCCCCGCCGGAAGGGGTGGCGGTCATGCTATTTCCATCCATCCGCCAGCGTCCAGCTGTCCCGCCAGTGCAGTACCGGCGTCTCGCCCTCCCATTCCACCGGCAGCCAGACATAGCGTCCGTCGATCGCATTTTCCGGCCGCCAGCGATCCGCCATGAAGATGAAGCGCGGCTCCGCCCCCGGCCGCTCGGGCGGCAGCGGCAGGACGAAGGTGGATTGCGAATGGAAGGTCGTCTTCTGGTCGACCTCGCTCCCGCGCACCGGATTGCCCAGCGAGCGCCACGGCCCCGTCACCTTGTCCGCGACATAGACGCGGCCCGGATTGGGCCGCCAGCCGGTAAGCCCCGAGGCGAACATGTAATAGCGCCCCTTCGCCTTGAAGAGCGCGGGCGCCTCGTTCCCGCCATCGGGCAGCGCACGGACATAATAGCCGTCATGGCTGGTCCAGTCGGGCGCCAGCCGTGCGATCTGGAGCGTGGCATTCTCTTCGGAGGCATAGACATGCCAGGCGGTGTCGCCATCGACGAAGACCGTCATGTCGCGCGCCATCTGCCCGCCGGGCATGTCCTGGGCCAGCTTGGTGTCGGGTGCCTTGTCCGCTGCGGTCGCATTGGCGGGCCAGATGCTCGGGTTGACCCTCCCTGCGCGCAGGAAGCGGAACGGTCCCTGCGGCCGGTCGGCGACTGCGACGCCCGCCTGCGCCGCGCCGTACCCTTTGCCGCGCAGCTCCAGGTGGAACCACATCACGAACTTTCGAGTGCGCGGATTGTAGACGACCTTGGGCCGCTCCAGGATGCAGTCGCGCGCGATCGGACTATCGAGGTCGTCCGACACCGCCAGCGCCACCCCCTCGTCGCGCCAGTTCACCAGATCGGCCGAGCTATAGGCATGAACGCCGACCTGTGCGCGGTTGCCCGCGTCTCCGGCCGTCTTGTGCTCGCCATGCCACCACCAGCGCCCGCCATGGCGCAGCAGTCCGCCGCCATGCGCATTGATCATGACGCCGTTCGTGTCGTTCCACACCTCGCCCGGCCGAAAAGCGTCCGGCTTGGCAGCCCGAGCGCCACTCCCGACCAGCGCCGCCGCGCCTGCCCCGACCAAGATGCTCCGCCGATCGATCATCACGCCGCCCTCACCACTGCCTCGGCTCAAGATCGTATATCGTCTGACAAATACATCAAGTCCTGTGAGGCTCGACGCTTTGCAGACGGGAGACTAGACCGGGCGCATTCCATTCCAGTCAGGTTGTGCCATGTCCCATTCCGCCCGCCTTGCCGCCCTTCGCGCCGAACTGGCCGCCCAAGGCCTCGACGGTTTCGTCGTGCCGCTGACCGACGAGCATATGAGCGAATATGTCGGCGACTATGCGCAGCGCCTTGGCTGGCTGACCGGGTTCGGCGGATCGGCGGGGTCGGCGGTGGTGCTCCGCGACAAGGCTGCGATCTTCACCGACGGGCGCTATACCCTCCAGGTGCGCGAGCAGGTGTCGGGCGAGGACTATGCCTATATCCCGGTGCCGCAGGACAGCGTGGCCGCCTGGCTGGGCCGTGAGACGGCGGCGGGGCAGCGGATCGGGTACGACCCGTGGCTGCATACCCGCCAGCAGGTCGCCGACATGTCCGCCGCACTCACCGATCGCGACGCGGAGCTGGTCGCCGTCACCGCCAACCCGATCGACGCGGTCTGGACCGACCGCCCCGCCCCCTCCCCTGCCGTGCTCACCGTGCAGGACGATGCGGTGGCGGGCGAAAGCTCCGCCGCCAAGCGCGCGCGGATCGGCGAATGGCTGGCCGAACAGCGGGCCGATGCGGTGGTGCTGTCGGCCCTCGACTCGATCGCCTGGGCGCTGAATGTGCGCGGGACCGATGTCGCGCATACGCCGGTGGCTTTGTCCTATGCCATCGTCCATGCGGACGGCGAGACCGACCTGTTCGTGGCACCCGAGAAGATCACGCCCGCAGTCCGCGCGCATCTGGGCAATGCCGTCCGGCTGCACGAGCGTTCGGCGTTCGAGGGATATCTGGGCGGGTTTGCGGGCCAGCGTGTCGTCGCCGATCCCGAGCGGGCCGTGGCGGCGATCGCACAAGCCTTGGAGGCGGGCGGAGCCAAGGTGCTGGGCTTGCGCGATCCGGTGGTGCTGACCAAGGCGATCAAGAACCCCGCCGAAGTCGCCGGGCACCGCGCTGCCTCGATCCGCGACGGCGCGGCGATGGTGCGCTTCCTACGCTGGGTCGAGAGCGAGTGCCCCAAGGGCGGGCAGACCGAACTGTCCGCCGCCGCACGGTTGCTGGCCTGTCGCGAGGCGACCGGGCTGCTGAAGGATACCAGCTTTGCGACCATCTCGGCGACCGGCGCGCATGGTGCCAGTCCGCATTACCATGTCACCGAGGAATCGAACGCGGCGATCGAGCTGGGTCAGCTGTTCCTGATCGACTCGGGCGGGCAATATCAGGACGGCACCACCGACATCACCCGCGTCATGCCGATCGGCACGCCCACCGACGAAATGCGCGACCGCTTCACCCGCGTGTTGAAGGGGCATATCGGCCTCGCCACCGCCGTCTTCCCGGACGGAACGCTGGGCGGGCATCTCGACTCGCTGGCACGGCGGCCGCTCTGGGAGGTCGGGCTGGATTATGCGCATGGCACCGGCCACGGCGTCGGCGCGTACCTGTCGGTGCATGAAGGGCCGCAGCGTATCGCCGCGCCCAACTATCCCGGCGGTGCCGCGATGGAGCCGCTGCGCGCGGGCATGATGCTGTCCAATGAGCCGGGCTATTACAAGGCGGGCGAGTACGGCATCCGCATCGAGAATCTGGTGCTGGTCGAACCGCGCGAGATTGTTGGCGCGGACCGTGACATGCTGGGCTTCGAGACGCTGACCCTGTGCCCGATCGAGCGGTCGCTGATCGTAGCGGAGTTGCTGACGGCGGCGGAGCGGGACTGGCTCAACGCGTATCATGCGCGGGTGGCGGAGGTTCTGGCGCCGGAATTGGAGGGCGCGGATCGCGACTGGTTGCTGGAGAAGTGCGCGGCGATCTGATTTTTTCGCGCGAAGCCGCGAGGGCGCGAAGAGAAAGAAGGTTGGTTCGCGCAGAGGCGCAGAGGACGCGGAGGTGTCTCGCCTGCCGCGCCAGCGGCCCTTCTATCTCGGGCGCTGACGAATAGAGGGCGCTGCGCGCAGCCCTACCCTCTCTGCGTCCTCTGCGCCTCTGCGCGAACCCACCTTCTTCTCCGCGCCTCCGCGTCTCCGCGCGAACATCAATTCTTCGCGTCATCGCGGCTTCGCGTGAACAAGAAAACGCCGCGCGGGAGGGGCCTCCCACGCGGCGTTTTGCGCGCTTCCAGCGAAGAAGAAACTGGACCCCGGCCTTCGCCGGGGAACAGATCAGCGCCCCAGCAGTACCCGCGCTTGGCCTGCGATCTGGGCCAGCATCGCGGCGTTAGGTTGGGCGGCCAGGCGGGCGCGGTCGATCACCGCCTTGAACTGGCCGACGCGCGCGGCGTTGCGCTCCAGCCAGGCCTCGACCGCCGCTTCAGGATCGGTCGCGCCTGCACGGCCGAGGAAATCGAGCCGCTGCTGCTGGAAATCGCGCGCGAGGCCAGCGATCAGCAGGCGCTCCCACGGATCGCTCGGGCTGATCCGCGCCGCCTGGCCCTGCGCCCAGTCGAGGCCGAGTGCCTGACCCAGGCGGGTGAAGGCATGGGTCAGGCGCGTCTCGTCGAGCGACAGACGCTGGCCCAGATCGGCCAGACCCACCGCGCCGTCGAGTTCGGACACCCGCACCACCCGCGCCGCGAGATCGGCGGGCGCGCCCGCTTCTTCCAACGCGGCGACCACACGCGCGCTCTGCGCCTTGGCCTCGTCGCGCAGCAGCGCGGGCGTCTCCGCCGCCAGCCGCGCGATGCCCGGCTGCAACCGCTCCAGCGCCGCGCCGGGGGAGGTGCCCGCCGGCATGGAGCGCAGCAGGTCGGCAATCTGCGACCGCGTGGCGCGCGCCACCTCGTCGAACAGCGCGATACGCGCCGCTTCGGGCATCGCCGCCGTTTCGATCGCGGTCCACAAGGACGGCAGATCAAACAGCCGCTCGACCACGACGAACATCGCCGCGATGTCGGCCATCGCCGCGCCTTCTTCCTCCGCCAGCTCGAACGGGTGGAGGATACCCATCCGGTTGACGATCCGGTTGGCCAGCTTGGTCGCGACGATCTCGCCGCGCAGGCGATGCTGGTCGATCGCCTCGCCGAAGGCCTCCTGCATCGCAGGCGGGAAGGCCGCGTGCAGATCGGGGAGCAGTTCGTCGTCGAGCGCCAGCGCACTGTTCTCGATTGCGTCCTGCAGCGTCAGCTTGGCCGTCGCGAGCAGCACCGCCAGTTCGGGCCGGGTCAGCGGAATCCCGTCCTGCCCGCGCCGGAGCAGCACGTCGTTGCTGCCCAGCCCCTCGACCGCGCGGTCAAGCCGCCCGGCGCTCTCGAAGATTTCGATGACGCGGACATAGCTCGGCATCGCGCCCGCGCCGTCCGCTTCGGCGATCGACAGACCCAGCGTCTGGAGGCGGTTATCCTCCAGCACCAGATGCGCCACGTCGTCGGTCATCGAGGCGAGCAGCGTGTTGCGGTCGTCCTCCGCCAGACGGCCCTCGATCATCTCGCGGTTGAGCGCGATCTTGATGTTGACCTCGTTATCCGAACAGTCGACGCCCGCCGAATTGTCGATGAAGTCGGTGTTGATCCGCCCGCCCCGCTCGGCAAAGGCGATGCGCGCGGCCTGCGTCACGCCCAGATTGGCGCCCTCGCCGATGGCGGTGACGCGCAGATCCTCGGCATCGACGCGCAGGCGGTCGTTCGCCGGGTCGCCAACCTGGACGTTATTCTCCGCCGCCGCCTTGATGTAGGTGCCGATACCACCGAACCAGAGCAGATCGGCCGGGGCCTTCAGGATCGCCGAGATCAGCGCCGCCGGTTCCAGCGACGTCGCGGTGATGCCCAGCGCCTCGCGAATTTCGTCCGACAGCGGGATGGTCTTGGCCGAACGCGGGAAGACGCCGCCACCGGCCGAGATCAGGCTGGTATCGTAATCCGCCCAGCTCGACCGGGGGAGCGCGAACATGCGTGCGCGCTCGTCCCAGCTGGTCGCGGGATCGGGATTGGGGTCGAGGAAGATGTGGCGATGGTCGAACGCCGCGACCAGCTTGATCGCCTTGGACAGCAGCATCCCGTTGCCGAACACGTCACCCGACATGTCGCCGCAGCCGACGACGCGGATGGGCTGGCTCTGCACGTCCACGCCCCGCTCGGCGAAGTGGCGCTGGACCGATACCCAGGCGCCCTTGGCGGTGATGCCCATCGCCTTGTGGTCATAACCCTGGCTGCCCCCGGAGGCGAAGGCGTCGCCCAGCCAGAAGCCGCGCTCCAGTGCCAGCGCATTGGCCACGTCGGAGAAGGTCGCGGTGCCCTTGTCGGCGGCGACCACGAAATAGGGGTCCTCGCCGTCCAGCACGCGCACGCCGTCCGGATGCACCACCGCGCCTTCGACGATATTGTCGGTGATCGACAGCAGCGCGCGGATGAACACGCGGTAGCTTTCCTTGCCCTCGGCGGCCCAGCCGTCGCGGTCGGTGACCGGCGATGGCAGTTGCTTGGGGTAGAAACCACCCTTCGCCCCGGTCGGCACGATGACCGCGTTCTTCACCCGCTGCGCCTTCATCAGGCCCAGGATTTCGGTGCGGAAGTCGTCGCGGCGATCCGACCAGCGCAAGCCGCCACGCGCCACCGGCCCGGCGCGCAGATGGATGCCCTCGACACGGGGGGAATAGACCCACACTTCACGCCACGGCAGCGGCGCGGGGAGCCCCGGAATCTGATGGCTGTCCAGCTTGAACGCCAGCGCTTCCTTGCCCGCCTCGGCAAAGGCGTTGGTGCGCAGCGTGGCGGCGATCATGTCGCGAAAGCTGCGCAGGATACGGTCGTCGTCGATCGCCGACACCGCATCCAGCCCGGCCGTGATCGCCGCATCGGCGGCGGCGATATCACCCTTCGCCTTCGGATCATGCGCCGCCGTAAACCGCTCGATCAGCGCGGTGGCGAGCTTGGGCGCGCGGCGCAGTGCATCGACCACGGTGGTGAGGCCATAGGGCAGCCCGGCCTGGCGCAGATAGCGGAACCAGGCGCGGAACAGCACCACCGCCTGCGGGCTGAGGCCGACATCGACGATCAGGCGGTTGAACGCGTCATTCTCCGCCTTGCCCTCCAGCACGGCGGCGATCGCCCCCTCCAGCACCGCCGCGCCCTTGGGCTCAGTGGTCGCCTCGGTCTCGACGATGAAGTCGTGAACGAAGGGATCGGCATCGTCGCGCAGCCGGGTCGGCAGCTCGCCGATCACGCGGAAGCCGAAATTCTCCATCACCGGCACCGCGTCCGACAAGGGCAGCGCGCCGTTCAGCTTGTAGATCTTCAGCTGGCGATCCTGCCCCGGCTGGACCGGGAAGAGGCGGACCGAACGGCTCGATTCATTCTCCAGCGACGACAGGCGCAGAATGTCGGCGGCGGCTTCCGACGCATCGCTGACATTGCGGTAATTGGTCGGGAAGCCATTGGCCCAGCGCAGCGCCAGACGCGCCGCACGGGGCGCGGGCACCTGCTCGGCCAGCGCCGCCTCGACATCGGGCATCCAGCCGCGCACCATCTTGCGCAGCCGCTCGGACAGCGCCGCCGTATCGGGCAGGCGGCCGTCCTGGCGCAGGTCGATCGTATAGCGGATCAGCGCGACGACACCATCCTCCAGCGCGATCGACCAGTTGAGCAACGAGCCGTTCGCCGCCTCGCCCAGCATGTCGCCGATCGCCACGCGCCGCGCGGTGGTCAGCTCGTCGCGGGGCAGCCAGACGAACGCGAACAGATGCCGCTGCAACACCGAGCGGATCAGCACCAGCTCGGGGCGCGGCCGGTCGGCCAGCGACATGGCGGTCAGTGCCAGCTGCTCCAGCGCCTCGGGCGGGAAAGCGGTGACCAGATCATGCGGCAGCGCGGTCAGCGCATGGGTCAGCGCCTTGCCGGTATGGCCGCGCGGGTCGAAACCGAACTTGGCCTGCAGCGCGGCGAGGCGGGTGCGCAGCACCGGCACCTCATGCGGCGGGCTGGCCAGCGCGGCGCTGGTCCACAGCCCGGCATGGATCGACAGGCCGACGACGCGGCCCCCTTCCATCACCGGTACCAGCACCAGGTCCAGCGGCACCGAGCGATGCACGGTCGAGATCGCATTGGACTTGAGCAGCAGCGGCGCCGCGCCACCCTCGACGAAATAGTCGAGCGCGCGCTGGCGCGACGTGTCAGCGAGCAGCGGCACCTTGTGCGGCGTCCGCGCCACGCCCAGCGCGGGCGCGTCGCGGCCATCCTCATACCATTTCTCATGGCCCAGCAGCGTCAGCTTGCCGCCCAGGAACCACAGGAGGAGCGCCGCTCCCTCGCCATTCTTCTCGCCCAAAGTCGTCGCATCGGCGGCCAACGCATCCTGCAACCCCGACCAGTCGGCTACCGCGGCGCGGACATCGGCCAGCACGGCGCGCAGATCGTCGACCAGCCCGCGCCGGTCACGCGCATCGGCGCGTTCCATTTCCAGATAGATGAAGGATTCGGACTTTCCGCCCGTGCCGATCGCCTGAAGCTGTCCCTCGCCATCGCGAGTGACGGGCAGGACGGGGTGGATCACGCGGTCGATCGCAATGCCGTCCGCGCCGACCATCGCCGCGATCGAATCGACCAGGAAGGGCATGTCGTCATTGACGATGGCCAGGCGCATCCGGCGGTGCGTGTCGTCGCCCGACATCGGCTCCAGCGCGATCGACGGTTCTCCCGGCGAGCGCTGTTGCGCCACCCCGGCGACGAAGGCCGCTGCGGCCGCCACCTCCGCGGGGCCGAACCCCTGCAACTCCGCCGGAAGGGCGCCCTGGGTCAGCCGCGCGGCAATCGCGTCGGCCATCGGATGCGACATATTCGGTGCCATGGCGGTAAGTCCTAGGCCGGGCTTTCGCGCCGCTCAACCCTTTGCCGCCAGAGAAAAGATGTTGCGCCGCAGCGCAACTTTCAGTGCGAGGCGCGCAATACCCTGTCGGCCAGCTCGTCGTCGCCGACGACCGATCCGGTGACCGCCATGCCGCCATCGGTCGCCACATGCCCCGCCAGCACGACCGCCGTCCCGGGCTCCGCGCCCGTAGCGAAGGCGATATGGGCCAGAATGTCCGGCGCCTCGGCCCTCAGGCGCGGAGACGTGGGTCGCCCCTCGGCCCACAGACCCGCCGTGGCATCCGGTGATGCAGGCGCCCCCCGCCCGCCCAGCGAATCCAGCAGCGCCGAATCGAGTGTCGCCTGCAGCAGCGGGTCGGCCAGCTCCTTCCAACTGACGACGCCGTGCACGAAATCGATCATCAGCCCATCGGAGGAATAGGGCAGCAGGATGCCGCGATAGAGCGTGGTGCGACCGCGCGTATTGATGAACTCGGCCTCGAACCCGGCCGGTGCCTGATCGATCACGATCTGGCTGCAATGCCCGGTCATCCGGGCGAGCAGCGAGCGCTCGGGCAGGTCGACGATCCGCTCAGGCCGATGATCCAGATCGCACTCGTCGCGCAGCGCACTGCCGATATAGGCGATGACGGGGTCGGTCCGGCTCCCCCGGAAATCGAGCAGCACCGAATTGGCGGCGAAGTCGCCGATCGTCCCGGGATCGAGCGACCGGATGAGCGGAAACCGCGCGCCGTCCAGCAAGGATGCCCAGTGGTGATAAGCACGGGCATGCAGCCGCCGCTCGCGCCCTGCCAGGCTCGACAGGGCATCCTCCGGCCCATCGACCACCGCCGAATCGACGACGGAACCGCCCGGCAACGCGGCGGCAGACCCCGAAGGGCTGTTCATGACGGTCTTCCTAGCCATGCTCCCATCATGCGCCTGCCGTAGTTAACCCTCCGTAAAGAGCGAAGGCGCTTGCCAGCCCCCCACCAACCTGTTAAGCGCGCCCACCTCGACCGGACACCAGCCGGTTCGACCGACGATGGGCCGCTTTAGCTCAGCTGGTAGAGCATCGCATTCGTAATGCGGGGGTCACAGGTTCGAGTCCTGTAAGCGGCACCATCACGTCCCCGGAACAGACCTGGAAAACCGCAGAAATCTGCGGTAAAATGCCTCTCGGCGGTCCCGTGAAATCTCATTATGTTCCGCCGTGGCCCACTCAAAAGGGGCCACGAATCATGGGGCCACGAACGTTGCAGGAGGCGTGGCCCCATGCTTACGGTTGTGCAGATCCGGGCGCTGAAACCGGCAGAGCGTCCCTACAAAGTGGCCGATTCGGACGGCCTGTATCTACTGGTGCAGCCATCCGGCGCCCTGCTCTGGCGCTTTCGCTACCGGTGCTGCGGCATCGAGCGGAAACTTTCGCTGGGCAGTTTCCCCGATGTCACCTTGGTGCAGGCGCGCAGGAAGCGCGACGAGGCCAAGGCCGAACTGGCGGCGCAGACGACGTTCGCGCTCGTCGCCGGGGAATATATCGAGAAGATGGAGCGCGAGGGCCGTTCCCCTGCCACCATCAAGAAAGCGCGCTGGTTCCTCGAACTCCTCGATGGCATCGCCAAGCGTCCGATTGCGGCGATCACCCCGCATGAGCTTCTCGACGTGCTGAAGCGGGTCGAGCGTCGCGGGCATCATGAGACGGCGCTTCGGCTACGCTCCTTTGCCGGCCGTGTCTTTCGCTATGGTTTCGCGACCCTGCGCACCGAGCGCAATCCAGCCGACATCCTGCGCGGCGCCCTTACTGTTCCGCGCGTCAAGCATCATGCCGCGATCGTCGAGCCCAAAAAGGTCGGCGACCTGCTGCGCGCAATCGACGGGCACACGGGCCGGCCCGAGACCCTGCATGCACTCAGGATCGCGCCGCATGTCTTCCTGCGTCCGGGTGAGCTGCGGCAGGCGAAGTGGAGCGAGATCGACTTCGCCGAAAAGGTCTGGCGCGTGCCGGCCGAGCGCATGAAGATGAAGCAGCCACATGCCGTACCCTTGTCGCGGCAGGTGCTGTTCCTGTTGCAGGATCTGCGGTCGCTGGCGCGGGACAGCGAATTCCTCTTCCCGGCGCTTCATACCACCAAGCGCTGCATCTCGGACAATACGCTGAACGTCGCGCTGCGCCGCCTGGGGTTCGAGAACGACGAGATGACCAGCCACGGCTTCCGTGCCATGGCCAGCACGCTCCTCAACGAGTCAGGGCTGTGGCATCCCGATGCCATCGAGCGCGCGCTGGCCCATGGCGAGAAGGACAAGGTGCGCGCCGCCTATCATCGCGGCGCGCACTGGGCGGAACGGGTGCGCATGGCGCAATGGTGGTCGGATTATCTCGACCAACTTCGGATCGGCGGTGCCGTCATCAAGGGCAAGTTTCGGAAGCGAGCGTAGGACTTGCGACGCCTGCCAGATGATGGCGGCGTCATCCTCTAGGATCGTAGGAAGCGGGATTGCGCATCCATTCGTCGATGGCCGATGCACGCCAACCTATGCAGCGGGTGCTGAGCCGAGTGCTCCTTGGAAAGGTGCCGTCGGCCATCTTGCGATATAGGGTGGAACGGCAAAGTCCTGTCTGCGCCAGGACGGCGTTCAGACGGAGAAAGCGGTCAGGATTAGCGGACATGGGTACCACCTTTCGGTTTTTGCGGTTGGGAACCGCTAAGGTCCTGTTTCCCCGCTAAGTGGAGTAGAGCCTCTCTCGGTCCTCCGGGGTGCGCGCGAGGGACATTCGCTACCGTCTCTCGCGATGCTGCAGGAACGGCATCGGCGCCGCTGGCGTGGTGCCAAGCTGCTCCGTCTGGGTCCATTCTGTTTTGCAACCCGAGGCAAAGAGCGCGAGTGTCGCAATGCTTAGTGCATATCGACGGCGCCCCACCCAAATCCGCGCAAGGGCGTGAAGGCAAGGCTGGCAAACGTTGGAATCGCGCGCGTTACATGTCGTCGTCCAGCCATGCTGACGAGAACGGCTCCTCCCCGCCTCTGGCCGCTACCCTCGCGGACGCCCGATATAGCCCAGAGTCCTTAACGTTGATAATGCCCCACAGGGTATAAATTGCATCTACTCCCTGCAGGGTATAAATACATAATATACCCTTCAAGGTATATCGCTAGTTTATCCCTTATAGGGTATGCCGTCACTGAAAGGCGTCTCCCGTGGCCCACATTGCTCGCTCTCCCAAACAGCTCGGTGCGCTCATCCATAACGCGCGGACCAAGCGCAACCTCACCCAGCAGGCTCTGGCGGCCTTGGTTGGCACCGGGCAGAAGACGATCTCCCGCATCGAAAGCGGGCAGACGGGTACGAAGCTCGACACCCTGTTCGGTATCCTGGCAGCGCTCGACCTTGACATGCAGATCGCACCGCGCAGCAAGGGCAGCGCTGACCTGAGCGAAATCTTCTGACAATGGCGCGCCGCAAGACCCATGTTCCCCTGAACGTGCTGATTAATAATCGCCTCGTCGGCCGCCTCGAGAAGGAAACGAGTGGCGCCGTATCGTTCCGCTATGACCTGAGCTGGCTCGAGTGGGACCACGCCTTTGCAGCCTCGCTATCGCTGCCGCTTCGCGCAACCACCTATCGCGGCGCACCGGTACTCGCCGTTTTCGACAACCTGCTCCCCGACAGCGCCGATATCCGACGCCGCGTGGCGGAGCGCACAGGTGCCGAAGGTACCGATCCATACAGCCTCTTGGCCCGCATCGGTCGGGATTGCGTCGGCGCGATGCAGTTCCTGCCCGACGGTGAGGCCATCGATGCCATAGGCAAGGTACAGGGCGAAGCTTTGGGCGACGAGGATATCGAACAGCTCCTCGACAATCTCAAAGGTGCGCCGCTCGGGATCGACCCCGACCACGAGTTCCGGATTTCGATCGCCGGTGCGCAGGAGAAGACCGCGCTGCTGCGCCACGACGGCCGGTGGCTACGCCCGTTCGGTACGACCCCGACGACCCACATTCTCAAGCCTCAACTCGGCGAGATTCCGACCTCCACCGGCACGGTCGACATGACCGCAAGTGTCGACAACGAGCATTACTGCCTGGCGCTGCTAAGCGCCTTCGGCTTGCCAGTTGCGCGAACCGAGATCGTCACCTTCGGCAAGCGCCGGGTACTGGTCGTCGAGCGGTTCGATCGCCAATGGCTCGCCGATGGCCGACTGCTGCGCGTTCCGCAGGAAGACTGCTGCCAGGCACTCGGCGTGCCATCCTCCCAGAAATACCAAAGCGAAGGTGGTCCCGCCGCGGCGGACATCATAAGACTGCTCGGCGGTAGCGACGATCCGACCGAGGATCAGGCGACATTCCTGTCGAGCCAGATCATCTTCTGGCTCATCGGCGCGACCGACGGGCATGCGAAGAACTTCAGCCTCTTCCTGCGTCCAGGCGGCGGCTTCAAGCTGACGCCCTTCTACGATGTCCTGAGCGTTCAAGGCGCTGTCGATCGCGGACAGTTGGCACGGAAGAGTTTCCGGTTGGCAATGTCGGCGGGCACCAGCCGCCATTACCGGATCGAGGAAGTCCTAGGCCGGCACTTCGTCCAGACCGCGAGAGCCGCGGGTATCGGCCCGACCATTATCGACAAGGTCATCACCGACATTCGCAAAAAAGCCGTCACGGCCGCGGACGTTGCGCGAGAAGCAATGCCGGACGACTTCGCCGACGACGTCCATGCCAGCGTAAGCCGAGCGATCGCCGATCGTCTGGCCAGTCTCGACACGGCGTTTACGGAGCTAAGCTAGTCGCGTTGCCAAACATGTCCGGCATGCCCCTCTCCGCCACCCTCATTGTCGGTCAACCGCTTGAGGCTGCGATACTGGACCAGCGTGGCACGGCCGACCTTCGTCGTCTCGAGGTCGCCCGACTGGATGAGCTCGTAGATCCGCGAGCGGCTAAGGCCCGTGATCCGGACCGCCGTTGCCACGCGGACCGTCAGCGGCTCGATCTTCCTTTCCCATGCCCGCTCGATCATTTCTGCCCCCGTGCCCGCGCGTCGCGCTCGCGCGCAAACGCCCGATCACTTTCGAGGAAGGCCGACAACATCGCGGGGATCAATTCGGTGACCGGCTCCTCGATGCCGTAGGTCGAGGCATAGGCCGCAGCATAGGCCTGAAGCGACGACTGGAGGTCCGGCGTGATGGTGATGGCCAGCTTGACCGGCGTGCGGTCGGGCAGCTTGCCGAGCTTGAGATCGGCCATGTCAGCTTGTCCTTCTCGGATAAGGGGCGAGGATGAGATCGCGGGTCACCAGCAAGCGGACCGTCGCGCCGGGACGGATCGTGACCGTCGGATGGACGTCGAGGTTGCGCTGGGTGATCTGGTCGCCGGCCCGCGCGGCGTTCATCTGCGCGGACTGGCGGATCGCCTGCGCGAGGTCGCTTCCGCCGGAGACCGACAGCTCGGAACCGACGCCGAGCATGGTCGCGATCGCGACACCCTTGAGCAGCGTCCATGTGTGGAAATCGACCCGGTCGGCAAGCCCGGCATAGCCTTCCGGGTCGGTGGCAGGCATGTTGTCGAGCCGCACCGAGCTGCCGTCGGGCAGGATCAACCGTTGCCAGATCACCAGCGCGCGGCGCTGGCCGAACGCGACGACGCTGTCATACTTGCCGATCAGCCGGGCGCCCTGTGGTATGAGCAGGATGGTCCCCGTGACGGTATCGAACACGTTCTGGGTGACCTGCGCGGTAACCATGCCGGGCAGGTCGGAATTCAAGCCGGTTATGAGGCTTGCCGCGATCACGCTGCCCGCCAACAGGCTGTTGGGCGAAGCGGGTGCGACCAGGGCGCCAGGGTTAAGATCGCCGCCCGTGTCCTTGGCCGCGGCGAACTGCTCCTTGCGCGTCACCATCGCGGTCGCAGGGATGGCATCAGGGACTTCGGGGCCGACGGAGGAAGCAGGGGTGACCACGCTATGGCCGGTCGTGACCTGCGCCATCAGTCCGGATTCCCGCGCCGCCTTAATGTCGGCCATCCGCTGTTGCCGTGCTGCCGCGACCGTATCTACGGACGGAGGGGCAACGGTCGCTTCGGCCCGTTCCTGTGCGCGAAGGATCGGCCGGCCAAGATCGCCGGGAAGCGGTGGGCCGAGCCTGGGCGCATCGCCATAGCTCGCGGGCAGGCCCGCAAGTGCGTCGGCGGCGGGCTTCGCTATCGGCTGAGACAATTCGCTGTCCTGCGCGACATGCCGAAACACCTGCGGCTTCAACGCCATCCAGGCGATACCCATCAGACTGGCCGAGCCCACCGCGGCGATGCCGATGATCGCGCCGCGACGGAAGCGGATCGCGCGTACCGGACGGGAACGGATGGCCAATGTCTCCGGGTCGACCTTCGGCGGCTGGGCGGGCGCCTCGGGTGCGGGCGCGTCGAGCACGGCTTCGGCGGGCGAAGGTGCGGCTGACGAAGATTCGGCAATCTCGGTCATGCGCCCCTCCGCTGAGCGGATGGCCCGATCCTGTCGATGCGAACGACCTGCTGCTTCTTCAAGCCGAGCCGGAGTTCGGCCGCGTCGAAGATCCGGTCGACGACGTAGAAACGATCACGCAGCCGGTAATTGACCAGTTCCACCTTCCCATTTGGGCCGACGACGAACAATGGTGGCGCATCGCCATTGGCGAGCGATGCGGGAAACTCGACATAGGTCCTTGTCCCGTCGTCGAACACGCGCAGCGGCCGCCATGGGGGGCGGTCACCGCTGATCGCGTAGTTGAAATGCAGCTGCTCGATCGCCAGCCCCGTCGCAACCGGCGCTGCAGCCTGCGCGGCTTCCGCCTTGCGTCGCACGGCCAGCAGTTCGTCCTGCGGATAGGTCCAGCGCAGCGAGGACAGCGCCGTTGCCGTGGTGCTGGCGAGCCTGAGATGATAGGCGCGCCGGTCGGTCGTGATGACTAGGTTGGTCAGCAAGCCTGCCGAGACCGGCTTGACCAGCACATGCGTCTGCTTGTCGTCGCCCGAGCCGCTCGTCGTATCGCCGATCACCCAGCGGGCGGTATCGCCGCTCGCGACCGCCACGAGGGTCTCGCCGGGCTGGAGCGCAATGTCCGTTACCAACCCCGGCGCGGTATAGACTTGATAGATCGTGCCGTCGCTGAACGGATAGACCTGCGCGCCACTGACGAACCCGTTCGCTGCCGGCTCGACCGTGGCGTTCCGTGTCGCGGACCGCACCGTCTTGAGCGGTGCCGCGGTGCGATCCTGCGCCCACGCGGGGCCGGCCAGGACCATGGTGGCGATGGCCGGCAAGATGACGGATTTCATGGGTTCTTCTCCTGTGAGTTGGACAGGCTCACCGCGCCGGACCGGGCGCCGAGTGAAGGATCGAGCGGTGATCCGAATGGAAGGTTCGCCGGCGACCGGGTGGCGGGGCGTGGGGATGGCGACGATGGCGCGGTGTCCAGTTCGCGGCTCCAGTCGATCGCGTCGACATAGATGCCGAGCGGGTTCTTGCGCAGCACATCGGCCGATGTCGGCGCGCGCATGACGATGCTGAGGATCGCCGTCCAGCGCTGGACGCCGGCCTGGCTGCCGCGCTCGAACGTGGTCTCGGTCCATTTGACCTGGAACGACGTGTCGGACGCGCGAACGACGCTGGTGACCTGCACCGACACCGTCCGGTCGCCGACCTGGGCAAAGGGCGCTGCCGACCGGGCATATTCCCCCAGGAACTGGGCCCCGCGCTGGGTTGCGAAGTCATAGGCCTCGAGCCAGTCGCGGCGCAGCAGCACCGGGTCGAGCGACACCGAGCGGATGTTGGTGATGAATCGCGACAGGTGCCACGCCACCTGCGGGTCGGTCGGCCGGTATGCGACGTCGGCCGGCTGGACGGAGCGCGCCTCGCCGAGCTTGTCGACCTCGACGACATAGGGCGTGACGCGGCTCTGCATCGATTGCCAGGCAAGGGCTGCCGACGTGCCTGCGGTCAGGAACAGGCAGCCGAACGCCATCAGCCGCTAGTTGCGCGCCTGCACGCGCGCCGAGCCGATCCGCTCGTCCCACAGCTGCCCGGCACGCTGGTAGGGTGTCTCGGGCGGCGGCGTTCGCCCGTAGCGCTGCACGCTTCGCTTGAAGACCATGGTTCAGTCGTTCCTTTCCTTGATGTCGGGAATGGCGGAGCCGCCGCCACGATCGCCTTGGCTGAGCGCGTGGATCGCGACTTGGCGGCGATGGCGGCTCGTCTGCTGGTCGCGCATCGCCCGCGCCCAGGCGGGCATGCCGCCCTCGGCGTCGTTCGTGCCCGGCGACGCGTCGGAGGTTCGATTGAGCGCCGACCAGGCGGCGTTGCCACCTCGCTCCGCGGCAGCGCCGAGCCCGAGGGTGCTTTCGATCTTCTGGGCCGCCGCGCCCTTGGCTGCCGCGGCCATGCCGCCGACTGCAGAGCCGCCCGTCTCACGACCGAGCTGCGCGGCGGTCGAGGCCGCCGATCCCATTGCGGTGCCGGCACGCACCGCCCCCAGCGCAGCGCCGGCCAGGGCGCGCGCGCCGCCTGCCGCCGCGCCGCCCGCCAGCATCGCGATGCCGCCGGCGCCGACCGCACTCCCCAGCGCCGCGCCGGCGCCGAGTTGCGGCGCGCCTGAGACAAGTCCCGAGGCGGTCGAAGGCCCGAAGATGCCGAGGCCGAACAGCGACAGGCTGGCAAGGACGAGGCTCATCGCCTGGCCGATGTCGGGCTCCTGGCCCCGCAGCGCTTGCGTGAAGTCGGCGAAGAAGTTGGAGCCGATCCCGACGATGACCGCGAGCACCATCACCTTCACGCCGGACGAGACGACATTGCCCAGCACGCGCTCGGCGAGGAAGCTGGTGCGGTTCCACAGCGCGAACGGCACGAGGATGAAGCCCGCCAGGCTCGTCAGCTTGAACTCGAGGATGCAGACGAACATCTGCACCGCGAGGATGAAGAAGGCGACGATCACCAGCGCCCAGGCGAACAGCAGGATCATGATCGTCAGGAAATTGTCGAAGAAGGTCGTGAACCCGACCATCTCGCTCGCTTGATCGAGCAGCGGCCACGCCGCCGAGAAGCCGGTACCGGCGAGCCGCCCGGGTTTCAGCAGGTCGTCCGCGGACAGCGTGCCACCGCCGGCGGTCAGCCCGGCCTGCGCGAACGAGCGGAAGATGATGTCGGCGAGGCGAGAGAAGCTGTTGAGGATGAACGCGAAGGCGCCGACATAGAGGATCTTCCTGAGGAAGCGTCCGATGACATTGTCCTCGCCGCCCATCGCCCAGAACAGGCCGGCAAGCGTGATGTCGATGCCGATCAGCGTCGCGGTCAGGAAGCCGACGTCAGGACCGAGCAGCCCGAAGCCGCTGTCGATGTAGGTGATGAACGCCTGGAGGAAGCGGTCGATGACGTTCAAGTCGTTCAAGGCGGTTCTCCATCATATGGCGCAGCGTCTCAGCGAAGCTGCGCTGCGGATCGGACAGGACCGTCGCGACGCGGGCGAGCGTCTTCTCTCCCTCGGCATAGAGGACGTGCAAGATCGCGCCGACCAGCAGCGCATGGCTGGTCTTTTCCCAATGGTTGCGCCGCTCCAGCGCACCTTCCGGGTCGACGAGGATATCGGCGATATTCTGGACATCGCGGACCTCGTTCACGCCGCGCCGCACCTCGAGCAGCGGATTGTAGCGCGCCGAGCGGGCATCGGTCGGATTGAACAGCAGGCAGTGCGAGAAGCGTGCGCGCCAGCCGGCGGTCAGTTGCCAGTTCTCGCCCTTGATGTCGTGGACGATCGTCGAGCCGGTCCAGCTGAGCAGCGTCGGCACGACCAGGCCCACCCCCTTGCCAGAACGGGTCGGTGCGAACGCCATGACATGCTCGGGGCCGTCGTGGCGAAGATCGTCACCGTCGAACCGGCCGAGGACGACGCCGCGATCACCGAGCAGTCGGGCCGCCGCGACGTCCTTGCGGGTCGCCCAGCGAGCCGAGCCATAGGTGGTGAGGTTGCTGGACTGCCGCGCCCGCCAGATCGATCCAAAGACCGCGGCGCCGCACCCCAGGAAGCCGCCGGCCGCAGCGATCGCGCCTGCCTCGTCGAAGATGACCGGCGCATAGGCGTCGAACGAGAACCACCATGGAAAGATCGACCACGGATGGTAGATCGGACGATCGAATGCGATGAACCAGGGCGGGCCGAGCTGCGGCTGGTAGGCGAGCCGAGCAGCGGCCCATTGCAATCCATCCCCGCGCAGTCGACGGGCTGAGCGTCGAGATCAGCTATTTCGAGACGCTCTATCGGGATCGTATCGTGGCACCGATCACCTTCATCGCGCGTGCGCTCGCCGATCCCGTCTATGCCGACCAGGTGCTGCGCGCGCCCGGCCTTGCGACCCTCGAGAGCCTGCGTCTCGGGGCGGGGCAGTTCCTCAACGCCACTGGTGGCGCCTATGACCCCACGAGGGTCGTCGCCGTCATCGACAACGCCAACCGCAATGCCGGGCGGCAACGCGTGAAGGGCCTGGACATGCTGGCCCGCCTCGATCGCAGCCTCGGCGCCGGGCAGGTCAACGCCACCCTTTCCGGCGCCTATCTGCAGAGTGATCAGCAACTGACGCCGGCACAACCCGTCGTCGATCTGGCCGGCACGATCTTCAATCCTCCCCATTTTCGCGGACGAGCCACCCTCGGCTGGACCCAGGGCGGCTTGACGATCACCGGCGCGGTGAGCCGGATCGACGGGGTCGAGGACCGACGGACCACGCCGGCGCGCCGTGTCGGTGGCATGACGCAGGGCGACCTCACGCTTCGCTATCGCACCGGCTCAGGACCAACATGGTGGCACGGTGTCGACCTTGTCGTGACCGCCCAGAACATCCTGGATGCCAAGCCCAGCGCGATCGCGACGACGCTGCCGTACGACACGCCCTACGATTCGACCAATTATTCGCCTTTAGGGCATGTCCTCGCGATTTCGGCGACCAAGTCGTGGTGAGCGTTATGCTGCTGGCCGCTGGCCTCGCTGTCGCCGGTATCGATGCCGCGCCCCCGCCATGCCCCGGCATCATGCCGGCATTCACCCCGGCCGCCGCAGCGGGACGACCGGTCTCGCTCGACGACCTACTGGCCTTGCGGGACATCGGCCAGCCCGACCCCTCGGTCGGTGGACCGAGCCCGCTCGCCGTGTCCCCCGATGGTCGCCGGATCGCGTTCGTCATCTCGCGCGCCGACCCCGTGGCCAATAGCGTCTGCCAAGCCTTGGTCGTGCTCGGCCTGGAACCGCGGGCTCAACCACGAATCGTCGATGAAGGCGGCGAGGCTATACGCGCGGAAAATGTCGTGCGCGGGTCCCGGACCGGCAGCGGCCTGCCTGCGACCATCGTCCCGGCTTGGTCGCCCGACGCACGATACCTGGCCTATCTCAAGCGCGTCGGCGGCCGGACCCAGGCCTGGCGCATCTCGGTCGACGACGGCGCCGCCGTGCAGATCACCGACGCGCCGGTCGATGTCGAGGCGGTCGCGTGGAGCGAAGATGGAACGAGGCTCGTCTTTGCAACTCGGCCCGGGCGAACGACCTTCACCGACGCGGTGCGCGCCGAGGGCCGCAACGGATTCCTGTTCGACCATCGCGTCATTCCGCCCAACGGCTTTGCACCGCAGCTACCAGGCGATCTCGAGAGAGTCGTTTGGTCTGTACCCCGAAATGGTGGACCGGCTGCGCGCGCCGATCGCCAGGATATCGCGCGCCTGGGTGGCGAACCGGGACTGAGCGAGCCCTCTCCCCTGAATGCCGTGACATCGGACGGTCGGAGGGCGGGCGCTGAGGTGGACGGCCCATCCCCCTTTGCCGGCCGCCGGATCTGGGCCGATGGAAGCGGCGGTCGGCGTCTGGCCTGTACCGCCTCCGAATGCCATGGCTCGATCCGCGGGCTATGGTGGGACCCCGATGGCCGCAGCCTTTTCTTCCTGCGCTATGAGGGCCCGAACAACGAGAGTACGTCGCTCTTTCGCTGGACGCCGGGCGAGGCTGCGGTCCGTCGCCTGCTGGCCACCGAGGATGCCCTCGTCGGCTGCACCATGGCGCCCCGGGAACTGCTGTGCCTGCGGGAATCATCGCTGGCGCCGCGCCGAATCGTCGGGATCGACCTTGCCAGCGGTGCCGCACGAACCGTCCTCGATCCAAACCCAGAGTTCGCGTCGCGAACCAAGCCCCGTGTCGAGCGCCTGCGCTGGACGAACCCTGCGGGTCTTCCCGCCTGGGGCGATCTTGTCCTGCCTGCAGGACGACCACCTGCCAAGGGCTGGCCGCTGGTCATCGTCCAGTATACCAGCCGCGGCTTCCTGCGCGGCGGCACGGGCGACGAATATCCGATCCTGCCGCTGGCCGCGAACGGGATCGCTGTGCTCAGCTTTCAACGTCCACCGCTCGTCGTGCAGGCCCGGCCCAACCTCTCGAGCGCCGAAGCCGTCGCCGCCGTCTTGCGAAACTGGGACGAGCGGCGCAACACTCACGATTCGCTCGAAGCGGGATTGGCGAAGCTTGCCGCGCGCGGCGACATCGACCGCGACCGGATGGGCATCACTGGGCTGAGCGACGGATCGACCACGGCGCGTTATGCCTTGGTTGCCGGCATGCCGTTCCGCGCGGCCTCGCTTAGCACCTGCTGCCGCTATCTGCGGAGCGACCTCATCTACGGGGGCACGGTCCTCGCGGACGAAATGCACGCCATGGGCTTTCCCAAAGTGACCGACGACGATCCTGCATTCTGGGCACCGATATCCTTGCCCGAGGCGGCCCATAGGCTGCGCACGCCGGTCCTCTTCCAGCTGGCCGACGAGGAAGGGCTGTTCGCGCTCGAGACATTCGCAGCCCTGCGCGAGAACGACGTACCCGTCGAACTTCGCATCTTCCCTGACGAGCACCACATTAAATGGCAGCCGGCGCACCGGGCTGCGGTCTATGCCCGCAATCTCGACTGGTTCCGCTTCTGGCTTCGGGGCGAGGAGGATCCCGATCCCGCCAAGCGCGAACAGTATCGGCGGTGGCGGGACTGGCGCGACCATTCGGCCGTGACCCGCCCCCCGGCATCAACTCCATGACCGCGCCCAGGCCTCGGCGTCGGCGAGTTGCAACAGCCGGGCAAAGCGCAGGTCGCGGGCCGGTCCCGGCGCCAGCGCGGCCTCCACTGCCGCCCGGTCGATGACGCCATGGATGGCCAGGCATCCGTCAAGCAGGAAAGGCCGCAACATGTCGGCCTCTTTTTCGACCAGTCGCGCCAGGAAGCCGGTCGGCGTGCCCTTTGATCGCCGGCTGACCACCGAAGTCGGCAGCCGCGTGGCATAGGCCCGCCGAACCGGTGCCCGGTTACGCCCCTCCTCGAACCACATCCAACTTGGCACCCGCAACGCGGCTTCGGCGATGGGCTGCGACACGAGCGGCGACAGAATTGCCGGGCGTCTTTCAGCCTCGAGATTCCCGACGACCGAAACAGCAGCCAGAAGAAGACCGACCTGCGCCGCCTTGCCTGGCGGTGTAACTTGCGGTGGTACCAGCCAGGGGTGGAGCGGAATGAAGTCGTCGATCATCGCGGGATTGAGAAGCATGCGGTCGATCGGCCAGCGATATGCCACACGACCCGTCATCATCCGCAGGGCGGCACGATGCATCACCGACACCAAGCTGACATTGGCCATCCGCGCGATCGACGCGGCCGTTGCCAGCGGCCGCGCCGCCCTGTTCAGGCCCAGCAAAGCATCTATCACCGGAACGACGCTTTGGAGCGAGCAAAACATGTTGTCGCCGCCGCCGCCATCGATCACCTGCTTCGCGCCGGTATCGCGTGCCAGCCTGTCCGCCGCCGCCAATGTGGCCTGGCGGAATGGCGCGCCAGTCGGTCGAGGCAGTCCAGGCGCAAAAGGACGCGTGAAATCGACCTGCTCCGGATCGCGCATGATCTCGACCAGAGGTACGTTCAAATGATGCGCCACGGCTCGCGCTTGGCTTCGCTCATCGCCTTGTGCGTCTGCCACCACCATGGTCAGGCAGGTCAGATGATGCGTGCATGCTGCCAGTGCCGCTGCTACGGCCGACGAGTCCAGCCCACCCGATAATAGCAAAATCACCGGCGTATCTCGGTTCACGCAAGCCGACACCGCGACGTCAATCGCCGAGCGCATGGCGTTCGCGGCGGCGTCGCGCGACTGGAACGGGGGCATTTGCTCAGTGCAGGACCATGGTGACCAGCAGCACCTGATACGGACATTGGCTAGGGCGACTTGCAGCATCTGCCCGGCGCCCAATTCCTGAATGTCGCGCAGGCACGTTCGTCCGTTGCGTAGGTCTGTGGCCACAAGGAAATGGCTCAAGCCTCGCCAGTCGACCGCGGGAGCTGGCCCGCCGAACGCGCCGAGCAGCCGGATCGAGGACGCCAGCACGACATGATCGGAGGCCTCGTGCCAATAGCAGGACAGATCTCCAAAGGGGGAGCGTAAGGCATACCGCTCCGCGCCCGCCTTTGCGCCGATGGCGATGTAATCACCCCAGAAATCACGGACCAGCACACGCGCACCGTCCGTATGTTGCAGCAAAGGCTCGACCGCGTCAGCGGTCAGCGCTGTGTCATCCCCACGTCGGAATATCGGGCCGATGATCCGGCCCCCCGGCCCCGAGCTCCCTTCGACCGTCGCGATCATAACCCCTTCGCCGATATGGGATGGCCGAAGTCCCGTCCGACCGGCGGCGTCAATGAAACGGCATCGGTCCGCCGGATGAAAGCTGCCCGGCTTCGAAAGCCACGCTGCAAAGGCTGGCCGGGTCATACCACGAGTACCGGCGTAAAATCCTGCACAACGTGGAGTTCGTCATTGAGCACCTCGGTATCGCGTTGGACCCACGCATGGGCCGCAAACGGGCTCAGTTTCACGCCAAAGACGAGGTGCACCTCGGGGCAGGCACAGCGCTCCGCCAAGGCCATCGACAAGGGCAGACAACGGCCAAGTGGACTGACCAAAAGCCGCAGCCACACAAATGCCTCGGCCGAGCAATCGACGTTGCGAGGTTTTCCCGATCTCTGACGACGCAAACGTTCGAGGCGAACGATCTCGCTTTGCAAGCCATGCCGGCGCAGGCGTCGGGCGGCAGCGGCGTAGCCCAGCCACGCGATCATCGTCGACAATCGCGGTATGTTCTCCGCTGCATCGAGGCAGCTGGTCCGGGGGGCGGGCAGCCGACAGGGCACGACGGGGTGATTTCCCGAGACATCGAGTAACCCGACCCGTACCAATTCGCCGAGCTGCGTGGTCTCCTCGGGGGAGAGTGGCTCGCCTCCACATTGCTGGCGCAAGGACCGGCCCGTCACAGCCGGAAGCATCCAATAGCGGTCCGATCGCGCATCGAGAAAAACTGCGCTTTCGCCAACGAAGCAGAACCCGACCAGGGGGGGAAGAAAATAGGCCATGGTGAAAGCGGCGGGGTATCCCGTGGAATACCCCGCCACCCGATCAATCGTCGGACAGGCCGGCGGCGAGGAACCCCTGGACCTCGTCGATCGGCGTACCCGCCGGGCCCTGGGTCAGGCTGCGGGCCTCACCCAGGTCGACGAGCGTCGGGACCTTGTCATTATTGCGTTCCATGACGTTCTCCTATGCATACCGCGACCATTCGCGGCCTTGGGAGAATGTGCCGAGCGGCATTCTATAGAAATTTTATGCGGCCTTGATATCTCGAATGTCGTCTCTGCCCCGATGCCATGACGTTCGCAGCATGACGGACCATTGCCTATCGATAGATACTCCGGTCGCCAGACGTTGACGCACCGCGATGTCCGCAGCCCACCCAACCGGCTGGATTCGTCGATAATCCAGCCGGCCGGGACCACCATCAGTGGGCGGCACTCGGTCGATCAACCTCGAGCCGCGAACAGAATCGCCAAGTCCCCGTCCAGAGCGCCATGCTCTTTCCTCAGGCAGGGCGTCATGAGATTGGGCAGCTCCGATACCTCCCTGCCAGCTTCACAAACGCATTCCCAATCCGATACCGACCACCAGCGGGTCCAACGAGACATTCACGTGCTGACGGCCCAGCGCTGCGTTGTCGAGACGGGCGGTGGTATCGATGTCGATGTACTTGACATCGAGGTTCAGGAAGACCCGGCGGGTGATGTCTACATCCACGCCCGCCTGCGCTGCCCAGCCGACGCTGTCCTTCAGATGCACGCTGGTCGGCCCCACCGCCGCTTGCAGGCCGTCGGAGGCCGCCTCGTTCCAGAAGATCGTATAGTTGACGCCGGCACCGACATAGGGACGGACATGGCGCATCGGCGAGACATGATATTGCGCGGTCAACGTCGGTGGCAGGACCCAGGTGGAGGCCAGCTTGCCGAGGCTGCCGGTCGTGCCCCGCATCCCGCTGATGGAATGCTTGGTAGTCGAGGCAATCAGCTCGAAGCCGAGATGGTTCGTCGCCATATAGGTCGCGTCGACCTCGGGCATGAGGCGGTTGTCGACCTTCACCGTCTCGCCAGGAAAGGCGGGGAGAATGCTGCCGGATCGCTCGTTGGGGGCGACTAGGATGGCCCGCGCGCGAAACAGGACGTCGCCCGCGCGCACCCCGACCCGGGGCTGTACATCGGTGCGATCCTGGGCCGAAGCCGATGCGCCGATCCCCATTGCGCTGAGCGCGAGCAGGATGGCGGCGGTTCTGAGGGCGGTCATCGTGTGTCTCCTGTGTCGGTACCGGAGGACCGATTAGGAGCGGACTTGGCCCGCCGCCTTGACCATCGACAAAGCCCGGTTTGACGGCGGTCAAAGGTGCGTCCGCCCTAGCGGGGCACAGCATGCGCCATGTGGCCTTATCATCCCGAACTGCTCGCTCGGCCCGTGCCGCGCTTCACCAGCTACCCCACCGCCGCAGAGTTTGGCGACGGGGTGGGTCATGACGACATGGCCGCCGCGCTCGATGCCGTCGATGCGGATGCGGACGTGTCGCTCTATCTGCATATCCCCTATTGCCGGGCGATCTGCTGGTATTGCGGGTGCAACACCGGTGCGGCGAACCGGACGACGCGGCTGGAGGCGTATCTGACGCGGCTGCATGCCGAGATCGACAGGATTGCCGCCCGGCTGGAGGGGCGCGGACAAATCCGGCGGATTGCCTTTGGCGGGGGAAGTCCCAACGCCATTCCCCCGGGCGCCTTTGCAGCACTGGTCGCGCATCTGCGCAGGGCCTTTGCGTGTGAAGACGCACCGCTATCGCTGGAGATCGATCCGCGCGGCTTCGCGCCGGACTGGGGGAGCGTCATCGCCGCGACCGGCGTCGCGCGGGTCAGCCTGGGCGTGCAGACCTTCGATCCCATGCTCCAGACGGCGATCGGCCGGATTCAGCCGCGCGAGGACATCATCCGCGCCGTCACGCTGTTGCGCGGGGGCGGGGTCGGATCGATCAATTTCGACCTGATGTACGGCCTGCCCGGACAGACCGACGCAGCGCTTCAAGCCACGCTGGAAGAAGCCATCGCACTTGCGCCCGAGCGGCTGGCGGTCTTTGGCTATGCGCATGTCCCTCACCTGATCCCGCGCCAGCGCCGGATCGACGTGACAGCGCTCCCCGGAGCGGCGGCGCGCTTCGCGCAGGCCGCAGCGGCGCATGAGCGACTGACGGCGGCGGGCTACCGAGCAGTCGGCTTCGACCATTTCGCCAAACCGCATGATCCGCTGGCACAGGCGGCGGCAAACGACACGTTGCGCCGCAACTTCCAGGGTTTCACCGACGATCCCGCCGAGATCCTGATCGGCCTAGGTGCCAGCGCGATCAGCGAATTTCCCGACCGCCTGCTTCAGAACGCGAAGAAGGCGGGCGATTGGCACCAGGCAATCAGCGCCGGTCGATTCGCGACCGCGCGTGGTATCCGTCGGACGCCGCTCGACCGGCGGCGAGGGGCGGCGATTGCAGGGGTGCTGTGCCAAGGAATCGCCGATACGAGCGATTTACCGGAGCGCGATGCCATTCATACCCGGCTTTCCCGCTTCGAGCAGGCCGGGCTGCTCCGATGGGAAGGGCACTGTCTCCGGCTGACGGCCGACGCGCTGCCCTATGCCCGCAGCATTGCCGCCGCCTTCGACGCCTGGCGCAGCGAGGACGACACGCGTTTCAGCCATGCCGTCTGACCTGCCGCCGCGCTGCGCCGCCTGTGCGGCGCGTGACATGGCGCTGTGCGACGGATTGGGCGGCGCGGAGCTTGCCGCTTTTCATGATATTGGTCGCCGCCGCCGACTGAGCGCCGGACAGGCATTCGGCTGGAGCGGCGATCCGGCCAGCCACTGCGCCAATCTCGTCTCGGGCGTGCTCAAGGTGTCGCGCGTAGAGGCGGATGGCGGCGTCCAGATCGTCGGCCTGCTCTATCCCGGCGATTTCGTCGGCGCGCTCTTCGCCGAGCGTTGCACCGATACGATCGCGGCGCTGAGCGATGCCGATCTGTGCGTCTATCCGTGCTTGCCGCTGGAGGCGCTGCTCGCCCGTCATCCCGCCGCCGGGCGATTGCTGCTGCGCCGGACGATGGCGACGCTGGCCGAGGTCCGACGCTGGATGCCGATGCTGGCCCGCGCGCGGGCCGAGGCGCGGGTCGCCGCCTTGCTGCTCGACATGGCGCGGCGGGGTGAGGCGGAAAGAGACGCGACGTTTCGCCTGCCGCTATCACGCGGTGCCATGGCGGAGGCGCTGGGTCTGGCGGTTGAGACGGTCAGCCGTCACATGACCGCATTCCAGCAGGACGGGCTGATCGCACTATCCGGCCTGCGCGGCGTGCGCCTGCTCGACCGGGCGCGCCTGGCCGGGATTGCGGGTTAGGCGACGGATCGGCGGTTTCCACCATCGGCCGCCCATTGCCGATCACACAGGGCCGACAGCACGGGGCGGTGGCTGACCAGGATCATCCCCTGCCCGGTCCGCGTCAACCGCGCGTCCAGGCGCCGCGCGACCTGCGCCGCGACCGCCACATCCAGCCCTTCGCCCGGTTCGTCGAGCAGCAGCCAGGGCGCATCCGCCAGATAGGCCCGCGCCAGTGACAGCCGCCGCCGCTCGCCCCCCGACAGCCGCGCGCCATCCTCGCCCAGCCAGCTATCGAGCCCCTCGGGCAAGGCGCGCACCACGGTGTCGAGCGCGGCGTCGTGCAAGGCCTGCCACAGCCGGTCCTCGCCCGCATAGTCATCGGCGAGGCGCAGATTGTCCCGCACCGTGCCCGCCATCAACGCCGCGTCCTGCGGAGCCCAGGCAAAGGTCGCCCGCAGGGTTTCAGGCGCAAGAGAGGCGGCATCGCGTCCCCCAATCACGATCCGGCCGGGCGGGAGCGGACGCAGGCCCAGCAATCCCTCGACCAGGCTCGTCTTGCCGCAGCCCGATGGCCCCATCAGGGCAATCCGGCTGCCGGGCGCGAAGGGCGTGCCGTCGATCATGAGATTCGCCTCGCATGCCCCATCCGCAGCCGGATGCTCGTCCGCCGCCGCGAACAGCGTTTCCAGCCGCGCCTCCGCCTCGCGCAGCCTTCCGCGCTCGGTCATCGCGCGCAGGATGGGTGCGATCGAATCGGCCGTCATCGCCGCCGCCAGGGCGGCCAGTGCCGCGATCGGGGCGCCTGCGCCCGCCGACAGGAGCAGCGCCGATGCCGCCGCCAGCGCGACACTGATCGCGTGCAGCGCCTCGAACCGGGCCGCCACAGCCGCCTGCTGCGCCTGCGCCGCGGCGAGTCGATCGCTCGCCGCCGCGATCCGGGCGGTCGCCCAATCCTCCAGCGCGAAACAGCGGAGTTCCGCCGCCGCGCCGCCGATCGTCGCCACCTCCTCGCGCAAAGCTCCCATCGCCTGTTGCACCGCGCGGCCGGGCTGTTCCAATTGGTCCGCCCAGGCTCGAGCTAGCCCAAGCGCTCCCCCGACACAAGCCAGCGTCGCGGCCATGGCCAGCCATCCGCCAAGCAGCGTCAGCACCGCACCCGATGCCAGTGCCGCCGCGACACCCCAAGGGCCCGACGAACGGACGAAGCGCCATTCCACCGCATCGACATCGCCGATCAGCCGCGCGGTCGCCTCGCCCCGGCCGAGCGCCAACGCGACCGAGGGCGGCGCGATGGTTAGCGCACGATAGAGCGCAGGCCGCAGCTGGGCGAGCGCACCAAAGGCCGCGCCATGGCTCGCCAGTCGTTCGCCATAGCGCGCGCCGGTTCGCACGATCGCCAGCAGCCGGATCATGGCGGAGGGCATCATATAGTTGAACGCCTGTGCCGCCACGATCCCCGTGCCCCCCGCCAGCGCCGCGGCGGTCAGGAACCAGCCCGAAAAGGCGAGCAGCAGCACGGATGCGATCGCGACCAGTGCGGCACAAAGGCCCGCCTGTCGCAAGCGGCGGCGTTCCCGCTGGCGCTCGGCGGCGATCAGCTTGGAGAGTCTCATGCGGCATGTCCCAGATGAACGACGCGCGTCGCGATGGCGGCCAGCGCGGGGCTGTGGGTGGCGATCAGCGTCGTGCGGCCTATCGCGGCACGTTTGATGGTTGTGATCAGCACGGCTTCGGCGGCGGCGTCGAGATGCGCGGTCGGCTCGTCGAGCAGCAGGAAGGGCGCGGGGTTGAGCAGCGCGCGGGCCAGCGCGATCCGCCGCCGCTCGCCGCCCGACAGCCCGCTGCCGCGCGTATCGAGCGTTGCATCAAGGCCACCCGGCCGGGCCGCGAGCATCAGCCCCAAGCCCGCCGCCGCGACCGCACGCTGGACCGCCAGTTCATCCGCTTGAGGATGGGCGAGCGTCAGATTGTCGCGGATCGAGCCCGCGATGAGCAGGGGATGCTGCCCCGCCCAACTCGCCTGCCCCGCCAGTGAGGTGAGCGGGACACCGCCCGCCTCGACAATTCCCGCAGATAACGGCGCGAGGCCCAGCAGTAGATGCAGGAGACTGGTCTTGCCGCTGCCTGAGGGGCCGAGCAGCGCCACCGTCTCGCCCGCCTCGATCCACAGCGACAGGCGCGAGACGGCCGGGGCATCGCTGCCCGGATACCGGATGGCGACATCGCGCAGAATGAGCGGGGCCGCGACCCGGACCACGGGCACAGGTGCCGGTTCGGCCAGGGGCATCAGCGTGTCGGCGGCCGTCTCCGCCGCCTGCTTGTCGTGATAGGCCGCGGCTAGGCGGCGCATCGGGGCGTAGAATTCCGGTGCGAGCGCCAGCACGAAGAATGCCCGCCCGAGGCTCGGCGTCTCGGGCGCGGCGAAGGGCAGCAGGCCGAGCAAGGCAAAGCCGCAATAGACCGCAACCAGCGCGACTGAGAGCGCCGCGAAGAACTCCAGCGCGGCGGAGGACAGGAACGCCACCCGCAGGATCCGCATGGTCCGCTCGGCCAGTTCCTGCGCCGCCGCGCCGATCGCCTCGGTCTCGCGTGTCTCGGCGCGAAAGGCCAGCACGACCGGCAAGCTGCGCACCCGGTCGGCGAAGCGGGCCAACAGGCGGTGAAGGGCGACGAACTGCCGCCGCGACTCGTCCGCCGCCGCGCCGCCCGCCAGGATCATTGCCGCCACGAACGGCAACAGGGTGGCTGCGAGAATGGCCGCCGCCACCCAGCTGGCACAGGCGGTCGCGGCGAGGACCAGCATCGGCGCAATGGCGGCGGCCCGGCGTGCGGGCAGGAAACGCGCGACATAGCCGTCCAGCGCCTCGACCGCATCGACGGCCTGACCGGCGAGCAGGCCGCTGTCGATCGGGGCGCCGGGCTTGCGACGCAGCGTGGCGGCCACGACGCGAAGTCGTTGTGCCCGCTTGACCGCCCCCGCCCTATCCGCCCCCCACCGCAAGGCCAGGGTCGCTAACACGCCGCGCAACGCCCCCGTGCCGAGCATCAGCAAGGCCCAGGGCAGCCGCACCCCCTGCCCCGTCACCGCCGTCACGCCCCCCGCGATCCCCGCCGCGAAACCGATCACCGCCAGCGTATCGAGCAGCAACAGGCCCGCCACGCCGTCGCGCCGCCCGGCCGCCCCCTTCAACCAGCGGTTGCGCATCCGGGGCGTCGGGGGGGCATGGGCGATCGTCGTCATGCCCCGATGGTCGCCCCGACCGCCCCCATCGTCTTTGACCGCGGTCAATGTCGGCACGGCGCGCCAGGCCTAGCGATTCGCTCGGCAAGGGGCCGGGGGGCGGCTCCTGTTATGGAGACATGCTATGGACCCCGGCGTCGTAGACCTGTCGCGACTGCAATTCGCGGCCACCGCGCTATATCACTTCCTGTTCGTACCGCTGACGCTCGGCCTGTCGATGATGCTGGTCACCATGGAATCTGTCTATGTCATGACCAACCGCCCGGAATGGCGCGTGACCACGCGCTTCTGGGGCAAGATCTTCGGCATCAACTTCGTGCTGGGCGTCGCCACGGGCCTGACCATGGAGTTCCAGTTCGGCACCAACTGGTCCTATTTCTCGCATTATGTCGGCGACATCTTCGGTGCGCCGCTGGCGATCGAGGGGCTGATGGCCTTTTTCCTCGAGGCGACGTTCGTCGGGCTGATGTTCTTCGGCTGGGACCGCCTGTCGAAGCTGGGCCATCTGATCGTCACCTTCATGGTCGCGCTGGGCACCAATTTGTCGGCGCTGTGGATTCTGATCGCCAACGGCTGGATGCAGAATCCGGTCGGGGCGTCGTTCAATCCCGATACGATGCGCATGGAGGTCGGTGATTTCGGCGCGGTGCTGTTCAACCCGGTTGCCCAGGCCAAGTTCGTCCACACCGTCAGCGCGGGCTATGTCTGCGCCTCGGTCGTGGTGCTGGGCGTGTCGGCCTTCTGGCTGCTGAAGGGCCGCTTTCTGCCGGTCGCACGCCGGTCGATGACGGTGGCGGCGGCGTTCGGCCTCGCCTCGTCGCTGTCGGTCGTCGTGCTGGGCGACGAGAGCGGCTATGCGCTGACCGACAATCAGAAGATGAAGCTCGCCGCGATCGAGGCGGTCTGGCACACCGAACCCGGCCCCTCCGGCCTGACCCTGTTCGGCTATCCCGACACCGTCGCGCGCGAAACGCGCTACAAGGTCGAGATTCCCTGGCTGCTTGGCCTGATCGCGACGCGCAGCCTGGACGGCACCGTCACCGGCATGTCCGAACTGGTGCTGAAAGCGCAGGAGCGCATCGCCTCGGGCGTGATCGCCTATGACGCGGTCCAGCGGCTGAAGGCGAACCCGAACGACCTTGTCCAGCGCTC
Source organism: Sphingomonas sanguinis NBRC 13937 (assembly GCF_001591005.1). Taxonomy (GTDB): domain Bacteria; phylum Pseudomonadota; class Alphaproteobacteria; order Sphingomonadales; family Sphingomonadaceae; genus Sphingomonas; species Sphingomonas sanguinis. Next base: position 36,125 of record NZ_BCTY01000037.1, read on the forward strand.
CCGGTTCGAGGCACACAAGCGCGACCTGGGTTATGCCCTGCTGCTCAAGCGTCAGATGGCCGATCCGCGCGCCGCGACGCCGCAGCAGATCGAGGCGGCAGCCTGGGACACGGTGCCCGATGTCGGCCTGCTCTTCTGGAGCTTCCGCATCATGGCCGCGATCGGCTTTGCGATGATCGCGCTGTTCGCGACCGCCTTCGCCTTATGCTCGCTGCGGATGCATCTGGATGCGCGCTGGTTCCTTCGCCTCGCGGTGGCGGCGATCCCGCTGCCCTGGATCGCAATCGAGCTGGGCTGGGTCGTCGCCGAGCTGGGGCGCCAGCCCTGGGCGATCGAGGGCGTGCTGCCGACCTTCCTCGCGACCAGTTCGCTGTCGCGCGGTGCGCTGTGGACCACGCTGGCGGGCTTTACCGCGCTTTACGGGGTGCTGGCGGTGATCGAGATCCGACTGATCCTCGCCGCCATCGCGCACGGCCCGGAGGAACGGGACGACCAGCCCGCGCCCGGCCCGATCCCCGCCGCCATACCCGTCACCGCCTGAAGGAGGCCAGGACATGTTCGATTATGAGATGTTGCGCCTGATCTGGTGGGCGCTGCTGGGCGTGCTGCTGATCGGCTTTGCGCTGACCGACGGGTTCGACCTGGGC
>NZ_BCTY01000038.1 GCF_001591005.1 Sphingomonas sanguinis NBRC 13937
GGGGGCTCCCCCACAGGACATCCCTGGCGGCGATCCCCCTCCACCAGCTTCGCTGGTCCCCCTCCCCGTTCCGGGGAGGATCAGGCGCGAAGCCGGCGGATATCCAGCACGTCGACTCCGGCGAGCATCACCGACCCGAACCGGCCATCGACCTCGGCCACGATCCCCTCGGCGGTCGAGCGGACCCGCGCCCAGGGAATTTCGCGCACCGCGATGCGCCGCCCCTGCAACTTGATCGCCGCGACGCGCCCGTCCTGCGCCACGGCCAGCGCGCCCTGCCCATCGGCACCGACCACCGCGCCCGCGACGGCAAAGCCCGCCAGCGCGGCCTCAGCCGCCGCCGCGACCTCTTCGGGCGAGCCGACGCGGCGGTCGCGGCGATGGCGGACCAGCCAGCCGATGCCGACCCCGCCCAGGACCGTTCCGACACCCAGCCCGGCCAGCGCCCAGCCCGCCAGTGCGCCGGTGATGGGCAGGCTCATCCGGCGGCGTCCGCCAATGCGTCCAGCGTCGGGCGCAGACCGGACAGATCATATCCGGCGCTTTCCGCCTGCATGACGATCAGCGTCGGATTGCGCCCGGCCTTCGCCGCCGCCAGCGCCCACAGATTGCAGCTGCGCGTGCCCGACCGGCAATAGGCGAGCACCGGCCCCTTGGCCTCGACCAGCGCCTGGGTCATCTGGTCGACCATCTCGTGGCTGAACCCGCCCGGCGTCACCGGGATGGCGGTATAGGCCAGCCCGTGATCCTCAGCGGCGGCGCGAATCGCATCGCCCTGGGGCTGGCCCGGCTCCTCGTCATCGGGCCGGTTGTTGACGATGGCGGTGTAGCCTGCGGCCTTGATCGCGGCGACATCCTCCGGCCGGATCTGGGGGGCGACGGCGACGCTTTCGTTGAGTGGACGGATCATGCAGCTCACCTATTCAATGGACCGTTTCACCGCAACTGGCGGCACGCCTTCCGCGCCATAAAAGACGCATCAGCCGGGCCTTGGCTCCCGGGCGGCGGAACATCCCCGCCCGCCCCTCGTCTGACCCGATGAGCACAGCGCCATCCAGGAGTCTCCCCATGCCCATGATCGATCGCCGTCAGGGCCTGTGGGGCGTCGCCGCCCTCGGCCTCGCCTCCCTCCTGCCGCTGGCGTGGCGGCGCGCCCAGGCGGCGGTTCCGGAGCGCACGCTCGCGGTCGTGGAAAAGGGTGCGGGGCGAGTCGCCTTCTACAGCCTGCCCGAGGGGCGTCCGCTGGGCCATGTGCCGCTGGGGACCCAACCCCATGAGATGGTTGCCGATCCGGCGGGACGCTTTGCCTATATCGGTGGTTACGGCGTGAAGGGCTGGCAATTCGGCGGCCAGGGCGGGCACCAGCTCTGGGCGATCGATCTGGCCGACCGCAAGCTCGCCCGCACCATCGACCTGGCGCCGCATCGCCGCTGGCACGGGATGCGGATGGATGCGAAGGGCCGCCTCTATGCGCTGTCCGAAAGCGACAGCCTGCTCGCTCGTTTCGACGCTCCCACCACCGCCGACAGCCCCGACCGGATGATCCCGGTCGGCGGCGCGCGCAGTCACTATTTCGTGGTAAAGGCGGATGGCTCGCGCGCTTACATCGCCGACACCATGAGCGGCCTGGTCATCATGGTCGACCCCGACGATGCCAGCTTCGCGCCGGTCAAACAGCATATCGGCACCGCGCCCGAGGGATTGGCGCTGAGCCCTGACGAGCGCACCCTCTATGTCATCGATCGTCCGGCGGGCATCCTCCACGCGCTCGACGCAGGCACGTTGCGGCCCCGCGCCCGCAAGAGCTTGCGCGGCGAGGCGGTGCGGGTCGTGGTGCAAGGCGACGGACGGCTGATCATTGCCAACACCGCCGACAAGAGCCTGACCCGCCACTCGCCCGCGACGCTGGCGGAAGAAGCACGCCTGCCCCTGCCCGCCGCCGCGCCGGGGTTGAACCTGCCCGCCGGGGGTGCGATCCTCTATGCCGCGTTGGAGAATAACCGCATCGCCATCATCGATCTGGCGGCGTGGAAAATCACCGGCGGCTTCGCGACCGGCGAGTCTCCCGACACCGCCGTCCTGCTGTGATGGTCGTGGCCCTTTGCCTTGGCCACGCTTTCCGGTAGCGGTGAGCGGATGGCTGCCAAAATCTCCTGTGATGTCGCGATCATTGGCGCCGGGCTGGCCGGCGGCCTGATCGCGCTGGCCCTGAAGGCCCGCCACCCCTCGCTCGACGTGCGACTGGTCGATGCGGGCGAGACGATCGGCGGCAACCACCTCTGGTCTTTTTTCGGCAGCGACGTCGCCAAGCGTGACCGCTGGATCGTCGAGCGGCTCGTCGCCCATGCCTGGCGCGGCTATGACGTCGCCTTTCCCGCCCATTCCCGCACGCTGAACCAGACCTATTACTCGATCGAGAGTCATCGCCTCGACACCCAGGTCCGCCGCGCCCTTCCCCCGGAAGCGTTGATCCTGGGCCGCAAGGTGTTGGCGGTATCCGCCACTGCCGCCGTCTTCGCCGATGGCGACCGGGTGGAGGCGACGGGCGTGATCGACGCACGCGGCGCAGGCGACCTGTCCTCGCTGTCCTGCGGCTGGCAGAAATTCGTCGGGCAGGAGTTGAAGCTCACGCGCCCGCACGGGGTCGAGCGACCGGTGGTGATGGACGCCACCGTCAAGCAGTTGGACGGCTATCGCTTCGTCTACACCCTGCCCTTTGCCGAGGACCGGATCTTCGTCGAGGACACCTATTACTCGACCTCGGCCGAGTTGAACCGCCGCGCCATCGTCCAGAGGATCGAGCGCTATGCCGACAGCCGCGACTGGGTGGGGGCCGAGGTGGTGCGCGAGGAGGCGGGCGTGCTCCCGGTCGCGATGGGCGGCGATTTCGACGGTTACTGGCGGAGCGGCGGGGCCAAGACGCCCAAGGCCGGGATGCGCGCCGGACTGTTCCACCCGACCACGGGCTATTCGCTGCCCGATGCGATCCGCATGGCCGCAATGCTGGCCGAGCGGACCGATTTTGCAGGGGCCGATCTGCACGATGCGACCTATCGCATGGCGCGGGCCGCCTGGGACGCGCGCGGCTTTTACCGTATGCTCGACACGATGTTGTTCAAGGCCGCGGAGCCGGATGAGCGATACCGCGTTCTGGAGCGTTTCTATCGACTTCCGCCCGACCTGATCGGGCGATTTTATGCGGGGCAATCGACCATGGCCGACAAGGCACGAGTTCTGACCGGACGGCCGCCGGTGCCGATCCTGCGCGCCATCGCCGCGCTGCGAAGCCAGTCGGGGAGCCGGGCATGAAGAGCGCGGTCGTCATCGGATCGGGTTTCGGCGGGCTGGCGCTGGCCATCCGCCTGCAATCGGCGGGCGTGCAGACGACCATCGTCGAGGCCCGCGACAAGCCGGGCGGGCGCGCCTATTATTGGGAGCGCGACGGCTTCACCTTCGACGCCGGTCCCACCGTCATCACCGATCCGGCGTGCCTGGAGGAACTCTGGGCGCTGACCGGCCGCTCGATGTCCGAGGATGTGACGCTCGATCCCGTCAGCCCCTTCTACCGGCTCAACTGGGTCGACGGCACCAATTTCGATTACAGCAACGACGACACCCAGCTGCGCTCGGAAATCGCCAAGCTGAACCCCGACGATATCGCGGGCTATGGCAAGTTCCTGGACTATGCGGCGGGCGTCTATCACGAAGGCTATGAGAAGCTCGGCCATGTCGCGTTTCTCGACTTCGCCTCGATGATCAAGGCCGCGCCCGCGCTGGCGAAGTACCAGGCGTGGAATTCGGTCTATGCCATGGTGTCGAAGTTCGTGAAGTCGGAGAAGCTGCGCGAGGCGCTATCCTTCCACACCCTCCTCGTCGGCGGCAATCCGATGACGACGAGCGCCATCTATGCGCTGATCCACAAGCTGGAGCGCGACGGCGGCGTCTGGTTCGCGCGCGGCGGCACCAACCGGCTGGTCGCGGGCATGGTCGCGCAGTTCGAGCGGATCGGCGGCGTCATTCGCCTGGGCGATCCGGTAACGCGGATCGAGACGCTGGGCGACCGCGCGACCGGCGTGGTGACCAAGAGCGGCCTGACCATCCCGGCCGATGCGGTCGCTACCAATGCCGATATCATGCACAGCTACCGCGACCTGCTGTCCGACAATCGCTCGGCGCGGCGGACGGTCAACCGGCTGGAGCGCAAGCGCTACTCGCCGTCGCTGTTCGTCGTCCATTTCGGCATCAAGGGCGCGTGGCCGGGTATCCCGCACCACATGATCCTGTTCGGCCCGCGCTATAAGGGGCTGCTGACCGACATCTACGACACCGGCGTGCTGTCGGAGGATTTCTCGCTCTACCTCCACCACCCGACGGTCACCGACCCGAGCCTCGCGCCCGAGGGTCATTCGACCTTCTATGCGCTGGCCCCGGTGCCGCACATGGGCAAGTTCCCGATGAACTGGGACGAGGTCGGGCCGATCCTGGAAAAGCGTATCCTGGACGAGGTCGGCCGCCGCCTGATCCCGGATATCCACGAGCGGATCGTGACCAAGTTCCATTATGCCCCCGCTGATTTCGCGACCGACCTGAACGCGCATATGGGCTCGGCCTTCTCGCTGGAGCCGATCCTGACCCAGAGCGCCTATTTCCGTGTCCACAACCGCGACGATTCGATCCCGAACCTCTATTTCGTCGGCGCGGGCACGCATCCGGGCGCGGGCATTCCGGGCGTGGTCGGCAGCGCCAAGGCGACCGCCGCGCTGATGCTGGAGCGGCAGTAACTCTATCCTCCCCGGCACGGGGAGGGGGACCATGCGAAGCATGGTGGAGGGGGGACGGCCGAATGGGTTGTCCCTCGGAGAAGCCCCCTCCGTCAGCGCTTCGCGCTGCCACCTCCCGTGCCGGGGAGGATTTATTTAGCCTTTCCTCTAATTAGCGCTCATGCTAAACACCGGTCATGGACCCGGTGTTCGAGGCTCTTGCCCATCCCACCCGCCGCCGCATCCTGGAGATGCTGCGGGGCGGCGGCCTGTCGGCGGGCGTCATAGCCGACGCATTCGACGTGTCGCGCCCCACCATGTCCGCGCATTTCGCCAAGCTGAAGGCCGCGGGGCTGATCCAGGCCGAGCAGCAGGGCACGACCATCACCTACACGCTCAACCTGTCGGTGCTCGAACAGGTGGTCATGGGCTTCATGACCCGGCTGGGCGTCGGCGAGGACAATCAGGAGGATTCGGCATGTCGTTCCGCCCGTTGATCGTCGCATCCGCCGTGGTGGCGGGCGGCATGGCGCTGGTCTCCGCCGTGGCGCTGTCGCGACTGCCACCGGGCACGATGCTGCCGACCCACTGGAACGCCGCCGGACAGGCGGACCGCCTCGCCGAGGCGGGTTATGCGCTGTTCCTGCCGGTCGTCCTGACCATCGGCGTCTCGGCGATCATGGCGGCCCTGCCCCGGATCGAGCCGCTGCAACGGAATCTGGAGGGCAGCGCCGCGCTGCTCCGTACCGTCTGGGCCGGATGTCTGGCGCTGTTCGTCGCGGTGGAGGCGATGGTCGCCGGCCCGGCCCTTGGCTGGACGCCGCCGGACAGCCTGATGCTGGTCGGTTTGGGGCTGTTCCTGATCGCGATCGGCAACACGCTCCCCAAGTCGCGGCCGGGCTTCTTCGTCGGCATCCGCACGCCTTGGGCGATCATGGACACCGACAACTGGATCGCGACCCATCGGTTCGGCGGCTGGCTGTTCGCGGGCACGGGACTGGCGATCGTGATCGTCGCGCTGCTGCCGATCGACGCCGAGGATCGCGCCGGGATCGTCACGACCGCGCTTCTATCCGCCGCGCTGACGCCGGTCCTGTTCTCCTATTTCCGCTGGCGGGTGACGCGCCCGCGCTGATGTCCGGTCCTGAGGGGGATTTCCATGTCGTTCACCGCATTCTTCGCCACCCTGCTTGCCGCCGCCACACCGATGGCCGACCGCGACATTTCCGCCCCCGGACCGCAGGGGGCGCTGAAAGGCAGTTGGGCAGGCCCCGAAGGCGCCAAGGTGCCGGTGGTCCTGATGATACCCGGATCGGGCCCGACCGACCGCGACGGCAACAGTCCGAGGGGCCTCAAGGCCGCCTCGCTGCGCCTGCTGGCCGAAGGGCTGGCGGACAAGGGCATCGCCAGCGTGCGCATCGACAAGCGCGGCATGTTCGCCAGCGCCGGAGCGGTCCCCGACGCCAACCAGGTGACGCTCGACGATTATGCCGCCGACACCCGCGCCTGGATCACCGCGATCCGCAGCCGGACCGGCGCGCCCTGCGTCTGGGTGCTGGGGCATAGCGAGGGCGGCGTGGTCGCGTTGACTGCCGCCGCCGCGCAGGCAGAGGGGCTGTGCGGCGTCATCGCCGTCTCCACGCCGGGCCGTCCACTGGGCGCGGTGATGAAGGCGCAGTTCCACGCCAACCCCGCCAATGCGTCGATCCTGGCCGATGTCGACCGCGCCATCGACGCGCTGGAGGCAGGCCGCACCATCCCCGCCGCGACGCTGGCCCCGCCCTTGACGATGATCTTTCCCGATGCGGTCCAGCCCTTCCTGATCAACGCCTTCGCCAAGGACCCCGCCAAGCTCGCGGCGGCGACAGCCAAACCGCTGCTGATCGTGCAGGGCGAAGCCGACCTGCAGGTCACGGTCGAGGATGCGCAAAAGCTGAAGGCAGGACAGCCCAAGGCGACGCTGGTCCTGCTGCCCGGCGTCAATCACGTCCTGAAAACGGTGGAGGGTGACAGCCGCGGCGCGAACATCGCAACCTATGCCGATCCCAATCTGCCCATCGCGCCCGGCGTGGTGACGGCAGTGGCCGATTTCATCACCCGCCATCCGGCGCGATAAAAGCCCGGATCGGCCACGAATCGGACATGATTGGTGGGGATTGTCCCCCGGTCGTCACGACACCGGGAGATCATGATGCGCCGTGCTTTCGCCTGCCTCTTGCTGGCCGCCCTGACGGCCGCCACGCCGCCGCCGTCCGAGCGGGTGATCGCCCCTGATGGCAAGGCGACGCTGTCGGTCAACGGCATCGCACGAACCGTGCTGATCGACCCCGCCGCGCTGGGGATTCCGATCATCACCAAGGACTATGCTCAGGCGGCGGGCATGAAACCCGGCATGATCGAGGTGAGCTTCACCGTCGGCCCGGTGAAACTGGAGGGGAAGACCGCCGTCGCCGAGATCCAGGCGGGCACGGGCGCGGCCTATAAGCGGCGGATCGCCTTTGCCGAGCGCCCCTTTGCGAACGGCTTCGACGGCGTGTTCGGTCCGGCCAGCCTGCCCGATCCGGTCGTCCGCTTTCGCCTGCGCGATCCGCAAGCAGGGGAGCGGGTGACCAGCCTGCCGATGGCCGGCGGCGGCGGCATGTTCGGCGACTGGGGCTCGCGCTATGTCGTGATCCCGATCGAAGGGGAGCCGATGCGGGTCATCTTCAACCCGCGCAAGGCCTATAGCAGCACCAATGCGGGCGGCGCGGTGCGGCTGGCGCGCGCCTATCAGGGGCAGCTGACCGGCGCGACGACGCTGGGGGAAGTGGCCTTCGGCGTCGAGCGGCCGCTGCGCACGCTGGCCTTGCAGACGCCGGTCGCGATCGGCCCGTTCGCCATGACGCAGTTGAGCGTGCGGACCGCCGATGCCGGCAGCACCGCGACGATCGCCGATGCCGACGCCCCCGGCGACCCGGACGAGGTCGTGGTGACCGGCAAGGGCAAGCACGACCCGAAAAAGGACTGGTTGTCGATCGGCGCCGACCAGCTTGGCCGTTGTTCCTCTATCGTGTTCGACAAGCCCGCCAAGCAGGTGCGGCTGAGCTGTCTGTAACATCCTCCCCGGCACGGGGAGGTGGCAGCGCGCAAGCGCTGACGAAGGGGGCGTGCCGCAAAGGACGCCCCATGAGGTAATCCCCCTCCACCATCCTTCGGATGGTCCCCCTTCCCTTACCGGGGAGGATCAGGCCAGCACCGCGTCCTCGTCCGCCTCTTCGACCTCGGCGGCCTGGCGCGCCCACATTTCCGCGTACAGCCCGCCCTTCGCCAGCAGCTCGCCATGGGTGCCGCGTTCCGCCACCTGGCCGCCATCGAGCACCACGATCTGGTCGGCATGGACGATCGTCGACAGCCGGTGCGCGATGACCAGCGTGGTGCGCCCGCGCTCGATCGCCTGCAGCGTCGCCAGGATGTCCGCCTCGGTCCGGCTGTCGAGGGCGCTGGTCGCTTCGTCCAGAATCAGGATCGGCGGGTTCTTCAGCAGCGTGCGCGCGATGGCCACCCGCTGCTTCTCGCCACCCGACAGCTTCAGCCCGCGCTCGCCGACGCGGGTCGCATAGCCCTGGGGCTGGCGCTCGATGAAGTCGGCGATCGCCGCCCCCTTGGCCGCGCGCTCGACCTCGGCCTGGTCGGCCCCCTCGCGGCCATAGGCGATGTTGTAGCCGATCGTCTCGTTGAACAGCACCGTGTCCTGCGGCACGATGCCGATCGCCGCGCGTAGAGAGTCCTGCGTCACGGCGTCGATCGCTTGGCCATCGATGGTGATCGCGCCCTCCTTCGCCTCGTAGAAGCGGTAGAGCAGGCGCGCGAGCGTCGACTTGCCCGCCCCCGACGGGCCCACCACCGCGCAGGTCGTGCCCGCCGGAATGTCGAGGCTCAGTCCCTTCAGGATCGTCCGCTCCGGGTCATAGCCGAAGACGACATGGTCGAACCGGACATGCCCGCCCGTCACGCGCAGCGGCGGGGCGCCGGGCGCGTCGACCACCTCGGCGGGGGTGTCGATCAGGTCGAACATCGCCCCCATGTCGATCACCCCCTGACGGATGGTGCGATAGACCATGCCGAGCAAGTCGAGCGGCCGGAACAGCTGCGACAACAGGGTCGACACCAGCACCACGTCACCCGCCGACGCCGCCCCGCGGCTCCATTCGCGCACGACCCAGGCCATGGCGAAACCCAGCATCAGGCTGGTAATCGCCGCCTGCCCGACATTCAGCCACGCCAGCGAGTTTTCCGACTTGGTGGCGGCGCGCGCATAGGCGGCGACGCCATTCTCGTACCGCCGCGCCTCGCGCTCCTCGGCGTTGAAATATTTGACCGTCTCGAAATTCAAGAGCGAGTCGACAGCATGCGCCACCGCGCCGGTGTCGAGATGGTTCATCTGGGTGCGCAGCGCGTTGCGCCAGTCGGTCACCTTGCGGGTAAAGACGATGTACAGGACCACCATCGCCATCGTGGTGACGACCAAGACGGGTCCGAAGCTGCGCCCGAAAATGGCGAGCACCAGCCCCAGCTCCAGCACCGTCGGCGCGATGTTGAAGAGGAGGAAATACAGCATCGTGTCGATGCTCTTGGTCCCCCGCTCGACCACCTTGGTGACCGCGCCGGTCCGCCGCTCCAGATGGAAGCGCAGCGACAGGCGATGAAGATGGCGGAACACATCGGCCGACAGCCGCCGCGTCGCATCCTGCCCGACCATCTCGAACACCGCGTTGCGCAGATTGTCGAACAGCGTCGTCGCGAACCGCGCGCCCGCATAGCCGACGACCAGCAGGATCACGAGCGTCACCGCGCTCCGGTCTCCCCCCGCCATCCGGTCGACAGCATATTTGAACGTATAGGCCGCGCCCAGCACCTGGACGAGCTTGGACAGGATGACCAGCGCCATCGCCCCGACGATCCGTAGGCGGAGCATCGGCTCCCCGGCGGGCCAGAGATAGGGCAGGAAACGCCGGAGCGTCGGCAGCAGCGGCCGGTCGGACGTACCGGCGGTGGGATCGATGGGAGGCATGTCGCCTCCATGTCGGACGATCCGTGCCGGAGTTCAATGGCGGGATCGGCATGAGCCTGTGCGGTTTGTCGTCGCCCTCTTGTCCGACACCGGGAACCACTCACCGCACCTTGGTGTTTTACCAGCAACTGGAGGCGGTTAGATGGAACCGATTTTCTATGTGATGGCGATCCTGGGCTGCGGCGACGGCAGCGTGGATTGCACCGAGGCCCGGATGGTCCCCGCGCGTTACGCCACCATGGCGCAGTGTCGCGCCGACCTGCCCAACCGCATCGCCTCCAACACGGACGTGCCTTATCCGGTCATTGGCGCCGACTGCCGCCGCATGGGCGCGCAGATGGCGAAGGCAGAGCGCAAACCGACGCGCGGATAACGCTCGCTTCGTTCAGCGGGGCCGGGTCCACAGGGCCGGATCGCGCGGCTCGATTTTCATCTTTTCCCGCCGCGCCGCTTGGAGACTGGCGCGCGTCATGAAGCCCAGCTTCTCCAGCTTGCTGGTCCCTACCCGGCTGTCCCAGGCCCGCCGCCCGCGCTGGGCAACCTTGCGCCCGATCGCGCCGTAGATGGCCGCCGCCGACAGCACCGCCCAGGCCGAGCGATAGGACAAGGCTGGCGTCCCCATCCGCGCACTGGCCTCGAACGCCGCCGCCCGGTCGGTCAGCCGCCGCGCCAACGCGCTCAGGCCCGGTCGATGCGACGGTGCCATGATCGCGTCGGGCGCGATGCTCTTATAATCGAGCCATGCTCGGGGCAGGTAATGCCGCCCCGCCTCGGCATCCTCGGCGATGTCGCGGGCGATATTCGCCAGCTGGAACGCCATGCCCAGATCACATGCTCGGTCGAGCGTCGCGTCGTCGTCGGGCGCGACACCCATCGTCACCGCCATCATGCAGCCAACGACACCCGCGACATGATAGCAATAGCGATAGAGATCCTCCTCGGTTTCGGGCCGCCAGTCTTGGGCATCGAGCGCAAAACCCGCGATCAGGTCGCGGGGCCAGCGATGCGGCATCCCCGTCTCCGCCACCACGACCCGCAGCGCGTCGAAGGCCGGGTCGCCGACCACCTGCCCCGCCAGCGCCGCTTCGGTCTTTGCGGTCAGCTCGGCCAGCCGTGCGGGCGCATCAGCCACGCGGGTCATGCCATGGCCATGATCCTGGCCATCGGCGATATCGTCGCAGCGGCGGCACCAGGCATAGAGCAGCCAGGCCCGCTCGCGTGTTTCGGGGTCGAACAGCAGGCTCGCCGCCGCGAAGCTCTTCGAGCCCTTGGCGATCGAAGCCCGTGCCGCCGCGACCAGTGCCTCGCGCTCGGTCGGGGCGGCGGTGTCGCTCACAGATCGCCCGCGTTCATCCGCACGATCGGCTGGGTCGGCACATGCGCCCCCATCCGCGTGAGAAGGCCGTCGAGCGTGGTGTCGACGATCAGCAGGTCGCGGTGCTGCGGCCGCAGGAAGCCGACCTCGCCCATTGTCTCCCAGAAGGCGACGAGATGGTCGTAATAGCCGCCCGTGTTGAGCAACCCGACCGGATCGGCATGATAGCCGAGCTGCGCCCAGCTCAACGCCTCCCACAGCTCGTCCATGGTGCCGGTGCCGCCCGCGATAGTGACGAAGCCGTCCGACAGATCGGTGAACGCCTTTTTGCGCTCATGCATGCCCGGCACGACATGGAGTTCGGTCAGGCCGCGATGCGCGACCTCGGCATCGACCAGCGCCTGCGGGATGATACCGATCACCTCGCCCCCGGCTGCCAGCGCCGCATCCGCCACCGCCCCCATCAGGCCCAGCCGCCCGCCGCCATAGACGACGCCGATGCCCCGCTCCGCCAGCCCGCGCCCGACTTCGCGCGCGGTTTCGATATATTGGGGGTCGGAGGGGGTCGCCGACCCGCAGTAAATGGCCAATCGCTTCATAGGAAAAGCGCTAGGCGATGGGGCCGAATGGGGCAAGCGCGTTGCGATCCGCCCATATTGGCACCGGTTCAACCGAGGTCAAAACAGGGTGAGGACGACACCCCCGACCATCACCGTCCAGACGATCACGAACACGATATTACCCCGGCAGCCCGACGATGACTCAGCCCCTTCGAGAGAGGGGGTGGCATGGGCTCCCTGAAGAAGCCGCACCAGTCGGCGTGCCACCACCACGACGATCCAGTCGAGTGCGCCGATCGGATCGATGTCCAGCATCTGTCGGACCGGCGCACGCTCATACAGGTCGGTCATCCGCCCGATCCACCGCCCTATCGTCATCCTGCCGGTGGGGCTGCGAGACAACGCATTCCAACGACACCCAGACGATCTGCGATTTGCCGCGCTTCGTCGACGAGCGCCGTCTGGGCTTTGCAATTGCCGGAAAAGTCGACGAACATGGTCTTGCCATCCTCCCGCACCAGACCGGAGGTGCGGATGCGATCGCGAGCGGGCGCCCGTGCCGTCAATTCGTCGACCAAGGCCCAGCCTTTCTCCTGCGTCGGCGGGTTGAAAACTAGATAGCCATGTTCGCCACTATCCGGCGCCGGGCTTCGTGCTTCGCCACAGGCGCTGAGGACGGCGAACACCGCTATGATCCAGACCGATTTCACCGGCTTGCACCCCTCACCAGCGCACGCGCGCGTTCCCACATAGTTGGATCGCGGAACGTCACATCGTGACGGTCGAACGGCGCGACGATCTTGCTGGCGTCCTGCGCCAGCACATAGACTCGCAATATTCCGGCATCATTGGTTAGCGGTCTTATCGCCGAGTTGCGGCCTTGCTTCGGATGACCCGAGGCCGCCGCAATCTGGGCGCTGCCCATTGCCGACGCCTGCGCCTTGCCGCCAGCTGTTGGCCCGACGCTACCTCGCATTCCCCGCCCACTTGCCTGGCCGGAATACCATGTTCGACGAAACCATATTCGCCAGGCGACGGTTGCGGTAGTAACCGAGCTGCGAAATATCTGCGGTCGCAACTCGCCGTAGCTCAGCGCAATTCGCTTATCCTGACCCATGGCCGCTATGTTTCCTAGGCTGATCGGCAGACCCATGATGTTGGATTTGACGCGGCTTTCCATGAACTCACGGTCCAGACTGTCACGACGCGCAGCAATGGAGTCGGGCCGTCCGCCGCGTACTGGACGCGAATTGACTTGAAAGTCGAACTCGCTCTTACCGATCCGCATATCGAATTTCTCGACCGCGATGGTGCGCCCTGCCTGAAGGTACAGCGTCTGTCCCTCGTCGACCGTTGCGACAAGGCGATAGGATTCTCTGCCGATCCGGATGACTTTGTCGCTGGCCATCCCCAATCCTCCTTCGGACGTCTCGAAGCTTCATAAACGCCGAGGCATGAAAAGCGCTGCCGGAAAAAGACCCAGGCAGGATGCGGCTTGCCCGCGTACGCGGCATACGCCGAACGAAAAGGGCGGCGCGGACTAAACCGCACCGCCCCTTTGCATGATGAGCCGGACTTACCTGCCGCGCAGCGTGTTCAGCAGCGCGAGGCCCACGACACCGCCTAGGGCCGCCGAGGCGAAGGGGCGATCTTTCACGAACTGGCGCGCTTGGTCGAGCAGCGGGCGGACCGTCTGGTCGACGCTGGTCTTGGCATCGCCGAACGCCTTTTGCGTCTTGCCGCTCAGCTGTTCGCCCTTGCCCTCGGCTTCCATCGACTTGTCGCCCAGCATGGCGCCCATGCCCTGCTTGACCTTGCCGCCGAAGTCGGTGGCCGCACCATTCATCGTGTCGGTGTTCATGGAACATCTCCTCTTTGGCTTTGGGATGATGGAGGGTCAAAACCCCAGGGCGCACGGAAGTTTCCTGGTATCTTTGCACGATCGCGATAAGGAAATCCGGCCTCAGTCCGTGCGACGACGCGCCGGAGGGGGCCCACCACCCTTCCCCCGCCCCCATGGCATCGCTACATGCACGGCGATGGTCGCCGACCCCCTTGCCAAGCTCCACGAAGTTTTCGGGTACAACCAGTTCCGCGGCGTGCAGGAACAGGTGGTCGACCGTGTGCTGAACCGGCAACGCACCCTGGCGGTGATGCCGACGGGTGCAGGCAAGTCGCTCTGCTATCAGTTGCCCGCGGTGATGATGGACGGCTGCTGCGTCGTGGTCAGTCCGCTGATCGCGCTGATGCATGACCAGTTGCGCGCGGCTGAGGCGGTGGGCATCCGCGCCGCCACACTGACCAGCGTCGACCAGAACCGGGCCGAGACGATGGCGCGATTCCGCGACGGCCAGCTCGACCTGCTCTATGTCGCGCCCGAACGCGCCTCGTCGGGACATTTCCGCGAGCTGCTCGGCTCCGCCCCGCTCAGCCTGTTCGCGATCGACGAAGCGCACTGCGTCAGCGAATGGGGCCACGACTTCCGCCCTGACTACCGGCTGCTAGAGCCGCTGATGGACGCCTTTCCGGAGGTGCCCCGGCTCGCGCTGACCGCGACGGCCGACGCGCATACCCGCGCCGACATCGCCAAGCAGCTCGGCATCCCCACCGAGGGGATGATCGTGTCGGGCTTCGACCGGCCCAATATCCGCTATGCGATCAGCCCCAAGGCGAATGTGAACCTGCAGATCGCGCGGGTCGTCGCCGACACGCCCGGCCCCGGCATCGTCTATGCCCAGACCCGCGCCGCGACCGAGAAGCTGGCCGAGGCCCTCGCCCGCACCGGCCGCCCGGTGCGCGCCTATCATGCCGGGCTGGACCCCGCCGTGCGCGCGAAGAACCAGGCCGATTTCGTGGCCTCCGAAGACATGGTGATCTGCGCCACCGTCGCCTTCGGTATGGGAATCGACAAGCCGGACGTCCGCTTCGTCGCCCATGCCGGACTGCCAAAATCGATCGAGGCCTATTATCAGGAAACCGGGCGCGCTGGCCGCGACGGCGATCCCTCGGTCGCGCATCTCTTCTGGGGCGCCGACGACTTCGCCCGCGCACGCCAGCGCATCGCGGAGGTCGAGCCCGAACGCCAGCCGGGCGAACGCGCGCGCCTGTCGGCGCTGGGCGCGCTGGTCGAGACGGGCGGGTGCCGCAGGCGCATCCTGCTGCGCCACTTCGGCGAGGACCTGGTCGAGGACTGCGGTAATTGCGACAATTGCCTCGGGTCGCCTGATGCCGTCGATGCGACGACCGTAGCGCAGAAATTCCTCTCGGCGGTGTTCCGCACCGGCCAGATGTTCGGCGCAGGCTATATCGAGCAGGTGCTGACCGGCCAGTCGAGCGAGCGCAGCCTGATGAACGGGCATGAGGCTTTGTCGGTCTGGAACATTGTCGCAGGGGATGAGGTGGCGCTGCTGAAGCCCGTCCACCGGGCGCTGCTGCTGCGCGATGCGCTGCGCACCAATCACCATGGCGGGCTGGAGTTCGGGCCCGCCGCGCGCGCGCTCATCAAGGGTGAGGCGCGGCTGTCGCTGGTCATGCCGCCCAAGCGCGAGAAGAAGGGCCGCCGCGCCGCGCCCGTCGCCGCCAATCCGGCGGACAATCCCTTGTTCGAGGCGCTGCGCGCCAAGCGCCGCGAGCTGGCGCAGGAGGCGGGGGTGCCGCCTTACGTCATCTTCCACGACTCGGTGCTGCGCGACATGGCGGCGCAGCGGCCGACCAGTCGGGCGGCGCTGTCGTTGCTGTCGGGCATCGGTGCGCGCAAGCTGGACGCCTATGGCGAGGCGTTTCTGGCGGTGATCCGCGAGGCGGACTAAGCTGCGGGCCATGAGCCCCCCGACCCTGACGACTGAGAGGCTGACCTTGCGCGGCCATCATCCCGACGATCTCGACGCACTGGCGGCGATGTGGGCCGATCCCGGCGTCTACGCCATGATCGGCGGCAAGCCCCGCGCCCGTGAAGATGTCTGGATTCGACTGTTGCGGTCAGTCGGATGCTGGACCGTGTTCGGCTATGGTGCCTGGGTGGTGTGCGACCGGGCGACGGGGCAGGTGCTGGGCGATATGGGCCTTCTGGAATCGTGGCGTGCGATCGTGCCGGAACTGACGGTGCCGGAGACGGGATGGACGCTCATCCCAGCAGCGCAGGGCAAGGGCTATGCGGGCGAGGCGATGCGCGCGGTTCTCGGCTGGGCCGATGGACGTGGCCTGACGCGGACCTGCTGCATCATCGATCCGGCCAACACCGCCTCGATCCGGCTGGCGAAAAAACTGGGCTATGGGGCGCCGGTCCAAGGGGTATATCACGACCGGACGATCCAAATTTTCCACCGAGGCTAGACACCCTCAGTTTATTCCTCCCCTGCAAGGGGAGGTGGCAGGGCGAAGCCCTGACGGAGGGGTGTCCCGATCTCGATAGGGCGACACCCCTCCACCAGCTTCGTGTTCGAGCGAGATTGTGCCCCCGGCACAATCTTGGTCTGCCGGGGGCAGACCAAAGCTCGAACACCCCCTCCCCTTGCAGGGGAGGAATAGAAAACCCTCTGCTTCATTCTGCCTATCGGAGGTGGGGGTCGCGGGGGAGGCACGGATGGAAGCCCCCGGCCGAAAGGCCCTCTCTCCTCGACGGTGCGGCATCGGCAGGCGTCAATGAACCCCGAACGCTGACGCCCGCCGGAACCTCTCTGCGCCTCCGCGCCTCCGCGCGAACAAAAGGCCCGAGACCAGACGTTCGCGGTTCAAGCCCCGCCCCCGATGGGGTACAAGGCGCTCGTGACGCTTGCCTTGATCCTGTCCGCCATCGCCATGACGCTGATCGTCGGTGTCCGCTATCTGCTCGCCTCGGGGGCATTCGCGCTGGCGACCAAGGCGCGGCATCCGAACCTCTATGCCGGGCTCGATCCGCAGATTCGGCGCGAAATCTGGTGGAGCCTGGCCTCCGCCGCCATTTATGGCGTGCCGGCGGGGATCGTCGCCTGGGGCTGGCAGAATCGCGGCTGGACGCGGATCTATGCCGATATCCATAGCTATCCGCTCTGGTACTGGCCGGTCTCGGTGCTGCTCTATCTGATCGCGCACGACACCTGGTTCTATTGGACACATCGCTGGATGCACCGTCCGGCGGTGTTCAAGGCCGCCCATGCCGTCCATCATGCCAGCCGCCCGCCGACTGCCTGGGCCGCCATGGCGTTCCACCCGATCGAGGCGGTGACCGGCGCTGTGGTAATTCCGCTACTTGTCTTCCTGATTCCGATCCATATCGGCGCGCTCGGCTTGGTCCTGACGATCATGACCGTTATGGGCGTCACCAACCATATGGGCTGGGAAATCTTTCCCCGTTTCATGTGGCGGGGGCACCTGGGGGGGTGGCTCATCACGGCCAGTCATCACCAACGGCATCATGAGCAATATGGGTGCAACTATGGACTCTATTTCCGTTTCTGGGATCGCCTCTGCGGCACCGACCGCGGCCTCGGCGACTTCGACCGGGCCCATGCGCAGGCCGCGCGCCGTGCTTCTGCTGCTGGCCGCCCTGCCGCTGATCAGCGCCGCGCCGGTCAGCCGTCTGGACATCGGGATTGACCAGCTGCGGTCGACCAAGGGACTGATCCGCCTCTGCCTGACCTCCGACCCGGACAATTTTCCCGCCTGTGTCGACGACGCCCGCGCGCTGACCCGTTCGGTCCCCGCCGGACAGCGCGGCATCCATCTCGACGGGCTGCCGCGCGGCAATTACGCCGCCGCCGTCATCCATGACGAGAACAGCAACGCCAAGCTCGATACGCTGGCAGGCATCCCGCGCGAGGGTTTCGGCTTTTCGCGCAATCCGGCAATCCACTTCGGCCCGCCGCGTTTCGCCGCCGCGCGTTTCACGCTCGATTCTGTTGCCGAAACACAACAGATCAAGATGCGGTACATCTTCTGACACAATTCGCCGGAGCGAAATCGTTACAGTCGCGTTGCATTTCGGATAACCGATTCAGGGAGTTTTCCGTCTTGCGCCCATTTTCGCGCGTTTCCGCCCCGCTGATTGCCATGGGCGCGCTGTCCCTGTCCGTCCCTGCCTTTGCGCAGGACAGCACGGCCGCCAGCAACCCCGCCGCCGCCGAAATGGCCGGGCAGCTGGGCAAGAACACGATCACCGTCGGGCTGGGTGCGGCCTATCTGCCGGATTATGAGGGGTCGAAGGACTATTCCTTCTCCCCCGCGCCCGCCGCGCTCGCCTATATCGACGGGCATACCATCACCTATATCGGCAACCGCATCTCGGTCGATCTGATCGGCGACAAGGCCAATCGCGACTGGGATATCCAGGCGGGACCGATCGGCGTGGTCAACCTTGACCGCACGACCACCTCGGGCATCGACAACAAGCAGGTCGCCGCGCTGGGCAAGATCGGCGCAGCGGTCGAGCTGGGTGGTTATGTCGGGATCGGCAAGATCGGCGTGGTCACCAGCCCCTATGACCGGCTGTCCGTCTCGGTCAGCTATCGCCATGACGTGACCGGCGTACATGACAGCGGCATCTGGCAGCCATCGGTCAACTATTTCACCCCGCTGTCGACCAAGGCGGCGGTCGGCCTGTTCGCCACCGCCGAGCGCGCCGGGCGCGGCTATGCCCGCCGCTACTTCTCGATCACGCCGGACCAGAGCGCGGCGAGCGGCCTGCCCGTCTATAACGCCCGCGCGGGGTGGAAGGACTGGTCGGTCGGCGGTCTGGCCACCTATTCGATCACCGGCAACCTGCTGAAGGGATGGAAGGTCGTCGGCGGCCTGACCTATGGCCGGATGGTCAATGATTTCGGCGACAGCCCGATCGTGTCGCAGGTCGGTTCGCGCAGCCAGTGGCTCAGCGCGCTGGGACTGGCGTACACCTTCTGAGGATAAGCTGGGGAGGATTTTCCAGAGGCGTGTCTGGCGGCGATCCTCCCTTCAAATGACCGCCTGCATAGGGGTCAGCCGCCGCCCCTTCCTCTCCCCTCCCGCAAGCGGGAGGGGTCGGGGGAGGGCAAGGCGTCTCACAGAGACCATCGCCTGAGGCCTACCCTCCCCCATCCCCTCCCGCCTGCGGGAGGGGCGTGCTTGGTTGCGAGCCGCTGGCGCCTGCTCGCCATGCGCGGGGAGGATCACCCCTCTTGCGGACATTCCCCCGGCTGGGTCACCGGCGCGCCGCCCATATACCATTGGCTGCGGTCGCCCATCGTCTCGCGGTCGTGATAGCAGACCCGCGCCTTGGCCGATTTCAGGTCATATTCGACCGTCCAGTTATTGTCCGCACAGTCATGCGGGGTGCAGCCATGTGCGGCCAGGCCGTTTTCGCCCCGGCGGAAGATCGGCACCGTCACCGCGCCGCGCGACATGACGCGCTGGACCAGCTTCTGATCCCCCACCGCGTCGTGCAGCGCGCTGGCCACCTCGGTCCGGTCGAAAAAGGTCACGCCATCGACCGCATCGCTCGGATAATGGCCGATATAGGCGGTCAGCGGATTGACCTGCGCCACACCAGGCACCGGCGTCGGCTTGGCCGTGCCGGGCGGGGTGAAGTTGCCGGGCGCGACATCCGAGTCGGTATCCCCGTCCTTGCCGCCGCACGCCGCCAGCGCGAGGAAGGCCAAGGGGGCAAGGAAGGCGAAACGGCGCATGTCTCTCTCCTGAGGAATCTCTTCTGGTACGGAACGCATCGATGTCATGGCCGGTTGCCCGCGACATGACGCATCCCCCCGCCCATGATGCCGCGCTCAACCGCTTTGTCGAGGCGCAAAGCCACAGCCATGCCGCCGCGATCGGCGAACTGCGGCGGGGGCGGAAGGAAAGCCATTGGATGTGGTTCGTCTTTCCGCAGATCGCCGGGCTGGGCCGCAGCCCGACCGCGCAGTTCTACGCGATCCGGGATGCCGGGGAAGCGCGGGCCTATCTCGCCCATCCGCTGCTCGGCCCCCGGCTGCACGAGGCGGTGGCCGCCGCCATCGCCGCGCCGGGATCGGTCGAGGCGATATTCGGCGCGGTGGATGCGATGAAGCTGCGCTCCTCGCTCACCCTGTTCGCCGCCGTCGCCGACGACCCGACGCCGTTCCGCGCCGGGCTCGACCGCTTCTTTGGCGGACAGGAGGACGAGGCGACGCTCGACCGTCTGGTGCGACAGCGCCCATGACGGTCGAGTGCGCAAACCCGCTTACTTCTTGATCGTGATCGGGCCCGGACCGGTGACGCTGGCCGACTGATCGGCGGTCAGCACGATGCTCCACTGGGTCGTGTCGTCGCACACGGCGTTCCAGGTCGGGTTGCCGTTGGTCGGGGCGGCTTCCTGCATCGCGGTGATCGACTGGCAGCTCGCGCCGGACGGGCCCGCATCGCGGATCGCCCGGAACAACACGCCACGCCGCTGGCCCTCGGGCAGCGCGCGCACCTTGGCACCCAGCGCATCCGCGCTCATCTCGGTGCCGTTGGTGGTTGCGGCGGCGGCCGTATTGTTGGCGGCGGGTTCGCTCGAGGAGCCGCACGCCGCCAGCGGCAAGGCGGCGGCGATGAGAGCCAGGGCGATCGTGGAACGCTGCATGGAACCAGTTCCTCCAAGGGACGGTCGCCGACATGGCAACCGTATCGGCTGCATAACGAATATCGTCGCCGCCGGTTGCGCGCCATCCCGACCATCGGCAAGACAATCGGCATGACGGATATCCGCTTGCACCAAAGCTGGCTCGGACCCCTGCGATCCGAGTTCGACGAGCCCTATATGCAGGCGCTCAAGACCTTCCTGGCCGAGGAGCGCCAGAGCGGCCAGCGTGTCTTTCCGCGCCCGTCCGAATGGTTTCGCGCGCTCAACCTAACGCCGCTCGATCAGGTGCGGGTCGTGATCCTGGGGCAGGACCCCTATCATGGCGAGGGGCAGGCACATGGCCTGGCTTTCTCGGTCCAGCCCGGCGTCCGCCCGCCGCCCAGCCTGGTCAATATCTATAAGGAGATGGCGACCGATCTGGGCATCGCGCCGCCCGGGCACGGCCTGCTCGACCATTGGGCGCGGCAGGGGGTGCTCTTGCTCAACTCGGTGCTGACCGTGCGCATGGGCCAGGCCGCCTCGCACCAGGGGCGCGGGTGGGAGCGGTTCACCGACGCCGTGATCCGCGCCGTCGCCGCCAAGCCCGAGCCGGTCGTCTTCATCCTGTGGGGCGCCTATGCCCAGAAAAAGGCAGGCTTCGTCCGCGAGATGGGCGCAGGGCGGCACTGCGTCCTGACCTCCGTCCATCCCTCACCTTTGTCGGCCCGGGGCGGTTTCTTCGGGTCGAAGCCCTTTTCCAAGGCCAACGCCTTTCTGGTCGAGCATGGCCGCGAGCCCATCGACTGGACCCTGCCGCCGCTTTCCTGATCTGTAATCGCACTGGCATCATTTATCGCGAGCGCGCATAGCGCCCGCCATCCCACCGATAGAATAAGGACACCGGCGATGGCTGACGACGACTATGTCTATGACGAAGCAACCGGCGAATGGATCAGCGCCGCCGACGCCGCCGCCAAGGGCGGTACGTCGCAGGACGATGACGCGGTCGTGGTGCGCGACTCGGTCGGCAACGTCCTGAGCGACGGGGACCAGGTGACGCTCATCAAGGACCTGACCGTCAAGGGCGCAGGCCAGACGCTGAAGCGCGGCACCCTCATCAAGTCGATCCGCCTGACCGGCGACGCGCAGGAGATCGACTGCAAGTTCGACGGGATCAAGGGGTTGGTGCTGAGGGCGGAGTTCGTGCGGAAGCGGTGATTTTACACACACATCAACAGCACATAACCTTTAGTTTGAACCTTTACCAAAAATATATGCCAGAGCAGCCGAGCCTACCCCAAATCCCCGCTCAGCTTGCTTTGACCAAAATTCTGCGTTCTCGGGTTGGCAAATGGCAACGATCAACGATCCAATCGCCACAAAAAACCCGATTAATACGACTATCATTGCAACTACAACGGGAGCAGTTTTCTCTCCACCTAGCAGCTTACCAAAGACGCCAAGCTCTTTGTCGCGCTTGGCTTCTTCATGACGATTTTGCTCACGAGTAATTTCTAATTGGTACTGATTCGCTGCGCCAAGAGTCGTATCTAATTCGGCATCTCTTGCATCACGCCGAATGATATGACTCTTGGCTTCGTCGCGATCAGATGCCATACAGGAAAGAAATCCTGTTTTTCATTGCAGGAACCGAAACCGCGAAAAGTCGAGAAAGTTGAGCCAAGCTCAACCTGTCCCAGTATTGATCCATAAGTGCCCGCGGCATTAAGAGGCTAGCAGCAAATGCATTAGCCTCCTTTTCTCGAAAATCTTGATCCTGCTTTGTTGGATCCCTCCAAAGCACCTTATAGTCAGAAGATCTCGCCCATTCACCGTGAAGCACGCTATGACCGAGTTCATGCGCCACCGTAAAAGTTTGCCTTAGGGGAAACTCTTCTTCATTTACAAAAATAGCGTTTTCTTCGCAATCGAAGAAGCCCGATATTCCTCGGCTTTTCCCGGAAAATGTCGCAAATACGACATCAACACCAAGACGCTCCGCTACTTGTATAGGATTTATTGGCGGGGCGGAAACCGCCATATCGTCCAAAATACGCTGCGCTTCTTGCTCAGCTCTGCGATAATTTGGACGGTTTTGCATTAAGGCCGGCATGGCTTAACACCCTCCATCCCACGAGTCACAGCGGGAGCGCATCGCACCCCCGCTTTGTTCCAGACTATGCGATTTTGCTCGGCTTTGCAAGCAATCCAACGTCACTCCGCCGGAAGGTAAACCTCCCCGCCCTTCTCGCGGAATTTCTCGCTCATTTGCTGCATCCCCGCCTCGGCGTCCTCGGCTGCGACGAATGTCTCCACCGGCGCGTTCTGCTTGGCCGCGAATTCCCGGACCTCCTGCGTGATCTTCATCGAGCAGAATTTCGGGCCGCACATCGAACAGAAATGCGCGGTCTTGGCGCCCTCGGCCGGGAGGGTCTGGTCGTGGTAGGATTCCGCCGTGTCGGGGTCGAGCGACAGGTTGAACTGGTCGCGCCAGCGGAACTCGAAGCGGGCGCGGCTCAGCGCGTCGTCGCGCATCTTGGCGGCGGGGTGGCCCTTGGCGAGATCGGCGGCGTGGGCGGCGAGCTTGTAGGTCACCACGCCGACCTTCACGTCGTCGCGGTCGGGCAGGCCCAGATGCTCCTTGGGCGTGACGTAGCAGAGCATCGCCGTGCCGTACCAACCGATCATCGCCGCGCCGATGCCGCTGGTGATATGGTCGTACCCCGGCGCGATGTCGGTCGTTAGCGGCCCGAGCGTGTAGAAGGGCGCCTCGCCGCACGCCTCCAGCTGCTTGTCCATATTCTGCTTGATCTTGTGCATCGGCACATGGCCGGGGCCCTCGATCATGACCTGCACGTCCTGCGCCCAGGCGCGCTTGGTCAGTTCGCCCAGCGTATAGAGCTCGGCGAACTGCGCCTCGTCATTGGCGTCGGCGATCGCACCGGGGCGCAGGCCGTCGCCCAGCGAATAGGCGATGTCATAGGTCTTCATGATCTCGGTGATCTCGTCGAAGCGTTCGTAGAGGAACGACTCCTTGTGATGCGCCAGGCACCACTTTGCCATGATCGAGCCGCCGCGCGACACGATGCCGGTCACGCGCTTGGCGGTCAGCGGGATGTACGGCAGGCGCACGCCCGCATGGATGGTGAAATAGTCGACGCCCTGCTCGGCCTGTTCGATCAGCGTGTCGCGGAAGATTTCCCAGGTCAGTTCCTCGGCGATGCCGCCGACCTTTTCCAGCGCCTGGTAGATCGGCACCGTGCCGATCGGCACCGGCGAGTTGCGGATGATCCACTCGCGCGTGTCGTGGATGTTGCGGCCCGTCGACAGGTCCATGACCGTGTCCGCGCCCCAGCGGATCGACCAGACCAGCTTGTCGACTTCGGAAGCGACGTTGGAGGCGACCGCCGAATTGCCGATATTGGCGTTGATCTTGACCAGGAAGTTGCGGCCGATCGCCATCGGCTCGGATTCGGGATGGTTGATGTTGTTGGGGATGATCGCCCGGCCGCGCGCCACTTCGTCGCGGACAAATTCGGGCGTGACGTAATCGGGGATGCTCGCGCCGAAGCTCTCGCCGTCGCGGACATAGTCCTTCAGCATCTCGCGGCCCAGATTCTCGCGGGTCGCGACATATTCCATCTCGGGCGTGATGATGCCGCGCCGCGCATAGTGCATCTGGCTGACATTCATGCCGGGCTTGGCGCGCAGCGGACGGTTTAGCCCGGTGCGCGGGAATTGCGGCACGCCGCCCGACCGGTCGGGGCCGAGCTGGCCGTTATCCTCGGGCCGGATTTCGCGGCCGTCATAGGCCTCGACATCGCCCCGCGCCTCGATCCAGTTGCGGCGAA
The DNA here is from genome assembly GCF_001591005.1 of Sphingomonas sanguinis NBRC 13937. Taxonomy (GTDB): domain Bacteria; phylum Pseudomonadota; class Alphaproteobacteria; order Sphingomonadales; family Sphingomonadaceae; genus Sphingomonas; species Sphingomonas sanguinis. The sequence continues at coordinate 24,064 of NZ_BCTY01000038.1, forward strand.
TCTGCGGCAGGCCCGCCATGATATCGATCCGCGCATTCGGGTCGGTGTACGCGCCCGACGTATCGTACACGCGCAAGGGCGGCTCGCCCGAGGACGGATCGAGATGGATTTCGCGCATCGCGACGTTCAGCGGGCCGACGTGAATCTTCTTCGAGCCACGAATGGGGCCGGTCGTCACGCCGATCTCGGCCTTTGCGGGGATATCTGCCATAGTCGTCCACTCCATGCGGAGGAAACGGACCATGAGAGATGGGGCCGCTCCCTCCCTACGCCGGTGTCAGCCGGATCAGGTTCAGCGGGTCAGGGGCTCTTGCCCCCCTCTCAAGCGCAGGCCAGCGCTCCCCCGGGGATGGACCATCCATAAGCGGTTTTTCGGCGGATAAGAAGGGCTTTCCCCACGGATCGCTCCCGCTCCGGCGCTTCGTGCATAAAAAAGCCCCGGATCGGCCAGGGGACTAGCGACCGATCCGGGGCAAGGACCCTTGGGAGGGAGAGGGTTATCCGCTGGCGGCGCTGGTGCGGACGTTGCCGTTCAGGCCGCTGGGGAAGAAGCCGCCGCCGGTCACCGCCGCCTTGTTGAGATACACGACGTTCAGCACCTGGCCGGGGGTGCGGACAAAGGCGATGGCGTTGGAGTCGGCGGGAACGATATTCGCCACCTGCGTCCCGTTCACGGTCGCGACGATGCCCTGATCGAGATCGGTCGATCCGTCCAGGCTGTCGCGCGCGTCCGAGATTGCCCCTGCGGCGGCGATCAACGCCCCGCTGGGGATTTGCGACGAGCTGGTGAGCGGCAACGGGTTCGAGATGGGCGTCGTGGTACTCACGCCCTTGCGGTACAGCGTCGTGCGGACCAGACCGGCATGATAGGCCTCGGCCGCGTGGATGCCCGCAGCCGCCTCGATAAAGGTCTTGTTGGTCAGCAGGGAGACGCCGCCCATATAGGCGGTGACGCCGACATCCTCGAACAGGAATGCGCCGAGCAGGAAGGCTTCGTCCGACGCATAGGGATCGAAGGTCGCGCTGTCGCCGACCACCTTGGCCGCTCGTGCCGCCGCCGTGAAGGCGCCATTGGCATCGCCCGACAGGTTGATCGAAGGCTGTGCGACCGCCGCGCTGCCCAGCGCGTTGCGCAGGAAGGTGACGTGCGCGATCTCGTCATAGGCGATCTCCCGCGCATATTGCGCGACGATCGGGTCCTGGAACTGGACCTGGCGCGGCTGCCCGGCGCCACCCGAGGCACTGGTATTGATCGCGACCGACCCTTGCGTGCCCGTGCCGCCGAGCAGCGACGAGGACAGGCCCGTGCCGAACGCGGCATAGCTGTAGAATTGCGCTTCCAGATATTCGAGCTGGAGCGCGAAGTTCAGCACATCGGCATCGGTGACCGATCCGGTCGCGCTGGCGCTGGGCGTCGGTGTCGGCACGACGATGACGTTGTCGCCATCGTCCCCGCAGGCCCCCAGCATCGCCAGGCCGCCCACGGCGCCCGCCCCGGCGGCCATGCGCATGAAACGGCGCCGTTCGGTCCGGCGCTTGGCCGAAGCCTCTTCGATCACATCGAGAATGAAGCGTTCTTCGCTCATGATGAAAAAATCCTCTCCAGAGGAGGAAAAAGGGAATTAGTTGGCGGTGCTGGCGCGCAGAGTGCCGTTGACGCCGTTCGGGAAGAACCCGCCCAGCGTGGCCGCCGCCTTGTTCAGATAGACGATGTTGAGCACCTGGCCCGGCGTCCGGCTGAAGGCGATGCCGCTCGTATCGAGCGGCACGATGTTGGACACCAGCTGCCCGTTCACCGTGGTCTGCGCGATTCCCTCGTCGAGCTTGGTTGAGCCATCCACGCTGTCCCGCAGGGCGGAAATCTTGCCGGCCGCGTCGATCAGGCCCGACTGCGGATTGGTCGGATCATAGCCCCGGCCGTACAGCGTCGTGCGCACGATCGCGGCGTGATAGGCCTCGACCGCCAGAATGCCGGCGGCCGCCTGGAGGAAGGTCTTGCTGCTGATCAGCGGTGAGGCACCCTTATAGGCGGTCACACCGACATCCTCGAAGATATAGGCGCCGAGCAGGAACGCGTTGGGCGAGCTATACGGGTTGAAGGTGCCGCTGGTGATGACACCCGCCGCCAGCGCCGCCGCCGTGAACGGACCATTGGCATCGCCCGAGATGTTGATCGCGGGCTGTGCCACCGCCGCACTGCCGAGCGCGGTGCGCAGGAAGGCGACATGGGCCGCTTCGTCCGCCGCGATCTCGCGCGCATAGGCCTGAACGATCTTGTCGTCACCGAAGGCAGCCTGCTGTCCGCCGGTCACCGCGCCTTGCGTGCCGGTGCCGGTCAACTGGTTGGCGGGAAGACCCGTGCCATTGGCCGCATAGGCATAGAATTGCGCTTCGAGATATTCGAGGTTGAGCGCGAAATTCAGGATGTCGGTGTCGGTGATCGTGGACTGCGCCCCGGCCTTGCTGGTCAGGCTGAAGGCGGTGACACCCGCCGCCGCCGCACCAAAGGCCGTTTTGAAGAAGTCACGCCGGTGATTACGGCGTTCGGCTCGCGCATCGAAGGCGTCGAGCAGCTGTTCGCTTTCGGTCATCATGCTCCTCCCGGTCAGGAACCATGAAGAGCTTTTGTGTCGCTATGTAAACGACAGAAAAACTCTTCACAGGGCGGAGCCAAAGACTTTTATTGCTAAATCCCGACTCTACCGAACAATCAAACGTCACGATCCGAAAAAGGACGCATAAAATTAATGAGAATTATCTTTGCTTGTCGCCTACAAGGCAAAACGTTCACGGCGCGAGCCGAACCGATTGCGCTTCCGCCAGATAGACCGAGAAAAGCTGGTCGGGGTCGGTCCATTCCGCCACCGGGGTCCAGCCCCCGGCACGCAACAGGATCTTGGCATCGCGCGGGCCATATTTGTGGCTGTTTTCGGTGTGGATCGTCTCGCCCGCCGTCATGGCGAAGGGGCGCCCCTCGATGGTGAAGTCGACGTCACGGGTCGCCGCCAAGTGCATTTCGATCCGCGAGCGGTCGTCATTCCACACCGCGCGGTGGCGGAAGGCCTCGACCGGGATGGTGCCGTCGAGTTCGCGATTGATTCGGTCGAGCAGGTTGCGGTTGAACGCCGCCGTCACGCCCTGCGCATCGTCATAGGCCGGAACCAGCACGTCGCTCGACTTGGCCCGGTCCATGCCGATCAGCAGCATCGCCCCCTCGCCCAGCGAGCCGCGCATCGCGCGCAGCAGGTCGGTCGCCATGGCGGGCGTCATGTTGCCGATGGTCGAGCCCGGAAAGAAGCCGAGTTTGGGCGCATCTGCCACCATCGCAGGCAGCGCCAGCGGCCTCATGAAGTCGCCCTCCAGCGGATGGATGGGCAGATCGGGGAACGCCTGTTGCAGGGCGCGCGCGGAGTCGCGCAGGAAATCGCCCGAAATGTCGATCGGCACATAGGCCGACGGCTCGACACAGCGGAGCAGCACCGGCGTCTTGGTCGAGGAGCCCGATCCGAACTCGACGACCGCGCGGCCCCGACCGACATGCGTAACCAGATCGGGGCACATGGTCTTCAGGATCGCCGTCTCGGTCCGGGTCGGATAATATTCGGGCAAATCGGTGATCGCCTCGAACAGCTCCGAGCCCTTGCGGTCGTAGAACCAGCGCGCAGGGATGGCACGCGGCGAACGCTCCAGCCCGGCCAGGACGTCGGCGCGAAAGGCTGGGTCGGCCAGCGACATCTGGCCGTCCTCGATCTCGGGCTTCAGCATGATTACAGGTCCTTTGCCAGACGGACGCCGGTGAATTGCCAGCGTTGATGGGGGTAGAAGAAGTTGCGGTAACAGGCGCGCGAATGGCCGCGCGGCGTCGCGCAGCTGCCGCCGCGCAGGACGAACTGCCCGTTCATGAACTTGCCATTATATTCGCCGACCGCGCCCTCGACCGGGTGGAAGCCGGGATAGGGGCGATAGGCGCTGCCGGTCCATTCCCAAACATCGCCGAAAAAGGCCGGGCCGCCGGGCGAGGGGCGCGGCTCGATCGCGCCCGCGCCGTCGAGCTGGTTGCCGCCGCTTGCGTCATGCGCGGCGGCCGCAGCTTCCCACTCGAATTCGCTCGGCAGCCGTGCCCCCGCCCAGGTGGCGAAGGCATCCGCCTCATAGAAGCTGACATGGGTGACCGGCGCGGCGGGGTCAATCGCGCGACGACCATCCAGCCCGAACCGGGTCCAGCCGCCATCCTGCTTCTCCCAATAGAGCGGCGCGACGATCCCTTCCGCCTTCACCCAGGCCCAGCCATCGGACAGCCAGAGCCGCGGATCGCGATAGCCGCCATCCTCGATGAAGGTCATCCACTCGGCATTGGTGACGGTGCGGTCGGCCAGGGCATGGGGATGGAGTAGCGCCGAGTGACGCGGCCCCTCGCAATCGAAGGCGAAGCCCTGTCCGTCATGGCCGACCTCGACGATGCCCGCCCGCCCCTCGATCCAGCCGATCGGGCCCGGCATCGCGACCGGAGCCTTGGGCTCGGGCGCGAAGAGCGCGGGTTCCAGCGGATTCTCGGAAAAGAGGTGGAGAATGTCGGTGACGAACAGCTCCTGATGCTGGTCCTCATGGTGACAGCCCAGCGCGACCAGCTCGCGCGCCGCCTCGGGCAGGTCGGGCAGCGCGGCGAGCAGGGCGGAATCGACATGCGCCCGGTACGCTCGCACCTCGTCCAGCGTCGGCCGGGTGATCATGCCCCGGCGATGGCGGGCATGGCGTTTGCCCTCCGCTTCGTAATAGCTGTTGAACAGGAACGGAAAACGCGGGTCGTGCAGCGTATAGCCCGGCACATGGTCGCGCAGAACGAAGGTCTCGAAGAACCAAGTGGTATGCGCCATGTGCCATTTCGCGGGCGACGCGTCCGGCATCGACTGGACGCTGGCATCGGCATCGGACAAGGGCTCGGCCAGCGCCAAGGTCAGCGCGCGAACCGCGTGGTAGCGGGATGCGAGATGGTCGGCAGGCGTCGAGGCCGCCGTCGGGTACGGAACGAGGGTCGGCATTGGGCGCTCCCCGGATCATGGGGAGGCCGGTCGGCCCTTTACCGTCCCATGCGCTCCCCTCCTGGAACCCAAAGAACGTCCGATGCGCCATTTTGGTTCACCGTCCGCGCGGCCACAAAAAGCCAGTCGGACAAGCGGTTGAGATAGGCCAGCGCGGGTGGGTTGATCGCCTCCTGCTCGCCGAGCGCCACAGTCGCGCGCTCGGCGCGGCGGGTGATGGCGCGGGCCAGATGCAGATGCGCCGCCGCCGGGCTGCCGCCGGGCAGGATGAAGCTGGTCAACGGCGACAGGGCGGCGTTCATCGCGTCGATCTCCGCCTCCAGCCGCCGGACCTGTTCGGCGACGATGCGCAGCGCCCCCTCGACATCGCCCGGCGTGGCGAGGTCAGCGCCCAGATCGAACAGGTCGTTCTGGATCATGGTCAATGGCGCGGCCAGTGGCCCGTCGACCGACAGCAGGGCGACACCGATCGCGCTGTTCGCTTCGTCCACCTCGCCGATCGCGACCATACGCGAATCCGCCTTGGACCGGCGCGATCCGTCGACCAGCCCGGTCGTGCCCTCGTCACCGGTGCGGGTGTAGATTTTCGTCAGCTTGACCAAGGGATCAGGTCCGCCCCGCCATGAACAGCAGCAGCACGACGACGGTGATCGCCAGCGCCTGGAAGAAGATGCGCTGCTGCATCATCCGGTTGGATTTCAGCTGCGAGGCGGTGGGCCCCTCGCCCTTCGCCTCGGCGGTCGCCTCCTGCAGGAAGCTGATAATGCCGCGCACCAGCGCGACCAGGGTGGCGAGCATCGCCGCGATCAGCAGGATCACGAGAAAAGTGGTCATAGCGCGGAAGCTTACGCCTCCCCCAGCCGAAATCCAGCAGGAAGCATGTTGCGCCGCAGCGCATCCGCCAGCGCGCGGCCGTCCGCACCGCCCTCGCGCATCGCTGCCAAGGCGGGTGCGCCATGCCGCTTGGCCAACCTCTGGCCATCCGCCCCGACGATCAGCGGGTGGTGGTGATACAGCGGCGTCGGCAGGCCGAGCAGTGCTTGCAGCAGCCGGTGGACATGCGTCGCCTCGAACAGGTCGAGCCCCCGCACCACGTCGGTCACCCCCTGCGCGGCATCGTCGACCGTGGCGGCCAGATGATAGCTGGCGGGCGCATCCTTGCGCGCCAGGATGACATCGCCGTGCGAAAGCGGATCGGCCAGAACCGGCCCCGCCTGTTCGTCCTGCCAGTATAACGGCCCCGTCCGCTCGACCGCCCGCGTCATGTCGATGCGCCAGCCATGCGGCTCGCCCATCCGCGCGGCTCGCTCCGCCGCCGAACGGTGACGACAGGTGCCGGGATAGAGGGCAACCGGCCCATGCGGCGCGGACAGGCTGGCGGCGATCTCGGCTCGGGTGCAGAAACAGGGATAGAGCAGGTCGGCCAGTCGCGCTTGTGCCGCCGCGTACAGGTCCAGCCGCTGCGACTGGAAGGACAGGTCGTCCCATTCCAGCCCCAGCCATTCCAGGTCGCGCAAGATAGCGTCGACATGCTCGGGGCGGCTGCGCGTGCCGTCGATATCCTCGATGCGCAGCAGGAAGCGCCCGCCCTCCGCGCGCGCCAGATCGAACGCGCGCACCGCCGACAGCGCATGGCCCAGATGCAGCCGCCCGGTCGGGCTGGGCGCGAAACGCGTGGCGCGTGGCGTTCCGCTCATCGCGCGCACTCTTGACCGCGATTCCGATCCCATGCTGTCATAGCGTGCAGTGTCATAGCCTTGTCACGCCGTTGCGCGAATAGGCGCATCGTACCACGAAGGGAGGAGCTGTGTTTCATCCCGACCTGATCCGACACCCGGACTCCTGTCCGGCACTTGTGCTGAATGCGGACTATACGCCGCTGTCCTATTACCCGCTGTCGGTCTGGCCCTGGCAGACCGCGGTGAAGGCCGTGTTCCTCGACCGGGTGGATATCGTCGCCCATTATGAGCGCGAGGTGCGCAGCCCGACCGCGAAGGTCAAGCTGCCCTCGGTCATCGCGCTCAAGCAATTCGTGAAGCCGTCGCAATTCCCGGCCTTCACCCGATTCAACCTGTTCCTGCGCGACCGCTTCTCCTGCCAATATTGCGGATCGCACCGCGACCTGACCTTCGACCATGTCATCCCGCGCGCGCAAGGCGGGCGGACCACTTGGGAGAATGTCGTCACAGCCTGCGCCCCCTGTAACCTGAAGAAGGGCGGGCGCACGCCGCGCCAGGCCGCGATGCCGCTGCATATCGAACCGATCCGCCCGACCAACTGGCACCTTCAGGAGCATGGCCGTAGCTTCCCGCCCAATTATCTGCATGAAACATGGCACGACTGGCTGTATTGGGACGTTGAGCTGGAAGCGTAACGAAGCCGGGAGTGTCGCATGCGTGGATGGGCCAAGGGCCTTGTTAGCCTGGGGTTGATGGCGTCGGTCGCCACCACCGCCGCCTGCGGCAAGAAGGAAGAGAAGCGTGCCGAAGCGGACCAGGCCGCCGCCAAGGCGGGCTTCGTACCGCCGTCGGTCACCAGCCGCGTCGACTTCGGCAGCATGATGGCGCGCCGTTTCCGCGAACTGGACCGCGATGGCAACGACATCATCACCGCTGATGAAATGCCCACCGCCAACTCACGCCTGTGGGAGCTCGACCGCAACAAGGACGGCGAGATTACCGAGAGCGAGTTCTTCGAAGGGATGCTGGCGCGGTTCGACCGGATGGACCTGAACCGCGACGGCACGGTGACCTCGGAGGAACGCGAAGCCTCGCGCACCGAACGGCCTGCGACTCCAACCAATCCGGTCGCGACGGGGGCCGGCGTGCCGGGGAATGCGAGCTGACGGCGGGCCAGCACTAAACTTCTAGCCGAGGTCGCCGATGATAAAGAGCTGGTGGAGAGACGTTGCTACCCCTTTGGTCGTGTTGGGCTTGGGAAGTTTTTCGGCCACGACTTGCTTTGCGCAGACCAGCCATGTCCCACGTGCAAAACGATGCCAAGCGGTACGCCCGGCCATCACGCGGACGGCTCCTGCGCATTGGCTAGGCGATTGTTCGCTGGGGCGCGCCGAGGGGATCGGGGTGCTGCGTATCGGGACGCATGAGCCTTTCGAGTATTTCTTCGGAGCCGCGCGCGCCGGTCGCCCCGTTCGCGGTCTGATCAAGGCCGCCAACGGTTGGTACGCTGCGGCTCGATTCGATGGTCGGATGGGCATGGTCAATCCACGGTCGGAAGACCCCAATGAGGCGCACGCCACCTATAGTCTTGCCGTAAAGGCAACCCAGGCCACCGCGCGACGCTTCGCCATGGCGGGGAATCGGGGATCGGCACGCTATTACGAACGCTTGGCAAAGCAGATTGCCGATGGAGAGCCCGAATAAGGGCCGGGAGGTGCCCATCGATTAGCGCCACGTCCTTGCAATTAGTGCGATAATCACATGATCGATATTATACCAAAATTACATTCCGCAATCGGTTGACGGCCAGCCTATTGCGTTGCAGCAATGGCGACCATGACGACCCTGCCCCCCATCGCCAACAATGCCGACATCCGCTTTCTGGGCGCCCAGCTGGGTGACGTGATCCGCCGCTATGGCGGCGACGCGCTGTTCGAGGCGACGGAGGCCATTCGCCGCGCCTCGGTCGATCGCTATCGCGGGCTGGGTGAGGACGGGTCGGTCGACCTGCAGCTGGAGAAACTGGCGCTCGACGAGACGCTGGATTTCGTACGCGGCTTCATGCTGTTCTCGATGCTCGCCAACCTCGCCGAGGATCGCCAGGGCATCGCGCGCGAGCCCGCCGCCGATATCGCCGACGTGCTGGAGACGCTGAAGGGCCAAGGCATCGATCGCGATGCCGCGATGGAGCTGCTCGGCCGGGCGCTGGTCGTCCCCGTGCTGACCGCGCATCCGACCGAGGTGCGGCGCAAGAGCATGATCGATCACCGCAACCGCATCGCCGAACTGCTGACAATGCGCGATGCGGGGCGGACGGTGACACCCGATGGCGACGATGTGGAGGCGGCGATCGGCCGCCAGATCGCGCTTCTCTGGCAGACCCGCGTGCTGCGCCGCGAGCGGCTCTACGTCACCGATGAGGTCGAGACGGCGCTATCTTACTTGCGCGACGTGTTCCTGCCGGTGCTGCCCGCCCTCTACCAGCGTTGGGACAAGGCGTTCGGGGCGCGCGTGCCCGCCTTTCTGCGTCCCGGTTCGTGGATCGGCGGCGACCGCGACGGCAATCCCTTCGTCACCGCCGAGTCGCTGACCAATGCGCTGGCCCAAGCCGCCGACGCGGTGCTGACCCATTATTGCAAGGCGGTGCACGCGCTGGGTGCCGAGCTGTCCATCTCGACCGAACATGCCGAGGTCGATGACGGCGTCCGGGCGCTGGCCGATGCCAGCGGCGACGAAGCGCTCAGCCGCGCGGACGAGCCCTATCGCCGTGCGCTGTCGGGCATTTATGCCCGTCTCGCCGCGACGCATGAGAAACTGACCGGCAAGACCTCGCCCCGCCCCGGTCGCCTGACCGGCGAGCCCTATGCCGATCCGAAGGCCTTGCGCACCGATCTGGTCGCGATCGCGCGCGGGCTGGCGACGCAGGGCGACGGCGCGCTGGCGAGCGGTGGAGCGCTGGGCCGCCTGATCCGGGCGGTCGAAACCTTCGGCTTCCACTTGGCCACGCTCGACCTGCGGCAAAATTCGGCGGTGCATGAGCGCGTCGTCGCCGAGCTGTTGAAGGTGGCAGGCGTCGAGCCCGACTATCTGGCGCTCGACGAAGAGGCCCGCGTCGCGCTGCTCCGGCGCGAGCTGGCCAATGCCCGGCCGCTGTTCAGCCGTTATGCCGATTATTCGGACGAGACCCGCTCCGAACTGGCCATCGTCCAGGCCGCCGCCGATGCCCATGCGACCTACGGCCCAAAGTGCATCACCAACTATATCGTCTCGATGGGCAAGTCGGTGTCCGACCTGCTCGAAATCAACCTGATGCTGAAGGAGTTCGGCCTTTACCGCCCCGGCGAGCCCGCCACCGCCGCGATCATGGCAGTGCCTTTGTTCGAGACGATCGAGGATCTGGAGGCAGGCCCCGCAATCATGCGCGCCTATTTCGCACTGCCGGAGATCGCCGCGATCGTCCGCGCGCGCGGCCATCAGGAAGTGATGATCGGCTATTCGGACTCGAACAAGGATGGCGGCTACCTCACCTCCACCTGGTCGCTGTCCAAGGCGTCGAGCGCGTTCCGCCCGGTGTTCGACGAAGCGGGCGTGCGGATGCAGCTGTTCCACGGGCGCGGCGGTGCGGTGGGGCGCGGCGGCGGCAGCGCCTTCGCCGCGATCCGCGCCCAGCCGCACGATACGGTGCAGGGCCGCATCCGCATCACCGAACAGGGCGAGGTGATTGCGGGTAAATATGGCACCCGCGACTCCGCGCTCGGCAATCTCGAGGCGATGGCCTCGGCCACGCTGCTCGCCAGCCTGGAGCCCGACCGGCTATCGGCGGCGGACAATGCCCGCTTCACCGCCGCGATGGAGCAGCTGTCGGCGACCGCCTTCACCACCTATCGCGGGCTGGTCTATGGCACGGAGGGTTTCCGCACCTTCTTCCGCCAGATGACCCCGATCGCCGAGATTGCGGGCCTGAAGATCGGCAGCCGTCCGGCCAGCCGCAAGAAGTCCGACGCGATCGAGGATCTGCGCGCCATCCCCTGGGTGTTCAGCTGGGCCCAGGCGCGGGTCATGCTGCCCGGTTGGTACGGCGTCGGCACCGCCATCGCGAATTTCGAGGACAAGGCGCTGCTCGCCGAGATGGCGAAGAACTGGCCCTTTTTCGCCGCCACGCTGGCGAATATGGAGATGGTTCTGGCCAAGTCCGACATCGGCATCGCGCGGCGCTATGCCGGGCTGGTCGAGGACGAGAGCCTTCGGGACGCGATCTTCGGGCGCATCCATGACGGCTGGCATCGTGCGCGCGACGGGTTGCTGGGCGTGACGGGGCAGACGCGACTGCTGTCCGACAATCCGGCGCTGGAGGCATCGATTCGCCTGCGCCTGCCCTATATCGAGCCGCTCAACCTGCTGCAGATCGAACTGATGAAGCGCCATCGTGCGGGCGAGAGTGATCCGCGCATCGGCGAGGGTATCCTGTTGTCGATCAACGGCATCGCCACCGCGCTGCGCAACAGCGGGTAAGGCCGGTGGCGGATTTCGTCGTGCATTACGAAGGCGGCCTGCGCTGCCACGTCGCTCATCCCGACAATGGCGCGGTGCTGGTCATGGACGCGTCGAAGGAGCTGGGCGGGCCGGGGGAGAATTTCTCGCCGAGCGACCTGTTGTCGGTGTCGCTGGGCGGTTGCGTGCTGAGCATCATGGCCATGGCGGGCCGCGTCGCCGGGCTGGACCTTGCGGGCGCGACGGCGACCGTCACCAAGACGATGGGCAACGCCCCGCGCCGGATCACGATGCTCGGCGTCACGGTCCGGGTGCCGGGGCAGTATGACGCAGCCCAGCGCAAAAGGCTGGAAGCGGCGGCGGCCGCCTGTCCAGTCCATGCGGTGCTGGGCATCGATGCGCCGATCGCGATCGTTTGGGATGAAGAATAAAATCCTCCCCGGTACGGGGAGGTGGCAGGCCGCAGGCCTGTCGGAGGGGGGCTTCCACACAAGTCGCCCCTCGCCGTACGCCCCCCCC
>NZ_BCTY01000039.1 GCF_001591005.1 Sphingomonas sanguinis NBRC 13937
TCCCAACCGCGCGGCGACCGCCTCGACATCCTCGCCCGGCGTCACCACCAGCCATTCTCCCGGCCGTCGCCCATCCACCAAGGTCACCGCATTCTTAGGACACAACCCCAGGCACTTCGTTTCGACCACGCCGACCGGCGCCTTGCGACCGTTGCCGAAGATCCGCTTGAGCGCCTTGGCCAGCGACGTCTTGCCCTTCGGCCCGAACCCACCGCCGACCTTTTTCGAACATTTGCCGCAAACGAGCACCGTCGCTTCCCAGTCCGCCTTGGCGCGACGGATCATTCGGGCTTCCAGCTCCGGCGTTCCTCGGCAGCGCGCAGGACCTCATAGGCCGCCTGCACCTGCTGGAACTTCGTCGCCGCCTCGGGGTCGTTGGGGCGGATATCGGGATGGTTCGCCTTGGCGAGCCCGCGCCACGTTGCGCGGATCAGATCGAACTCGGCATCCGGCTCCAGCCCCAGCGCATCCAGCGCGCGCATCTCATCCCGCGAGCGGCTGCCGTCACCCGGCCCGGCCCAGGCCTGGTGCTTGGACTGGGCATAGCCTGCGCTGGTCTGCCGTTCCGAGGCTTCGCGCGCGGCGGCTTCCTCGGCGCTCAAGCCCTGAAAATAGTCCCACCCGCGATTATACTCGGCGGCGTGCGCCTCGCAGAAATACCAGCGGTCGGGGCTGTTGGGGGATTTGGGAGCGGGGCAGTTGCCCGGCTGATCGCAACCATGCCGGTCGCAGATACGCACCGGCTTGGCCTCCCGCGACGCGCCATAGCTGCGCCAGCGGGGAAAGCCCCAGTCATTGGATCGAGTAGTAGAACGCGCCACCGGCCCGATTTAAGCGACTTGCGCGGCGGTGCAAGCATAGACGCCTCGCTTTGCGGCACCGGACCTTCCGACTGCGCCTCTGAATCGCTTGACCGGCGATGGTTCCCTCGTTCATGAAATATACGTCATCATATATTCATGTCCGCTTCGGACATATGCGGACACCAGCCTTATCGGGAGCCAGCGTGGCCCAAGACCGTTCCTTCCTGGCCAATGCCAGAGCCGACGTGCCGGCGTCGATCGTGGTCGCGCTCGTCGCGCTACCGCTCTGTCTCGGCGTCGCGGTCGCCTCGGGCGCACCACCTTTTGCAGGTATGATCGCCGGGATCGCAGGCGGTCTGGTCGTCGGCTTCCTGTCCAAATCGCCCCTGTCGGTCGCGGGCCCCGCCGCCGGTCTGACCGTGATCGTGTTCGAAGCGATCGAGCGGCTGCCCAGTTTCCAGGTCTTCCTGCTGGCGGTGATGCTGGCGGGTGTGCTCCAGTTGGCCTTCTCCTTCACCCGCGCGGGCGTGTTGGCGGAGTTCGTTCCCTCCTCGGTCATCACGGGGATGCTGGCGGCGATCGGCCTGATCCTGATCCTGAAGCAGATCCCCCATGCCATCGGCTATGACGGCGATTTCGAGGGCAGCTTTGAATATGCCAGCCGGGCGGGTGGCAACACCTTCACCGACCTGTGGACCAGCATCAGCAACGACATCGCGCCGGGCGCGGTGCTGATCGGCGCGGTGTCGCTGGCCTTCCTGTTCTGGTGGGATCACGCCAAGCCCAAGCAAGGCCCGCTGCGCCTTCTACCCGGACCGCTGGTCGTCGTCGTCATCGGCGTGGTCGGCAACATGATCCTGGGCGCGACGCGTCCCGACTGGCAGCTGGCGGGCGCGCATCTGGTCCGCGTGCCGGTCGCGGGCAGCGCGTCGCAGTTCCTCGGCCAGTTCCAGCTTCCCGACTTTTCGGCGATCGGCATGGGCGCGGTGTGGACGACCGCGATCACGCTGGCGATCGTGGCCAGCCTGGAATCGCTGCTGAGCGTCAAGGCCGTCGACGAGCTCGACCCGCGCCGCCGCACCACCGACAAGAATTGGGAACTGATGGCGCAGGGCGGCGGCAATATCGTCTCCGGCCTGCTCGGCGGCCTGCCCGTCACCTCGGTGATCGTGCGCTCCTCGGCCAATGTCGATGCGGGCGCGGAGAGCAAGCTGTCGACGATGCTGCACGCCACCTGGCTGCTGCTGTCGGTCGCGCTGATCCCGGTCGTGCTGAACCAGATTCCGCTGGCCGCGCTGGCCGCCGTACTGATCGCCACCGGCTACAAGCTGTGCAAGCCCAAGCTGTTCACCGAGCGGTACAAGCAGGGATGGAGCCAGTTCATCCCCTTCATCGTCACCATCCTGGCGATCCTGCGCACCGACCTGCTGATCGGCATCCTGGTCGGGCTGGTCGTCGGTTTCGTCTTCGTCGTGGCGCGCAACTTCCGCCCGGCGCTGACCTTCGCGTCCGATGGCGAGGATTGCCTGATCCGCGCGCGGCGCAACCTGTACTTCATGCACAAATATGAGCTGCAGAAGTCGCTGGCCAAGGTGCCCGACGGCGCCAACCTGCTGATCGACCTGTCCTCGACCTCCTATGTCGACCTCGACAATGTCGACATCATCAACGCCTTCATCAAGGGCGCCGACTTCCGTGGGATCAGCGTGATCGTGCGCGGCGACATCGCCGAGCGGACCACGCCGCTCATCAATGCCCCATCGACCGGAGTGCGCTACGCATGAGGGAATATAAGCAGCTGCTGCTCGCCAATAAGGCTTGGGCGACCGAACTCCTCGAGGAGAAGGCCGACTTCTTCCAGCGCCAGACGGCGGGGCAGAAGCCCGACTTCCTGTGGATCGGCTGTTCCGACAGCCGGGTGACGCCCGAGCAGATGACCATGACCCCGCCGGGTGGCATGTTCCTGCACCGGAACATCGCGAACCTGGTCCATGACGACGACCTGAACCTGTTGTCGGTCGTGCAATATGCGGTCGACGTGCTGAAGGTCCGCCATGTCATCCTGTGCGGCCATCATGGCTGTGGCGGGGTGCTGGCAACGATGGAGGGCGGCACGCAAGGGCCGGTCGACCGGTGGCTGGCCAATGCCCGCGACGTGCTGCACCGCCATCAGGACGAGATCGACGCCCAGCCGGATCAGGCCGCGAAGGTCAACCGGCTGGTCGAGGTGAACGTCATGGAACAGTTGCGCCATCTCGCCCGGCTCGACACGATCCAGAAGGCCTTTGCCGAAAAGCGCGAGCTGTGGCTGCACGGCTGGGTCTATGACATTCGCGATGGGCATATCAAAACCCTGCTCGAGATCGACGCGAATACCGACCTCGACGGCATGGTCCGTCCCGACAAGGTCCTCGTCTGATCGCGGCCGCTTGATCGCGCCCCGGTGACCGCCTAGCCTCCTCCGGTCCATGGGGGGAGGATGACATGCGGCACTGGGGTATGGCGGCGATGGTCGCGTTGTTGGCGACGAGCGGTGTTTCGGCGCGCGATCTGGAGGTTCCGGCGAACAAGGGCTGGATGCACGCCGAGACGAAACTAATCGTCCGGTCGAGCGTCGCCGGGCTGAACCGCACCGCGATCACCGACGCGACGACCTCGGAACATGACATCGCCGTCAAGCTGGAGAGCCCCGACAAGGCGGTCTTCGCCACGCTGTTCGTGTTTCACCCGGCGGTGCCCAGCGTGCCGCTCTGGTTCGACCGCTCGCGCGCCGCGATCGAGGAGCGCAAGAACTTCGACAAGGGCGCACCGGCCAGCGCTGACCCTATCGCCTTTGCGCCGATGGGCACGGGCCCAGCGGTCGGCTTGCGCCAGAGCTGGTCGCTGCTGAGCAGCCCCTATCGCAGCACGTCGCTGGCGGTAATGCCGATGGGGGAGTGGTTGCTGGTCATACGCCTGACCGCCGAAAAGCTGACTGCTACGACGCTCGACGGCAAGATGGACGAGATCATCGCCGCGCTGAAGCCCGCCATCGCGACGACACCGGCCTATCCGGGCCCGGCGGTGCCGATCCAGCCCTGCGCCAGCCAGACCGACTTCGCGCATCTGCCCAAGGCCAAAGTGGAAAAGCCGGGTGGGGCCAATATGCTCGCCAATCTGTTGATGAGCGCCGCGATGGCTAGCGTCGTCGAGAAGAACAAGACAGACCCCCATGCCGAACTTGAAAAACCGGCCGCGCCCCTTTGCCGCGATGGCGAGGGCCATACGCCGTTTGGCGTCTATCGTTGGCAAGCAGCCGACAGCGAGGGCTATATGATCGCGCTGTACGATGCCGGACGAACGATCGATGTCTTTCCGGATCTGATCAGCCAGGCCAAAAACGACAAGGCAAAATCCTATGCCGTCCGATTGAACGACGTGGATAACAGCGCCAGCAGCTATCCATCGTTCAACAATCTGCCCCGCCCCGAACAGGTATGGGACCTAGTGAACAAGGGAGCGCCCACCGGCAAGTCACGGGGCGGCAACATCACGATCAATTCCGAGGCACTGGGCGGGTCCTGATCGGACCCTGCCTATGCGGGAAATTCAGCCAGAGGGCCTGTAAGCCGGGTTCTGTCCACCGGCCAAAGCCGGATGGGCGACCATTCTTCTAGGACGATGCTTGCACATCGCCTCAAGCAACCAACCCGGATAGCGGGCGGGAACGCGCCCCGACGCTTTCGCGCCATGCCATCCCTATTCGGTCTTGCTCCCGGTGGGGTTTGCCATGCCGTTTCCGTTACCGGACCCGCGGTGCGCTTTTACCGCACCCTTTCACCCTGACCTGGCCGAAGCCGTGGCCGTCTGCTCTCTGTGGCACTGTCCCTGGGGTCGCCCCCGCCGGGCGTTACCCGGCACCGTTATTCCGTGGAGCCCGGACTTTCCTCGCCCCCGGTTACCCGAGGCCGCGGCCGCCCGGCCCTCTGACTGCGGGCGGATGTAGACGGATTGGGGATTAGGGCAAGGAGTTTGTGACGGAGCCGCCCTGCCCCCCTCAATCATCCCCCTGCGGACGCGGCAGCAACAGCGCCAGCAGGATCATCCGGCACTCCGCATCGATCTCCCCATCCACCAGTTCGGGACGGAAGCGCCGCTGGAACGCCATGATCGCCGCCATGCGGTCGGTCACGTCATAGCCGAACCGCTCCAGCGCCAGGCAGAAGCCCGCCTCGGTCCACATCGGGTCCATCAGCTTCTTGGTGGGGCGCGGCAGCGCCAGGCGGCGGCGGGCCAAAGTGCCCCAGGGAAACAGCTCGCCCGGGTCCCGCTTGCGGGCAGGCGCGATGTCCGAATGACCGACGATATTGCCTCGTGTGATGCCGTGGCGCTTCTGGATGTCCGCCATCAGCTCCATCAGCGCGGCGATCTGTTCGTCGGGAAACGGGCGATAGCCCCATTCATGGCCGGGATTGACGATCTCGATGCCGATGCTGGCCGAGTTGACATCCTCGATCGACCGCCAGTGCGATCGGCCTGCATGCCAGGCGCGGTTCTCTTCATCGACCATGCGCAGGATCGTGCCGTCCTCGGCCACCAGATAGTGGCAGGACACCTTGGCGTCCGGGTCGCGCAGGCGGGCGATCGCCGATTCCGCGTCCTGCATCCCCGTATAGTGCAATACGATCATCATGATGGGCAGACTACGCGCGTCGAAATTGGGCGACGGCGTTTCGACGATCGTCATGCAACCTCCTGAACGACCCCGGTTCATCGCCCCTGTTAGCGGCATCGGACGTTCAAGGATATGGCTTCATGCCACGCCCCGGTCAGGCGTAGCGAAATGGGCCATCGGTCGCACATTTCTCATAGACCGCGCGTCCCGTCTCGGCGATCTGGAACAGGTCGGTCTGGCCGATCACCGTCTCGCCCGCGCCCAGGAGCAACCCGCCCGAGGGGCGTAGTGCCTCCGCAATCACCTGAAAGGCGCGCTTCTTGGGCTCGGGCGCCAGGTACAGCATTACGTTGCGGCACAGGACCAGGTCGAACAGGCCGCTTGGGGCCGGGTCGGCGATCAGGTTGAGCTGACGATACTGGATATGGCGGATCAGTTCGGGCTTGGCCGTCCATTCGTCGCCCGACCGCCCCTCGAACCAGCGGACCAGTCGGCGAATAGGCATGCCGCGTTGGACCTCGAATTGCGTGTAGCAACCGGTCCGGGCCCGGGCGATGGCGGTTTCGGAGACATCGGTCGCCACGATCTCGGGGATCGGCGTGCCGATCTGCTGCTGGCGCTCGGCAAAGACGATCGCCAGCGACAAGGGCTCCTGCCCGGTCGAGCAGCCGGCGCTCCAGATACGCGCGCGGCGGCCGCTGCGCTCCACCTCGGCGACGCGCTCGACGATATGGTCGAAGACGTGCGGATCGCGGAAGAAGGAGGATTCGCCGTTGACCAGCGCGTCGATCACCCGGCCCGCCAGATGGGGATCGCGCCCGTCCAGCACCGCGTTGACCAGTTGGTCGAGCGTGTCGAACCGGCGCTCGCGCATCAACGGGAGCAGGACGGTATCGACGCGGGTCGAACGATGGCTGGCGATCTGCTGCCCGGTCCGGGCTTCGAGCAGCGCGGCGAGGACGGTCAGCGCCTGGGCCGTCACTACCCCGCCCGGCCTCGCGGCCATGGGCGTGCCTCGTGGACTGCCGGGGGCGGGCCATGGAATTGACGCTCCCATCATGCCATACGTCCCGTGGCGATCATGGCTCCGATCTCCTCCGGCGACAGGATGGTATCGGCCAGTTGGTGCGATACGACCGCGCCCGGCATGCCCCAGACCACCGAGCTTTCCCGGCTCTGCGCGACGATGCGGCCGCCCGAGGCTTTCAGCGCCCGCGCGCCGTCCAGCCCGTCGCGGCCCATGCCGGTCAGCACGATACCCCAGGCGCGGTCGCCCCAAAGCTCGGCCAGCGAGGCGAACATCGGGTCGACCGAGGGCAGGCAGCCGCTGCGCGCGCGTTCATGCTTCAAGCGGATCGCGGCCCCGCCATCGGTCAGGCGGACAAAGGTCATATGCGCATCGCCCGGTGCGATGATGATCCGGCCGGGCCGCACGCGCATCCGGTCCTGCGCGACCTCGCACGGGCGGCGGGCGACGGTGGCGAGTTGCGCCGCGAAAAAGGGCACGAAGTCGACCGGCAGATGCTGCGTGACGACGACCGGCACCGCAACGCTGCCCGGAATACGGCCGAGCAGCTTGGCGAGCGCATGGATGCCGCCGGTCGAGGCACCGATCCCGATGATGTCGGGCAGGACGATACCGACCGGCTGGCGGACAGAGTTGGGAACGGGGGCAGGCACCGGCGCCGGACGGTCGTCGCGCGGGGCCAGCGCGTCCAGTTTCTGAATGAGGGATTCGCCGAATTCCGCCAGTCCTTGCGGTCGCGGCTTGACCAGCGTGTCGGCCGCCCCGTGCGCCATCGCCTGCACCGCCGCGGCACCGCCGGTCGGGGTCGAGCTGGACACGATGACGATCCGCGCGCCCTGCCCCACCGCCTGGATACGGGGCAGCGCGGTGATGCCGTCCATGCCCGGCATCGCGACGTCGAGCAGGATGATGTCGACCGCCTGGCGGCTCAGGAACTCCAGCGCGGCATCGACATGGGTAACGGCACCCGCAATCGCGAACCGCTCATGCGGTTCGATCTGTCGGGCGATCAGCGCCCGCGCGACCGCCGAATCGTCGACGATCAGAATGCGCGTCGGCGCAAAGGCCCGTGAGGGCTGCACCGTCGAGACGGGATCGGAGTGGATGAGCGATGCCATGTCGACGGAGCGTCGGGGACGTACCTGACTCGAGTGGTTCAGATCATGCCGACGAGCTGGAGCTTGCTTTCCAGCGTGTCGCGATCAAACGGCTTCATGATGTACTCGTCGGCACCGGCATCGATCGCGGCGCGGATATGCGCCATGCCGTTCTCGGTGGTGCAAAAGACGATGCGCGGACGCGGCGCGATATCGGCCTCGCGCAGCGCGCGCAGGAAATCCATGCCGCTCATGACCGGCATGTTCCAGTCCAGAAGGATCACATCGGGCACCGATTCGAGGCATGCTTCCAATGCCTCGCGCCCGTCCCCCGCCTCACGCACCTGGAGGTCGAGCGTTTCGAGGATGTGGCGAGCGACCTTGCGGATCACCTTGGAGTCATCGACGACGAGACAGGTTTTCATGCGGTACGCCCTATTCTACCGTGGCCCCGTGGGGACCCGTCCTGCACGATAAGGCGGGAAAGTAACGGCCCGGTTAATCGGTCAGGCCGCCAGCGATGCGGCCTGCGGCACCAGCCGCTTGAGGTCGAGGACCAGCAGGGGCTCGCCGTCGCGCACCACCATGCCGTCGGCGGCGCGCGACCAGCGCCCCTCGGCCGGGGGAACGTGCGGCATCGGGCTGGTCTCGAACATCTCGATATCGTCGAGCGCGTCGATCAGCATCGCGTAATAATGCCCGTCCTGCTGGGTGATGACCGCCCGGCGGACATGCGGCGGCATCGGCTCCAGCCCCAAGGCGAGCCGGGTGTCGACCACGGTGATGACCCGGCTGCGCAAGGCGGTCAGCCCCCGAACCGATGCTTCGGCGCGCGGCACGGCCACCACCTCGCCGATATCCACCACCGAATCGACCTGATCGGCGTCGAAGACCACACCCTGCCCGGCGATGCTGGCGATCAGGAACAAGGGCATCAGCGACCTCCCCGACGCGCATGGCCCGCCAGCGCGGCGATCAGCGCTGAACGGTCGTAACGATAAATGCTGTCCGAGCCCGTGCCCCCCTCCCGATCGCGGCGCAGGCGCACGACCGGCGCGTCGGACGGGTCGCAGGCCCCCGCTTCACCCTCCATGACCAGGCGAACGGCCGGGGCCTCATCGGCGCTCGAGCGCGTGGCACAACGATAGCCATGCGCTTCCAGAACGGGCCGCAGGAACCGGTCCATCCAGGCCGCCCCCGCCCCGTCGAGCAGGCAGAGCGGCGCACCGGCCCCGCCCTCGCTGCTGCCCTCCATGTCGAGGAACAGCGTCAGCGGGTCGAGGATTTCGATCGCCTGGCCGTCCCAGACCGTGACGCCCAGCACGATGCCCCCGGAGGACGCGGCGATCTCGGCGGGCAGCGGGATAATCTCCAGCGCGGTCGTCATGGCATAGGCGCATTCCGCCTCGCCATCGGTCAGGCGGATCACCTCGATCTCGCGACCGGTCAGCGCGTCGTCGAGCGCGACCGGATCGACATGGTGGAGCGGCACGGTCGTCTCGCCGATGACCAGCCGGACACGCCCGCCCGAACGATGCACGGCCGAGGTGGCGACCTTTTCCACCCGGTCGATCGCGGCCAGCGGCATGGTCCGGCGCACCCCGTCCAAATCCTCGAACAACAGGGCGGGATGGGTCGCCTCCTCCGCCTCTTCCTCGGTCGCGGCGATCACCTCGCGCTGGAAGCGCAGGCCCGCCGCCGTCGCCAGCCCCGCACCGTCGAGAAGGAGCATGGGCAGGCCGCTGTCGGGCAGGGTCTGTCCGGCATAGAGCCCCGTCGCCATGACGGCGGGTGCGGCGGGCTTGACCACCACTTCCTCGGTGTCGAGCACATCGTCGACGCCCAGCGCATAATCACCGTCGCGGGTCGAGACGATGACCAGATTGGCGGGATCGCCCTCCCCTATCCCCAGGAACGGCGCGAGCGGCAGCATGGGCAGGCGGCGTCCGCGCACTGTGGCGATGCGGATGTCGCCGACCGGATCGATCCGTACCTGTTCGCCGCGCACCTTCACGATCTCCTCAATCGCCTGGCGGGCGATGGCGAAACGCTGCGTGCCGACCGCAATGACGATGGTCGACATGATCGACAGGGTCAGCGGGACATGGATGGCGATAGTCAGTCCCTTGCCAGGCCGATTGTCGAGCGCGACGCGGCCGCCGACATGCTCGATATTGGCGCGGACCACATCCATGCCGACGCCGCGTCCCGACATGGTCGACACGGTATCGCGGCTCGACAGGCCGGGCTCGAACACCAGCTTCAGTTTTTCCGCCGGGGTCATCACCGCGACTTCGGCGGCGGAGCGCAGGTCGGTCGCGATCGCCTTGGCCGCAACCCGCGCGACGTCGATCCCGGCACCGTCATCCGTGACCTCGATCAGGATCTGGTTGCCCGACTGGCGCGCGGTGACCTGGATATGGCCGGTTGGCGACTTGCCCGCGCGGCGACGCTCGACGGGGCTTTCGATACCATGATCGATGGCATTGCGGATGATGTGAACCAGCGGATCGCGCATCATCTCGATCATCTCGCGGTCGAGTTCGACGTCCGACCCTTCGATCTTCAGCGACACCGCCTTGCCCAGCTCGGCGGCGGTGTCGCGTACCATGCGGGGCAGCGCGGAGAACAGCCCGTCCACCTTCTGCATCCGGGCGCGGGTCACCGTGTCGCGCATGTCCGCCACGGTCAGCGACAGCCGGTCGAGCGCCGCCTCGACACGCGGGTCGAGCCCCTCGTCGCGCAGCCGCCGGGCCAGTTCGTTGCGGGCGAGCACCATGTCCGACATGCCGCTCATCATCCGATCGAGCAGATCGACGTTCAGGCGGATGCTGCGCGGCGCGACGCGCGGAGCCGGAGCCGCGCGGGGCGCGGCGGCGACGGCCTTTTCCTCGATATGTGCAACGGCTGCGATCAATAGGTCGTCGCCGGAATCATCCTCCGGCGTGCCGGCGGCGATCGCCTCGACGATGGCGCCGATCCGGTCGACGATCGCGAGCACGGCATCGACCAGCCCGGTATCGGGGGCACGATGTCCGTCGCGCACGGCGGCCAGCGCATCCTCGGCGGCATGGCTGAGGCGGGCGAGGCGCGGCAGGTCCAGAAAGCCGCAGCTGCCCTTCACCGTATGGACGAAGCGGAAGATCGCATCCAGGCGCGCACGGTCGGCCGGGTCCGATTCCCATGCGACGATCTCGCCGGACAGCGCGTCCAGCGTTTCGCGGGTCTCGGCAATGAATTCCTGCAGCAGGTCGTCCATAAGTCCCCGAGGGCGCGCTCCCTTCGCCCACCCTCTTGCCGCCACAAGATTAAAAGGGTGTTTACCCCGCGCGGATCGCCGCACCCAGGATCATGGTATTGGGCGCGGGTTCGGTAACCAGGGTCATGCCGCCATGTTCGGTGGTCAGCGTATGGACCAGGAAGGCGGGCGCGGTACGCGACGCCAGCGGTTCGATCCCCTGCCCCTCCATCAGCGTCCGCCGAATTTCGGGGTCGAGCAGGATGCGTGGCCCCTCGATACGGATCGCGATCTCGATCGCCTCGCGCCCGGCCTCTGCGCCAATGTCGATGGTGCCGCCGCGCGCCAGCGCCTCGGTCGCGATCAGTGCCAGGTTCATCAGGATGCGGACCGCAGGCTTGGGCAGGCTGGGCTGGTCGACCAGCCAGCCCAGCGTCGTGCGGCGATTGTCGATCAGCAGCCCCTCGATGGCGGCCTTCGCCTCGCCCATATCGACCCGATCGGAAAAACCACCGCCGGCGCCGAAGGCCAGGCGAAAGAATTTCAGCTTGTTGGCCGAGGCGCGCGCGCTGTCCGCCAGCAACTCCATGCAGCGTTCGCGCATCGCCGGATCGGTCTCGTCGGCCAGCAACTCCAGCCCGTTGTTGAGCGCCCCCACCGGCGACAAAAGATCGTGGCACAGTCGCGAACACAACAGGCTCGCGAAATCCACCGGGCTGACGGTCATGAAAAATCCCTCGACAAACTGGCCCTTTGTGACGTGGGCCTTCATCATGCGCAAGCAAGTGTAAGCGGATCGAAGCGGCCATGTCGCCGACCCGCCGCCACCGCGCGCCAGGCGGTGACCTGTCCACCGCCCGCGATCAGCCAGATACTGCCGTCGGGCGCGGCGTCCGCGGCATCGCGGGGCGAGGGCTCGGCCAGACCGGTCGGATGGGAATGATAATGGCCGATCACGCCCGCCCCCCCGGCCCGCGCCGCCCGGTGCGCGGCGATCAGCGCGGCCGGATCGATCTCGAAGCGGTGCCAGGGCTCGGCCGCGACATTGGCGCAAGCCTGCGCGCCGTCGATGCGATCCCCCTCGCCCAGCAGCAGCCCGCACACCTCCCAATCCGGCGACGCGGCGGCGGCGGTGCGAATGAAGTCCAGCGTATCGCTTGAAATCGTTACGGTCATGCCCAAATGGGGTAGCCTATGGACCGGGGGGTTTCCATCATCGATGCGCGGATCGCGCCCACAGCGGACGGCTGGCGGTTGGACCGCGCGCTGGCCGATGCGGTGCCTACCCTGTCGCGCGAACGGCTGAAGGTCCTCATCAACAGCGGCGCGGTGACCCGCGACGGCGTGATGGCCCGAGACCCCGCCAAGCGCGCGACGGGCGGCGACCTGTTCCAGGTTGCCGTGCCCGCCCCCCTGCCTGCGCATAACGAGGCGCAGGATATTCCGCTCGTCATCGCGTATGAGGACGAACATCTGATCGTGCTCGACAAGCCCGCCGGATTGGTCGTGCATCCGGCGGCAGGAAATTTCGACGGCACGCTGGTCAATGCTTTGCTCCATCACTGCGGCGGATCGCTGTCGGGGATCGGCGGCGTCGCGCGGCCCGGCATCGTCCACCGCATCGACAAGGACACGTCGGGCCTGATGGTCGCAGCCAAGACCGACCGCACGCATGAGGGGCTGGCCAAGCAGTTCGCCGCGCACTCGATCGACCGCCGTTACCGCGCTATCACGGGCGGCATACCTCGCCCCGCCGACGGTACGGTCGACGCGCCACTCGCGCGCAGTCCCCAGAACCGCAAAAAGGTCGCAATCGTGCAGGGCGGCAAGCGCGCCGTGACGCATTACCGCACCATCGAGAAGCTGAACAACGCCGCGCTGGTCGAATGCCGTCTGGAAACCGGGCGGACGCATCAGGTGCGCGTGCACATGCAATCGCTCGGCCATGCCTTGCTGGGCGACCCGGTTTATGGTAGAACAAAGGGTGCTCAAAAAGCCCTGCTCGATGAACTCGATTTCCGGCGCCAAGCCCTGCACGCGGCGCATCTGGGCTTTATTCATCCCATAAGTGGTAACGCTTTGGCGTTTGAGAGCCCGATGCCCGCCGATATGCAGGAACTGTTCAGTCGGCTTCACGTATAGCAGAAGACCGCCTCGCGCCCGACGACGGGGCGAAACGGATTGACGCTCCAGAAAGGGAGATAAGGATCATGGCAAAAGGCAGCAACGTCCCGGCGACGATTCCTGCACTG
This sequence comes from Sphingomonas sanguinis NBRC 13937, assembly GCF_001591005.1. Lineage (GTDB taxonomy): Bacteria > Pseudomonadota > Alphaproteobacteria > Sphingomonadales > Sphingomonadaceae > Sphingomonas > Sphingomonas sanguinis. The sequence goes on from NZ_BCTY01000039.1 coordinate 13,072, forward strand.
GGCGGGGAGCAGTCGCTCAACCGCTATCTGGCCGAGATCAAGAAATTCCCGATCCTTGCCCCGGAGCAGGAATATATGCTCGCCAAGCGCTTCCAGGAGCATGGCGACCCAGAGGCGGCGGCGCAGCTCGTCACCTCGCACCTGCGTCTCGTGGCGAAGATCGCGATGGGTTATCGCGGCTACGGCCTGCCCACCTCCGAGCTGATCTCGGAGGGCAATATCGGCCTGATGCAGGGCGTGAAGAAGTTCGAGCCCGATCGCGGCTTCCGCCTGGCGACCTATGCGATGTGGTGGATCAGGGCCTCGATCCAAGAATATATCCTGCGCTCGTGGAGCCTGGTGAAGATGGGCACCACCGCGGCCCAGAAGAAGCTGTTCTTCAACCTGCGCCGGATGAAGTCGAAGCTCGACGCGTTCGAGGACGGCGACCTGCGCCCTGAGGACGTGACCAAGATCGCCACCGATCTGGGCGTCAACGAGGACGAGGTCATCAGCATGAACCGCCGCATGGCGATGGGGGGCGATACGTCGCTCAACGTTTCGATGCGCGAGGATGGCGAAGGCCAGTGGCAGGACTGGCTGGCCGATGACGCACCGCTTCAAGATTCGGTCGTCGCCGAGCAGCAGGAGGCAGATGTCCGCCACGACATGCTGGTCAGCGCGATGGACGACCTGAACGATCGCGAGAAGCACATCCTGACCGAGCGTCGCCTGACCGACGATCCCAAGACGCTGGAAGAGTTGAGCCAGGTCTACGGCGTCAGCCGCGAGCGCGTCCGCCAGATCGAGGTGCGCGCGTTCGAGAAGCTGCAAAAGGCGATGATGCGCATCGCCGGTGAAAAGCGGCTGCTGGCGGCGGCTTGAGCATGACCGGCCGCACCGTCGTCATCGGCGGCGGCGCGGCCGGGATCGCGGCGGCGCGTACGCTGCACGACGCGGGACGTGAGGTCCTGCTGATCGAGGCGGCGGATCGGTTGGGCGGACGGGCCCGGAGCGTTCGTCTGCCGACCGGGCACGTCGTGGATCATGGCTGCGGCTGGCTCCATTCCGCCAAGCGCAACCCCTGGACCCGCATTGCCCAGCAAGCGGGCTTCACCATCGATCGCCGCCGGCCCAATTGGCAAATCCAGTGGAACGATCTGGGCTTCCCTCCTGACCAGAAGCGCGCCTCGGGCGAGGCCTATGCCCGGTTTGAGACGTCGGCGATAGCGGCGCTCGACGGGCCAGATCGGCCGCTGTCCGACTTTGTGGCGAATGACGATCCTTGGCAGCCGATGATCGACGCGGTCTCGGGCTATGCCAATGGGGCGTCTTTGGCCGAGGTGTCGCTCCACGACTGGGCAGCCTATGAGAATGCCGCGACCGATGACAATTGGGCGGTGGTCGAGGGCTATGGCACCGTCGTCGCGCACCACGCCGCTGGGCTGACCATTCGTACCGGCGCAACCGCAACGAGGATCGATCATCGCGGGAAGACGATCCGCATCGACACCTCGGCAGGCACACTCGAAGGCGATCAGGTCATCGTCGCTGTCCCCACAACGGTACTGGCGCAAGGCAAGCTCACCTTCGATCCGCCGCTCCCCGCCAAACAGGATGCCGCCGCCGCGCTGCCGCTCGGTATCGCCGACAAGGTGTTCCTGTCAGTCGAAGGCCCCCTGCCTTGGCCTGCCCATGCCCATCTGACCGGCAACCCTCGTAGCGCCTGCACCGCCAGCCATCGCCTCTCACCCTTCGGCTGGCCGATCGTCGAGAGTTTCTTCGGCGGCCCCTGCGCCGAGGCGCTGGAGGAAGACGGCGCGGCGACGGCCTTCGCGATAGACGAACTGGTGGCACTGTTGGGCAGCAACTGGCGCAAGCGGCTTACCCCGTTGGATGCAACCCGGTGGCGAAGGACGCCATGGGTCGGCGGCAGTTACAGCCATGCCAAGATCGGCCATGCCGGGTCACGCCAGACACTGGCCGAGCCGGTCGATGGCCGCTTGTTCTTCGCGGGCGAAGCATGCTCGCACGAGGATTTCTCGACGGCGCACGGGGCGTATCAGACGGGCGTAGCGGCGGCGCGGAAAATCCTCTCGATCGCTCCCTAGGCATTTCCACCCGCTTCCCCCATCATCCTGGCCGGGCATTGGCGGGGCGGGGCACAGAATGCGAACGATAGGATTGATTGGCGGCATGAGCTGGGAAAGCTCGGCCGAGTATTATCGCATCATCAATCAAGGGGTTCGCGCGCGCCTCGGCCCGACCGCTTCGGCCTCCTGCCTGCTCTGGTCGTTCAATTTCGCCGAGATCGAGGCATTGCAGCACAAAGGCGATTGGGACGGCCTAACCGCCCGGATGACCGAGGCGGCGCGAATGCTAGAGGCAGGCGGTGCCGAACTGCTGCTGATCTGCACCAATACCATGCACCGCACGGCACCGGCGGTCGAGGCGGCAGTGAAGGTTCCGCTCGTCCATATCGCCGACCCCACGGCGGAGCGGATCAAGGCTGCAGGACGGCGAACCGTCGGGCTGCTTGGCACCGCCTTCACGATGGAGCAGGAATTCTACAAGGGGCGGCTGGCGGAGAGTCACGGGCTCGACGTCGTCATTCCCGATGCCGCAGATCGTGCCGAAGTTCACCGCATCATCTATGAGGAGCTGGTCGCGGGTCGCATCCTCGATACGTCCCGCGATCGCTATCGCGCGGTCATCGGCCGCTTGGTCGAGGCCGGAGCCGAGGCGATCATCCTGGGTTGTACCGAAATCATGCTATTGATCGGCGCGCAGGACAGTCCCGTACCGGTGTTCGACACGACCGCGCTGCATGCGCAAGCTGCCGTCGAACGAGCGCTGGCCGACTGAACCCGATCACAAAAAAGGCCCCGGCTTTCGCCGAGGCCCTTTTCCATTCCGTATTCCGGCCAGATCACCGGATTGGCGAGTTCGGGTCCAGCCGCATGTCCAGATAGCGGTCCACCGACCCCATCAACTCGGGCATTTCGTGCTCGAAGAAGTGGTTGGCCTTGGGAATGGTGTCGTGATGGATGGTAATGTGCTTCTGGGTGCGCAGCTTGTCGACCAGCTTCTGGGTTGCTGCCGGGGTGGCGACCTCGTCGGCCTCGCCCTGAATGATGATGCCCGAAGAAGGGCACGGCGCCAGGAAGGTGAAGTCGTACATGTTGGCGGGCGGCGCGACCGAGATGAAGCCGCGGATTTCCGGGCGGCGCATCAGCAGCTGCATCCCGATCCACGCGCCGAAGCTGACCCCCGCGATCCAGGTGGTCGAGGCTTCGGGGTGGAAGCTCTGCACCCAGTCCAGCGCCGAGGCGGCGTCGGACAGTTCGCCGATGCCGTTGTCGAACGTGCCCTGGCTCTTGCCGACGCCGCGGAAGTTGAAGCGCAGCGTGGCGAAGCCGCGCCGCTGGAAGGTCTTGTAGAGTTCCTGCACGATCCGGTTGTTCATCGTGCCGCCCGCATTGGGATGCGGGTGCAGGATCATGGCGACGGGCGCGCGCGGACGCGGAGCGGGAGCGAAACGGCCTTCGAGGCGGCCTTCGGGGCCAGGAAAAATGACTTCAGGCATCAAAACTCGCCGATCTGGATCGCGCTGGTGGAGCGCCGGGAACCTTGCGCTATATAGGCGGCAAGCCCCTTTTCGCAATTGTTCGATCATTCCAGCGAGGGAACGAACCCTGTCCCGTCTTTACCTCGATCATGCCGCGACGACTCCGATGACCGAGGCGGCACGCGCCGCCCTGGCGGATGGCTGTGCCATCTGGGCCAATCCCTCCTCCCCCCATGCCGAGGGGCGCGCCGCCAAGCGCGCGCTGGAGGATGCCCGCGCCAGCATCGCCCGGTCGCTGGGCTGGACGCATGATCTCCTGTTCACCAGCGGGGCGAGCGAGTCGCTGGCGATCGCGCTCACCCGGTCGATGGCGGAGCGCCGCTTCGTCGGGGCGATCGACCATGACGCCGTATTGCGCGCCGCTCCGGATGCCATCGTCATGTCCGTGGGCCCGGACGGGGTGCTGCAGCTGCCTGACCTGAGCGGCCCGCGTGCCGTGGTGACGGTGCAGTGGGCGAACAGCGAAACCGGGGGGCGCCAGCCTGTCGCCGAACTGGCCGAGGCGATCCACGCCGCAGGCCATATCCTGCTGGTCGATGCGGCGCAGATGCCCGCCGGGGCCGACCCGGAGGTGATCGCCCATGCCGACCTCGTCGCGCTGTCGGCGCACAAGCGTGGCGGGCCGCCCGGGATCGGCGCGCTGCTGGTCCGCGACCTCGCCTTGCTCGCGCCGACCGGCGGACAGGAGCGCGGTTATCGCCCCGGCACCGAGAATATGCCAGGCGTGCTGGGCTATGCCGCCGCGCTCGCGGAAGCAGAACCCGACCATGCCGAGCTGCGCGCCCACTTGGATGACGCCATCCGCCGTTCGGGCGGGATCGTGGTCGCCGATGCCAGCCGCCGCCATCCCGCCATCGCCAGCTATCACATGCCCGGCAAACCCTCGGCCGCGCAGCTGATCCAATTCGACCTCGCCCAAATCTCGGTGTCGGCTGGCAGCGCCTGCGCCAGCGGCAGCCTGAAGCCGAGCCATGTGCTGGCCGCGCTCGGCTGGAGCGTCGAGGCGGGGCGCGAGGTGGTGCGGGTCAGCTTCGGGCGGACGACGACGCGCGAGGATGTCGACCGCTTCGTCACCGCCTGGCGCGCGATCGCGCGCGGCAAGCGCGTGGAGGCGGCGTGATCTATCTCGACTATCAGGCGACGACCCCGCTCGCCCCCACGGCGTTGAAGGCGATGCTTCCCTGGCTGGAACAGGGCCATGCCAACCCCCATTCCCCGCACCGTGCCGGACGGCAGGCGCGCGCCGCCGTCGAGGTGGCGCGCGATCAGGTGGCCGCGCTGCTCCCGGCGGGCGGCCGGGTGGTCTTCACCAGCGGCGCGACCGAGGCGCTGAACTGGGCGATCAAGGGCGCCAGCGGCGGCATCGTCACCACCGCCATCGAACATGCCGCCATACTCGACACGGCACAGGCGACGGGGCGGCCACTGACGGTCCTGCCGGTCAATGGCGAAGGCCTGGTAGAGCCGCAGCCGGTGGCGGACGGCACCGGGCTGGTCGCCGCGATGCTGGTCAATAACGAGGTCGGCACGATCCAGCCGGTCGCCGCGCTGGCCGACTTAGCCCATCGCTCTGGCGCCTGGATGCTGTGCGACGCCGTGCAGGGCTATGGCCGGATCGCCATCCCCGAAACGGTCGACCTTATCGCCGTCTCGGCGCACAAGATCTATGGTCCCAAGGGCATCGGGGCACTATGGATACGCGACGGCATCACCCTGCCCCCGCTGCTGCATGGCGGGGACCAGGAGGGCGGCCGGTCGGGCACGCTCAGCCCCGCCCTCTGTGCCGGGTTCGGCGCGGCGGCGAGGCTGATGGCCACGCAGGCCGAGCGAGATGCCGATCATGTCGAGCGGCTCTGGTCGCTGGCGGTCGAGCGGCTCGGCCCGGACTGGACGATCAACGGATCGACCGAGCGTCGCTACCACGGCAACCTCAACGTGCGTCGCGACGGGCTGGACGTCGCGCGACTCATGTCCGATTGCCGCGACATCGCCTTCTCGGCTGGGAGCGCCTGCGCCAGTGGATCGGGGCGGCCCAGCCATGTGCTGACCGCGCTGGGCCTGACAGAGCGGGAAGCGAAATCCTCGATCCGGCTGGGCTTCGGGCGCTACACCAGCGAGGTCGAGCTGACCGACGCGATCGATCGGATCAACACCGCCGCAAGGGCACAAGGACGATGATCGCGCTGACCTTTTTCACCCCAGATGGCACGACGGTCGCCACCGAGGCGGTTCCCGGCGAAACGCTGCTCCGTGCCGGACAGCGGGCGGGGCAACCGCTGGAGGGCACCTGTGGCGGACAGATGGCCTGTGCGACCTGCCACGTCCTGATCGACCCGGCCTTTGTCGACCGCCTGCCTGCGCCGAGCGCGGAGGAAGAGGACATGCTGGACCTGGTGCCCAACGCCACCCGGTCCAGCCGCCTCGCCTGCCAGATCGCATTGACCCCGGCGCTCGACGGGCTGATCGCCCGGCTTCCATGAACCTTTGATAACAAAGGAGTTCAGGGATCGATCATCGGCGATTCGCCATTCTTCTCCCATGCTCGCCGAACGGCGGGACTACCGGGAGTAAAGCGTATGAAACTTCTTGCTGTCATCGGCGCCGGTCTGATCGCCGCGTCGGGTATCGCCGCCGCCACCCCTGCCGCCGCCGCGCCGCATGGTCCGCATGACCGCTGGGGTCCGGGACCTGGCCGTGGTCCAGGATGGGATCGGGGTCCGGGTTGGGGTCGCGGACCGGGCTGGCACCATCGCGGACCGGGTTGGGATCGTGGTCCCGGCTGGAACCGTGGTCCGCGCTGGGATCGCGGCCCCCGCTATGGCTATGGCCGTCCGCGCGTGACCTGCCGCTGGGTCCGCACTTGGGATGGGCCGCAGCGCCAGTGTTTCAACGTCTATCGTTGATACGATCGTTCGTCGCGGGACGGGGTCGGTGGGATAAGGACTTGATCCCCCGGCCCCGCTTCGCCATATGCGCGACCGGGAGTCGGGCGGACGTAGTCGTCGCCAACCCGGTCAGGTCCTGACGGAAGCAGCCGTAACGATTTCGCTGCGGGTCGTTCCGGCTCCCACCCTCCGCACATTTTTGATGGCATAAGCGCCGTTGTTTGGGGCCACCCCGGCGAGGGGGCACGTATCGCCTCACGATTATACCTGACGGCGCGCGCCCGAGCCCCTATGTTGGCTCGCGATGCTTTCCAACACCCCGACCATCCAGACCCGTCATGGCTGATTCGTTCGACCTGGGCGAACCGCCCCAGCCTGTGCAGACGCCGGCCAAGGCCGAGGCGTATCGCGTCCTCGCGCGCAAATACCGGCCGCAGACCTTCGACGCCCTGATCGGGCAGGACGCGATGGTCCGGACGCTGGGCAACGCGATCGAACGCGACCGGCTGGCCCATGCCTTCCTGATGACCGGCGTGCGCGGGGTCGGCAAGACCTCGACCGCGCGGCTGATTGCCAAGGCACTGAACTGTGTCGGTCCGGATGGGAACGGTGGCCCGACCATCTCCCCCTGCGGCGTCTGCGAGCCCTGTCGCGCCATCGCCGAAGGCCGCCATATCGACGTGATCGAGATGGACGCCGCCAGCCATACCGGCGTCGACGACGTGCGCGAGATCATCGAGGCGTCGCGCTATGCCGCCGTGTCGGCGCGCTTCAAAATTTACATCGTCGACGAAGTCCACATGCTCTCCAAGAACGCCTTCAACGCGCTGTTGAAGACGCTGGAGGAGCCGCCCGCGCATGTGAAGTTCCTGTTCGCCACCACGGAAGTGAACAAGGTCCCGATCACCGTCCTGTCGCGCTGCCAGCGTTTCGACTTGCGGCGAATCACGGCGGACAAGCTGGCCGCCCATTTTGCCGACATCTGCGTCAAGGAAGGCGTCACCGCCGAGGACGAGGCGCTGATGCTGGTCGCCCGCGCGGCGGAAGGATCGGCGCGCGACGGTCTGTCGATCCTGGACCAAGCGATCGCCCATGCCGATCTGGAAGGCAGCGGCGTCACGGCGGCGGCGGTGCGCGAGATGCTGGGCCTGTCCGATCGCGGTGCGGTGCGCGACCTGCTGGGCCTGATCCTGAACGGTGACGGCGCAGGCGCGCTGGCCTCGCTGCGACGGCAATATGATTATGGCGTCGATCCGCAATCGGTACTCCGCTCGCTGCTGGAGACGGTGCACGGCATCACCCTGACCAAGGTCGGCACGCCGCCCGATGCGGCCCAGCCGCTGGAGGAGCGGGCCGCGCGCGAGGAATGGGCGGGCTCGCTCAGCTTCCCGGCGCTGCATCGGCTGTGGCAGCTGTTCCTGAAGGGCCATGACGAAGTGGCGCGCGCCGCCCTGCCCATCGAGGCGGCGGAAATGGCGCTGCTCCGCGCGATCCACGCCTCGACGCTGCCCGATCCGGGCGAGCTGGCGCGCCAGCTTCGCGACGGCGGCGTGGCCACATCCAGCGCGCCGCAGGTCCCGCAAAGCGCGCCTCCTGCCCCGGCGCCCGTCGCCATCGCTGCTCCGGCTGAGCCCGAGCCGCCCAAGCTGCCCGACAGCTTCGTCGCGATGATCGACCGACTGGATGACATGGGACAACTGGCGCTCGCTGCGCGGTTGCGCCACGGCGCGCGCCTCGTGCGGTATAGCCCGCCGGAGGTCGTCTTCAGCGGATCGCGGCCGATCGCCACCGATACGCTGAGCGAACTGGTAGCGGCACTGAAGACCGCCACAGGGCAAATCTGGCGCATCACGCTGGAGGATGTGCCCGGAGAGCCAACCCTGCACGAACAGCAGATGGCGGCCGAGGAAGCGATCAAGACCGCCGCGTGGGAGTCGGACATGGTCCGCGCCGCCCGCGAGGCTTTCCCCGAGGCCGAATTGATGGAATGGCCCGGCAAACGCAGTGTGAACGGAGCATGATGTGAAAAATCTCGACGAAATCCTGGCGATGGCCCAGAACGTCCAGAACGAACTGGAAAAGGCGCAGGCCAATCTCGACAATATCGAGGTCGAAGGCGTCTCGGGCGGCGGTCTGGTCAAGGTGAAGGCTTCGGCCAAGGGCCGTATCATCGGCATCACCATCGACGACTCGCTGATGCAGCCGTCCGAAAAGGGCATGCTGGAGGACCTGCTGGCCGCCGCGATCAACGACGCCCGGACCAAGGCGGACGCGGCATCGGGCAGCGAAATGTCGAAGATGACCAGCGGCCTGCCGCTGCCGCCGGGCTTCAAGCTGCCATTCTGATTTCGGGAACGGAATATCCGGCCATGGCGTTGCCCCCTCCATCCACAGAGGAGGGAATGTCATGGCCGATGAACGCGTTACCGAAACCTATGGCACGCAGCAGCCGCACACGACCGTGATCGAGCGCCGCAGCGGCGGCGGCGGGATGGCGATCGCCATCGTCCTGCTGATCGCGGTGCTGGTCGGCGGCTTTTACCTGTTCAGCCGTGGCGGCGCGGAGAACCGGCGTGACGCGGCTGTGACCTCGGCGGCCAAGAGCGTCGGCGATACCGCCAAGAAGGCCGGTGACGCGATCTCGCCAGACGCGAAGTAAGTTTGGTTAAACAGGGCTTCGTTGCTTGCGGCGAAGCCCTCCCCCACCCCCTCCCGCCTGCGGGAGGGGCGTGCTTGGGGCAAGCGCGCGGTCTCGAGTACTGCAGCTTCATTTTCGCGCTCCCCTCCCGCAAGCGGGAGGGGCTGGGGGAGGGAAAGGTGTCTCACCGAGACCCGCCCCCTACCGAATACAGGCGTCGAGTCCCTGCCGCCGCACGACACCCACATACCGCGCAATCACATTACCATGCTTGCGCACGAAGCCCGTCGGCGCCACCGCTGCGCGCTTCTTGGGCAAAGGCAGCACCGCCGCGATCCGCGCCGCTTCGGTCGGCGTAAGATGCGACGCATCATGCCCGAAATAGCGCATCGCCCCCGCATTGGCGCCATAGGTCCCGATCCCCGTCTCGGCGAGGTTGAGATAGACCTCCATGATCCGGCGCTTGCCCCACAGGGTTTCGATCAAGAAGGTGAACCACGCCTCGAAGCCCTTGCGGATATAACCGCCGCCCTGGAACAAAAACGCGTTCTTCGCCGTCTGCTGGCTGATGGTCGAGCCGCCGCGAATTCGGCCGCCCTTGGCATTGCGATAGGCGGCGCTGGCCATCGCCTTGAAGTCGAAGCCGTGATGCGAACAGAAGCGCGCATCCTCCCCCGCAATGGCCGCGCGGGCCATGTTCGGGTCCATCTCTGACAAGGGCATCCAGTCCTTGGTCACCCCATGCCCGCCGATCACGTCGCCCAGCATGGTGAAGGTGATGGGTGGCGGCACGAAGCGATAGATGCCGACCCAAACGACACTGACGATCACAAAGGCGAGCACGGCCTTCAGGGCCCAGCGAGCGATGCGGAACATGGGCGGGCTTTAGCGATGTTTGTCGGGCAGGTCACTCGGATTGCCGTCCGCCCATTGCCGTTTCCTGGCAAAGGGCCGAACCAGTGTCGACAAGCCTCACGGCAGGAACCGGCTTGGCCTGCTGGGCTAACAGGCGGCGGATCGTCGATCCGCCGCCCGCCCCCCATCAGAACGCGATCTTCAGGCCTGCGCGATACGACTGGTTGCGCACGTCCGACCGCTCGACCGTCGTGTCGGCCGCGACCGATACCGTGACCCGGCCGCTGCGGTAAGACAGGCCCGCCGACAGTTCGCCCCAGTCGCGGTCCTGGGTCGCCACCGCGAAGGGTACGCGCAGGGCGGTGCCGTTGGCGAAGCCGACGAAGCTCGTGTCCGACCGGTCGTGGAAGTCGTGGACATAATAAGCCGAGGCGAAGGGGCGCAGCCCTTGCGCATTGCCGTCCAGCTGCAACCCGGCGCGGCCCTGGACGCTCAGGAAATCGTCGCCACCATAGACGAGCGCCGGGCCGGTGCCGCGCTCGGGCGTCCGGGTGAAGTCGATGCGGTTGGTCCGCACCGCCACGCGCGGGCCGAAGCGCAGCGCCTCGGTCCCCGCATTATACCCCGCGCCGACCTCGGCCGAGAGCGCCAGCGCATTGTCGCGGGCGCGCAGGTCATAGCCGGTGCCCAGGAAATCGCCGGTGCGGCGGGTCGACGATTGAAAGACGCCCGCACTGGTCTGCACGTCGAGCGACGGGCCCAGCGATCCGCCCAGGCGGCCATAGAGCGTACCCTGGATCAGCTCGCCGCGCGCCGACTGGCCCAACCGGATCTTGCCGTCGATCTTGGTATAGGACAGGCCGAAGCCGAGCATGGCGGCGTCGCTGACCCGTGCCTCGATCCCGGTCGCGACATAGAAGCCGTCGAAGCGGTCGCGTCCGCCGGGTGCGGTGTTCGGCATCGCCGCGCCCGCCCCGTCGATATAGCCGCCTGCCAGATAGATGGCGGCGTTTTCCGGCAACACGCCCTCGCGCAGCGTGGTGGTCGGCGTGTCGCTGACCATCGCGGCCTGGCCGGGCATGGTGATTTCGTTGGCGGCGAACTCCATCGGCTTGCCAATCATCGCGATCGATCCGCCCTGGAACCGGTCGGGCGACAGCGCGGCCGTACGGTCGCGGTAGAAGCGCGCCATATTGTCGGTCGCGGTGGTGCCGATCGCGCGGCGCATCGTCTCGGTACGCGGGGCGAGCGATTCCAGCGTGCCCTGAATGGTCGCGACGGACTGAAGGTCCAGCCCGCCGTAAACCCCCGCCAGCGACGCATAGGCCGAACGGTTGCCGTCGAGCAGGCGGCCATAGGCCAGCTGGACCGGCGTTGCCGCCAGGCTGGCATAGGGGCGCGCCGCGATGCTGGCGTTCACCGCATTGGCGGCGTAGCTCAGCTGCGGATAGAGGATCGCGCTGAGCGAGGTCGCGTCGCCGAACGTGCCGGTGACCCCGCCGCTGGTGGTCAGCACGGTATAGCTGTCGCCATAGCGCGGCACCTGGTTCAGCGGGCGCAGCGTGATCGTCCCGCCGCCCAGCACGGCGCGGTTGGCGACAAGCAGGTCGGACGTGCCGCTGGCGCCGAAATCGACGATATATTGGCTGCCCGCCGCCAGCGTGGCGGTGCCCGCGACGGTCAGCGTGCCGATCGCCCCGGCATTGCCCGGCGACACGATACCGCCGCTCTGCGCGGTCAGCGAGGCAATGGTCCCGGTGCCACCCACGGTGCCGCCCGACGCGGCGGTCAGCGCCGAGCGGGTCAGCGCGCCGTTGATGGTCAGCAGCCCCTGCTCGACCCGCGTCGCGCCGGAAAAGCTGTTGCTGGCGGTCAGGATCAGCTCACCCCCGCCGCGTTTGGTGATACCGCCGATATCGCTGGGGAAGCTGGCCAGCACCTCGGCCGAATAGCGGTCGCGCGCGTCCTGGATCGGGTTGCTCCAGACATCGATGCCGCCCGTCGGCACATTGACCTCGCGCGTCTGGCGCAGCGCGGTCGGCCCGCGCAGCGCAACGTCCATCTGCGGCGCGCCCCAGCCCGATTTCAGGTCAACGCCCCGCCCGTCCAGATCCTTGGAGCTCGACACCAGAATGTCGGAGATCAGGCCGGTATTATAGTTGGGGAACCAGCTCATCAGCACCGCGGCAAAACCCGACACGTTCGGCGCCGCCATCGAGGTGCCGGTCAGCACGCCGTAACCGGGACCGGTGATCGTCAGGAACTGCTTCAGATCGGCCTGCAACTGGGCATTGGCCTTGGTCAGCACCGCCTTGGAGAAGTCGAGCCCCAGAATATCGGTGTTGTTGGCGATGATGCCGGCCAGGCGGCTGGTATAGCCATCGGGATCGGCGGTGACGAAGCGCGCCCCATAGGCGAGCGTGATGCCGACCGCCTGCTGCGCGACGAAGCTGCTCTCGGCCTCCTGATCGAACGCGACGCCCGCGCGCTGCGCGGCGGCCTGGCGATTGAGATAGCCGTTCAGGACGTTGATCCAGGCATTGACCGCCGCATTCTGAAGCGCGGCGAGGGTCGTCGCGCTGTAGATCGTCGGATACATGGCGCGGGTATATTTCGCGCGGATCGCGGTTCCGTCGAGCGACGTGACGTTGAAGGTCGACACGATCTGGCTGCCCGGCGCGGCGACGCACCAGGTCGCGGTCTGGCCGCACAGGCTGGAGCTGGGGTCCGGGGTGCCGTCGGCGCGGTAATTGGCGACCGACAGCCAGTTGGAGCGCAGGCGCAAGTCGTTCAGCGGCGTGACCGCATCGATGCTGGCATGCGCGCCCGCATCATTGCCTGCCGAGAAGACGACCAGCACGTCGTTCTTGAGCACCGGATCGTAAAAGCCGTTCAGGTTCTGGGCATAGGCCGCCTTCGCGGCCGCCAGGCTCTGGGTATAGGGCAGCGAGTTGCTGACGCCCCAGCTGTTGTTGATGATCCGCACCTTGCCCGAGCTGGCGAGGTTGACGATGTTCTCGCGCGGGGTCGAGACGGTCAGGTCGTCGATCACCGCGTCGCGATACCAAAGGAAGTCTCCCGCCGCGAAATTGGTGTTGGCCGAGAGGATGTTGGCGCCGTAGGCATTGCCGAACATCACGCCGTTGGCCATGCGGTTGCCCGCCACGGTCCCGGCGACATGGGTGCCGTGATATTGCCAGGGCAGGCGCGGATTGACTTGGCCGTCATTGCTGTAACCGGCGACAACATCGGTGCGGAAGCCGGTGATCTTGCCGTTCCCGGCAAAGGACGGGTGGTTGAAGATCACGCCGCTGTCGTTGACGCCGACCGTCTGGCCTGCGCCATTCAGGCCCAGGACATAGGCATATTCCATGCCCAGAAAGGCTTTGGAATAATCGACCTTGAATTGCGCGTCGTTGCGCCAGGATGCGAGCGCCGCGTTATAGTCGGTCGTGCGCTGGCCATTGGCCAGATAATAGCCGCCCGAGGGTGGCGGCGGAGGTGTCGCCCCACTTTGCGCCATCACGGGCAAGGCGGACAAAGATGCGCCTAAGGCCAGGCTCGACAACGCGATACGCAACATTGCCCGATACGACGTCTTGGACATGCAGAACTCCCCCGATCGGATGTCTAACGCCCCGATCTTCCGGTCCATAGTCTTGCCAGTTCGGCTGGGATGACAATGGCTTTGTTATCGCTGGGTAATTTATCGAGATTTCGGTGATAAAATTGTCACATTTCCGACACGCATCTTGTCGGCTAGCGGATTCCCCGCCTTCGCACCATGATCCGGCGGACAGCCGGGGCGCTCTATGTTGGCGCTATCATGGCCAGGCACCACCAATGCTTGGGGTGCCTCTTGCGGCAGGACAGGCTGTTCTTGGTCTCTCAACAGGCGGGCGGTGCCGCGTCCGGCTTGGGCCGTAACGGCGCGGCGACGGGGGCCAGCGCCTCCCACTCCTGCACCGCCAGTCCGGCATGGCGGTTGCCCGCCCCCGATGCCTCCATAACCGCGCGCAGACAATGGGTCGTGATCGCCGGGAAACGCACCTCCTGAAAGCCGTCGACCCCCGTGGGATAGGTCGCGGCGATCCGGTGCCACGCCCCCCGCCGGCCATCGCGATATTCGAGGTGCCAGGCGGCAGGCGGCGCGACGCCCTCGTCCGATCCGGCCGGGTGGTCGGCGAAGAAGCGGATACGTACCGCGTTCAGGGTAACCGGGCGCGGCCAGCGATATTCGATCCAGGCGCTGGCCGGATTTTGCGCGGTCCAGTTGCCCCACATGTCGGGCGGCAGCGGATTGTCACGCACCACGCCGTCGTTCAAGGCAGCGATCCAATATTGCACCGGTACCGGCGTGTTGGAGGCGCTGGCCCAGGCCCCGCGTGCGACATTGCGGGTCGGCGGAGGGGGCGGCGCGGGCGCGCGGCTGGGCGTCACCGGGCGGATGGCAGGCGGCGAAACGCTGTCGTCCCACGTCATCGGATCGATCGCGACCGAGCGGCGGAAATGGCCCCCACCCTTCGCGTCCGCCGTATGATAGGTCAGATACCAGCGGCCCTTGAATTCGACTGCGCCCGCATGGGATGTGGTCGAGGACACCGGGCGCAGCACCACCCCACGATAGGTCCAGGGGCCCATCGGTGTCGGCGCGGAGGCATAGGCCTGGCACGCATGATAGAGGGTGCGCGTACACGGGCTGTCGGGCCCGGCATTGTTGGCGGCGTAGAGCAGATAATAGGTGCCGCGCCGCTTCATCAGCCAGGGCGCCTCGAAAAAGCCGGTCGCGCCGGTGACAACCTGCTCGGGGCCCTTGGGCGTCACCATGTCGGGGGCAAGCTCCATAGCGCGCAGCCGCCCGAACGTGCCCCAATACAGGTACACGCGGCCGTCCGTATCGATCAGGACGGTGGGATCGATATTCTGGATGGTGTTGGCGACCGGCACGCTTTGCGACACGATCGGTCCCGCCGGGTGGGCATCGCGCCAGGGACCGGTTGGCCGGTCGGCGACCGCCACGCCGATCGCGAACCGGTCCTTGGTCCCCGGTGCGGCCGAACCCTCCCGCTGGAGCACGGGCGCGTAGAGATAGAAGCGCCCATCGCGTGCCTTAACGATCTGCCCGGCATAGGCGCGGCCCGGCTCGGCCCAGGCGAACACCGCCTCCGGCCGGGCAATGGCGGGGTCGTGCCGCCACACGCCGCTGGCCGGGTCGCGGGTCGACAGCAGCTGCCACTCGTCCATGATGAAGTCGTTGACGCCGTCCGGCGCCTCGTCCCGGCCCGCCAGAATCCACAGCGTATCGCCATCGACGAACGGTGCGGGGTCTGTGGAATAGCTCCGCCCATCGGCCAGGATCGGATTGCCGCGGCTATGGATGGTCTCCGGCGCGGCAGGAGCGAACAGGGCGGCGAAGAGGAACGGCATCATGACCCCATTCTGATCCGGCCGATCAGAATTGTCGATATGGTATACGATGACAGGACTTGACCCGTGCAGGCTGCCCGTCCGACTGTCGGAAGCATGAGAGCCCTGCTGTCCCTGTCGCTGGCCTTCGTCCTCGCGCTGGCGGCCACCGCCATCGCCCAGGCGATCGACCCGACCGTTTTCGGGTCCTGTTTCGAGGGGAGCTGCGGCTATGCCGCGATGCTGGTCGCGTTTCTGATCACGCTGGTCCTTGCGCCGATCCTGTGGGTCGCGCTGCGTCGGACGGGGCCGGTCAGCCGGTTGCTGCTCGGCCTCGTGCTGTTCGCGCTGATCGGTCTGTTCCTGCTGCCGACCTTTGTCTGGCTCGTCGGCCTGGCGGCGTTCGCCTATGCGATCCAGCGCACGATCCGGCGCGCCCGGGCCGGGGGGCAGCCGATGCGCGACCTGTTCCTCACCCCCCGCACCCGGCCCTAGTCCCCTCGGGCCGGCCCCACATGAAAGCCCATCTCACCGGCCAGCGCCAGGATGCGGCCGGTATCTGACCGGCGGACGATCACGACGTGCAGATTGTCGTCCAGCCCGTTGCGCCATTCCAGCAACGCCCAGGGCGGATCGCACGCCTCCAGCTCGCGGTCGAGCCAGGCGAAATACTCGCTCGCCCGCATCTTCCGGTCGCCGTCGCGCTGGGGGAAGGGCTTTAGCGGCTCGGCGAATTCATCGCTGATCAGCTCATGCAGCTCGTCGATCTTGTCGCCGATCAGGAAGAAGTCGCAGAGCGTCAGCTCGACCGCCAGCTGGCCGACGTCCTCGCACTCCAGTTCGAGCATCCAGTCCTCGGGCTCGCGGATCATGGCCTCCAGGCTTGTCGCCAGGTCACGAGCCTGGTCCTCTTCCAGCGTCCGGCCGCTGAGCAGCGTGATGAACTCGGTGTACATGCGCCATCTCCGTTGGTCAGTCCGTCGTTCGGGTCTTTATCGGTCGAGCACCGCCGCGCTCGGGCAGTTGGCGGGCGTGACGCCCGGCCCCAGCCGATAGACCAGCCGTATCCGGCTCGGCCCGGTGGGCACGCAGGCGGCCAGATGATAGTCGCGCGCCAGCACGGTCTTCAAGACGGCCCGCGTCGCCCGGTTGCCGAAGGCGAAGCGGGGATAGTCGTCGACGATCGCGCCGGGCCGCTGGCGGAGGATGCGGCGGATCTCGACCACCGGATCGACGCCCAGCGCGGCCGCGCTCGCTTCGTCCTGGGTGTTGAGATGGCCGGGAAAGACCCATTTCGACGGCAGGCAGCTATGCGTCATCATATAGAGCGCCGGGTAGCCGTCATAGACATAGAGACAGCCGCGGGCGGGCGTCGCGGCGCGCGCCACCGCCTGCGCCTCGGCCGCACCGCCCTTGGCGCGTTCGCTCAGGGCTAGCACGAGCTGCCCCGCCGCACCGATCGCCAGCACGAAAGCGGCGATCCCGCCTCGGTGCCAGCGGGCAAGCGCTGGGGCCGCGACCAGCACGGCGGGCAGAACGACGGGCAGCGCATAATGCGGACTGCCGAACCGACCATAGCCAAGGACCGCGACACCGCTCACCGCCAGCCAGACCAGCAGGAAGCGGAAACCGTCGCGCCGCTCCGCCGGGATACTCCTCCACGGCCGCCCGAAGCCGATGACCAGCAACAGCGGCGACAGGATGCCGACACAGGTCGCCAGCCCCTCCAGCTCATCGGCCAGCGGCCGCGCCGCCTGCCCGCCCAGCGACACGATATTGGCAAAGACCCAGGCCTGGCCCTGCTCGAGCCCGGCATAGACCCCAAACGCGACCAGCGTGGGCAGCAGCGCGAGGCCGACCCAGACGCTCGTCATGCCCGCCAGCCGGACGAGCGAAACCCGCTCGCGCCACCCCAGCCACAGCAGGATGCAGCCGAAGGCGAATCCTTCGGGCAGCACCGCATATTTGACCTGGAGCGCGACGCCCACCGCCGCCATCGCGACCGCACCGCACGCGAATAACCGCCCCCGCCGCTCGACCGCGCGCAGCGTCGCGGTCGCGGCGACCAGCATCAGCGCGTTGTAGAAGACCGGCGACTGGCCCCCTTCCCCCTCCATCAGGTTCAGCCAGAGGATATAGAGGATCGCCGCCACGGTGGCCGCGAACGGCCCGGCAAACCCGCGCGCCACCCGCTGGATGCCGAAGGCGGTGGCGACGACAAAGCCGGTCGCGACCAGCTTATAGGCGAGGAACCCCTCGCCCCCCAGCAGGCGCGCCCCCGCATAGAGCAAGAACAGCCCGATCGGCTTGCGATCGAAGATGTCGACATAAGGCATTGCGCCGTGCAACATCCGATCGCCGACCAGCAGATAAAATTGCTCATCAAACCCGGTCACGGGGTTGGCAAAGCCTTGCGCGCGGACGACCAGCGCGACCAGGGTCAGCAGCAGCAGTGTGCCGCCCCATCGGTCGCCCGGTGTATCGATCGCCGTGTGTCCACGCTGGTTCGTCATGGACGCGCCGGTGGGTCGCTTTGCGGGCAAAGGCAAGGGCAAAGATGACGGGCTTCGCCCAGGCCGTCGGCTTCCAAGCCGAGAGCGACGGTCCGAACGACCGATCGCGTGGCAAAGGCACGCGCCCCCACGACCCATCATGATGATTACGTCACGATAGGGTATCGTTTTACCCCGCAGTCATGCTATCGACCCCGCCATGGGCGGGATTTCCGAGTGTTATCAGCTTCGATCAGGGCGCTAGGCATTTGCGCGTCCTGACCTTCCTGCACAGTTTCGAGCCCGGCGGGGTGGAGCGGATCGCGCTGCGCCTGATCCGGCGCTGGCGTGCCGAGGGGATCGAGGCGCCGCTGTTCCTGGGGCGGACCGACGGTGTGATGGCGCAGGATGTCGGGGCCGAGCTGGACTATGTGACCCCGCGTCGCCGCTGGCCGGGCATCGCGCATTGGGAGACGATCTGGATGATCGCCACCCTGCCCCGCGCGATCCGTGCGATCCGGCCGGACGTGCTGTTCTGCGCGGGCAATACCTATGCCGTGGTCGCGGTGCTGATGAAGCTGGTGCTGGGCCGCGACTGCCCGCCGATCATCGCCAAGATCAGCAACAATCTCGACCGCGCCGATGCCGGTATTGTCTACCGCGTCTTCTATCGCCTGTGGCTGTGGATTCAGGGGCTGGCGATCGACCATTTCGTTGGCATGGAAAAGCCGATGCGGGCCGAGATCGTGCAATGCGTGCGGGTCTCGCCCGCGCGGGTCGCGATCATCCCCGATCCGGCCCTGTCGGAAGCGCAGATCCTGGCCTTGCGCGAACCGGCCGCGACGCCGCACCCGGCGGCACCCGGACGCCGCTTCGTCACGATCGCGCGGCTGGCGGCGCAGAAGAACCTGTCGCTGATGCTGCGCGGCTTTGCGCGGGGCAGCGGCCCGGCCGACACGCTGACCCTGTTCGGCGATGGGCCGGAGCGGGCCGCGCTGGAGGCGCTAGCCGCTAGCCTGGGCATTGCCGACCGGGTGGATTTCCGGGGCTATGTCGCCAACCCGGCCGGGTTGCTGGCGCAGTACGACACGCTGCTGCTGTCCTCGCACTATGAGGGAGTGCCTGCGGTCATCCTGGAGGGCTTGGCCGCCAATATCGGCATCATCGCCACCGATTGCAGCCGCTCCATGGGCGCGCTGCTGTTGCAGGGACAACTCGGCACGCTGGTCCCGGTCGGCGACGAGGCGGGCTTTGCGGCCGCCATCGCCACGGCCCGGCCGCGGGCGCAGGATGCGCGGCGCACGCTGCATCAGGCGCGGCGCTTCACCATCGAGCATGGCGCGGACCATTATATCCGGGTGATGCGGGCCGTCCTGCGCCGTCGCACCACCGCCGCCACGCTGATTCCCGAGCCAGTCGCTTCCTGATCCGTCCCGCCGCAGCGGAGGAAGAGCCGGCACGCAGGCGGATGCGACGAATGGTGGCGGGCGGTAAGTGCCTCGATTACCGATTGATTCAGAACTGGCGGCCAATGACCTGCATTATCGTCAAGTCCCTTTGAAAAATTCGCCTTAATTGTGACATCATCGCCACACTAAATCCCATCTTCACGTCGGCGATGGGAGTGGCTGGACGATGCGATATGGGGGAGGCGCGTGGCCGATGGGCGGCGCGGCATGGTCGGCGATCATCCTGGGAATAGGCGGAGCGGTGCCGCTTCAAGCCCAGACACAGAGCGAGGCGCCCCCGCCGTCAGAGAGCCCCCCACCCAACGAGGTCACCGTCATCGGCAAGCGCATTCCCGGTTCGGTGATCGGCGCGGTCGCGCCGGTCGCGGTGCTCGATGCACGGGCGCTGGAGGCGCTGGGCGCGACGAGCCTCAGCGACTTGCTCAAGAAGGTGAAGTCGCTGACCAGTTCGTCAAGTGGAGGCGAGCCGGTGATGTTGCTCAACGGGCGGCGCGTCTCGGGCTTTTCCGAGTTCCAGTCGCTGCCTTGGGAGGCCATGGAAAAGGTCGAGGTGCTGCCCGAACAGGAGGCGGCCCGCTTCGGTTATCCGCCGACCGTCCGGGTGATGAACTTCATCACCAAGAAGAAATTCCGGGCGGTGACAGTCCAGCTCCTACCCGGCGTCACGACCGAGGGCGGGGGCGGCACCAGCTATAGCGAGGTCACCTCAGCGCGGATCGATGGGCCGCGCCGCCTGACGTTCAACGTCTCGCACTTGCGGCAGGACCCGGTGTTCCAGAACCAGCGCAATATCGTGCCCGATCCCGAGACGCTGTTCGCGACGACCGGCAATGTGACGGGCGTGAACGGCGCCAGTCTGGACCCACGGCTCGATGCCCTGGCGGGTCGGAACGTCACGCTGGCGGGCGTGCCGATCGATCCGGCCGCACGAGGGACGCTCGCGGCCTATGCGAACAGCCCGGCCGGGGTCACCGATCTGGGACCCTATCGCACTCTCCAGCCGCTTAGCGACACGATCCATAGCGAGGTCGGCCTGGCCTCACCGCTCACCAAGAACGTGTCGGGATCGCTAATGGTGTCGATGGAGGCGATCCAGACCCGGGGGCTAAACGGCTTGGCTCCCGCGCTGCTACGCGTGCCCGGCGGGCTGGGCCGTTTCCCCTTCGCCAACGACACGCTGCTCTATCGCTATCTGCCCGATAGCGTGCTGCACCAGCGAACGACCAGCATGGCGCTACACGCAGGCGGCACACTGACCGGCGATGTGCGCCGCTGGTCCTGGGCGATCACCGGCAATTACGACCGAATGGTGTCGCGCAGCACCTCGGAGATCGGCGTACCGCTGGGCGCGCTGCAGGCGTCGATCGACGCGGGCGGCGACCCGATGACCGCGATCGATCCCGCCACCGCCGCCCGGCGCGACCGAAACCGCAGCCGGGCGGTGTCCGACACGATCGGGGTCAAGGCGACCGCCAACGGCCCCGTGGCGCGCCTGCCCGCAGGCGAGGCGATGCTGACCGTCACCACCGATTATAGCCGCATCGACAGCGACGCGCGCACCAATCTGGCGCTCGCCACCGACGGGGTCGGTCGCACCATGCGCGGGGCCAGCGTCAACGCCAATGTACCGATCGCCTCGGCCCGCGAAGGCTCGCTGTCGTTCCTGGGCGAGATGCAGCTGAGCGCGATGGCGGGGGTATCGCAGGTGTCGGACTTCGGGCGGCTGAGCACCTCCAATCTGGGGCTGAACTGGACACCCTTCCGCCCGTTTCAGCTCAACGCCTCGGTCAACGTCGCGCAGACCGCGCCCGGCGTGACGCAACTGGTTGCGCCAGTGCTGGCGACGCCCAACACGCCTTTTTTCGACTATGTGACCGGGCGCAGCACGCTGGTCACCACCATTTCAGGCGGCAACCCTGACCTGGCGCCTGAAAAGCGGCGGGTCACGACGCTGGGCATTGCGGTACAGCCGATCAAGGACAAGGAAATCCGGCTCAGCACCGACTATGTCGACACCCGGATCGACAACCAGGCCGCCTCGCTGGGCGGTGCGACCCCGGCGTTCCAGCGCGCCTTTCCGGACCTGTTCGTCCGCGATGCGCTGGGCCAGCTGGTCAGCGTCGACCTGCGCCCGGTCAACCTGGCGTTCGAGCGCGAGCGCAAGCTGCGCCTGACGGTCGACGCGCAGCTGACGCTGGGCAAGACCCCGCCGCCCCCTCCGCCGCCCGATCCCGCTGCGCCGAAGACCGCGCCCCCGCCCCGCCCGCCCAAGCGGCCGCCCGCTTTATGGGTGTCGGCGACGACCAATTACCGGCTGGAGGATCGGCTGACCCTGCGCGGCACCGGCCCGGTCCTCGACCTGCTCGACGGCGCGACGCTCAGCGGGACCGGCGGGCGGCCGCGCTGGGACGTCGATCTGAACGGCCATTTCTCCTATGGCCTGTTCAACCTGGGGCTCTATGGCCGCATCCAGGGGCCGACCCGCATCCGCAGCGACATCGCCGCCTCCGACCTGCGCTTTTCGGGCCGGACCTGGCTCGTCCTCTACAGCTTCGTGCGGCTGGAAAACATCATCAAGAAACCCTGGACGAAGGGGCTGAACGTCAATTTTACGGTCGAGAATCTGCTGAATGACCGGATCGACGTCACCGACCGCAACGGCAATACGCCCAACCGCTTCCAGCCCGCCTATATCGATCCCATCGGCCGCTCCATCCGGGTGGGGGTGCGGAAGTTGTTTTGAGGGGCATTTTCCTGAACGCCACAGAACAACCGCGTTCAGCCTGGCGAAGCGTTGGATGACGTAGACCCTATCCATGCCCGGTGGTGGGCATGGAGGGACTGGTCATGAAGGTGACGCGTATCATTGTCGCCGGGCTTGCGATCGCAACGCTGGGTTTGGGTGCGAATGCCAGTGCGCAGGATTGGGGGCCGCCCCCGCCTCCGCCGCCTCCAGGCTGGGGACCTCCGCCCCCACCACCCCCACCGCCTCCGCCCCCTCCCCC
>NZ_BCTY01000040.1 GCF_001591005.1 Sphingomonas sanguinis NBRC 13937
CTATCGATAGCGGGACACCCCTCCACCATCCTTCGGACGGTCCCCCTCCCCTTGCAGGGGAGGAATAAGAACTACTCCTCGCCGTCATAGCGTTCGTCAGGCGGGCGGCGGTCTTCCGGGCCCGGCGGCGGGCGTTCGCCCCGGCGGCGGCCCGGACCGATGCTGATCGAGCCGTCCTCACCGGTCTTCAGGTCGATGCCCAGCCCCTGGATGATATCGCCCACGGGGTCGGTTTCGGCGGGCATCACCTCTTCGCCCATGCCGTTGCTGATCGCATCCGGGTCGGTTTCCTCCATCACCACCGGCGCGGGCACCGGCGGGATGTCGAGCGCGGACTGCATGAAGGCGCGCCAGATGCGTGCCGGGACGCCGCCGCCCGACAGGCCGGGATTGGGCGTGTTGTCGTCATTGCCGACCCACACGCCGACCACGAGGTCGCGCGCGAAGCCGACGAACAGTGCATCGCGCGAATCCTGCGTCGTGCCGGTCTTGCCATAGGCATCGACGGTGAGCAGCGCCTGCCGCCCCGTCCCCGTCTTGATCGAGGAGGAGAGCAGGTCGAGCATCCCGTCATGCACCGCCGAGGCGAAGCCGGTCTTGCGATCGGTTAGCGATTGATACCAGCCCTTGTCCTTGACGTCGTTCAGGCCGCGCGCGGCAACTGGATAGCTTTCATTGGCGACCGCGGCATAGGCGGCGGTCAGCTCCAGCAGGCTGACGGTCGAGGTGCCGAGGCCGATGGTCGCCTCGTTCGGGATCGGCGTGGTGATGCCCAGATCGCGCGCCGCATTGATGACCGACTTCACGCCGACCGCCTGGGTCAGCCGGGCGGCGGCGACGTTGGACGAGCGCGCAAAGGCCTGGCGCAGCGTGATCTTACCCAGATAGCGGCCATCGCTGTTGCGCGGCTTCCACCCGGCGATGTCGACCGGCTCGTCCTCGATGGTCGAGTCCGGGGTCATGCCGGAGCGCAGGGCCGCCAGATAGACGAACAGCTTGAACGCCGAACCCGGCTGGCGCCGCGCCTGGGTGGCGCGGTTGAACGGGCTCTTGGAATAATCCTTGCCGCCGACCATCGCGACGACGCGGCCATCGGGGCGCATCGCGACCAGGGCGACCTGCGCCTGGTTCAGCCCGGCGCTGCGCACGGTGCGTTCGGCGATCCGCTGGAGCCGGGGATTGAGCGTCGTCTGGACGGTCGCCTCGGTCTTGATCTCGCCTGCCTGGTCGCGCGCCTCGGGCAGCACCCAGTCGGCGAAATAGGTGCCGCTGGGCAAAGTCTCGGGCCGCGAGGCAAGCACGCGTTGCGGCTGGACGGCATCGGCCTCCGCCTTGGTCAGGAAGCCCGCATCCTCCATTGCCGCGACGACGACGGCCTGCCGCGCGCGCGCGCCCTTGAGGTTGGTGGTGGGGGCCAAGCGCGAAGGGGCCTTGACCAGTCCGGCCAGCATCGCCGCCTGGCCGATGTTCAGCTTGTCCGGGGTGCGGCCGAAATAATGCTTCGACGCGGCGGTGATGCCGTACACATTGTCGCCGAAATAAACGTTGGACAGATAGCGCGACAGGATCTCGTCCTTGGTCAGCCACGCCTCCAGCCAGAAGGCGATCATCGCCTCGCGGATCTTGCGGCCCGCCGTTCGATCGGAATCGAGGAACGCGTTCTTCGCCAGCTGCTGGGTGATGGTCGATCCACCCTCGCGCACGCCGCCCGATCCGACATTGTGCCAGGCGGCGCGCAGGATGCCGCGCGGGTCGACGCCCCAGTGCGAATAGAAACGCCGGTCCTCGATCGCCATGAACGCCTCGCGCACATGGGCCGGCAGCTTGGCGGCATCGACCGGCGCGCCGATGATCGCCCCGCGCCGCGCGATCGGCGTGCCGTCATCGGCGGTCAGCGTGATCGAGGGCGGCGTCGGCGGCTGGAGCGAGCGCGACAGCGGCGCGGTGACGGCCAGCCAGATGATCGCGATGACCAGCAGGATGATGCCCGCGCCCATCCCGCGCATGATCCACCGGCCCCAGCGGATGCGGCGGCGGGGACGCACATCCTCCGGTGCCTCGTCGGTGCCGAAGGACCAGCTCTGCGTTTCCGCATCATAGAGCGGATAATGAGGGCCGACCGGCTCGTACGGACGGTCGAGGGGTACACGGTCGGGATTGAACGGATCGGGGCGCATCACAGGGTTCCGGTGGTCGGCCACTCGCGTGTATTACTCCACCAGAACACCGCGCGCAAGCTCATGCACGCGTTTACCCTGTTTGCGGCACCTCCGGCAAGCGCTCCGCCGGGGGCGTGTCGGTGATGAGGCCCGCCCGGTGTGCGACGATGGTCGGGACCAGCGCCTGGCCCGCGACGTTGATCGCGGTGCGCCCCATGTCGAGGATCGGGTCGATCGCGAGCAGCAGGCCCGCACCCTCTAGCGGCAGACCCAGCGTGGACAGCGTCAGCGTCAGCATAACGACCGCGCCGGTCAGCCCCGCCGTCGCCGCCGAACCCAGCACCGACACCAGCACGATCAGCACATAATCGCCGACATGCAGTGGCAGACCATAATATTGCGCAACGAATAATGCCGAGATCGCCGGATAGATGGCGGCGCACCCGTCCATCTTGGTGGTCGCGGCAAAGGGCACGGCAAAGGCCGAATAGGCGCGCGGCACGCCCAGTCGCCGCTCGACCGCATCCTCGGTCACCGGCAGCGTCGCGATCGACGAGCGCGAGACGAACCCCAGCTGGATGGCGGGCCAGGCGGCGGCATAGAAGCGCTTCGGCGACAGGCCATTGGACAGCAGCAGCAGCGGATAGACCACGAACAGCACGAGGCCGAGTCCGATATAGACGGCCAGCGCAAAGCTGCCGAGCGCGGACAGCGACTGCCACCCATAGCGCACGATCGCATTGCCGAGGAGCGCGCCCGAGCCAAGCGGGGTCAACCGGATCACCCAGGACAGGATGCGCCGGAAGATGGCCAGCGCCGAGGCATTGAACGATAGGAAGCTCTCGCCCTTGTCGCCGACCCGCACGGCGGCGACGCCGATTGCGACCGCCATGACGATGATCTGGAGGATGTTGAACGACAGCCCGGTCTTCAGCGCACCGCCGTCCCCCGCGCTGGTCGAGGCGGACAGGCCCAGGATATTGGACGGGATCAGCCCGCGCAGGAAGTCGAGCCAGGAGCCCGCCGTATCCGGCCGCACCGCACTACCCGCCGCGACGCCCGCGTGCAGGCCGGGTTGCAGGACGGTGCCCAGCATCAGGCCGATGCTGACCGCGATCAGCGCGGTGATGGCAAACCAGATGAAGGTGGCGGCGACCAGCCGCGCGGCATTGTTCAGGTCGCGCAACGCCGCGATCGAGGCGACGATGGCGGTGAACACCAACGGCACGACCAGCACCTTCAGCAGCTGGACGAAGCTCTCGCCGATGATGCGCAGGGCCTCGGCCAAGCCGGCGATACCCTGCGACCGGGCGAGCAGGCCGAGCAACAGGCCGACGGCCATGCCGATGAACACCTGGGCACCGAAGGAAAAACGAAATTTCATCCGACCATAGCTAGCGAGACCGCGAAACGATCCCAACCAACTTTTGCATGGGGGCTAAAAGCTCCCCCTTTCAGGCCGCTGAGACGGCAGGGGGAGAATGGTGCTGCCGGTGAGGATTGAACTCACGACCTCAGCCTTACCAAGGATGCGCTCTACCACTGAGCTACGGCAGCACTCGCGTCTCGACGCGGGAAGCGCGCCTAGAGACGATTGGGCGGGCATTGTCAAGCGTCCGTTGGACAGATTATGCGAATTGCCATGGCGAAGGACGAACGCGCGGAGCGGCTGGCGGCAGCGCTCCGGGAAAATCTGAAACGGCGCAAGGCGCAGGCGCGGCAGGGCGAGGGCGATGGCCGTCCCGCAGAGACGCCGCCGCGCGACGATCCCGCCTGATGCGAATCACCAGGGGGCGACGATACCGAGCAGCAGCGTCGACGCTCCCAGGCCGAGCGACAGGGCCAGCCTGAGCCGACCCCAGCCGGGCATCTCGCGCACCGATGGGGCGATCCGTGCATCGACCAGCGGCGTCAGCAGGATGATCGCACCCAGGATGCACAGCGCGACCCGAAGCGACCCGGCGCCGAGCAAAGGCGGCAACAGGACGGCCCAGCCGATCAGGCTCGGCGCCACGGCGGCGACATAGGGCAAAATGCGCCGGTCCTGCCGAATCAATGCCTCCATCCACCACAGCCCGCCCAGAAAGGACAGGATGAGCGCCGCATAGACGCCCCCGGCGATCGTGGCGGGCAGCCCGAGCCGCGGCGCGACCAGCGCCAGTGCGATGCAAAGCGGCGGCGGCAAGACCCCGGCCACGCCCAGGATCAGCGGTGGTCGCGGCAGGGGGCGGGGCGTCATCGTGTCACCTCAGGGGCTGGTGGTCGGTCCCGGTGGATACGCGGCAAGCGCCCGATGGTTCACGCCGCCACGTTCAGCCATGGCGATGATGATCGCCGTGCGGCGGACGCGGCGGCGCTGGCGGCCTGGGGGCGGGGCGGAAGACCACGCGCGGCGGCGCATAACCATGCGGGGCCAGGGTAGGCCGTGTCATCGCCATCGGCCGCGCGGAATAGCCGCCGTCACTCCATGTCGCAGCGCTCCGCTGCGGCGGCAAGGGCGCGCGCCAGGCGGTAAGCGGCCGGGCGAAGGGCACTGGGCGCGCATCGATCATGGGGGCCGGGGCCCCATGGCCGCGTTGGACGACCGGCATGGGCGCGGCCATCGGCATGGCCGCCGGGCCGCGATTCGGCGGTACGAACCCATGCGGGGTCGGGCGCATCGCGGTCATCGGTGGCATGGGATGGAGAGGGGCAGCGACGTGCATCTCGTGCGCGGCCATCAGCTCTTGCGGGGTCGGGCGCGCGGACACGCCGCCGGGGCCGCCATTATAGCTGACCCGGGTGATGTGGTTCACCACCACATTCTGCCGATAGATATGGGTCACATGGACGTTGGTGATGTTCGTGACGGTCGCATTGTAGGCGAAGTGGTTGCCTTGCCAATAGCCGCCGTGAAAGCCGAAGCCGGTATAGCCGAAGCCGTAAGGTACGCCGCCGTAAAAGCCGACATGCGGTCCCCAATAGCCCGAGTGGAAGACATACAATCCGTCCTGCCAACCCCACCAGGGCGGCGTCCACAACAGGCCCGGACGCGGTGCCAGCATCCAATTGCCCGGCACCCAGTAATAGGCCCCGGCCAGATCGTCCCAAGCCCAATAGCCCGGCGTCCAGACATAATCGGGACCCGGCAGCGGCGGCTGGGCATAGACGGGCAGCGGCGGCGGCGCGAGCCGGACGCTGATACCGACCGAAAGCTGTGCGGCGGCGGGTGCCGTCGTCAGCAGCGCCATCGCAGTAAAGCCCGCCGCAAGGATGATCCTGGTCATCACAATACTCCTGAACCTTTTATGGGACAGGGACGTGCGACCGGCTGGCTGAACGGCAAATTACAGGGAAGCGGGATGGACGATTGTTCATCCGCGCATCACGGTCGGTGCCGATAAGGCATGGAAAACACGGCGATAAAGATCGGGGAATGTGAAGGGTGTCTGCTCGCTGCCGGGCCTGTGAGATGGCGTCGTGCGGAGCGAACGAGCGATGGCCGATCAATTTGCCTATTTGTCTGATTGGCCAACCGCCCCGCGCAAGAGCCCCGCGCCATTTTCCATCAGAAACACGCCCCTTCGTCCGGCGGCACAAGGCGTAACGCAATGTTTTGTGACGGAATTGTGAAAACTTTGTTCATTGACCCCTCCGAACGGCCTCGACACTAAGTCAGACAAATAAAGTCGGTCCCGTAGGACTGGCATGATGGAGGAGGGGGTTTATGAAGCGTCTTGCGCTGTTGCTGTCCGTTGCACCTTTGGCGCTGGCGTCCGCCGCCCAGGCGCAGACCGCGACACCCGATCAGAAGAGCGATTCCACCGCCGCCGCCCCTACCGCTGCGGCTCCAAGCGACGCCACCACCACGGACGGCGGCTCGACCGATGGCGAGATCATCGTCACCGGCCTGCGCCAGAGCCTGGCCAATGCGGCATCGATCAAGCGCAATTCGGATGCGATCCTGGACGCGGTGGTCGCGCAGGACATCGGCAAATTGCCCGACGATACGGCGGCCGAAAGCCTGGCGCGCCTGGCGGGCGTGCAGGTCAACCGCTATGGCGACGAGGTCAGCGGCGTGCTGATCCGCGGCCTGCCCGACGTGGCGACCACCTATAACGGGCGCGAATTCTTCACCGCCGAACTGCGGCGCAGCCAGTTGCAGGACTTCCCCGCCCAGGCTTTGGCGGGCATCGAGATCTACAAGTCCGGCACCGCCGACATCATCGAGCCGGGCCTGGCGGGCCTGGTCAATGTCCGCACGCGTCGTCCGTTCGATTTCAAGGGATTGGTGGTCGCAGGCGGCCTGCGCGGCACCTATAACGACCAGAGCCGCAAATACGACCCCAGCGGCAATATCCTGATCTCCGACCGCTGGAACACGGGCATCGGCGAGGTCGGCCTGCTGGTCAATGCCAGCTATGCCCAGTCGCAATATCATAATGCGATACGGTACAATAACACCAGTATCACCGATTCCAGCCCGGCCTCGGTCATCACCCCGGCGCAAACGGGGACGATCCGCTATCCCTACAGCGTCGGCCTCTACAATCCGGCGGGCAAACGCTGGCGCCCCTCGGCCAATTTCGCGCTGCAATGGGCGCCGAACAGCTCTACCCAGGTGTATCTGGAGGGCATTTATCAGGGCTATCGCGGCCAGGGTTATGTCGACGACTGGGACAATGACCTGCGCGGGCAGGACCCGACGCTGAGCGACGTCGTGCTGGTCAACGGCACCAACGACGTGCGCAGCCTGACCAAGACGGGGGGGTATCGCCAGCAGGCCTATCGCTCGACCGATCGTGCCCAGACCAACACCTATCAGATCGCCAGCGGCGCGAAGTGGGAAACCGGGCGGGCCACCCTGTCGACCGACTTCGCCTATACGACCAGCGTCTACTCCGACTATACGCACAGCCTGGATTCGGCGCTGACATCGCCGCAGGTGGTGAAGGCCGACTTCATCAGTGACGGCGGCGTGGCGTTCAGCCTGCCTGGCTTCAACGTGACCGACCCCTCGCAATATATCTGGCGCGGCTATTACGAGGCCTATTACCGGACCTCGGGCAGCGGTTTCCAGTGGCGGGGCGACGTGTCGCTGGACACCGATCCGCTGCCGTTCCTGAAGAAAATCCAGATGGGGTATCGCCTGACCACGCGTCTGGCGGATTACGCCTCGGCCAACCGCTATGCCTATACCGAGAATCTGCGGATTCCGTTCAGCAGCCTGGGCATCGGCCAGCTCGGCCTGACCGGCAATCCGTTCCGGGGCAGCGACCAGGGCTTTACCCAGTATCTTAGCTATCCGTATGGCGACATCGACGGCGGCCAGGCGCGGTTGCGTGCGCTGTCGCGGCAGGCGCTGGCGCAGCTGGTTGCGCTCAATCCCAACGACCAGGGCTATAAGAACGCGCAGACCCAATTTGCCAGCGATGCGGTGCCGGTCGACCCCTCGGGCACTTTCCACGCCAATGAAAAGACCTACACCGCCTATGCCCAGGGCAAATACGGCTTCAACATCGGTTCGATCGAGGTCGACGGGCTGGCGGGTGTCCGCGCGGTTATCACCGACGGCGTCTATTCGGGTGTGTCGCAGATCTACAATAACGGCATCCGCACGCTGACGCCCCAGTCGCTGCATCAGGATTATGTCGACATCCTGCCCAATGCCAGCATGCGGATGAAGTTCACCGACACGCTGCAATTGCGCCTGGGCTATACCTTCACCCGGACCAAGCCCGATTTCGGCCAGCTCAACCCGGCGCTCAACATCACCACCGTCGTGCGCAATGCAAACCAGCCGCTCGATCCGAACAACCCGTTTAACGTGATCACCGCCAATGGGTCGGGCGGCAATCCGAATTTGAAACCGCTGACCTCGCACAATTACGATGCCAGCCTGGAATGGTATTTCTCGAAGACGGGAATGATCAGCGGGGCGGTATTCTACCGCGACCTGTTCGGCTTCATCAGCAACTACACGCGGTTCGTCCAAGACCCGCAATATGGTTTCGTCCAGCTGAGCCGCCCGGAAAATGCGGGCGAGGGGCGGATTCTGGGCGCGGAGGCGAACTTCCAGTCCTTCCTGGATTTCCTGCCCGGCGACCTGAAGGGCTTCGGCGTGCAGGGTAATGTGACCTATCTGGACGGCACCAATCGCACGCCCAATTTCTCGCAGAACAGCAACAGCTTCACCTATGGCCCGTTCGTGCCGATCACCGGCCTGTCCAAATGGACCTACAACGCCTCGCTTTTCTACGAACGCAACGGCATCACCAGTCGCCTGTCCTATAATCGCCGGTCGGATTTCGTGAATTACTATGGCACGGACATCAACAACAAGCAGACGGTGAACGGCACCCTGCCGATCAGCCGCCTGGACTTCTCGCTGAGTTACGACATCGCCAAGCAGTTTACGCTCAGCGTCGATGCGACCAACCTGCTGGCCAAGCCGTTCCGCGACTTTACGACCGACAATTACGGGTTCCGCTACACCCAGGATATTCGGGACGAAGGCCGCTATTACGGCGTGGGCTTCCGCTTCCGCTTCGGCGAGTAACGGCCGCGCAAACGGGGGAACCGCTTTCGGGGCTGACCCTAAGAACAGGGGCAGCCCCATTTTTCATCGCCAGCGCACACGGCCCTTCCCAAGGCACTGGGTTGAGTCGCGCCCAGCCGGTGCCGTTCGACGACCGTTACTGGGGACCGTCCTGGTATGACAGCCTGGGCTTCGTCTACGGCCTGGAGGAAGTTTACAACACCGGCATCGGCAACAGCCGCGACAGTGCACGCCATTCGGTCAACATCGTCCAAGGTGATTCCTATCTGCCCTTCGCATCGCGCAATGCCGAGCGGAACATGATGATCGGGAAGGCACGCTACGTGCTGGCCAGTACGCCGCGTGGACCGCTCAGTGTCACCGGCTCGGCCTGGGTGTCGCAGGTGTACAGCTTCGACACCGGCGGGAACGGCTCTCGCCACGCCTTCGTGCTGAGCCTGAAGGACGATCGCCGTCCGCTGCGCTTCAAGTTGCTGGCCGCGCGGCAGGATATCGATCCGCCCAACCTGCAACGCAACGATCTGATCGCGGTCCGCGATTATGACTTTTTCTCCAACATCGCGGCCAAGGGCACGCTGGCCTTTGCCGCGATCGGCCATCCGATCGAAGCCGGCCGCTTCCCCTTCAGCCTCGACCTCTATTCCAGCTAGGCCCGCGTCGGGAAGCGCTCGGGCTTGGCCGATACGCAGCGGATCAAGATCTGGACCGAAATGCTGGTCGGCCGCAACGATCCCTCTATCGGCGCCGGCCAGTTCGGCTCAGGCGCCGCCCAGGGCGGCGATGATCGGTGGAAGGTCTCCCTTCTGATGATGTTCGGTTATTATATCTAGCGGTTGTTGGGTGTGGGTGGCGCTGGTCGGCGACAAGAATGCCAAAGCCTCATTTGGTACGGAGGCTAAACCTGATCCCTTATGATGATTGGCGAGGATCACGGTCGTTTAACCGCATCCTCGCCAACCTGATTTAGGCAACGTCGACCAGGATCACCTCGCTGTCCTCAACTGCCGTGACCCGAAGCGTCTCGGTCCGGTCGATCGCGGCGCCGTCGCGTGCGCCGACCCGCTGGCCTTCGATCTCGACGGCACCGGTTGCGGGGACGAGATAGCCGCGCCGGTCCGCGCCCAGCGGGTATTCCGCCGTCTCACCCGCCTTCAGTGTTGCCGCCACGATCCGGGCATCGGTGCGGATCGTCAGCGCGTCCGCGTCCTCGGCAAAGCCAGACGCAAGTGTCACGAACTGCCCCGCCCGCTCGCCCTTGGGAAAGGGCCGCGCGCCCCAGCTGGGCTTGTCGCCCTTGGCGGTCGGCACGATCCAGATTTGGAAGATCTTCGTCGTCACGTCCTCCAGATTATATTCCGAATGGGTGATGCCGGTGCCTGCGCTCATCACCTGAACATCGCCCGCCTCTGTGCGGCCCTTGTTGCCCAGATTGTCCTGATGCGTGATCGCGCCTTCGCGGACATAGGTGATGATTTCCATGTCGCGGTGCGGATGCGGCGGAAAGCCGGTCTTGGGGGCGATCGTGTCGTCGTTCCAGACCCGCAAATGACCCCAGTTCATCCGGGCGGGATCATAATAGTCGGCGAAGCTGAAATGGTGCTTGGCGTTCAGCCAGCCATGATCGGCACCACCAAGACCAGCGAAGGGACGAACCTCGATCATCATCTATCTCCTTGAAACCGGGCTGATCTGCCCGTCTGTTGTCCCGGAGATAGGCCTTGTCGGCATGCCTGTTCAGTGAGATAAATCAGGCATAAACGTTCGATGGAATTGAAATGGCGAACCCCGGCTTTCCGACCTTCGACCAGATCAAGATCTTCCTGGCGGTCGTCGATACGGGCAGCTTCGCAGGCGCTGGGCGGCGGTTGAACCGGGCGGTGTCCGTCATCAGCTATGGCATCGCCAATCTGGAGGCGCAGCTGGGCGTGCGGCTGTTCGACCGCGAGGGGACCAAGAAGCCGGTCCTGACGGTCGAGGGACGCGCCGTGCTGGCCGAGGCGCGGGCGATCGGCGAGGGCGTGGACGGACTGCGCGCCAAGGTGAAGGGGCTGCTGGAGGGGCTGGAGGCCGAGGTCAATCTGGCGGTCGACGTGATGCTGCCTGCGCCCCGGCTGGGGACGATCCTGCGCGCGTTTCGCACCGAATTTCCCACCGTGTCGCTGCGCCTGCATGTCGAGGCGTTGGGCAGCGTGACCGCGATGGTGCTGGACCAGACGGCGGCGATCGGCATTTCCGGCCCGGTCGCGGCGGGGATCGAGGGGGTGGAGTGTGTCGGCGCGGGCGCATTGCCGTTGGTGCCGGTCGCGTCGCCCGATCATCCGCTCGCCCGGATGGAGCGCATTCCGCCGGGTGCGGGGCGCGATCATATTCAGCTGGTCCTGACCGACCGGTCGCGCTTCACCGAGGGGCGGGACTTTTCGGTGATGAGCCCCAGGACCTGGCGGCTCGCCGATCTGGGCGCCAAGCATTCGCTGCTGCGCGAGGGGATCGGCTGGGGCAACATGCCCTTGTCGCTGATCGAGGCCGATCTGGCGACGGGCGCTTTGGTCCGGTTGCACATGCCCGACCATCCCGGCGGCATGTACCGTTTCGCAGGCGTCTGGCGCCGCGACCTGCCGCCCGGCCCCGCCGCATCCTGGCTGCTCCAGCAGTTCGTCGAAGCGGGCGCGGCGGATCGCGATATGCCGGGACTGGGCGAGATATGAACACCGGGCGGCTGGAGGCCTTCACCGACGGTGTGATCGCGATCATCATTACGATCATGGTGCTGGAGCTGAAGGTGCCAGCGGGCGGCGAGCTTTCGGCGCTGTCGCAGGAAGCGCCGGTGCTGCTGGCCTATGTGCTCAGTTTCATCAATGTCGGGCTGTATTGGAACAACCACCATCACCTGCTCCATGCGACCGATCGGATCGATGGGCGGGTGCTGTGGGCGAACCTGTTCCTGCTGTTTTGGCTCAGCCTCGTACCGTTCGTCATCCGCTGGCATGACGAGAGTCATTTCGCGGTGGGGGCGACGGCGGCCTATGGCGTGGTGCTGGGCATGGCGGCGGTCGGCTACAAGCTGACCGAATGGGCGATCGTCGTCTGCAACGGCGCGCAGTCGCGTGTCGCCAGGGCGATCGGGCGGGACTGGAAGGGGTGGGGGAGCATATTGCTCTATGCGGTTGCGGTGCCGCTTGCCTTTGTCAGCCGGGTTGCCGCCATCGCCATCTATGTCGGCGTCATCGCGCTGTGGCTGGTTCCCGATCGCCGCATCGCCCGCGCGCTGGCGGGCGAGGACATGACGCTTACGCCTTGACGACGCCGTTCGATGCGGGGTGAAGCGTACAGGCGATCGTGCCGCCCAGCACCAACACCCCGGCCAAGGCGAGGGGGGCGGCAAGACCGACGTGCAGCAGCAGCGCGGCGCCGACGCACGCGCCGACGAAGATCGCCGCCACCGCTGCGATCCGGCGCGTCCAGTTCGGGTTGCCACCCCCCGCGGCGGTCGAATCGGCGGCGAGGCCGGTCAGGGTCAGCGTCAGGACGGTGGTGGTAAGGTCCGCGACTTTCATCTGGCGGATGGTCGCATTGCGAAAGCCCATCGCGAGGCCGGTCAGCGCAATGATCGCGAATACGGGCGGGGATTCCGGGCTGTTGCGGCCCATGCCGATCGCCAGCACGGCGGCGATCCATAGCAAAGCGGTCTCTATCGCGGCGGCCGTCAGCAGCCAGCGCCGCTCGGGCCGCCCGACATGCGCCCGCCCCGTCCGTCCGCCGATCAGCGCGCCGACCAGAAAGCTCAGCAAGGCCGCGACGAACAGCGGCCACGCAAAGCCCGGCGTCCCCGCCGCCGCAAAGCCCAGGAAGACGATGTTGCCGGTCATGTTCGCGGTGAACACCTTGCCCAGGCCCAGCACGCTGGCCGCATCGACCAGTCCGGTCGTTACGGACAGCACCAGCAACAGGGGCACGCGCGGGTCGAAACGGGGGGCATCGGTCATGGTCATGCTCCTTAGAACCGGAAATTCGCCTCCAGCCCCCACAGGCCCGTGGTGCGGGCAGGGCCGGTCTGGCGGAGAAAGCCGCCCGGCACGAAGGCCGACAGCGAGGTGGAGAGTTCGAGTTCGGGCGTCGCCTGCCACGCCAGCGCGACCTCGGCCTGCTTGCCGATGAAGCGGGCGGTCGCGGTGCCGGGGGCGCGGATCAGGTTGCCGGGAATGTCATAGACGCCGTCGCCGCGCGATTGCCGCCAATAGGCCATGGCGGCGACACTCGCCGAGACGCCGTGGCCCAGCACGACGCTGGCGCGCGGATTGACGCTGACGATATTGCTCGGCCCGATGGGCGACAGCTCGCCGAAATATTTGCCCTTGGGAAACAGGGCATTGAAGGTGCCCAGCCGCCCGTCCCCGGCATGGGCGTCGCCGCTGACCATGTTGAACCGCAGGACGAGGTCCGGTGACAAAGGCGCGGTGGGGAAGCGGTGACCCAGCTCGGTCGCGACGGTCCAGGCGCGAATGGATTGCTCGGCGAACCGCCCGAACTGCACCACCCCCTCGACATTCCAGTGCCAGGGTCCGGCCGCGCCATAGTGACGGACGCCCAGGCTGTGGCGCCGCTCCGCCCCCGTGAGCCCGCCGAACCGGGCGAGGCGATTGCGATAGCCGAGATAATAGAGGTCCAGCCCCCCTTGCCCCCATGGTATGGTGGCATAGGCACCCCAGAGCGATTTCGTCGTCG
Organism: Sphingomonas sanguinis NBRC 13937; assembly: GCF_001591005.1. Classification (GTDB taxonomy): domain Bacteria; phylum Pseudomonadota; class Alphaproteobacteria; order Sphingomonadales; family Sphingomonadaceae; genus Sphingomonas; species Sphingomonas sanguinis. The sequence continues at coordinate 13,420 of NZ_BCTY01000040.1, forward strand.
AGCGGCGATCGTCGAAGTTATGCGGTCCCGGCTGGACCGGCTGCACGGCCAACAGGTCGACCTGTGCGCCGGGCAACGACAGGATGGCGCGGCCACCATCGAACGCCAGCGGGACATTAGGGCCATAGCGCGTACCGATCAGCCGTTCGCTGCCGAAGGACAGCATCTGCCGCCCGGCGCGCAACGTCACGCCCGGCGCATCGCTCGCGCCGGTTTCGGCCGCCCCTAAGCGCACATCGACGAACCCCTGCAGCAGGTCGACCCGCGTCTGGTCGATTGGCCCGGCGGAAGGCGCGACGCCGATCGCATAGGCGGCGATCGGCTGGACGAAGCCCCGCACCCGGCCGACGTGAAGGTCGGCGTAGGGAAGCGCGCGCAGCCAGACATAGGCATCGTCGGGTGCCGCCGCGCCGCCCCACAGATTGTCGCGATACGCCTCGCGCCGCGCCCGCAGCTCCAGTCCGGTGGTCAGATAGGCGCCGTCGTCACCGATCGGGATATATTTGAACGGCTCGGTCCAGTGATCGTCGCGCGCACTGGGCTCGGCCAGCCTGCCCCAATGTTCGTCATAGCGCACGATCGTCAGCGTCGGCGCCTGCCACGCCTCGGTGCCGCTTTGTCCTGCGGCACCGGCAACGGCATCGGCCTGCGCCGCCGCGGCTGCCAGCAGGAGGGCCAGGTCAAGCACGGTCCCGCCCGGCCAGCATCGTGACCAGCACGAAGCCGCCGACCAACCCGATGTGCTCGAAAAAGCCATTGGTCGCGGCGAACCGTTCCGCCCCCGGCGGCATCGTCCAGAAAGCGTTGGCGGTCAGCGCGGCAAGCGCGGTGAACACCCCCAGCATTCCCGCCCCCAGCCAGACGAACCGCCCGATCAGGATCAGCAGCGGCCCGATCAGTTCGACCGCGATGGTCAGCGCGGCCCAGAGCGCAGGCGGTGTCATGCCGAAATGCGCTTGCTCCGCCACCGCCCCCGGCCAGTCGGTAAGCTTGACGATGCCGCCCAGCAGGTACGCGCCGCACAGAGCCAGCCGGGCCGCGAACCATGTCGCACGGTGTCGCGCGATCGCCTCGACAAAGGCCGGATTGGCGGAGCCGCGCATGTCAGTAGATCACGGGCGAGTGGATTTCGGCGATATAGCCGCCCGGAAAGCGGACCATCGCCGACTGGCGGTCGCCCGCGACATGCGGCGACACCAATGTCTCGACCCCGGCGGCGCTCGCCTGGGCCAGCGTCACCTGCAGGTTCGTGACCTTATACCCGGTCACGTCGCGACCATAGGGCCATGGCAACTGGCCGTCCGACACGATCACCATCATGTCGCCGTAACCCGAAGTCAGGCGCACCCGGCGATAGGTCTTGCCCGGCTGGCCGATGTCCGCACCGTCCGCCGCCCTGTCATCCGACAGCACCCGCGCATGGGCATAGCCGCCCCAGCTCTTCAGGAAGGCATTCGCCGCGTCGGCGGTTAGATAGACGCGGTTCTCCGGCACATTGGCCAGCGGCGCGTAACGCGGCTTGGCGGTGTGCCAATAGAGCTGCATGTTGATGCCGCCCGGCCATTGCACCACCACGTCGCGCCCGATCGGGTCGGGAAAGGTCGTGATGACCCGCACCGCGCCGTGCTTCACCGCCGCTGCGACCGCCTTGTCCATATCGGTGACGAGATAGCCGGTCCGCTCCTGTCCGAAGGGATAGGGGATGGGCGTCAGGAAGCCGAAGGCCGAGACGCTGCCCGCGGGCGTCAGCGCCAGTTGCGACTTGGTCTTGCTGGGCGTCGGCGTGACCTGAAACTCGCCCTGCTTGCTCAGGCTGCCGCCAAAGGTGGCGACGAAGCTGCGCATGAAGGCGTCATACTGGTCCTGTGGCACATAGACATGGGTCGTGTCGTATTGCGGGCCGACCGCGAAATCGGGGGTTTTCTGCGCGGTGACGGGCGCCGTGCCGAACAGGACGACCGCCGCGAGGAACATGGTCTTCTTCATCGCAATTCTCCTTTGGTCGGGATGGATCAGACGGCCCAGCAGCCGCAGCCGAACGAGCCCCAGAAGCTCTGCACATCGGCGGCGGGCACATCGGCGCCGAGTGCGGCGGCATGGTCATGGCCATGCACCGCGCAGCCGCTCGCGCAGCCACAGGCGCTCGCGAGTTTCGCGCTGGTTTCGGGTGAGCGGTAATAGCCGCCAAAGGTCGCGACCGGCGACCAGTCGGGCATGGGCTTGGGCAGCGCAGGCGCGAGCGGGGCATAATCTCCTTCGCCGGACACCACCTTGCCGCCCAGGATGGTCAGGACCGAGTGCAGATGCGGAATGTCACTTTCGGGCACCGCGAAATAATCGTCCGACAGGACCGCCAGATCGGCAAGTTGGCCGACCTTGATCTGCCCCTTCTTGCCGACCTCGTTGGAAAACCAGGTGTTTTCGTGCGTCCACATGCGCAGCGCCTTTTCGCGGCTGACGCGGTTGGCACCGGGATAGAGCGATAGCCCGCCGACCGTTCGGCCGGTCACCAGCCAGTTGAGCGACACCCAGGGATTGTAGCTGGCGACGCGCGTCGCGTCGGTGCCCGCGCCCACCGGGATGCCCGCCGCGATCATCTTACCGATCGGCGGCGTCCGTTCGGCGGCCTTCTGGCCATAGCGCTCGACGAAATACTCGCCCTGATAGGCCATGCGGTGCTGCACCGCGATGCCGCCGCCCAGCGCGGCGATCCGGTCGATATTCCGGTCGCTGATCGTCTCGGCATGGTCGAAGAACCAGTTGATGCCGGTCAGCGGGATGTCGCGGTGGACCTTTTCATAGACGTCGAGCGCGCGGCCGATCGTCTGGTCATAGGTGGCGTGCAACCGCCACGGCCAGCGATGCTCGGCGAGCAGGCGGATCACCGGCTCCAGATCGCCCTCCATGCTGGGCGGCATGTCCGGGCGCTCGACGCGGAAATCCTCGAAGTCCGCCGCCGAATAGACCAGCATCTCGCCCGCGCCATTGTGGCGATAGGTGTCGTCGCCCTGCCCCGGCGACACCTGCTTCACCCAGCCGGAGAAATCGGCCAGCTCTTCTTTGGGCTTCTGGGTGAACAGATTGTAGCTGATGCGGACGGTCAGCTGGTCATCGGCGTGCAGCTTCTCGATGATCTCGTAATCGTCGGGATAGTTCTGGAACCCGCCGCCCGCATCGATCACGCCAGTGACGCCCAGCCCGTTCATCTCGCGCATGAAATGGCGGGTCGAATTGAGCTGATACTCGGGCGGGAGCTTGGGGCCCTTGGCCAGCGTCGAATAGAGGATCGTCGCATTGGGCTTGGCCAGCAACAGGCCGGTCGGATTGCCTGCCGCATCGCGCACGATCTCGCCGCCCGGCGGATTGGGCGTATCCTTGGTATAACCGACGACGCGCAGTGCGGCAGCGTTGAGCAGCGCGCGGTCATAGAGATGCAGGATGAAGACCGGCGTGTCGGGCGCGACGGTGTTCAGTTCGGCGATGGTCGGCAGGCGCTTTTCGGCGAACTGATGCTCGGTAAAGCCGCCGACCACGCGCACCCATTGCGGCGCGGGCGTATTGTCGACCTGACGCTTCAGCATCGCCATCGCATCGGCCAGCGTCGGCACGCCGTCCCAACGCAACTCCATATTATAGTTCAGCCCGCCCCGGATGATGTGCATGTGGCTGTCGATCAGGCCGGGAATGATCCGGCGCTGGCCCGCATCGATCACCTGGGCGCGCGGGGCGGCGGCGCGGACCTCCTGCTCGGTGCCGACGCACAGGAACTTGCCGTCGCGGATCGCGATCGCCTGAGCCTCGGGATTTTCGCGGTCGAGGGTCGTGACCTTGGCGTTGACGAGGATCAGGTCGGGCATGGCAATATTCCTATCGGCGGCGAATAGGGGGGACGCGGCAGTGGCGGCGAGCCCGGCCAGCGTCTGGCGGCGGGTGGGCATCATGGCTTGCGCTCCGGCACCGGGGGCTGGGGAGCGGGGGCCGCGACCGGCGCGCCCGTGATCCGCTGCGCCACCGGCACCGCCTGCTCGCCCAGCAGGATGCCGAACAATCCGACCAGTGCGATCACCGGCGGCGCGGGCGATTTGACGCCGAGGAGGCTGTACACGATGCCGACCAGCAGACCGGCACCCAGCGAGAGAAGATAGGGTTTCATCGGACAGCCTCCCGAAGTTCGATCAGCCGCGCACGAAGGCGAGCAGATCGGGGTTGATGACGTCGGCGTTGACGGTCAGCATCCCGTGGCTGAAACCGGGGTAGATTTTCAGCGTCGCGTCCGGCAGCAGCTTGGCCTGCAACTCCGCGCCCTGATGATAGGGCACGACCTGATCGTCATCGCCCGCCAGGACGAGCGTCGGCACGGTCATCGCCTTCAGATCTTCGGTCTGGTCGGTTTCCGAAAAGGCCTTGATGCCCGCATAATGCGCCTGCGCGCTGCCCATCATGCCCTGGCGCCACCAATTGGCGATCACGCCCGGTTGCGGCGTCACGCCTTCGCGGTTGAAGCCGTAAAACGGCCCGGCGGCGACATCCTGGAAGAATTGCGCACGATTGGCCGCGGTGCCGTCGCGGAAGCCGTCAAAGACGCTGATCGGCAGGCCGTTCGGATAGGCTTCGGTCTTCGCCATGATCGGCGGCACCGCGCTGACCAACACCGCCTTGGCGACGCGGCCCTGCGGAATGCCATATTGCGCGACATAGCGGGCGACTTCGCCGCCGCCGGTCGAATGGCCGATATGGACCGCATTGGTCAGGTCGAGGTGGCGGGCGACCACGTCGGCATCGCTGGCATAATGGTCCATGTCATGACCGGTGCCGATCTGGCTGGAGCGGCCATGCCCCCGCCGGTCGTGCGCGACGACCCGGTAGCCTTCGTTCAGGAAGAACAGCATCTGGGTGTCCCAGTCGTCCGACGACAACGGCCAGCCATGGTGGAAGACGATCGGCTGCGCGTCCTTGGGGCCCCAATCCTTGTAGAAGATCTCGGCGCCGTCCTGCGTGGTCACATAGGTCATGGGTCGTTCCTTTCGTGTCTTGACGTTGAGAGAAGGGAGGGATCAGGCGTGACCGCCTTCGGAGGCGCCGAACATCGACTTGGCGTAGGTGACGCCCAGGCCGTAGGCACCGCCCCACTTCCGCGCGATCCCGGTGGTCGATGCGTAGGTTTCGGTGCGCGCCCAGTCGCGTTGCAGTTCGAGCAGATATTGCAGCGCCGTCATCGGTTTGGCGCCGAGCTGGATCATCCGCTGCACGGCCCGCTCATGCGCCTCGACCGAGATGTCGCCACAGGCATCGGCGATGAAATAGGCGTCGAACCCCTGCTCGATCGCGGAGGCGACGGGGCCGACGATGCACACGCTGGTCCACAGCCCGGCGAACACGATCCGGTCCTTGCCGATCCGGTTGACCTCCTCGATCACGGCGGCGTCTTCCCAGGTGTTCATGCTGGTGCGATCGAGCATCGGCTGGCCGTCGAACGCCTCGACGATCTCGTCGAACATCGGGCCTGAAAAGCTCTTTTCGGCGACCGTGGTCAGGATGGTCGGCACGCCGAACGCCTTGGCGGCGCGGCTGACCAGTGCGGCGTTGTTGCGCAGCAGTTCCGGTGCGATCGACTTAGTGGCGAAGGCCATTTGCGACTGGAAATCGATCAGGATCAGGCTGTGGTCCGTCGGCGAGAGCAGCGAGGAGCCGGGGGTCGGGGTGGCTTTCGGCATCGTGTCTTCCTTCCTGTTTTTAAGCGACTTGGCGGGTGTTGAGGGGAGAGTAGGCAGGACCGGCTTGGCGGAATATCCCGATAGTTTCGGCCTGTGCGTTCAAGAAAGTCGAATAGTTGCCAGTGGCGATCACCGCGGGGCGGCGGGCGCCATCACGGCGCGCAGCACGATGGCCAGGCCGATCAGATAGAGGAACAACAGCATCGCCAGCGCCCCGTCCGACCCCATGGCGAGGCAGGCGAGCCCCACCAGCAGCAGCCCGCCGCCACCGATCAGGATACGGGTGAACAGCGCGTCCCGGTCGGCGGTCGGCGGCGACAGATCGTGCGGCATCAGCATGGGAAAAGCTCCTCGGAAGCGGGGGTGTGAAGATGGTCGCGCAGGGCGGCGGCGATGACGCGCATGGCGTCGATCGCACCGGCCGCGTCACGTAAGGGCGGTAACCAGGTGAAATCGTGGATCATGCCGATGATCCGCGCGGCGGAGAGGTCGACGCCCTGCGCCATCAGGCGGCGGCCCAGCGCCTCGGCCGGTTCGGCAAAGGGGTCCGCCTCGGCGGTGAGCAGCAGCGTTCGGGGAAAGCCGAAGGGCTCGACCGTCAGCGTGGCCGGGTCGATGATCGCCGCAGCCTTTGCCCCGAGATGCGCGGCCTGTTCGGCGTTAAGCCATTCCGTGCCCGGCACATCGGAGGGGCGCCCCACCACCGGGGTCGCCAGCACGAGCAGCCGGATCGACCAACCGGCGGGTCGCGCCATCACCAGCGCCAGCGCAACGGCCGCGCCCAAGCCGTCACCGCCGATCGCGATGGGCCCATGGTCGGCCAGCGGCATCGCCGCAACCAGCGCGACGGCACCCGACAGATCGGCCTCGGCGATGCGGTAGCGCAGGATCTCCACCCCCGCATCCTCGGCCAGCGCGCGAAGTGCGGGCAGCCGATCCTCGTCACGATCCGAGGAGACCTCCAGATACAGGAACAGCGGCAGCGGGCGGTCGTGGCCCGCCGGATGAAGCGTCACGAGCGACGATGCGCTCGCGTCCTGCCGGCTGGCGCGTCCTTGCCAGCGGTCCAGGAACGACTGGACGACGGGATCGAGCACCGGATGCTCGGCGACCGTCGAAAGCCGCACGGCGCGTGGCGGCATGGCAGGGTTCGTGTCGTGGGGCACGGGTTAAGTCCTTCAAATCACGTGTCGATCACTGACCGACTGACAAGAAGGACTATGGCCGCCGCACCCGATCCCCGCGAGTGAAGCGTCGTGAAGAGTCGTTAAGCGCCTTCGCGCCGCCAGGGTACGTCGCCGCCGCTGCCCATCGCGACGGCATACATCTCCGCCTGCATGCCGCTGACCCGATCAGGCGCGTGGGCGGCCGGATCGAGCGCCTGCCCATAGCCTGCGACGAAGCTGTGCCAGTGGTCCAGGCCGTGCCGGGTCGTGCGCCGCGCCAGCGCCGCGATCCATTCCGCCGCCAGCGCATGCTGCTCCGCCGCGATCGCCACCGGAATGCAGCCGACCGCCAGCCCGTAACAGACGGACAGCGCATGATCGATCCGCTCGGCATCCTGTGCGCATTCCCGTGCGAGAGCCATGGCGGTCGTCAGGTCGCCCTCCGCCCAATGGAGCCGCATCAACAGGCTGAGCACCGCGATCTTGCCATCGACCTGGGCATGATTGGCATGGTTGGCGCGCTCGGGGGCGGCGTCGCCCGCCATCACCACCTCCAGCATGCGCCGCGATCCGGCGTGATCGCCTGAGAAATGTAGCGACAGCGCCAGCATGTGCGCCGCCGTCTGCCGATCCGCCAACGCGCCGTCCGCGCCGACCCGTGCATCGAAGCGTCGGGCGAAGACGAGGCTTTCGTCATAGCGTCCGGCCAGAATGCTCTGCGCCCACACGCCCCACAGCGCGCGCAAGGCGAGCGGCGCCGAGCCGATCTCCTCGGCCAGCGTCAGCGCGCGGGCAAAGGCGTCGGCCATCGCGGACACCGGTCCCTCGGTATGCCAGAGGCCATGACCATAGGCGGTCAGCAGCTCGACCTGGCGGGTGGGCTCCACCTGTCCTTCGGCCATGTTCGCGATAGCCGCCTCGGCATAGCGCAAGAATTCGGCGGGCAGCGACAGGTGGAACCACAGCGGCGCGGCGGCGATGACCAGTTCGGTCGCCAGGCTAGCGTCCTTGCCCCCGCTGGCCCAGGCAATGGCGCTGCGGACGTCGTCGATGCGCACGCTATATTCGGCCAGCCACTCCCGCGGCGCCTTGCCCTCCCACGCGGCGGCGCTGTCGGCCAGGCCGCGCAGCAGCACATGGGCATGGTCGCGGTACGCCTGTTCGGCCATGCCGGTCGCACGCAGCCGCTCCTGCCCATAATGCCGCGTGGTATCCAGCAGACGATAGCGCATCGACCTGGGCGAGGGCGTCGCCACGACCAGCGACTTGGCGACCAGTTCGGCGAGCAGTTCGTCGGCCACGAACCGGGCGACACCCGTCCCCGCGGCCATGGCCGCCGCATCCTCGGCATCGAAATGGCTGCGGAACAGCGCGAGCCGATCGAGCAGATGCTGTAAGGGTGGTGCGAGCAGATCGTAGCTCCAGTCGAGCGCGCCGCGCAGCGTCCGGTGGCGCGGCAGAGCCGTGCGCCGCCCCCGCGTCAGCAGGGCGAACCGATCGTCCAGCGCGTCGGCGATCGCCTGCGGCGTCATCGTGTCGATCCGCGCGGCGGCCAGTTCGATCGCCAGGGGGATACCGTCCAGCTTGCGGCAGATGTCGACCACCATGGCCATGCTCTGCGCATCGAGGCGGAAATCGCTATTGGCGGCGCGGGCGCGTTCGTCGAACAGGGCGGGCGCGGAGAGCAAGGCCACCTGCGCAAGGCTGGTCGTCGCGTGTTCGTCCGGCAGGTCGAGCGCGGCGAGCCGGTGGACCCATTCGCCCTGCGCGCGCAGCGGCTCGCGGCTGGTGACGAGGAGCATCGCCTGCGGCGCACCGCGCAGCACCGCCTCGGCAAGCGACGCGGCGGCGTCGATGACATGCTCGCAATTGTCGAGCAGGATCAGGGCGGGCCGCTCGCCCAGCCTGGCCGCGATCCGCTGCGGCAGATCGGCACCCGATGCGGGGAGTTCGAGCGTGGTGGCCAGCGTTGCCGCCACCATCGCCGCGTCCGTCACCGGGGCCAGATCGACAAACCACGCCTCGATCCCCATCGCCTGTACCAGCCGGTGGCCGATCGCGGTGGCGGCGGTGGTCTTGCCGATCCCGCCGGGGCCGACGATCGAGATGAAGCGCCGCTCGGCCAGTTCGTCGGCGATGGTCGCGATCACATCCTCGCGCCCGAAAATCCGCCCGATCGAGGCGGGCAGCCGGGACAGGCGGCGCTCGGCCGATGGAGTTATATCTTTGCCTCCCAAGCGTTCGACCGGCAGGGCCAGGCGATAGCCCCGCCCCGCATCCGCCACGATCGTCGCTTCGCCGTCCGGCATCGCCAGCGCCTTGCGTGCGGCGGACAGGTGGACACGGATCGCGCTGTCGTCGATGACCTGGTTCGGCCACACCCGGTCTATCAGCGCGTTGCGCGGCACCAATCGCCCCTCCGCCTCGACCAGCACCGCCAACAGGTTGAGTGCCCGGCCGCCCAGCTTCAGCGGCACCCCGTCTCGGGTCAACGTCAGGTGCGGAACATCCATCTGAAAGGGCCCGAAGCGATAGCGCGTGCCGGTCATGGCATCAGGACCCTTTTGTTGGAAGAACGATCATGCCTCTCTAACCGCTGGAAATTTCATTGAGAATATTGTGTTTTCGGTGCGGTGAGGAAGGTGCGCAATCGGGGCACCAAAAAGTCCAGCACCGCGCGCGTCCGCGTCGGCAACCGCCGCCGACCCAGGTACAAGGCCGCGACCTGTTCTTCGTCACCGACGCCGTGATCGGCCAGCACCTCTACCAGCCGACCCGCCGCCAGGTCATCGCGGACATGATATTCGCCCAGCCGGGCAAGCCCCGCGCCCGAAACCGCCAGTCGCCGAACCGTCTCGCCATTGTTGGCGAGCAGATTGCCCGTCACCATCCGGTCGATAATGCGACCGCCCGTCCGCATCGGCCAGACCGGCTGCGCGCGCTGAAAGTTGAAGCCCAGGCAATTGTGTCGATGCAGGTCGTCTACACGGCGCGGCGTCCCGGCACGCGCCAGATAGGAGGGTGACGCGACGATCAGACGGCGCGCGCGACCGATCACCCGGGCCGTCAGCGAGGAATCGCGCAGGCCCCCGACCCGGAATGCGATATCGGTGCGTTCCAGATACAGGTCCGTCATCGCGTCCGACAGGGAAAGGTCGATGACGATCGCGGGATGCGCTTCCCAAAAGGATGGCAGCAACGGTTCGATGCCAAGCGTTCCAAACGCAACCGACGATGTGATCCGTACCGTCCCTTTCTCGCTGGCGCTCCCCGTCACCAGATCGCGTTCGAGCGTGTCGAGGTCGTGCAGCATCCGTATGGCGCGTTCGTGGTAGAGGCGTCCCTCGGCGGTTAGCGACAGGCGCCGCGTCGAACGCTCGACCAGTTGCACGCCAAGGCGCTCCTCCAGCCGCGCGACCAGCTTCGATATGGTCGATGGCGTCATCGTCAGGTGTCGGGCGGCCTCCGAGAAGCTGCCGGTTTCGGCGACCGCGACAAAGACCTGCATTTCGCCAGCGCGGTTGTCCATGCGATCTCACCTGTGATTTTGGTTCACAACTTAAATGGCCGTTGGCCGTGTTATCAACCGGTTGGGCGATCGCCAAATTCCTGAGCAACGGGCGCTGTCGCGCTCCTTGCGAACGGAAAGGCTACAGGATGGACCTCGATCTGAAGGGAAAGACGGCGCTCGTCACGGGCGCGACAGCCGGGATCGGCCTTGCGATCGCGCGGCGTCTGGCGGCGGAAGGTGCCCATGTCGTCATCAGCGGGCGCCAGTCCGCCAAGCTGGAGGCGGCGGCGGCGGACATCGGCGCGCGCGGCATCCTGGCGGACCCCGCCACAGCGGAGGGCGCGGAGACGTTGATCGCGGCGGTGCCGCAGGTCGACATTCTGGTCAACAATCTCGGCATCTATGAGGCCAAGCCGTTCGGCGAGATCACCGATGCGGACTGGCGCCGCTTTTTCGAGATCAACGTGCTGTCCGGCGTGCGACTGGCCCGTGCCTATTTCCCCGGCATGATCGCCCGCAACCAGGGGCGGATCATCTTCATCGCCAGCGAGTCCGGCGTGATGGTGCCGCCCGACATGATCCATTACGGCATGACCAAGACCGCCCAGCTCGCCGTCTCCCGTGGCCTCGCCGGACTGACAAAGGGCACGGCCGTGACGGTCAACACGGTCATGCCCGGCACCACCCGGTCGGAGGGGATCGTCGACTTCCTGAAGAGCGTGGCCGATGACCCGGACGCCCCGATCGCGGAAATCGAAAGCGCCTTCTTCGCCCGCGACCGCGCCACCTCGCTGATCCAGCGCATGATCGAGCCCGAGGAGATCGCCTCCATGGTCGCCTATCTCGCCAGTCCCTTGTCGGCGGCGACCAACGGCGCGGCCCTTCGTGTCGACGGAGGCATCACGCCGACGATCGTGTGAGCCGTTGCAACGGGCTGGCCGCTGCGCCTGCCAGTCCGTTGCAGCATCTCGACCCATGGCACTGGTCGTCCCGACCACTTTGCGGTCGGCATCGTACGATCGGGCACGATCAAGCGGGCGGCCTCATCTGTCGGCAAAGACCCGCTCGTCCTCTCAAGGTGATGCGAGCCCGTCGGAACCTAACGTGTTGTCGCCCGGACACCGGCAGGGAGCATATGGGGCGGGCAGTAACGATATTCGGTGACCGGACCGCGGGTCTTGATGCCGAATGTGAGCGCATCGCGGATGCTGATGGTCTGGCGCTCGACAGATCGAGGTGCCGGCCCCGCTCCAGCGTCGATGCACGATTGGCTGACCTCATAGCGGCTGCCACGGCGCGCCAGAACGCGGACGCGGCATTCACGGGAGTGCGGCGTACTGATGCCCCGTCCGTCATATTCCCGGATTGCCGCATTGGGTGCCGACGCGCAGGGAGTACCCTTCTGAACATAGATGCCTGGCTTTAACCGATAGACACCGCCTGGCTTGGCCGACGTATCGACACTGGCGATTGCGCCGGTCGCACCGGTCAGCATGCTGATGGCAGCGGCAATGTTCATGAGGCGCATGGTGTCGATCCTTCCGAAATCTATCCGACCTTAAAGACGTGAAGCTGAACGAAAGGCACAGGACCGCAGACCCAATCCGCTTGAGGTTTTCTATCGAGGCAGTCGTTTTTCCCGCCCCAAGCCGATTGCCCGGCGGACATGCGCACATGGTTGCCTGCTGCGCAGCGCGTCGGTATCCCGTCTAGAGTGACGATGAATCAACCTGACAGTCGGCAGGAGCTTGTCAAAGCCTTGGTCGCGACCGGGCGCGAGGATCGTGCCGCTTTTCGCCAACTATATGCCCTCACGTCTGCGCGGCTGTTTGGCGTCTGCCTTCGTATATGTGGCGAACGACAGGCGGCGGAGGATGTTCTGCAAGAGGTCTATGCTATCATCTGGCGACGTGCCGGTGCCTATGAACCGGGTCAGGCCAGTCCGTTTGCCTGGCTGGCCACGATCGCCCGCAATCGCGCTATTGATTATCACCGGGCCTTGGGCCGACGCCCCACCGCGTCATGGGACAACATAGCGGAGCCGGCCGCACCGAGCCGTCTGGCTCTCGACACCATGTTGCTGGACGAGGAGGAGCGCAAACTCCAAGGCTGTATGGATCGTCTCAGCGACACGCAGCGCGACGCCATTCGAACGGCCTTTTTCGAGGGGATCACCTATGCCGGGCTTGCCGAACAGCAGGGGCTTCCGACCAGCACCATAAAGAGCCGGATCAAGCGCGGCCTCGAACGGCTCAAGGAGTGTCTCGACGATGACATCTGATGAGACCGATCTGACCGCAGCGGAACTGGCGCTTGGAGTCCTCGAGGGTGACGAGCAGGCTGCGGCGTTGCGTCGCATGCTGGATGATCCGGCCTTTGCGCGGGATGTCGCACTGTGGAGGCGGCATCTGGCTGCGCTTTATTTGGAGGTCGAACCGGTCACGCCGAGCGCCGAGCTGGGACGCAAGATTCTGGCGGTAGGAGACAATGACAACCACCGTGCCGGCCCGTGGCGGGCGATCGCCGGTATCGCCAGTCTGGCGGCAGCCATCCTGTTGACGGTTGTCGTGACCCGCCCGGACACGCCGTCTATCCCATCGAATGCCAGCAAGCCTTCTCCCTTGCTATATGCTGTCCTTACCCCCGAGCGGGCCACGCCGATCACGGCCTTTTTTGATCCCAGTACCCGCACATTGAAGCTGCGCGACGCACCATCCGTTGCGAGTGGCCAGGATGCGCAGCTATGGGCGATCGGGCGTGACGGCGTTCCTCACGCGGCGGGTCTGCTGGGCCGTGTGCCCGGGGCCCCCCTGAAAATTTCTCCTCAGGTCACCGTTGCTGCCGGGACCACCTTGGCCATTTCGATTGAGCCGACGGGTGGTTCGCCCAAGCCGACCCCGACGGGACCTGTCGTTGCAACGGGACAGCTTGCGGAAATTTGAAAAGTCGATGGGCGTCGCTGCGTCCAAAGGACTGTTGGCGACGTAATCCCAAAGCCGCACTTCATGCGGCGGGAGAGATCGCATGACTTTGATGATCCGTGGCGCAATGATGGCTGTCGCGCTCACCTTCGGCACGGCCGCTGTTGCCGCCCCCCGCAACCCGATGGTTGGCGGGGCGATGATGTATCCCACCAAGACGATTGTCGAGAACGCTTCACAGTCGAAGGACCATACCACCCTGGTCGCTGCGGTTAAGGCGGCTGGCCTGGTGGACACGCTTTCCGGTCCCGGACCTTTCACCGTGTTCGCGCCGACCAACGCGGCTTTCGCGAAACTGCCCGCTGGCACCGTCGACACCCTGGTGCGGCCGGAAAACAAGGATAAGTTGACCTCGATCCTGACCTACCACGTCATACCCGGCCGCATCACCGCCAAGGATATCGCCGCCAAGGCAAAGGCGAATGGTGGGACGGCGACCTATACCACCGTTCAGGGCGAGCCGATCATGTTCAAGAAGGCGATGGGCGGATGGGCCATCATGGATGGCAAGGGCGATGTCGGTCGCATCACCACCGCCGATGTCATGCAGTCCAATGGCGTCGTACATGTCATCGATACCGTAATGATGCCATAACAGGCTGCGGATCATGACAGACGGGTGGGGGACATCGTCGCCCCACCCGAACTGTCGAAGTGCTGTCTTTTCGCGCGCAGGCGGCGAAGCGCCGCATGATCGTTTATATAGGGCGTCCAGGAAAGTCATTGAGGCCCAATAGATTCAAATGGTTATTCGTCGGTAAGTCGTCATCTTTCAGTGTTTTCTGATGAGAATGCTCACCACTTAGTTCGTAGCGTAAGACCGTAGGTGCGCGGATCGCCGAAAGTGGCCGCGATGGCGCCGGTGTTGTTTGCCGACAAGGACAGGTAATAACGGGAGCTCGTTATGTTTCGACCCCAGAGTTGAATATCGTAGCGGCCGTCCAGCGCACGAACGCCCAAACGCAGGTTGAGCAGATCATAGCCGGGTATGTCGGAATAGCGGCTCAGGCTGGCGGTGCTGTTGGTCGCCGAGCGATAGCTATAATCCCCGCCCGCATAGACTTCGGCATCCTGGCCGAAATTCAGACCCAGCGGGCCGCGCACTTCACCCCCGGTGGAGGCGGCCCAGCGCGATACGCCAGGCAGTCTCTGGCCGCTGAGGTCGCACAAGGTCCGCCCGGTGATTTCGATCGGGCAGGGAGCGTTGGCGTAGGAGATGTAGCGTGCATCGTCGTACGTGCCCGACCCATAGAGCGTCAGCCAGCGGGTCGGAGTGGCACGGAGATCCGCTTCGATTCCCCGCGTCCGAACCTTGGCGGCGTTGGTGAAGAAGCTGACGCCGTTGCGCTCCACATCGACGATCGTGGTCTGATAATCCTTCACGTCGGTCCAGAAGGCGGCGACATTGGCCGTGACATGCCCATCCGCCCAGCTTGTCTTGGCACCGATCTCGTAGCTGTCGATCGTTTCGGGCCGGATGACCGGATTGGCGGCGAACTGGCCGGTGGTGGTGATGTTGGCGAGGTTCAGGCCGCCGAACTTGTTGCCGCGCGCATAGGTCGCATAGGCGAGGATCGGCGAGGCGATTTTCCACGACAGTGTCGCCTGCCCCGACAAGCGCCCGGCTTCGGTGCGTGCTTGATAGGAATTCGCTATCCCGTACCGCGCGCGGATCGCCTGTGCTGCGGTCTGCTGCGCCGGCGTCAGACCTGCGAGCGAAGCCCCGGTCGCGCCCTGATCAAAATAACCGGACTTGGTCTCGTAGGTGTAGCGCAGGCCGGTCGTCAGATCGACCGTGTCCGTCAGGTGCCATATCGTTTGCGCAAAGGCGGCGTAGCTGTCCGTGACGGGCCGCGAATGGCTGACGACGTTATAGGCGTTGAGCGCAACCGCCCCGACCGTCGCATTGGTGGTGGGGGGCAGGAACCAGTCCGCAGCGCGGCTGCCATAGCGGTTGACCGCCTCCGCCTCGATTGACTGATGGAGATAGTAAAGGCCTGCGACATAATCGACGCGCCGCGTTCCATTGGAGGCGATGCGCAGTTCCTGGCTGACCTGGCGCTGCTCGTTGCTCTGGTGGAAGTCGGCGCCCGCATCCAGGCTGGTGCCGTCACCATCGTTGTGCGGATACCAGTTCCACGCACGATAGGCCGTGACCGAGGTCAGCGTGACGGGGCCGGCATCCCAGTCCGTCGTGACGTTCACCCCGTGCTGGTTCATCCGGTAGCGCGGATTGGCGTCGGTGTCGGTAGTCCGCAGCGCCGGGTTTGCCGCGACCGGCGAATAGCCCAGCCGCGCGGATCGGTCATAATAGTTGTTCGGGAACACCGCGCCGTTGTCGTAATTCCGGATGGCCCCCAGCAGGATGCTACCGGCCGTGAAACTGTTCTGCCGCCCCCAGTCGCCGATGATCCGCATGGTGAGGGTGTCGCTCGGCTTGTAGAGCAACTGGCCGCGCAGGTTCAGGTCATGGAAATCCTGCCCGTAACGGCCGTCAAAGCGGTTCAGGGTAAAGCCGCCGCGATCGGTCTTGGAGACGAACAGCCGCGCCGCCAGATGCGGGGTGAGCGGACCGGAAACGAAGGCGTGAAGCTGGCGGAAGTCGTAATTACCCAGGCTGGCATCACCGCCCGCCTGCCAGTCGAAGGTTGGCAGCTTGGTCGAGACCACTACCGCGCCTGCGGACGTGTTTTTGCCGAACAACGTGCCCTGCGGCCCGCGCAGGACCTCGATCCGTTCCAGATCGGCCAGGTCGAACACGGTCTGGCCCGGCCGGGCGAGATAGACGCCGTCGAGATAGACACCCACCGCCGGCTCCAGGCCGTCATTATAGACCGCCACATTGTTGCCGAGCCCCCGGATATTGATGCTGGTGTTGCGCGGGTTGGTGTTGGTCACGACCAGGCTGGGCGTGAGTTGCTGGAGATCGCGCAGATTATAGGTACGCGTCGACTCGATCTGGGCCGAGCCGAAGGCGTTGATCGCGATCGGCACGTCCTGGCTCCGCTCGGTCCGGCGGCGCGCGGTGACCAGGATATCGCCGCTCGTGCCGTTACCGGCCGGATCGGTAGCCGAAATATCCGATCCGGGATCGGGAGCGGTCACCAAGGTCTGCTGCGCGAGCGTTGGTTGGGCCAGGATCGCGGCGCCGGTCACAAGCAGGGCGCGGCCTGCCCGGATATAGCATGTCGGCATGAACTCCCCCTTTGGTTCATTGGCTGAGAATGCGACGCATGCCGCCCGCCTATGGCTATGGAGCGCGCCCATCGAAGCGAACCAAGTAATTCCTACTGATCCAGTAGAGAATATATCATTGTCGGGGTGGCCCCGACGTTTATGCCTGTGGGGGCGCTATCGCGGTGATCGAAAAGGGGAGCAGACATGATCGGTGGGAAACTTCTGGCCGCGGCGGTCCCCGCGCTGATCGCGGCCGGTCCGGTGGTTGCCCAGGTCGAGCCGGTGACCCAGGCCGCCGCGACGCAGCAGCAGGCACCGAAAGATGCGCCCAACTTCCTCGTCATCGTCGCCGATGATCTCGGCTGGTCCGATCTGGGAGCGTTCGGCGGGGAGATCGCGACGCCCAATCTCGACGCGCTGGCCCTGTCGGGGGTACGCTTCACCGGATTTCACACCGCCCCGACCTGTTCGCCGACCCGCTCGATGCTGATGAGCGGCGTCGACAATCATGAGGCGGGTCTGGGCACCATGGCGGAGCTACTCGGCCCCGCGACACGGGGGCAGCCGGGCTATGAGGGCTATCTGAACGACCGTGTCGCCTCGATTGCGGAACTGCTGCGGGCGGGCGGCTATGCGACGTTGATGGCGGGCAAATGGCATCTGGGCCTGACCCCGGAGCGCGAACCGGCCGCGCGCGGGTTCGAGCATAGTTTCGCGCTGCTCCAGGGCCTTTCGAACCATTTCGGTGCGGATCAGGACGCCGCGTGGTCGAAGGCGGGGCTGGCGCCCAGCTACCGCGACGACGGCAAGCCCGCCCTTCTGCCGAGCGGACATTACTCCGCCGACTATTTCGCCGACCGGCTGATCGGCTATCTCGACGCGTCGGCCCGATCGGGGGATCGGCGGCCGTTCTTCGCCTATCTTCCCTTTACCACCCCGCACTGGCCGCTTCAGGCACCCGCAGAGACGATCGCCAAATATAAGGGCCGCTACGATGCGGGCTATGAGGCGCTGCGCGCCGAGCGGCTGGCGCGGCAAAAGGCGCTAGGCCTCGTATCCGCCGATGCGGTCCCGCACCGGTTGGAACTGGCGCGTCCCTGGTCGTCGCTCGCCCCGGAGGAGCGCGCGATCGAGGCACGCAAGATGGAGGTCTATGCCGCCATGGTCGATCGCATGGACCAGAATGTCGGCCGCGTCATCGCCGCGCTGAAGGCGCAGGGGCGCTATGACAACACGATCATCCTGTTCTTCGCCGATAACGGTCCGGAGGGGAATGTGATCGAAGCGCCCAGCCCCCGCTTCAAGGTCGGCTCGCCCGATGCGGCCCTGCCCCCGGCGCAGGTGCTGGGCATCGACAACAGCCTGGACAATATCGGCAAACCGACCAGCTATGTCGGCTATGGGCCGGGTTGGGCGCAGGCCAATTCGGTGCCGTCCTGGCTGGTGAAGGGCTATACGACCGAGGGCGGCATTCGGGTCAGCGCCTTTGCGGCGGGGCGCGGCGTGGCGGGCGGCGGGCGGATCGCCAACGCCAATCTGGACGTGCGTGACGTCGCACCGACCTTGCTCGATTATGCCGGACTGCGCCAGCCTGGCCAGTTTGCGGGCCATGCGATCCTGCCGCATGAGGGCAAGAGCTTGCGCCCCGTGCTGGCTGCCAGCGCGGACGGCGTGCGCTCCGCC
Source organism: Sphingomonas sanguinis NBRC 13937 (assembly GCF_001591005.1). Lineage (GTDB taxonomy): Bacteria > Pseudomonadota > Alphaproteobacteria > Sphingomonadales > Sphingomonadaceae > Sphingomonas > Sphingomonas sanguinis. The sequence goes on from NZ_BCTY01000040.1 coordinate 31,652, forward strand.
GACGAAACGCTCGGTTATGAGCTGTTCTTCCGCCGGGCGCTGCGTCAGGGGGACTGGAAGATCGTATTTCTCCCTGCGCCGACCAATCGCTATACGCGCGGTGGGGTCAGCACGGGGCGTTGGCAGCTTTTCAATGTCGCTCGCGATCCCGGCGAGACCCGGGATCTCGCCACGGCGGAGCCGAAGCGGCTCGCCGACCTGGTCGGCGCCTATGACCTTTATGCCAAGACCAAGGGCGTGGTGCCATTGCCCGCCCAAGCCGCAGCCGAGACCGCGCCCGCCCCGGCCGCGCGACCGTGAGGACCGGTGCCGCCTTGCTGATCGCGCTGGCCGCATCGGCCGGTCTTGGCGCACGACCGGTGCCATCGTCGCAGCGTTGCCTTGCGGGCGACGGGATCGTCGCCGTGTCGGAGGGGACGGTGATGCTGGGCGAGGATGGTGATAGCCGGCCGGGGCGCCTGGTGCGCGTAGCGGCATTCCGCATCGACGCACACGAAGTGACCAATCGCCAGTTCGCTGCCTTCGTCACGGCCACCGGATACCGCACCCAGGCCGAGCGGCAGGGGGCATCGGCGCTGTTCGTGTCACCCACTGAGCCCGTCTCGCTCGACGATGCCGCGCGCTGGTGGCGCTGGACCAAGGGAGCGGATTGGCGGCATCCCCTGGGGTCGGACAGCGACTTGGCGGGCCGTGCGAACGAGCCGGTCGTCCATGTCGATCGCGACGATGCCGCTGCCTACGCGCGTTGGGCGGGCGGTGCCCTGCCCACCACGGAGCAGTGGGAGCGAGCGGCCCGCGGCAACCAGAACGCGACCCGAGATCCGGTCGAATGGGCCTTTGACCATGGCAAGCCGAGGGCCAATGTTTGGGAGGGCGTCTTTCCCATGCGCGATACCGCCGAGGACGGTTATGCCGGGATTGCCCCTGTCGGCTGTTTCGAGGCGAACGACCTGGGGCTGTACGACATGGTCGGCAATGTATGGGAGTGGGTGGCGGGCGATCAGGATATCGGCCTTGTCAAAGGCGGCAGCTTTCTATGCGCGATGAATTATTGCGCCAATTTCCGTCCGGCCGCGTATCAGGCGCAGGAGCATGACCTGCCCACATCGCATATCGGGTTCCGCGTGGCCTATCCGGCGGTTTCCAGGGTCAGGACTCGTTGATCATAGCCGGAAGAATACGGTGGCAGCGAGGGCGGTTGGGAAGCGGTCCTGGCGGATAGCGACATGGTGCCAGTCTTTCAGGCGGCCGAACATCATTTCGATGCGGCTGCGGTGCCCATAGCGGCGTTTATCGTACCTGGCGAACACGATGCTGCTCTACCCAGGAAGCAGCCCGGTGCCTGGTGGGTAGCCGACCGGCGGGTGATCTCTGGCATCGTGCGTGTGCTGAAGATCGGCTGCCGCTGGTGCGACTGCCCGGCCGATTACGGGCCATTTACGACGATCGACAACCGGTTCAAGCGCTGGCCGCGCCGTGGCTTCTGGCTCAAGCTGCTCGGCGCGCTGGTGAATGTTCGCCGAGCGGCTCAACCCAGCAGCGTCAGAACGTCGCGCAACTGGACGCCAGCGAGCGAAGCCTGAGGCTTCAGCTCGAACGAGGACCAAAGCGCATCCCAGAGGATACGATTGCCCAGTTCGGCAAGCTGATCAGCGAGCAGCTCAGGGGAGGAAACCCGGCACGACGAAAAGCCTATGTCCGGCCGCTGATCGACAACGTCCGAATGGACAACCAGGCTATCCACATCCAGGCCAGCAAGGCGGCGTTGGAAAGCGCGGTCGTGCGGGACGGCGATGCCGCCATATTCATGGTGCCGAATTTTGACCGGAAGTGGTGCGCTTACAGGACTCGAACCTGTGACCCCCGCATTACGAAGACCCGGATCTTCTCGTAACTCCACGGGATCTCGCAGATTTTTTGACCGTTTTAACCCTCTATGACACTCCCAATGCTCACAATCTGAACCTTGGCGTCTCCGAATAGGTGCAAGATCACAGTTCGCTAACGGCCTGTGACAATCGGCGGCCAAACAACACCGTTGCCCTCTTTTCCTTCCGATTGGACGCCCAGTCCGACAATATCGGGAGAAATGACGATGACGGTGCTTTCCTCACTGACAATGGTGGCGTCTGACCGGGCCGCAATGCGGGTCCGTGGTATTGAGTCGATGCGTCAAAAACTGATCGATCGTATCGGCGACCAAATCGAGTTAGCAAAGGCTACTGAGGCCGGTTTGCCCTTCCAGCGTATCAAATATCGGCGGGTCCGAGATTTGGAAAGCGAAGAGGTTACCGAAACTGCCGTCAAAACCCGCATTCGTCCTTGGTGGACGCGGGATAAAGACGGATCAATTCTCCTATGGATCAAATACGGAAATCAGGTTCTGGAGCTGCAAAGGGGGAAGCCCGCTATACGAGTTGCCAGCAACGCCGATTTGGTTGGAGCACTCGAGACGGTTCAGGCTGCAGTACGGGCTGGCGAACTCGACAAGGTTATTGAGGCAGCAGTCAATCAATTCAAAAAGCGCTTCAATAAATGAAATAGGAGGGGCAATGCCCCTCCCGTTATCCGAAATCCGCTGAGGCCACAGGTCCCCCTGGGCCATATGTCGTTAATTCGACAGTCTTTTCGTCTTTGCGGAAAATCGAAATGCAATATCCCTGCCCAGACCCGGAGCATTCTTCAATCTCTGGATAGGGTTTGCATTCCTCCTCGCCGATCGAAGGGCAGGGGTCTTCAAAGCCACTGGCTGGCACGTACCCCTGACTGATGAGTAACCTTTTTGCGATTGGGTACTCCATATCCTCTTTGAGGTTCAATTCGGCCATGTCGTCAGACGACGCGGCTTGCTCATCAGCGACTGAATTCGTCTCAGTTCGAGGCGTCGACACGGCGTTGGTCGGCGGGGCGTTATCCAGCGGCTGTACCGTTATAGGTGCGACAGCCTCTTTTGGTGGGGTGGGCGTCGGTTCGGTCACAGGTGCCTTTTGGGATACGACGAAAAGGGTGACCCCGATCCCCACGCACACCAAAACGAACAGCATGCCAACAACGGCGTGAGAAGGGCTGCGCTTCATTCGAAGGTGTCCTCTCGCCATGCATGGATCGCTTCAACGAGTTCGACGTGGCGGTCGTGTATCGAGATGATGGTAGCTGTCAGACCTATCAGCATGATCAGAACCGCGGCCACGGCCAAGCCACCAGCGACATAAATT
>NZ_BCTY01000041.1 GCF_001591005.1 Sphingomonas sanguinis NBRC 13937
CCAAACTCACCCCACCGCCGCCGGCAGCCTGAGCCGTACGAGCAGCCCGCCCAGGTCCTCGCTTTCCTCCAGCGCGACGGTGCCCCCATAAATCTCCGCCACGTCGCGCACGATCGCGAGGCCCAGGCCCGTGCCCGGCTTGCCGGTGTCCAGCCGGACGCCGCGATCGAAGATGCGAACGCGCTGGTCTTCGGGAATGCCGGTGCCGTCGTCCTCCACCAGAATCTCGACAAACCCGGCCTGCGCCGCCACCGTCACGAAGACGCTGCCGCCGCCATATTTGGCCGCGTTCTCGACCAGATTGCCCAGCATCTCGTCCAGGTCCTGCCGCTCGACATGGACCACCAAGTCCTTCGGACCGTCCACATCGATTCTGACATGGCGATAGAGCCGCCCGACCGCGCGCTCGACCGATTGCAGGCTGGGCCAGACTTCCGCGCGGCTGTGCGCCGATCCGCGCCGCCCGACCGCACGGGCGCGCGCCAGATGGTGGTCGACTTGGCGACGCATGGTCCGCGCCTCGCGAATCACGGTTTCCGACAAGTCATCGGCACGCGCGGTAGCGGCGTTCATGATGACGGTTAGCGGGGTCTTGAGCGCATGCGCCAGATTGCCCGCATGGCGCCGGGCTTCCTCGGCCTGTTTCTCGTTATGCTCAATGAGCGCGTTCAGCTCCTCGACCATCGGCGCGACCTCATTGGGCATGGCGTCCGAAATCCGGTCGGCCTTGCCCGCGCGCATCGCGGCAATTTCCTCCCGCACGCGGCGCAGGGGATAAAGCCCGTAAAAGGTCTGCATCGCCGCCATCAGCAGGAGGCCGATACCGAGTAACGCGAAGCTACGGATCAGCGTGCGACGCAGCGCGTCGATTTGCGAGTCAAGGCCGGGTCCCGAAGTGCGTTGTGCGACCTGAAACCGCCACCGCACGTCAGACCCGGGCAACTTCACATCGCGCTCGACGATGCGCAGTTTTTCATCAGGGAACTGCGTGCTGGTATAGACATGGATATTGTCGTCATTGTGCGGGGCGCCATAAGCGAGGCGTCGATCCCATAACGAACGGGAGGGAAAGGGCTCATGTCCCTTCCCCGACACCTGCCAATAGACGCCCGAGCCCGGTTCCAGAAAACCCTGGTCGGCAGGTTCCCGGTTGAACCATACCTCGCCCTGCGAATCGACCGCCGCCGACACCAGCAGCGACTGGAGCACATAGGCCTGGCGATCGTCGAAATTCTGGGTGACCGCCGATACCAGCAGCCGGTCGAGCGCAAAGCCACCACCCGTCAGCAGGACCAGAATCCATGCTGCCGCGATCAGGATCATGCGGCGCGATAGCGACCCTGTGCGCAGGGTCGGGCGCAGGGTGGCACCGTCCTTCACGAATCCGCCCGTATCAGTCGGCCGATGCCGCCGCACCGCCCGCCGCCGGATCGTCCAGGCTGTAGCCCAGGCCGCGAATGGTGGTGATGACATCCTGGCCCAGCTTCTTGCGGATGCGCGTCACGAACACCTCGATCGTGTTCGAGTCGCGGTCGAAATCCTGGTCGTAGATATGCTCGATCAGCTCGGTCCGGCTGACCACCTTGCCCTTGTGATGGAGCAGATAGGAGAGCAGCTTATATTCCTGCGCGGTCAGCTTCACCGGCTCGCCCGCGCGCGTGACCTTGCCCGAACGCGTGTCGAGGCGGACATCGCCCGCGGTCAGTTCGGACGAGGCGTTGCCGCTCGCGCGGCGGATCAGCGCGCGAAGCCGGGCGATCAGCTCCTCGGTCTGGAAGGGCTTGGCGACATAATCGTCGGCGCCCGCGTCCAGCCCGGCGACCTTGTCCGACCAGCTGTCGCGCGCGGTCAGGACGAGGACGGGCGTCGTCTTGCCCTCTTTGCGCCAACGGTCGAGCACGGTTAGCCCATCGATCTCGGGCAGGCCCAGGTCGAGGACGATCGCGTCATAGCTTTCGGTCGAGCCGAGGAAATGCCCTTCCTCGCCGTCCGTGGCGAGGTCGATGGCATAGCCCGCCCCTTCCAGCGTGGACTTCAACTGCTGGCCGAGATTGGGCTCGTCCTCGACGATCAGAACGCGCATCGTAAAACTCCCTGTACCTTCATGGCGTCAATGTCCTGGGATCGCCGACCGATCCGGCCATCAATCGTCGGTCCGACCGATAACCTTGCCCGTGCGACCGTCCACCTCCACCCAGATGACCGTGCCATTGCGCAGGAACTTGAGCGTGTAAACCGCCGCGCTCGCATCATAGTCGAAGCCGATATATTGCGAATCGCGCATGGTCGGCACCACCCGCTGTTCGATCTCGCGCAGCGACAGATTGCCTTCCTTGCGCTGCTGATAGGCGCGCATCTGGTCGCCGCGACGCTGATCGACCCCCATCATCATCGGAGGATCGATCATCGGGGGCGAGCCCATGGGTGCGGCGAGCAGAGCCAGAAGGACGGTCATCGACATGAAACTGGCATAGCGGGCAACCGTTGAACAGCCTCTGAATGGATCATGCAGCCGCGCGACAGCGCATGGGGTGCTTGCCGGGTTCCGCATCCGCCCCTAACTGCCACATCATCATGGCAGCACCCGTTCTTTCCTACGAAGACCTGGGCCTTGTTCAAGGCTCGGGCTGGCTCTTCCGGCATCTCGACATCCATATCGGTCCGCGCGACCGGCTGGCACTGATCGGACGCAACGGCGCGGGCAAGTCGACGCTGCTGAAGCTGATCGCCGGGATCATCGATTCCGACGAGGGACGGCGCATGATCGTGCCGGGCACTCATGTCGTCTATCTGGAACAGGACCCCGACCTGTCGGCCTGCGCCACGCTGATGGATTATGTCCTGTCGGGTGAGGGTGCGCCGGAAAGCTATGAGGCCGAAGCGATCGCCGGACAGTTGGGCATCGACCTGACCCGCGATGCCTCGACCGCCAGTGGGGGCGAAAAGCGTCGCGCCGCCATCGTCCGCGCGCTGGCGATGAACCCGGACGTGCTGCTGCTCGACGAGCCGACCAACCATCTGGACCTCGCCGCCATCGAATGGCTGGAAGATTGGCTGAAGCGCTTCACCGGCGCGTTCGTGGTCATCAGCCATGACCGCACCTTCCTGACCCGCCTCACCAAGTCGACGCTGTGGCTGGATCGCGGCCAGATGCGGCGCAACGAGGTCGGTTTCGGTGGTTTCGATGCCTGGACCGAACAGGTCTATGCCGAGGAACAGCGCGCCGCCGAGAAGCTGGACGCCAAGCTCAAGATCGAGGAGCATTGGCTCCACCGCGGCGTCACCGCGCGGCGCAAGCGCAACCAGGGCCGCCTGGAAAAGCTGATCCAGATGCGCGCCACCCGCGCCGCGATGATCGGGCCGCAGGGCGCCGCCAAGCTCGGCATCGCGTCGGACGATGTGAAGACCAAGGAGGTCATCAAGGCCGAGCACGTCACCAAGCGTTACGGCGACCGCACGATCATCAAGGACCTGAGCCTGAAGGTCACGCGCGGCGACCGGATCGGCATTGTTGGCTCGAACGGGGCGGGCAAGACCACCCTCCTCCGCCTGCTGACCGGCGAAATTCAACCCGACGAGGGCAGCGTGTTCCTCGCCAAGACGCTGGACGGCGTGATCATCGACCAGCAGCGCAAGCTGATGGCCCCCGAGAAGCGCGTGCGCGAGGTGCTGGCCGACGGCGGCGACTGGATCGACGTGCGCGGGGTCCGCAAGCATATCCATGGCTATCTGAAGGAGTTCCTGTTCGATCCCTCGCTGGCCGAGGCGAAGATCGGGACGCTGTCGGGCGGCGAGCGGTCGCGCCTGTTGCTCGCGCGCGAGTTCGCGCGTGAATCCAACCTGCTCGTGCTGGACGAGCCGACCAACGATCTCGACCTGGAGACGCTCGACCTGTTGCAGGAGGTGATCGGCGATTATGAAGGCACTGTCCTGATCGTCAGCCACGACCGCGACTTCCTGGACCGCACGGTGACGGTGACGCTGGGACTGGACGGGTCGGGGACGGTCGACGTGGTGGCGGGCGGCTATGCTGACTGGGTCGCCAAGCGCAAGGCGGCGCCCGAGGCGAAGAAGGCTCCGGCCAAGGCCGCGCCCTCCCCCGCCGCGCCCGCACAGACCAAGACCAAGCTGAGCTACAAGGACCAGCGCGACTATGAACTGCTGCCCAAGCGGATCGAAGAGCTGGAGGCGGGCATCGCGCGCGACGAGGCCAAGCTGGCCGATCCCGATCTCTATGCCAAGGACCCGGCCCAGTTCGACCGGCTGATGAAGGCGATCGAAAAGGCGCGCGAGGAGAAGGACGAGGCCGAGATGCGCTGGCTGGAACTCGCCGAGCAGGTCGAGGCACTGGCGGGCTGAGCCCCGCTCCTCGCCAGCCTGCGGTGCGCCTTATTTGGTGATGCGCGCGGTCGCCACAGCGGTCTGGAACATCACATCCAGCGCGCCATAGATATCCTGGTCGGTCGAGACCTTCGTATACAGGCCGGGCGACGCGCAACGCTGGAGCGCGGGCTCGATCTTGTAGAGATAGGGTGCGGCATTGCGCTGCGACCAGTCGTCGCCGGCCAGCGCGGACGGTAGATATTCGGTGTAGAGCACCGCGATGCGGACGCCCCGCGCCTTGATCATATCGCATTTTGCCGTATCGACCGCGAATTCAGGCTTGCCGTTGGCGCGAAGCTCGTCCCGCAGCCCATCGGTGATCAGGAACATGACCGCCTGTGGCTTATCCGTACCGATTCCGCTGCCCGGATCGGTGATCAACTGGCTGTTGATCTGGTCCATTGCATCGCTGGTGCCGGTATCGGCATCGTTATAGCCGATCTCGGTCGATTTGCAGGCAGAGGTCGGGCAACTGTTCTTGTAGAATAGCGATGGCGTCAGATTGTTCGTCGTGGTCGCCGCCTTCGGCATATCCGACGTCTTGGTCTGCAGAATCGAAAAGCCGCCCTTGCCGCGGAAGGTGGCGATCGCGATCTGATAGCTCGCACCGTTCTTGCTGGACGTATTGGTAGCATTGGTCGTCAGCTTGGACACCGCCGTGCCCTCGTCATCGATGCGCAACGTCAGGCCATAGGATTTGGCGACGCCGTACAAGTCGGTAACCTTTCCCTTCGCATCCTTGCCGGTCAAATCATTCGTCGAGTGGCAGGCGAACTGGCAGTTGCTCGCATTGCTGGCCCCCACCTTGGCCAGGCCCGCGCTGGTCGTCGGCAGCGCCATCGATCCGGACACGTCGAGCAGCATGTAGAAATCGATACTGGGCGCCACCGCGTTGGTCGTCGCCGAATTGCCCGTAATGGTCAGATTCTGCACGCCCAGCAGGCTGGCGAACATGTTGTTCGACACCGCCGCATAGGTGACGGTCGCATTGCGGCGGCCGCTGGCATCGGTGGGCGTCTGGATGGTCAGGCTGGTCAGCGTCACGCTGCCCGTGCCGATCACATTGGCGGCCATGGCGCGGAACAGCGCCTCGGCATTGGTCTTGGCCGTACTGTCCGAGGTTCCCATCGCAGTCTTGCTGACCGCCGACAGCGCCGCCGCATCGGCGATCGCATTCAGCTTGGTCTGCGCCTGCATGGCACGGGCATAGTCCACGCCCATGCCGATCGACGCGGTCAGCACGGGCAGCCCCAGCGCAAACATCATCAGGACGTTGCCGCGCCGATGACCGGCCAGGTCGCGGATCAAGGGGAATTGCGTCCTCGCCATCGTCACGGACAATCCGGGCAGTTGATCTGGTCGGTATTGCGCGGGACCATGTAGATCGAGTCCCGCAGGGTCATCGGCCCGATCGCCCCAAAGGACGAGGGCGGGGTATAGGCATAAGTGACCTCGGCCAGCAGATAATAGGTGTTGGGCTGCAGCATCGCGGCCGGCATGGTCATCGCGGTGCCGGGCGCATAGCGCGTGGTCTTGAACCCGCGGCTCCACTTCGCCGTCGCCTTGTTGTTCGCGTCGATCGCGATCTCCGTCACCCGGATCGTGGCTGGTGCCGATGAAAAGGGCAGCAGCACCTGGGACGCGGCGTTCAGATTGTCGTCGACCTCGGCCGCCGAGATCGAGCCGGTCGTGTTCTGCGAGATCAGGTCGGCGGCGGCACGGGCGGTGCTGGTCACCTTGCGATCGCACGCGATGCCATCCTGCAACTGGACCCCGCCCAGATAAAGGACCAGCATCACCGGCAACACCAATGCGAATTCGACCATCGCGACGCCCCGGACGTCGCGCATCGCCGCCCAGGCGCGTGGCCGCATCATGTAAAGGCTTCCGACTTGGAGACGGAGGTCGCCATCAGCACCGTCTGCCCGGTGCCCGCCGCGTTCAGGTCGGCGGTCGGCGCGACCTGCATCGGCCAGAGATAGATGAAGCGCACCATGACCAGCGCCCCCTGCCCGCCCAGATTATAGGAGAAGGCGTTGGTCGGCTTGCCGCTGCTATCGAAGGTCAGCGGCAGGCTATTACCGCCCAGCCCCGCGCTGTTCGTCGCGCTGCGCACATCGACATAGAGCCGGGCGCAGGACATGAAGCCAGGCAGGCCCGCACAGGCCGCCTTGCGAAAGCGCTCGGCCAGCTGGGCCTGGGTCAAACCCTGACCGCTCGACGCGATATCCGCCGCCTGGGCCTGACCGGTGACGATGCTGCGCGCCGACACCTCGACCGCGCTTTCCAGCGCTTCCTGCGCGAAATAGGCCAGGCTGGTCTGGAGTATCGCCAGCATCAGCGCGACGAAGGGCGTTGCCACCAGCGCGAACTCGACGATGGCCGCCCCTCGCCGATCCGCGAGAATCGGACGCTTCGTGCCCAGACGGCAACGCGAAAGGTGGTAGGACAACATGGGCGGGAGCATCTCTCTTCCCGCCCATAATGGTCAGAATTCGTTAAACTTCGGCAAATGCCGACGCCAGCGTAACGAGTTTTAATCGGTGCAAGGACGGATCGTCGCGTCTACCGCAAGGCCCGCGCGTACAGAGCCAGCGTCCAGTTCATCGCCTGCAGAAACAGCGCAGGGTCGTAGCGCGGCCCCTCGTCGCGCAGAAAGGCGTGCTGACCCGCGACCTCATGCCATTCATAGAAGGCCCCGACCGCTTCCAGCCGCGCCCGGATCGCCTCGCGCCCCGCATAGGGAACATGCGGGTCCTGCCGTCCCCAGACGAACATCGCCTCGGCCTTCAGTTCGTCCATCCGCGCCAGGCTGTCGTCGCTGCGCCCTTCGCCCAGCGTGCCCGAATGGATGTCGGTGGCATAGAAGCACGCCGCCGCGCCCACGCGCGGATCGAGCGCGGCGCGGTAAGCCAGATGCCCGCCCAGGCACACGCCAAACGTGCCCAGATGCCCGTTGCATGCGGGATGCGCGGCCAGCGCGGTCAGGCCTGCGGTCGCATCGGCGTCATAGGCGGCCACCGGCTTGGTGAACTTCAGGTCGTTGCCCCGGTCCGTGCCCGGCTTGTCATAGGCCAGCACCGTGCCCGCAGGCTCATATTCATGATAGACCTCGGGCACCGCGACGACATAGCCCTGCCCCGCCAGCATCGCCGCCAGCCGCCGGATCGGGGCGGTGACCTGATAGATTTCGGAAAACAGCAGGATGCCGGGAAAGCGCCCTTCGATGGCGGGGCGGAACAGGTGTATCCGCATTGTGCCGTTGCCGGGCACCTCGACATCCTGGGTCTCGTCGCTGCGTATGATCATGGCGGGCCTGTCCTGGTTGATGGCCTCGCCCATCGCATCCCGTTGAAGGCAGGGCAATCGGGTTGCGCGGACCATAGCCGTCGCTATCGTCGGGGCATGTCGGGGAGCAGGATGCGGCTGGCGCTGTTGAGCGTGGTCTGGATGGTCGGGCTGATCGCCTCGGGACTGCATCCGTTCGACCGGGCGACCTGGTGGATGGAGGTCGCGCCGGTGCTGGTCGCGCTACCTTTGCTCTGGGGATGGCGACGGCGCTTTCCGCTGACCGGACTGGCGCTGGTCCTGATCGGGGTGCACGGCCTGATCCTGATGCTCGGCGGCGCGTACAGCTATGCGCGGGTGCCCGCCGGGTTCTGGGTACAGGACTGGCTGCATCTGGCGCGCAACCCCTATGACCGGCTGGGCCATTTCGCCCAAGGCTTCGTGCCCGCCATCCTCTTTCGCGAATGGCTGGTCCGGCGGGGTGGGCTGACGCGCGGCGGGATGCTGACCTCTCTGGTCATCGCGTGTTGCCTGGCCGTCAGCGCGACCTACGAACTGATCGAGTTCGGCGCGGCGATGGCGATGGGCCAGGGCGCGGACGAATTCCTGGGGACGCAGGGTGATCCGTGGGACACGCAATGGGACATACTGATGTGCCTCATCGGCGCGATCGTGGCGGTGGTCACGCTGTCGCGGGTGCATGATCGGCAGATGGCGGGGGTGGTCGAGCGGTAATTTTGTTCGCGCGGAGGCGCGGAGACGCGGAGGTGTCTGGATCTGCCGCGCTGTCGCACACCCTTTCGATCGGAAGACGAAATCGATTGGTGGTGAATGGAGGCAGCCTGCGGCTGGGCGAGACTCCTCCGCGTCTCCGCGCCTCCGCGCGAACAAAAGAGATGAAGCGGACACCGCTCCGTGGTAAAGTTGGACCAACACCGGGAGTTTTCGAAATGATCCAGCGGCACCGCTGACGCGGCAAAGGTAAATTCGGGCGGCACGCATCGCCCCCCTGCCCCCATCATTTCGAGAGATTTATGCCACGCTTGCAGAACAAGACGTGCGTCGTCACGGGCGCCGCGCGCGGGATCGGCCATGCCATCGCCCGCCGCTTTTACGAAGAAGGCGCGACCGTCATCCTGACCGATCGCGATGCCGACACCGGCGTCGCAGCCGCGGAGAGCATCGGCTGCCGCTTCGAGCCGCTCGACGTTTCGGAAGAAGCCGACTGGGCGCGCCTCGCCCATATCGTCCCCACCGCCGATGTCGTCGTCAACAATGCCGGGATCACCGGGTTCGAGGACGGCTATGTCCCGCATGACCCCGAGCATGCGTCGCTGGCGGACTGGCGCGCGGTGCACCGGGTCAATCTGGACGGCACGTTCCTGGGCTGTCGCTATGCCATCGGCGCGATGAAGGCGGCAGGCACCGGCTCGATCATCAACATTTCGTCGCGCTCGGGCCTGGTCGGCATACCGGGCGCGGCGGCCTATGCCTCGTCCAAGGCGGCGATCCGCAACCACAGCAAGACGGTCGCGCTCTATTGTGCGCAGGCAGGATGGAAGATTCGCTGCAACTCCATCCATCCCGCCGCGATCCTGACGCCGATCTGGGAGCCGATGCTGGGCGACGGCCCCGACCGCGCCGCGAAGATGGCCGCGCTCGTCGCCGATACGCCGCTCAAACGCTTCGGCGAACCGGACGAGGTGGCGGCGGTCGCGGTGATGCTGGCCTCGGACGAGGCGACCTATATCACCGGATCGGAGTTCACCATCGACGGCGGGCTGCTCGCGGGATCGGCGGCGAGCCCGGGCTAAGCCTATGGTGTCGGGCGGTTTCGGCCGATAGGCTGGGGCCATGAATCGCAACCTCACCGAAGACCGCCCGACCTTCGTCACCCATCTGGAATGCTCGCTGACCGGCGAGCGCTATGAGGCGGACCAGCTTCACGGCCTGTCGCGCGCAGGCCGCCCGCTGCTGGTCCGCTACGATCTGGAGGCGCTGGGCCGGGCGGTGTCGCGCGACACCATCGCCGCGCGCGAGACGGACTTGTGGCGCTGGCGCGAACTGCTGCCCGTGCGGCGCACCGACAGCATCGTCTCGCTGGGCGAAATCGAAACGCCGCTGATCCCCATCCCGCGTTCGGGCGGCGGATCGGTGCTGGTCAAGGATGAGGGGCGGCTGCCCACCGGCTCGTTCAAGGCGCGCGGGCTGGTCATGGCGGTGGCGATGGCGCGCGAGCTGGGCGTGACCCGGATCGCGATGCCGACCAACGGCAATGCGGGCGCGGCACTCGCCGCCTATGCCGCGCGCTGCGGGATCGAGACCGTCATCCTCTGCCCGGAGGAAACGCCCGAAGTGAATGTCCGCGAGATCGCCGCCCAGGGCGCGCGCGTCTGGCGGGTCAACGGCCAGATCGACGAGTGCGGCGCGATCGTCGGGCGCGGCGCGGCTGAGGGGCGCTGGTTCGACTTCTCGACGCTGAAGGAACCGTACCGGATCGAAGGCAAGAAGACGATGGGGCTGGAACTCGCCGCTCAGTTGGGGTGGGAGTTGCCCGATGCGATCTTCTACCCGACCGGCGGTGGCACCGGCCTGATCGGCATGTGGAAGGCGTTCGACGAAATGGAGCGGCTGGGCTGGATCGGATCGAAACGCCCACGGATGTACGCGGTGCAGGCGAGCGGCTGCGCCCCCATCGTCCGCGCTTATGAAGCGGGCGAGGACCATGCCGAACGCTGGGAGGATGCCGCGACGGTGGCGGCGGGCATCCGCGTGCCGAAGGCGGTCGGCGACTTCCTGATCCTACGCGCGGTCCGCGAATCCGGTGGCGCGGCGCTGGCGGTGGGCGACCCGGCGATCCTGAAGGCGGTGGAGGATTGCGCCAAGAAGGACGGCCTGCTGCTCTGTCCCGAGGGCGGCGCGACGCTGGCGGCGTACCAACAGGCGGTGCGCGACAATCTGGTCGATGAGGATGAGCGCGTGGTGCTGTTCAACTGCGCGACGGGGCTGAAATACCCGATGCCCGAGGCGGGGCAGTGGCTGGACAAGAACGGGGCGATCGATCTGGGGGCGCTGTAGGTTACACCCCTATATCCCCGTACTAGAGAATATTCCTATTGTCATCCAAATCGCCACCCCTGAAAAAAGGGCGGCAGCAAAAGCGATATTGAACGCCCGCCGTTTCAACGAGAAAAAGAAAACAGCCAAACCTAGTACGAGGGCAGGTATCGTTATAATCAGAGCGAATACGGCCACGTGCCATTCTCTATACCCGATAAGTGACAGGTCCGAGAACACAGGAATTTGATTTAGGGAATTCCTTAGCGCCGAACAATTCCTGTCCTGCATTTCCTTGGCTTTTCGCCAAGCCAACGGTGCACAAGGCGATTCACCCGATCAGCAACCGAATCCCCAACGTCGCCAGCAACGCCAGCGGCATCGCGATCGCGCCGACCTTCAGGAAGGCGAGGAAACTCACATCCTCCCCCTCGCGCCGGATCGCCTGGAGCCACAGGATCGTCGCCAGCGAGCCCGTGACCGACAGGTTCGGGCCGAGGTCGACACCAATCAACAACGCGTCGGTGACGATCTGCGGCGGATGCGCCTGCGCGATCGCGCTGCTGGCGACCAGCCCGGCGGGCAGGTTGTTCATCGCGTTGCTGACAAAGGCCAGCGTCGTGCCTGACACCGCCGCCGCCCGCGTCGGGTCGACCAGCATGTCACGCAACCCCCGCGCCACCCAGGCAATCACGCCCGTCCGGTCGAGCGCCTCGACCAGCACGAACAGCCCCGCGACCAGCGGCAGCACGCCCCAGCTGACCGACCTGGCCAGCGTCAGCGGCGAGCGCCCCGCCAGCAGCGACACGATCACCGCCGTCGCGATCCCCGCCAATGCGGTCGGCAGGCCCAGTTCAATGTCCAGCGCCGATACGACGAGCAGCAACAGCGCCGTCAGCCCGATCCCCAGCATCGCCAGCTTGCCTCCCATCGACAGCGGGTCGCGAGTCACATCACTCTCGCAGTCCCCCGCGATCCGCGCCCGCTGGGTAAAGCGCAGCACCGCGAAGGTGACGAGGATCGACGCCAGTGACGGAAGTGCGAACGCCGCCATCCATGCGCCCAGCGGCGGCATGTGCCCACCATAGAGGACGAGGTTCGCCGGATTGGAGATGGGCAGCACGAAGCTCGCCGCATTGGCGATCAGCGCGCAGGCGAACAGCAAAGGCAGCGGATCGGCCTTTGCCTTCTTGGCCGCGACGAACACGGCGGGCGTCAGCACGACGGCGGTCGCGTCGTTGGACATGAAGGTCGTGACGACCACGCCCGTCGCGTAGACCAGTGCAAACAGCTTCGCGCGTGAGCGCCCCGCCATGTTGACGGCGGTCGCGGCGATCCAGTCGAACGCGCCGTGCTCGCGCGCCGTCTCGCTGAGCAGCATCATGCCGATCAGGAACAGATAGACGTCGGTGCCCTTCGCCACCGCCTGCCCCGCCTCACCCAGCGGCATGAGGCCGAGCACGATCAGCAGCACCGCGCCCGCCACCGCCCAGATCCATTCGGGCCAGCGCATCGGCCGCGCGATCACACCCGCTGTGGACAGCCCCGCAATCGCCCAGGTGGCTCCGTATGCCAGCGTCACCATCCGCACCCATTCTTGTTGGGCCCGAGCTGGGCACCGTCGATCCCGGCGATAGGCCAGGCGCCGATCGCGTGGCAATCCTCGCCGGGTGCTACAGGCAGGCGACGCTTCGGGATGGCATGGGCGTCGCGGACCAGACAGTCGATCCGGTCATAACCGTCACCGCAGCGGACTTCGATCGCGTTCAGCCCTGCCGCCAGCGTCACGGTCGCCCGCCACAGGCCGTCCTCGCCCCGCGTCATCGGCGTGTCGCTATCGCCGACCCGCGCGACCGGCTGTCCTTCCGGGCCGAACAGCCGCGCGACGATCTCGACCGCACCCGGCCGAGGCACGTGATGCGGGTCGGTCGGGCGGGTGATGAGCCGGACATCGCCCGGCGACACGATCTGCACATGCGGCCAGGCCGCATCCAGCCGCCGGAAGCGCCAGCTGACCACCCGGTCCTCAACACAGACGATGGTGAAGCCCGGTGCGCCGCCATCCTCCTCGATCTGCGCCGTCGAGCGGGTCGCGCCATAGATCACGCGGCCGTCGTTCAGCAGCTCGTTATAATGCGTATGGCCGGTGTCGACGAAGGCGACCTCGCCGTCGATGAGCTGGCGCGCGATCGTGTCACCGTCCGCCGCCAGATCGCCGGGATAGGCATGCATGAAAACCAGCGGCACTTCGCCCAACGCCTTGGCCCGTGCCAGCTCCTCGGCCAGCTTGTTGCGGTGGTGCATGGTCAGCCGGAAATCGGGACCACCCGCCCCCGCCGACACCACGTCGAAAAACAGGCAGCGATGCCCGGCGATCACCTCCATCTCGGGGCGATTGGCCTTGGGGATCGCGGCCTCATAGTTCACCAAGTCGCCCGGCTCGAAATCATGGTCGCCGGGGATGATCCGCCACGGCAGCGACAGTGTCGCAAGCGCGTCGATCATCTGGGCATATTGCTCGGGTGTACCGTGATTGGCGTTGTCGCCGGGCACGAAGACGAAGTCAGCAGCGCTCATTCGCGCATTCACCTGCGCAACGATGGTCTTCAGCCGGTCGAGGCCCTGCCAGTCATCGGCTTCGTCCAGATGCAGGTCGCCGATATGGACCCAAGCGATGCCGCTCATGCCTCGGCCTCCTCGGGCTTGGCACCACCGGCGCAGGCGGGGCGCAATGTGCCCGCAAAGCCGATCCACAGTCCCAGGCTCGCCACCGCGAAACCGCCGAGAATGTAGAAGGCGATGTGATAGCCCAGCTCCTGCGCCAGCCAGCCGCCGATGGCGGGCGACAGCGACGCGCCGACGCCCTGGATGGTCATCACCGCGCCCTGCCCGACATTGACCCGGCCGGTGCCGCTGAGCAGGCACGCCACGAGGCCCGGTACCGCCACGCTCTGAAGGCCCGCGCCGATGCCGTCGAGCGCTTGGACCGGCCATACGCCCCAATGCTCGATAAAGGTGCCCGCCAGAAATCCACGCAAGGGGAGCGCGGCAAACGAGATCAGCAGGACCAGCCAATAACCGCGCCCGGCGGCGACCTTCATCGCCAGCAGGCTGGCGACGATCATCACCGCCTGCGCCACCATGACGGTGGTCGCGGTGAACATCGCCGCATCGCCCTTGCCGGCACCGACCACGGCCATGCCGTACAGCGGCAGCATCGCACCGTTGCCCAGGTGGAAGCAGGCCAGCGCCCCCGCCAGGATCAGCATCGGCTTGTTGGACAGCAGCGCCTTGAAACCCTCGGCCTGGCCGCCTTCCTGATCGTCGCCGTCGTCATCCTCCAGCCCGCGCGCGGCGCGGTGATCGATGGCGCGCTCCGGGATCGACAGGACCGAGATGATCGCCAGCACGCCGAACGCGGCGGCGAGGAAGAAGATGGCGGGCATTCCGAACTTCCAGCCCAGATAGCCCGACAAGCCCGCGCCGACCATGTTGCCCGCATGGTTCCACGCCTGATTGCGCCCGTTCTGCGCGTTGAAGCCCTTTTGCCGCACAACGCCCAACGTCATGCCGGTCACCGCCGGGCCGATCGCGGCACCGGCGATCGCGGTCGCGACCTGGCTGAACCCGACGACCACGCCCGCCTGCGACCAGAGGATCAGGAAGGAGGCGAGCACCGTGCAGATGCCGGTGATGACCACCACCCAGCGCTTCTTGTCGGTATGATCGATGAACGCGCCCGCAGGCACGGTCATCACCATCCCCGCGACGCCGCCCAGCGTCATGACCGAGCCGATCGGCCCGGTCTGCCAGCCGCGTTGTTGCAGGAAGACGCCCAGGAACGGGCCGATCCCCGCCTGCATGTCCGCCATGAAGAAGTTCAGTGCCTGTAACCAGCGTGTCGCGCGGCGGCGATCCGCGGCGGCGGCCGGTTGCTGTGATCGGTCGGATAATGCTGCCGTGGCCATGAGGGGTCTCCGCGCTGTGCGGGGGCCCAACCCGGAAACACTTTGAAATATCCGAGACATTGCTGATTTATATTAGAAGGATGTGGGCCGAATGACGCAAACGATTGACGTTACGGCAAAACTTGGGCGACCGGTCGCTGGCCGCCGGTCACTCCATGTCAAAAACTTCATGATTGCCGGACGAAACTTGTCAGCCTGGGCGAGGCAGCCTCCGCTCGACCAGCACGACGCCCAGCGCGGCCAGCGCGGCCAGCGCCAGACAGGCCGCCAGGAACAGCATCGGCGCGGTGTCGCTGGCGGTGCGGTCGCGGATGGCGGGAACGATCGCTTGGGCGATGAAGCCGCCCAGATTGCCGACCGAGTTGATCGCGGCGAACCCCGCCGCCGCCCGGGCCCCCGACAGGAAGCGCGGCGGCAATGTCCAGAAGGCGGGCTGCCCCGAAAAGATCGCTGCCGCCCCCAGGCTCAGGCAAGCGAAGCGCAGCGGCACCGGCTCGACCACGACGCTCAGGATCAGCAGGACCGCCCCCGCCAGCGCCGGTCCCGCCGCATGCCAGACCGGGTTGCGGTGCCGCGCGGCATGGCGGGGCACCGCCCATAGCGCCAGCGCGACCAGCGTCCAGGGAATGATGCCGAGCAGCCCGTTGACCGTATTCGACACCCCGAACCCACGAATGATCGTCGGCAACCAATAGCTGAGCCCATAGGCCGCCAGCGGAAAGCCGATATAGACCAGACACAGCAGCAGCACGCGGGGGTCGCGCAGCACCGACAGGATGCTGCCATGCCCGCCATCTGGCTCCCCCGCCGCCAGTTCGGCCGCCAGCCAGTCCTTCTTTTCCTGCGTCAGCCACCGCGCGCTGCCGGGCTCGCGCGGCAGCGCAAACAGCACGACCGGGGCCAGCGCGATGGCGGGCACGCCGGTCGCCAGGAACACCCATTGCCAACCCGCCAGCCCCAGCGTCCCGTCCTGGTCGAGCAGCCACCCGCCGACCGCGCCGCCCACCGCATTGGCGACCGCGCTCGCCAGCATGAACAGTCCCACTGCCCGGGCGCGGTAACGCACCGGGAACCACAGCGTCAGGACATAGAGCACGCCGGGAAAGAACCCCGCCTCGGCCGCGCCGAGCAGGAAGCGCAGGACATAGAAGACCGTCGCATTGGGGGTGAAGGCCAGCGCCACCGTGACCGCCCCCCAGCTGGCGATGATCCGCGCGAACCAGCGATGCGCCCCGACCCGGTGGAGCAAGACGTTGCTGGGCACCTCGAACAGGAAATAGCCGATGAAGAACAGCGACGCGCCCAGCCCGAACGCCGCCTCGCTCAACCCCAGCGCGCCGACCATCTGCAACTTGGCATAGGAGATGTTCTGCCGGTCGATATAGGCGACCAGATAGAGCAGGCCGAGCAGCGGCATCAGTCGCCACATGATCCGGCGGACGGTCGCCTGTTCCAGCGCGTTCATGCTCTCTCCTGCGTTTCTTTCCCGCCCTTTCCATCCTGGTTCGGGACTTTGGGCCAGCCGCCCTTGTCGGCGGATCGCTTGCCGAAAGCCACCGCTAAAGCCGGAGAATTCCGCCGAAAAGCATCGGATCAGCACCCGATGGGCAACACGGGGGCCATGCGTCGACGCTTCGCCACAACAGACCGGACGGGACTAGGCAGACGCCATGGCTTGCGGCACGATCGGCCCGCACTCCGAAAGACACCGCCCGATGAACCACCATGTCGTCGCCATCGTCCCCGCCAACGACATGGACGAAAGCACCGCCTTCTACCGGCTGCTTGGGTTCGAGGTTGCGGCGGATTTCGGCCAGTATCGCATCCTGGAGGACGGACGCGGCTGGCACCTCCACCTGAACCACATGCCCGGCTGGCCGCCCCGCGTGGAGGACAACCCCTTCGGCCTGTACCTCTATGTCGAGGATGTCGATGCGGTGGCGGACAAGGTGCGCGACCGAATCATCGAACCCGGCACGCCGCATCCCAAACCCTGGGGCACCTATGAATTCGCGATCAGCGATCCGACCGGGGTGCTGGTGCGGATCGGGCGGGTCTTGGCGTGAGCCGGGCGTAAACGGCCATGCCAGACGGGCCTCATGGCCCCTTGAGTGACCGACTGGCAGGCAGAGACTTCATACAAGGTACAGGGGCCGCGATTATCCTCTGGTCCGAAACGACCGGAAGGACAGGCGCACCTTGAAACCGATGACATTTATACATGCGGCAGCGGGCGTGCTCGTTTTCTCAACGCCCGCTTGGTCGGCACCTGTCCGTGCATCGGCACAACCGGCGGCGACGCATTCGTCATTCATCCTGTGGTGCGATTGCGACACGCCGAGCAAGCGCGCGCGCATCCAAAGGAAGATTGCGCAGGCCGGTGGCAAGGTCTTCTATGTGTACGAGCAGATGGGCGGTTTTGCGGTCACGGCCCCCGCCTCGATGGAAAAAAAGCTGCGCCGGATATCCGACGTTTACGGCGTATACCCTGACCGGGTCATAAGGCTCGGCGAGCCGGGCGGACCACAATAGGTTGCCGGTGAGAGTTCGTTTCAGGAATAGGCGGTGGTGTCACGCGCCGACCGGCCCGTCCCATCAATGCAGCTTGGCGATCGACAGCCCGTCTTCCTTCGCCCGCGCCTTCACCGACTCCTCGCTCCGGGTCAGCGCCTTGGCGATGGCCTTCAGGGCCATGCCCTTCTTGGCAAGAGTGTGCAGCTTCTGGATCTCGTCCTGGCGCCAGGGCTGGCGGTGTCGTTCAAAGCGTTCGGCCATACCCCTATATAGGCCCGTCCCGCCCCGCTGACCATGGCCGCGCGTCGATGATGCCCGGATTACAAATGCGCCATGAAGCCTGAGGTCGCTTGCCATGGCATCGCAGTGCAGCAAGATAGCCCCTTCGGGAGACGTTATATCATTTGGGGTTGTCCATGCGTTTTTATGCCCTTCTCTGCTGTGTCGCCACGTCAGCGCTGGCCGTCCCTGCCCTGGCCCAGACGCGAGGGATTCCCGCCGCCGACCCGGACCAGCCCTCGACCGGCCAGAGCAGCGATATCGTGGTGACCGCCAAGCGGCTGGATGAAGCGCGCGAGCATATTCAGCCCAGCCTGGGCGCCTCCAATTATGAAATCTCCAGCGCGACGATCAAGGCGCTGCCCGGTGGCGAGAACCAGCAGTTCAACCAGATCCTGCTCCAGGCGCCCGGCATCGTGCAGGACGGCTTCGGCCAGTTCCACGTCCGCGACGATCATAACGGCCTACAATATCGCATCAACGGCACCATCCTGCCCGAAGGGCTGGCGGTGTTCGGCCAGACGCTGTCGCCGCGCCTGGTCGACAAGGTCAACATCCTGACCGGCGCGCTGCCCGCGCAATACGGCCTGCGTACCGCGGGCGTGATCGACATCACCACCAAGAGCGGGCTGTTCGACAATGGCGGCACCGCCTCCATTTACGGCGGCAGCCACAACACCATCCAGCCTAGCCTGACCTATGGCGGCTCGTCCGGCAGCACCAACTACTTCGTATCGGGCGATTACCGGCACAGCGGCTTAGGGATTGAGAGCGTCGATGGCCGGTCGAACCCGGTGCATGACGATACCGACCAATATCAGGGCTTCGCCTATGTCGACCATATCCTGGACGACCAGAACCGCTTGTCCTTCGTCGGCGGCTATTCCAACCAGTGGTTCCAGATTCCCAACCCCGTCGGCCAGCAGCCGAGCGCCGGGTGGAGCGTCGGCGGTCAGACCGCCTTCCCCAGCGAAAAGCTGAACGAGACGCAGCTGGAAAAGACCGGCTTCGGCCAGATCGCCCTGCTCCACGATGCCGAGCCGCTGACCGTCCAGGCCTCGCTCTTCGCGCGCTATTCGTCGCTGCGCTATCGCCCCGACGTGCTGGGCGAGCTGCTGTATAACGGCCAGGCGCAGCAGGCCTATAAGCAGGACTTCGCGATCGGCGGACAGGTCGATGCGGTCTATCATGTCGGCACCGCCCACACGCTGCGCGGCGGTTTGCTGGTGACGCGCGATCGCTCGACCAGCGATACCAGCACCAGCGTCTTTCCGGTCGACGGCAACGGCGCGCAGACCGGCGAGCCCGTCGTGATCGTCGACAATGGCGGCAAGACCGCGACCAGCTTCAGCGCGTACCTTCAGGACGAGTGGAAGCTCGCCCCCAAGCTGACGCTGAACTACGGCGCGCGCTACGACCTGTATAATGGCTATCGGCGCGAGGGGCAGGTGTCGCCGCGCGTCAACCTGGTCTGGCAGCCGGACGACACCTATACGCTGCACGCGGGCTATTCGCGCTATTTCGTGCCGCCGCCCTTCGAGCTGGTCGGCAATACCAGCATCGCCAAGTTCGTCGGCACCAGCGCCTATCCCGCCAATCCGCTGAACGACGTGCCCTTTGCCGAGCGCCAGGATTATTTCGACGCCGGATTCCAGGCCAAGCTCAGCCGTTACTTCACCTATGGCATCGACGCCTATTACCGCATCTCGAAGAACCTGATCGACGAGGGGCAGTTCGGCGCGCCGATCATCCTGACCCCGTTCAATTACAAACAGGGGCGGATCGGCGGCATCGAGGCCAATGTCAGCTATCAGCGTGGGCCCGTGCTGGCCTATGCCAACTTCGCCGCCGCCAAGGCGAAGGGGCGCAACATCGTCTCCAGCCAGTTCAGCTTCTCGCCCGACGACCTGGCCTATATCGCCAACCGGTACATCTATCTGGATCACGACCAGACCTTCACCGGATCGGCGGGCATCTCCTATGCGGTGGCGGAAGGAACGAAGCTGGGCGGCAGCATGATCTATGGTTCCGGCCTGCGCCGCGACGACGACGTGAACGACGTTCCCAACGGTGCCAAGCTGTCGCCCTATGCGCAGTTCAATCTGACCGCGAGCCACCATCTGGCGGGGCCGAACCTCGACATCCGCTTCGATGTCATCAACGTGCTCGACCACAAATATGAAATCCGCGACGGAACCGGCGTGGGCGTCGGCGCGCCGCAATATGGGCCGCGGCGCGGGTTCTTCGTCGGCGTATCCAAGGCGTTCTGACGAATCCACTCCTCCCCGGCACGGGGAGGGGGACCATCCGCAGGATGGTGGAGGGGGGCTTCCCCAAGGGAAGACCTGTGGGAAAGCCCCCCTCCGTCAGCGCTGTGCGCTGCCACCTCTCCGCGAGCGGGGAGGATCGCTTCACCCGATCCCGTATTTCCTGATCTTGTCCGGCAACCGCTTGTCGAGCGCGGTCGCCAGCGCGCGGTCATGCGCGGCCTCGGTCGTCTGGCCCAGATGCTCCTCGGCCAGCGAACGGCCATAGAGCGCCCAGGGCCGCCTGGGATCGATCGCCAGCGCGGCGTTGAAGTCGGCGAGCGCGGCGCGGTCGTCCTTCTGGCGCAGATGGAGGAAGGCGCGGCTGTCGAGGAAGCTGGGGTTGGTCGGGACCGCGTGGACGGCGGCGTTGCAGTCGCCCATCGCCTTGTCCAGATCCTTGCCCGCCAGCATCCGCGACCAGCATCGCCCGTTTTGCGCGGTGCTGCGCGCCGCATCCTCGCGGTGGGTGGACATCCACCCGTCATATTGCGCGATCGCCTGATCGAACGCGTCCGCCCCCGAATAAAGCTGCGCCATCTGGAGCCGCGCGGCGGCCTCACGCGGCAACTGGCCGTTCAGCAGGTCGAGATCGGCGATCGTCCCCGCCGGATTGCCCGCGCGCAGCCGCAGTTCGGCACGGATCAACCGCGCGTGCGTGTCAGTGGGATCGAGGGTCAGCGTGGTGTTGAGATCGTCGATCGCCAGCACCGGCCGCCGCTGCTGCAGATAGGCGAGCGCACGCTCACGGGGATAGCGCGGCTCCTGGGGCGCCATCTGGATCGCCTTGGTGAAGTCGTCGATCGCATGCGGCAGGTCATGCTGGGTCACGTACATCGCGCCGCGACGGCTATACCCTTCCGCATCGGTCGGTGCGGCGGCATCCGTGCCGTTCTGCGCGACGACGGCGGCGGTCGCGTCGGCATGGGCGACCGCGTTGAACAGCCGCCCGCCATTATAGGTGAAATAGATGCGGTGCTGGAGGTTGGAGACATAGAGGCGATGCGACACGAAAAAGTCCGCGCCCAGCAGCATGTCGGTATCGAGCATGCCCAGATCGGCGAAGTGGAGGCGCACATTGTGCAGTTCCTCATTGCCGATCTTCAGCAGCTTGAACTTCGCGGTCCAGCCCTGGACGACGCGGCGGCCCATGCCGCTTTCCCATCCCGCCGCCTCGACCCCGGGATCGCCCGGATGCACGCCCGCCCGCGCCGCGCCGCGAAGGCTGATCACCGTCTGCGGCGCGCCAGTATCGAAGGTCGCGTTCAGCTTCGCCCCGTCCAGCTCGACCGTGCCGACCGTATGGTTGTGCGCGGCCTCCTTCGTCTCGATGGGAATCTCGAAAAAGGGCTGACCCTTGGTCCAATAGGCCATGGCCGCGCGGCCGCAGCCCATCGGCTTGAACAGGCGGACCATGCCGCCGGGCAGATCATATTCGACATCGGCCAGGCCCAGGACATTCTGGCCGATCAACCCGCTCTGGCCGATATCGCTGCCCGCGACCGTGAACTGGACATTGGGTATATCGAGCCCGGCCAGGGAGAAATGCCGGACGGTGGCGACCGTCGCATCGGTGCCGCCGCCGATCCCCCCCAGCCGCATGCCGTTCGGCAGAGGCTGTTGCGGCAGATCGAACTCATGCGCGACGGCGGGCCAGATATTGCTGAAAAAGGCACCGCTATCGAGGATGAAGGGCGCCGGTCTGCCGTTGATCCGCGTATCGACCACCGCGCGCATGCCCTGCATCGTGACGGGGATCGCCGCCATCTGCCCGACCTTGCACGACGTCTCCGCCCAGACGGGTGTCGCCGCCCCGCTCATCAGGCCAGCCCAGAATGCCGCCTTGCCCCACATCCCGATCATCGGCGCCACCATCCCCATGCCAGCTTGCGGACACGAGCCTATCAGCAGCGGGAACCGGCGAAGATGACGGCGGCCTTACATTCGCGAAATCCAGCCTGATTCCTCCCCTGCAAGGGGAGGTGGCAGGCCGTCAGGCCTGACGGAGGGGTGTCGCGCTGTCGAGAGGGGGACACCCCTCCGACGCGCTTTGCGCGCCACCTCCCCTGCGAGGGGAGGAATGAACTGAACGCTCACCCCAGCGTGATCCGCCGCCCTTCGCGCGCGGAGCGGTAGATCGCCTCGATCACCCGCATATCGGCCAGCCCCTCCTCGCCCGGCACCAGCGGGTCGGTGCCGTTCAGGATGCAGCCAGCGAAATGGTCCAGCTGGCCAGCATGCTGGCCCTTGGGCACCGGCACCGACTGCGCCTCGGTCCGGCCGTCGCGGCGAATCCGCATCGCCTGGCCCTCATAGGCGGTGGCGGGCTCCAGTTCGATCCAGCCCTGCGTCCCGGTGACGCGGTACATATTGTGGTTCGAGCTGTAACTCGACACGCAGGTCGCCTCGATGCCCGATGGGAAGCGCAGCAGGAAGCTGATGCGATCCTCGACGGTGGCAAAGCGCGGGTCGCTACGGTCGGTGGACTCGATCGCGCTGACCTCGACCGGGTCCTCGCCGGTCAGATAGCGGGTCGCGTTCAGGCTGTAGATGCCGATATCCATCAACGAGCCGCCGCCCGACCATTTGCGGTCGAGCCGCCACTGGTTCGGCTGCGCGTTGAAGCCATGGTCGGCGGTGATAATCCGGGTCGGCCCGACGAAACCCTTCTTCGCCAGGTCGATCGCCAGCTGGTTGTACGGCTCGAAGCGCGAGCGATATCCGATCATCAGCTTGCGCCCCGCCGCGCGGCACGCCGCGATCATCGTGCGGCATTCCGCGACGGAGACCGCCATCGGCTTCTCGCACATCACATGCTTGCCCGCCTTGGCCGCGCGCACCGTATATTCGGCATGCAGCGCATTGGGCAGGATCACATAGACGACATCCACATCCGGGTTGTCGCGAATGCGATCGAAGTCGGCATAGGAATAACGGTGGCTGGCGGGGATACCATATTTCTCGCCGAAGCGGGTCAGCTTCTCCGGTGTGCCGCTGACCAGCGCCACCAGCCGCGACTGGTCGCACTCGGCGAATTTCGACATGATCAGCTCGGCATAACGGCCCAGCCCGACGATCGCATAGCCGATCTTGCGGCCGCGCGGCGCGGCACAGGCGGTGCTGGCGGCCACGGCCAGGCCGGCACCCAGCCCCGCGATGATCGTCCGACGGTCGGCGTCGCGCATGATCCTCTCCCGTGATCCGGCGGGCATCATTCGCCCGCCGGATCAGAAGGTTATCATGACAGACCGTTCATCACCACCACCATGGATCAGTAGGTCGTCCAGCCCTGGCTCGTCCCCGCATAGCGCAGCGGCCGCGCATATTTGGCGAATTCCGCCTGCACCTCGGGCGTAGCGCGGGCCTTGGCCAGGGTCTGGAGGATCGCCTGCTCCGTCGGCGTCTGCGCCTCCGCCGTCTCGAAGGTCAGGAACTGGTCGAACACGTCGTCCCGTGCCTCCTCGTCACGCAACCGGGTCAGTAGCATATCGGCGGTGGCCTTCACGTCGCCGCGACAGGCCGCGATCCGCGTCGCCGCGCCCCAATTCTCGGCGGGCTTGGCGGTCAGCTTGGCCTCGTCCGCCTTGGCCTCGTCCAACCGCCCCATCCGGTGCAGCAGACAGGCGCGCCCCGCCCACACCCAGCCCTGGCCATAGCCGCTCAACCGACCGAGATGCTGGGTCGCCAGATCGTTGAAGCTGTCGAGCGCCGCCTGATCCTTGCCCGTCGCGCCCAAGATCTCCGCGCGGTTGATGGCGATCGAGGCCAGTTCGGGATATTGCTCCATGCCCAGCCCGATCACCAGGTCCAGTGCCGCGACCGCGTCGTCGGGCCGTCCCGCCATCCTCAGCGCGGCGGCATATTCGTTGACCAGCCAGAAGCCGTCCGAGCCGACCGTCTCGATGCGGGCGCGGTCGGTGGCGAGCGGCTTGCCCGCCGCGATCGCCTCGTCGAAACGCCCCAGCGCGCGCAGGGCCTGTATCTGCTGCGACACCACCTTGTAGTTGGTGGGGGCAGCCTTGGCGGCCGCCGTCGCCCGCTTGGCATCGGCCTGCAGCGCGCTGCGGAAATGATCGGCCATCATCCGGTCCATCTCCGGCCAGAAGGCCTGATAGCGCCGCTCGGCCGCCAGCGAGACCAGGGTTCTGGTCGACGGCTCCTTGGCGAGCAGGGCACGCGCCTCCGCCACATGGCCGCGACGGGCATGAGCGAAGATCGCACAACCCAGCATGGAGTCGCCGAACGCGGTTCGCGGCGCCTGTTGCCACCCTGCGCCGGCCAGCGCCAGGCAGATATCCTCACGCGCCACCCGGCGCTTCTCGGGCGCCAGCGCCTGTACCTTCTGGAATGCGCCTTGAACCCACAGGTCCTCCAGGCTGACGACGATGGCGGGTTGCACGGCCTGGGTCCGCTGAAACGCCTTGGCCACGCTGTCACCGGTGCCGAGATCGATCTCGTAACCGATCCACAGCCGGAACATCTCGGGATTGCCGGCATATTGCGCGGCGGCGGACTGGAAGGCGGCGAGCGCGGCCTGCGGGCGGCGCAGATCGGCGAGCAGGCCGCCCTTCATCCCCTCGATCAGCCCCGCCGTGGGCGAGGGACGCGGCAACCGGTCCAACATGCCCGTGACCAGGGTCAGCGCCTCGATCTTCGACGCTTGGTCGGGTTTCTGCATCAACGCCTGGACCTTTTCCATGTCCGGGCGAATCTGGGCGAGGAGGGCGCGGTCCAGGCCATCGGGCATCTCGGCGGGCGGCACCGCCTTTTCGAGGTAGAACTCGATCCCCGCCTCGTCCTTCAACGTGTCGGAGACGGCATAGACCCCCTCCGCCTCGCTCGCCGGAACCTGATCGCGCGGACCGGTTTCCAGATGATAGGCCATGCGCAGCCCGTCGGGCAGCTTGGTGCTGCGCCGGGTGAACACCACCGCCCCGCCCTTGGCCTCGATATCGTCCAGCGGGTCGAGCGGACGGCCCTTGGCGCGCAGCTCGATCACGTGGTCGGTGACGACATGATCGGGCAATGCCAGTGGGTTGCGGCGCGCATTGGCCTGACGGTCGGGCAGTATGTCCTGCACCGCATAGGCGCGGGTGATGAGCTTGGACGACAGCTTCGCCTTGTCGAACGCCTCGCGCGACAGTGTATAGTCCTCGACCATGGTCAGCGTGTTGGCGTCGCGGTCGTCCTTCAGGACCAGCGGGCGGGCCTCGGCCAGGCCGGGGAATCGCTTGCGGTAAAAGTCCAGATTGTTGTCCGCGATGCGGCGCGCCGACGAGGTGGACCAGCTGGCCCGCATCCCGTCCGCCCGTGCCTCGGTATAGCGCGTCTCGACATGCAGGGTCAGCGGCACCGCGCCCTTTTCGTCGACCGCGAACTGTTCGAGCACGTCCATCCGCCCGGCATGATCGCCATAGCCCTCCATCTTCTCCAGCGCAGCCTGACCGGCGCGGATGGGCAGCGCATAGCCCAGGTCGGAGGCGACGATGGCGGTGCCGCGCCCGCCCCGGTGGGTGCCGGTCGGGTCGATCCACATCACCCGGCCATCCACCACGGCGCGCACGATCACATGGTCGAACTGCAACGGCGAGGGCAGTCGGTCGATCAGCCGGTCGCCCGCGCTGGTCGAGACGAGCGCCGGAACCGCATCGATCCCCAACCGGCGCAGCGCGACCGCGAGCAACAGGCTCTTGTCCTTGCAATCGCCATAACCGCGCGCCAGCACGGTGGCGGGCCGCCGGGGCACGAACGAGCCCTCGCCCATCTCCTCGCCGACATAGCGGATATTGTCCTGTACCAGCCGCGACGCCTCGGTCAGTCGGTCGGCCGCGCCCGGCGATGCCTTGGCAATGGCGTCCAGCCGCGCGGCGAAGTCGGGGGGCAAGGTCTCGTCACCCTTGTACAGCCCCTCCGCCCAGGCGGCGACCTCGCCCCAGCTCTTCATCGTCGAGATATCGACCCGGCCCCACTGGAAAGCGCCCGCGGGCACGTTACTCTCGCCCTTGGTCGGGGCGGGGTTGCGGGACACCCATTCCCATTCGGTGCCGCCATCGATCGCCCGCGTCTGGAACGCGATATCGCTATTTAGCGCCTTGAAGGCGGGCGTCATGCCGCTCGGCCAGACCAGCCGGATGCTGCGCATCCCCAAGGGGTCGGAGAAACGCTGCGAGAATTGGTGGAAGGAATGGCCCGGCCACAGCGCCGAGCGGGTGTGGACGATGGTGGCGTAATCGACCACGTCGCCGACCCGCACGTCGCGGACGTTCGCGATCACCTTCAGGCTACCGCTGACGATCCCGTCCTTCAGGTCGCTTTCACGCTCGACGACGCGGAATTGCGTATCCTTCGTCCGGTCGATGACCTGGCCGTCGCGGACGATGCGGACAAAGGCGATGCCGACGCTCTCGAACGCCGGATTATAGGTCAGCGTGATCTGGCCGGTCGATTCCAGCCCGCTGCGGTCGACCACCTTGCTCGCCAGTCGGAACCAGTCATCATGCCCGTCGGCGCGGGCGCGATATTGCTGGTCGTTGAGCAGATAGGCGGTGCCGTCCTGCGCGCCCTCGACCAGCGCCTGGGTCGCCGCGGGCACCGGGCGATCGCGAATCCAGTCGGGCACGGCCTCGACCGCGACAGTCGGCATTGTCGCCTTCGTCTCGCTGGCCACCGCAACCGCCGCCGTTCCGGCGCACAGAGAGGCGATCGCCACCCCCGCCAGCAACGCAAACCCCATCCCCCGGCGTCGCGCCGTCATCGTCTTCGTCACGCTTATGCTACCTCCCCCGAGATCGGCCAACGCTATGAGCCGCGCCGGGGACTGGCAAGAGGAATAGGTCTACCGGACCGGGACGATGGGACGCGCCCGATCAGACCATGACCGGCTTGGCCTGCCGCCCCTCCTGCCCGAAAATGCGCAGATAGCGTTCGATCTCCGCCGGCTCGCCAGTCGCCTTGGCCGGATTGTCGGAGAGTTTCACCGCCGGGCGGCCATTCGCGCTGATGACCTTGGCGACCAGCGAGATCGGCTCCAGTCCCGCTTCGCCCGCCGGGTCGCAGCCCCGGAAATCATTGGTCAAATTGGTGCCCCAGCCAAAGCTCATCCGTACCCGGCCATGGAAATGGCGATAGACCGCCTCGATACTGTCGACGTCCATGCCGTCGGAAAAGATCAGCAGCTTGCTCTTCGGATCGCGACCATGCGCCTGCCACCAGGCGATGATCTGCTCGCCGCCCTCGATCGGCGGCATCGAGTCCGGGCGGAAACCGGTCCAGTCGGCCAGCCAGTCGGGCGCGTGGGCAAGGAAAGCGCTGGTCCCGAACGCATCGGGCAGCGCGATCAGCAGGTTGCCGTCATAGAGCGCCTGCCACTCCTCCAGCACCCGATAGGGCGCCGCCGCCACGCCCGCATCGTCGGGCGCCAGCGCGGCCATCACCATCGGCAGCTCATGCGCGTTGGTGCCGATCGCCTCCAGGTCGTTGTCCATCGCCAACAGCACGTTGGACGAGCCGATGAAGCGGCTCCCCAGCCCTTCCTTCAACGCCTCGACACACCAGCGCTGCCACAAAAAGCCATGCCGCCGCCGCGTGCCGAAGTCGGAGAGGACCAGATCGGGCAGGTCGCGCAACCGCTCCACCTTGTCCCACAGCTTGGCCTTGGCGCGGGCATAGAGCACGTCGAGCTCGAACCGCCCCTTGCCCTTCAGCGCGGCACGCGACCGCAGCTCGTTGACGATGGCGAGTGCCGGGATTTCCCACATCGTCGTCTCGGCCCAAGGGCCCTCGAAATGCAGCTCGAACTGTCCGTCGACGGTGCGCAGTTCATAGTCGGGCAACTGGAATCGGCCGAGCCATTCGATGAAGTCGGGCGAGAACATCCGCTGCTTGCCGTAAAAGCTGTTGCCCGCCAGCCAGATCAGTTCCTTCTTGGTGAAGCGCAGCGACCGCGCATGGTCCAGCTGTTCGCGCAACTCGGCCTCGTCCATCACCTCGGCCAACCGGACCGCATGGCTGCGATTGATCAGCGAGAAGGTCGCATGCACCTCCGGGTGCAACTGCCGGATCATCTGCAGCATCAACAGCTTGTAGAAATCGGTATCGAGCAAACTGCGCACCACCGGGTCCAACCGCCAGCCATGATTATAGACGCGGGTGGCGATGTCGGTGACGGGCATGAACGATCCTCAACGGCGCGGGCGATGTCCTCGCCCTCTGACAAGCGTTAGAGGCGATGCCCGTTCCAACCGGGTCGGGCAAGCGTGGCGGGACCATGCTCGTTGGGCGTTGAGACGGCGTAGGTGTCAGGACTTCAAGGGAAGCTGGTCGATCGGCTGGCTGATGATCGACATCGTGCGCGGCACAGATATGGCGGAGACGGAGGGATTCGAACCCTCGGTACGGTTTCCCGTACGACGCTTTAGCAAAGCGTTGGTTTCAGCCACTCACCCACGTCTCCGGCTTGCGGCGAGGTGCGGCTATAGCGGGGCCGGGGGAGGCAATCAACCGGGGTTTGAGGGGATTTTATGCGGAAAATCGACTAGGGCCTGTCCCGTCATTCATTGCACTGCAAGGCGCGGGCTGGTTAACGTCGGTCATCGGTCTGCCGGGGGAGTTGAAAAGTCATGCGTATCGTCTGTCACACCCTGTCGCTGCTGGGTGGTCTTGCGCTGATCGCCGCTGTGCCCGCAGGCGCGCAGGTCCGCACGATCGATCCCAATCAGGGCATCGACAGCGACCTGGGCACGCAGCCGTCGCGCCCGCCCGTCGCCACCACGCCGCAGGACCAGCGCAACAGCCCGGCGCAGGACGACACCATCCCCTCCACGCCGCCGGCCCAGCAGACGCCGGTGACGCCCCCCTCGACCGTCCCGGAAACCCGCGCGACGCAGACCACGCAAGCGGCCGACACGTTCGAGCGTGACGACCTGCTCGCGGCGGGCGAAGGCGTGTTCGGCCAGGGTGCCGAAGGGCTGGCGGGCATCATCGAGCGCATCCTGAAGGAACAGGGCCGCCCCAACGCCTATATCGCGGGGCGCGAGGCCTCGGGCGCGTTCGTGGTCGGGCTGCGTTACGGCTCGGGCGTGATGACCCACAAGGTCGAGGGGCAGATGCCGGTCTATTGGACCGGGCCGTCGCTCGGCTTCGACATTGGCGGCGACGCGAACAAGGTCTTCGTGCTGGTCTACAATCTGTATGACACCGAGGAGTTGTTCCACCGCTTCCCGGCGGCCGAGGGACGGCTCTATTTCGTCGGCGGGTTCGCCGCGACCTATCTGCGGCGCGGCAACGTCGTGCTGATCCCGGTGCGGCTGGGGGTCGGTTGGCGCGCGGGCGTCAATGTCGGCTATATGAACTTCACCCACAAGGCGCGGTGGTTGCCGTTCTGATCGGATGCGCGGGGCGAGGAAGCCCGGCCTGAGACCTTCGTCCGTTCAGCCCCCTACCCGCGCACCAGCAACCGATAGGGCTCGCTGACCGCGATCACCGGCACGTCCCAAGGATGCGCCGCCAGCAACTGGTCCGCCAGCGAATCCACATCCGCGTCCGCATCATAGATGGCGGTCAGGATGACGGTCGGCGACCAGCTCGGCTCGCCGACCGTGCCCAGTGTCGGCACCGCGCCGTCGCCGGGACGGAAGCCTTCATAACCGAGCGCCAGTTCCACCACGTCCCGATAACGCCCAAAATCGCCCAGTGGCGGGGTGCGCAAGATACCCAGCAGCACGGCGGCGGTGGCGTCCCGCTCCACCGCGCCAGGATCGCCCGCCATCATCGCCGCCAGCGTCTGGGGCGCTACCGGGCAATAGACCCGGATGTCGCGCACCCACCGGACCGCCCTCATCCGAAATCGACCGCCTCGAAACGCAGCGGCTGGCCGGTCGGCGTGGCGGCGAGCTGATCTTCCCACATCGCGACCTCGCCCCGGATGATCGTGCCGATCGGCTTGCCGGTCAGCTCCATGCCCGTGAAGGGCGACCAGCCGCACTTGGACTGGAGCCACTGATCCTCGATCGTCCAGCGCTTCTTCAGGTCGACGATGGTGAAGTCGGCGTCATAGCCGGCCGCGATCCGCCCCTTGCCGACGATGCCGAAAATGCGCTGTGCACCGGCGCTGGTCAGCTCGATCACCCGCTGAAGCGACAGGCGGCCGTTCGCTGCATGGTCGAGCAGCAACGGCAGCAGCGTCTGCACGCCCGGCATGCCGCTGGGGCTACCCGGATAGGGCTTGGCCTTTTCCTCCAGCGTGTGCGGCGCATGGTCGGACCCGATGACGTCGGGCACACCCTGGTTCAGCCAGTGCCACAGCCCGTCGCGATGCGCGCCCGAGCGGATCGGCGGGTTCATCTGCGCCAGCGTGCCGAGGCGTGGATAGGCCTCCTCGCCCGCCAGCGTCAGATGTTGCGGCGTGACTTCGCAGGTCGCGATGTCCTTGTGCTGGGCGATATATTCCAACTCGGCAGGCGTGGTGACGTGCAGGATATGGATGCGGCGCTTCGCCTCACGCGCCAGACGCAGGATGCGGCGGGTGGCGAGCAGCGCGCTCTCATCGTCGCGCCAGACGGGGTGCGAGGCGGGGTCGCCCTCGATCCGCTCGTCGGCGCGGGCGTTCATCCGATCCTCGTCCTCGGCATGGATGGCGACGCGGCGATGGCCCGAGGCGAGCACTTCGGCCAGCCGCGCATCCTCGGACACCAGCAGGTCGCCGGTCGAGGCGCCCATGAAGATCTTCACCCCGGCCGTGCCCGGCATCCGCTCCAGCTCGGCCAGGTCGCGGGCATTGTGGTTCGTCGCGCCCACGTAAAAGGCGTGGTCGCAGAACATCGTCTTCGCGCGGGTCAGCTTGTCGGTGATCGCCTCGGCCGAATCGGTGTTCGGCTTGGTATTGGGCATTTCGAACACGGCGGTGACGCCACCCATCACCGCCGCACGGCTGCCAGATGCCAGGTCCTCCTTGTGCATCAGGCCGGGCTCGCGGAAATGCACCTGGGTGTCGATGACGCCGGGCAGGATGTCGAGCCCGGTACAGTCGATCACACGCCCCGCATCGCCCTTCGCGCCGATCTCCACGATCCGACCGCCGCGCACACCGACATCGGCGCGGACCGGGCCGCCGGGGGTATGGACGGTGCCGCCGGAGAGAAGCAGATCGAAGGTCATGACAAACGGGCCTTTCGCATAGGGTCCCGCCCTCCTACCTTGACCGCATGAGCGATACCACCCCGACGACGACGCCCAGCCCGACGCCAGGAACCACCCTGACCGACCGCCGCCTGATCCGCGTGGCGGGCGAGGATGTGCGCGGGTTCCTGCAAGGCCTGGTGACGCAGGATGTCGTCGGGCTGACCCCGGACGCGCCGCGCTGGGCCGGGCTGCTGACGCCGCAGGGCAAGGCGCTGTTCGACTTCATCCTCTGGGCCGAGGGCGAGGCGGTGCTGATCGATGCGGAAGCATCCCAGGCCGAGGCGCTGGCGCGGCGGCTGGCCATGTACCGGCTGCGACGGGCGATCACGATCGAGCCGGTCGAGGGGCTGGCGGTGCATTGGAGTGCTGGGGCGAGCGCGGGTACGGACGGCCATCCGTGCGATCCGCGCTTGGCCGAACTGGGCCGTCGCTGGCTGGCCCCGGCGGGCGAGGCGGCGAGCGGCTGGACCGCGCATAGGCTGGCGCTGGGCGTGACCGAGGGGGTCGGCGAACTCGGCGCGGGCGAGACCTTGTGGCTGGAGTGCAATGCGCGCGAGCTGAACGGAGTCAGCTTCACCAAGGGCTGTTATGTCGGCCAGGAAAATACGGCGCGGATGCACCATCGATCGAAGGTCAACCGGCGGCTGGTCGTTGCCCCTTTGGGGGAACCGGGCGATCGGACGCGGGCGACCTATCCCGCGCTGGGACTGATGGTGGAGCATCGCCGCGTCGAGGCGCTGGGCGATGCAGTGCGGCCAGAATGGCTGGTTTCGGCGCTAGCCGAAGAAGAGCGCGGCTGATCCGACCGACGTCTATCGGGCGGAGGACAGGGCCTGGTTGATCCGTTGCGTGGGGTCGGTCAGCATATGACCGACCTGCACCGCGATGGTGGCTGCCGCGGCGAGGCCGAACAGGCCGATCGCCCCGAATTGCAGCGCGCTGGAAATGGAACGGCTACGCTCCATGCGCCGGGCCGCATCGATCTCGCTGACCAGCCTCTGACGGGGATCGCGCCGGTCGCCATCGGCCTCGCGCTGGGCGGGACGGCCCTCCAGCCGGGGTTCGTTGACCAGCACATCCGCGCTGATCACATCCTGGGTCCGAATGCCCGAGAAGCGGTCGCGCCGCCAGATCACGCGGCCGATCACCACCTGGCGACCGCGCCGGATATCGACATATTCGCCCGGCTCCAGCGGGTCGTCGCAGGCCAGCATCATGCCGCGCGACGAAATATTGTGGATGCACGCATCGCCCCAGCCGCGGACCGACTTCATGCGACAGGGGATCAGGACCTGCCGGCGCGCTTCGCGATTCTTATAACCCGGCGCGGCCCGTGGCATCGGCGTTCCTTCGTGGTGAAGGACTTGTCCATATTGGACAGTGCCGAAAAAAGTGTGAATCCTGGGGACCAGAACGTCAAAAACGGCCTGACCGATCGGGAATGGCAGGCGGGACTGTCCCCGACGATCGACCGCTTGGCCGTATCTTTCATCGAAACTTGATCCAGCAGGGCTGAGGCAGCTCGGCGCCGGGAACGTCCTGGCGAGGAACCGGGCCGAATGCTGGATATAAAAAAGGAGGCCGGCTTTCGCCGACCTCCCTCTTTTTGCAATCAGCCTTGGCTGAGCGTGGCTTACTGGCCAGCGCCCGGACCGTAGGTGATTTCCACGCGACGGTTCTGGACCTCGCGGACACCGTCCGCAGTCTGAACGCGCAGGTGGTTGCGATCTTCGCCGAACGCTTCGGTCGTGATCGTGCCGTCCGGGATCGAACGCGACGTCATGTAAGCCTTCACCGCGTCGGCACGACGCTGCGACAGGCCCATGTTGTACTTCGGCGTACCCGACGTGTCGGTGAAGCCTGCAACCATCACGCGGGCATTGCCGCAGCTCTGGTACTGGGTGATCGCGTTGTCGAGGATCGACGCTGCTTCCGGGGTGATGTCCGACTTGTTCCACTCGAAGAACACGATGAACGGACCCGGCGAGCACGGCACAGCCTCGGGAGCCGGCGGCGGGGGCGGCGGGGGAGGAGG
>NZ_BCTY01000042.1 GCF_001591005.1 Sphingomonas sanguinis NBRC 13937
GGGGGCTTGCCGCGAAGGATGACCCGTGTGGCACGCCCCCTCCGTCAGGCCTGCGGCCTGCCACCTCCCCGTGCCGGGGAGGATTGAAGCACCATGCGCATCATAACCCTCTCCGCCCCCGACGACTTCGACGCTTGGCGCGATGCCGCGCGCGGGTTGATCGCCGACAGCGTGCCGCCCGATCAGGTCGTGTGGCAGGTCGGCGAGCAGCCCGCCGATCTGTTCGGTGCGGTTGCCGAGGACAATCCGGCCACCACCGCCCCCCGCTTTAATGTATCGCGCGGCTTCATCGACCTCGCGCGCAGCGTTATCCTGTCCAACGACCCGGAGCGTTTCGCGCTGCTCCACACCGCGCTCGACCGTTTGCGCCGCCAGCCCCGACTGATCGAGGATCAGGCCGATCCGCTGATCCGTCGCCTCGACCGCCTGGCCAAGGCGGTGCGGCGCGACATCCACAAGATGCGTGCCTTTCTGCGTTTCCGCGAAACCGAGGATGACGATGGCCCGCGCTATGTCGCCTGGTTCGAGCCCGAGCATCATATCGTGCGCGCCAATGCGGCGTTCTTCGTCAACCGCTTCTCCACGATGCGCTGGTCGATCCTGACGCCGGAGGTCTCGCTCTACTGGGACGGCAAGACGCTCGCCGAAGGTCCGGGCGCGACCAAGGCGGATGCGCCGGAGGGCGACCCGACCGAGGCGGTGTGGAAGACCTATTATGCCAGCATCTTCAATCCCGCCCGCGTGAAAATCGGTGCGATGCTCAAGGAGATGCCGCGCAAATATTGGAAAAACATGCCGGAAACCGCGTTGGTCTCGGAATTGATCGCGGGCGCACAGGCACGGGAGACGGGTATGATCGCAACGGCCAAGACGGATGTGCGAACCGGGCGCGGCGGCAATGCGCAAGCGGCCTGGGCCGCGCTCCGGGACGAGGCGATGACCTGCACCCGCTGCCCGCTCCATGCGCCCGCGACCCAGACCGTGTTCGGCGAGGGCCCGGTCGATGCCGCCCTGATGTTTGTCGGCGAACAGCCCGGCGACCAAGAGGACCTGGCGGGCCGCCCCTTTGTCGGCCCGGCCGGACAGGTGTTCGACCGCGCCGTGGCGGAAGCCGGGATCGACCGGGCGACCGCTTACGTCACCAACGCGGTCAAGCATTTTAAATTCGAGCCGCGCGGCAAGCGCCGTATCCACAGCTCCCCCAATGCCGGGGAAATCCAGGCCTGCCGGTGGTGGGTCGAGCAGGAACGCCTACTGATCCAGCCGCAGGTGACGGTGGCGCTCGGCGCGACGGCGGCGCGTTCGCTGTTCGGCAAGCCGATGACCATCGGCCGCGAACGGGGCAAGGCTTTGACCCTACCCGATGGCGGCACCGCCTTCATCACCGTCCACCCGAGCTACCTGCTCCGCCTGCCCGACCCGGCGGCGAAGGAGGTGGAATATAAGCGATTCGTCGAGGACCTGAAACTCGCGGCGGAAGCCCTGTCGGCCTGACCGCGGCGGCCCTTCGGCGGTTACGATCACGGCACCGAACCCATAAGCCCGAAGCCGTTCGACACCCACATCTTCTGGGCTTCGGCCTCTGCTGAGCATGGGCGAAGAAAAGGCCGGACACTGGGTGCCCGGCCTTCGAAATTCATTAGCCGTGGCAGGTGCAACCGGCATGATCGCAACCATTGCCGCCTTCATGATGCTGGGCGCAGGCATCGCTGCAGAAGCTGCGGCCTTCGGCTTCGATCGCGTTGTTGACGCTGACGATGCAGACACAATCGGCGCAGGCGCATTTCACTTGATCAACGGTAACGGCCATTTGACTTACTCCTCATCTACGGAATCGGGTTCGAGCACGTGGTCCATCATGTTGGTCAGCATGGTGCGGATGTGGCAGTCGGGCAGCTCGTAAAGGACGTTTCGCCCCTGCCGACTCTGCTTGAGCAGACGGCCCGCGCGCAGCAGACGAAGATGCTGCGAAACCAGGCTCTGGCTCACGCCAACCTTTTGCGTCAGTTCGCCTACGGTACGCGGTCCGTCCAGACACGCGACCACCAACCTCAGCCGATTGGGTTCGCCCAAAAGACGAAACACATCGGCCAACAACGCGCCCTCATCCGGAGTCATGCAAATATCAACATATGAACGTATCCTAATATTTTCATATGTCGCTTGCTGTCAACCGAGATTCCGACGCTAGCGCCGCAAGGAAAGGCCTGGGCATCGCGTGGGAGCTTCACATCTCGCGCGGGTCGGGCCCGATCCGTCCATCCGCATTGTCCAGGGCGTCGATCGCCGCCATATCCTCGTCATCCAGCGTCAGTTCGGTCGCAGCGAAATTGTCGGCCATGTGGTCCGCGTCCGCCGCCTTGGGGATGACGGGCAGGCCATGCGCGAGATGCCAGGCCAGCACCACCTGTGCCGCCGAGCGGCCATGCTTCTCCGCGATCTTCATGATCTCCGGCGTCTTCAGCAACTCGCCGCCCTGCCCCAACGGGCTCCAGCTCTGGGTCACGATGCCCTTGGCCTGATGATAGGCGCGTGCCTCACGTTGCTGGAAACGGGGATGGAGTTCGATCTGGTTGACCGCAGGCACCACACCGGTCGCATCGATGATCCGATCGAGATGCTCGGGCAGGAAGTTGGACACGCCGATCGACTTCGCCTTGCCCGCGTCCCGCAAAGCGATCAGGCTCTGCCACGCCTCGACATAGGCGTCCTCGGCCGGAACCGGCCAGTGGATCAGATACAGGTCCACCGCCTCGACACCCAGCAGAGCCAGGCTCTCGTCCAGCGCCGCTTCGGCATCGCGGTGGCGGCCGTTCCACAACTTGGTGGTCAGGAAGGCATCCGCCCCCTGAAACCCTTCACCCACGCCGCGTTCATTGCCATAGATGGCGGCGGTGTCGACCAGCCGGTATCCGGTGTCGAGCCCGCGCCGGACCACGGCGGCCACCTGCGAATCCGGGATTTGATAGGTGCCCAGCCCCAGCTGGGGCAGGCTGCGGCCGTCATTCAGGGTCAGCTTCGTCATGGGCCGTCCAACCGGCAGGGCCACCGCCCGGTTCCCGGTGCGCCCTGCGCCCGCCCCGCGATCAGATCGGCTTGCCGTCCCGACCGATGACGTCGGTGGCATAGGAACAGCCATAGAGCGTCTTACCCGGATGGCTGGTGACGGTCGACACGGATCGGGCAATGATGCTGTGCGTGCCGAACTTTTCCTCGCCCTTGGGCAGGACGGTCTCGTCGCTGACGACATGCTGGCCCAGGAACTTGGCCGCGACACCCTGTTCCGACAGGTCGGGCAGGGTGTTGGTGACGCCGATACGGTCGGCCACCGTCTTCGGATCGGCAATGTCCAGGATCGCGAGCAGCGCATTGGCGCTGAAGGCGATGCGGCGCGTGGTCCAGCCCTCACCGACGCGGATCGGTTGCGGCAGTTCATATTCCTGCAGGAAGGGATTCTTGCCCTCGACCGGCCGCCAGCCGCGCCGCTTCGCCTCTTCGTCCAGCGCCATGGTCAGCGCGCCATAGCTGTCGGTATTCAACCGACAGTCGATCGCATCGACGACATTGATCGTCGCGGGATCGACCTCGGCATCCGAGGCGGCGGGAAGCGGTGCGGCCGCCAGCCACAGCGCGAAAAGGGCCTGAACCATCATGCGCCCCATCTATCGCAGGAGAAAATGCCCCGGCAAGTCCCCGCCCGCTGTCCCGAAGCAGACAGCCGCAGCCGTCCGGTTCCGATTGACCCCCGCCCCCCGATCGCGCAAGTCGCTGGCCCCATGGTCGAACATATTCTTTCCGCACTGGCGAGCTTTGCCATCTGGGTCATCTCGACGGGCGGCTATCTGGGCATCACCCTGTTGATGGCGATCGAGAGCGCATGCATCCCGCTGCCCTCCGAGATCATCATGCCGTTCGCAGGCTATCTGGTGTCGACGGGGCAGTTCAACCTGTACCTCGCCGCGACGGCGGGGGCGCTGGGCTGCAATCTGGGTTCGGTCGTCGCCTATGAGATCGGCAAGCGCGGCGGGCGGCCGGTTGCCGAGCGCTGGGGCAAGTATCTGCTGATCGGGCCGGGCGAGCTGGACGCCGCCGACCGCTTCTTCGCGCGCTATGGCTCGATCGCGGTGCTGATCGGGCGGCTGCTGCCGGTCATCCGCACCTTCATCGCCTTTCCGGCCGGGGTGGCGCGGATGAAGCTCGTCCCCTTCCACCTCTACACCTTTATCGGCAGCTGGCCCTTCTGCCTGGTGCTGGCCATCGTCGGGCGCGAGCTGGGCGAGAAATGGGATTCCGACCCCCGGGTGAAGGCGTTCTTCCACCGCGCCGACCTGGCGATCGGCATCGTGCTGGTCGTGCTGATCGGCCTTTACGTCTGGCACCGGGTGCGTGGGCTGAAGCGCGCACAGGACTGAATCAGCCACAGGGCGAGCGGGACCGCGACCGCCGCCCAGAGATAGAGGCCGTGCCAGGTGGTCCATCCCCACCACTCGGAGGGGATGGTGCGCAGGTCGCCCGCCAGGAAGCGCTGCT
Source organism: Sphingomonas sanguinis NBRC 13937 (assembly GCF_001591005.1). Taxonomy (GTDB): domain Bacteria; phylum Pseudomonadota; class Alphaproteobacteria; order Sphingomonadales; family Sphingomonadaceae; genus Sphingomonas; species Sphingomonas sanguinis. Next base: position 4,531 of record NZ_BCTY01000042.1, read on the forward strand.
GCATCACCGCCTGCCACCAGGCCCAGCGAAAGGGCGGCGGGGCGAAGATCTCGGCCGAGGCGATGGTCAGGTTGATCGCGATCGACACCAGCAACAGGACGGCGAGCAGTCCCCGCGCCCATGCCACGCGCACCGCGACCCACAAGGGTGCCAGCCCCAGCGCCAGCACCCCCGCCAGCGGCATGGCATGGCGCGGCCCCGTGGCGTTGCCGCCGTCCCAATAGACATAGGCCGCGTTGACCAGCAGCGCGACCACCACCACTCCGGCCGCCGTCAGCGCCAGCCCGCGCGTCGCCCGCGTCTCCACCAACAGCCCCAGACCAAGCGGCGCAAGGAACAGGATCGGCGCCACCCAAAGCAGCCCGCGCGCCGGCTCCAGCAAAATCGCGCGCAGCACCGCCATACGAGGAAAGGTCAGCCCGAACAGCCCCTGGTTCATCCCCTCGAACCCGACCACGCCCGAATAGCCGATCCGGAACACCGTGCCGAACGCGAAGAGATTATAAGCCAGCAGCGGTATCAGCCCGACCAGCCCGGCGGCGAGGAACGGCACCAGCGCCCGAGGCTGGGCCCGGCAGCGCCACAGCGCCCATAGCCCGATGACCGACCCCGCCAGCACCGCCTGATATTCGACCACCACCGCCCAGCCGAGCGCCAACCCGGCCACCGCCAGCCAGCGTGCCCCGCCCCTTGCCACGCCGACCAGTGCGATGACGAACAGCGCCGCGACGCTGGCATGGCCGAGCAGCGTGGTCGAATAGCCCCAGATCGGTGTGCCCAGCGCATAAGCCAGGCTGGCAAACAGCGCCGCCCCCGCGCTGCCCGTCAGGCCGAGCGCCAGATCGAAAAGCAGAACGGCGGCGATAGCGGTCAGCAGCGCCGAGCCGGTGGCGGCGGCCACACGGGTGCGCAGCTTCAGATACGCGACGAAGCCCGGATCGATCGGCGTCGGGTCATGCCGCGCCGCCCGGTCGCCGGTGACCAGGTCGGTCAGCGCCACGGGGGCCAGCGCCATCAGGGTCATGCCCGGTGCCTTGTCGAGATAGGCGTGCGCCCCGAACTGCGCCTTGTCGATGGTCAGGTGCGCCAGCGGATCGATGGTCGCGGTCCCGTCCTCGACCATGCGGATCGTGGCGAACAGGCGAGTGGCATTGTTGGGATTGAACTCCCACGACCCGAACCAGGCGCAGGAAAACCAGACCAGCAGGAACAATCCCACCCGAATGCCACCCAAGCCCGCGCGCCATTCCCGCCACCGCGCCATCGGATCACTCCCTGTTGCGCCCCGCCGCTACCGGGGCGAGAGCGACGGAGCAATGCCCAATCCTCCCCGGCACGGGGAGGTGGCAGCGCAAAGCGCTGACGGAGGGATATCTGCCGCAAGCGTCGTATTTGTCCGCACGCCCCCTCCCCCACCGCTTCGCGGCGGTCCCCCTCCCAGTGCCGGGAAGAATCGCGACTATGCCGAAATCGGCAGCGAGGTGGTCGACTTGATCTCCGACAGGGCGACCGTCGAGTTGATTTCCTGTACGCCGGGCAGGTTGGACAGCTTCTCGAAGAACAACCGCTCATAGGATTCGATGTCCGCCGCGACGATGCGCAGCATGAAGTCGACCGCCCCCATCAGGACGTGACATTCCATCACCTCGGGCAGTTCCCGGATCGCGGCGGTGAACTGGTCCAGATTGGCGCGGCCATGCGCGTTGAGCTTCACCTGCGCGAAGATCTGCGCCTTCAGCCCCACCTTGGCGCGGTCGACCAGCGCGACGCGGCGCTTGATGATCCCGTCGCGCTCCAGCCGGTCGATCCGCCGCCAGCAGGGCGAGGCCGACAGCCCCACTGCCTCGGCAATCGCGGCGGTGGACAGACTCGCATCCTCCTGCAGCAAAGCGAGGATACGACGTTCCCAGATATCGAGGTCATGCGGCATAATTGACCTTCTAATCGCCGATCCTGGGATCAATCAACCTGTCTAGCGACATAACACCGCCAAATCGGGTCAGCTTTGCCCGGTCGATCCCGCTAGTTTCACCGCCATCGGAACGGATCGGAAAACCAGCATGTCCCTCGCCTCGCACGACCATCTCAGCCTGCCTCCCGAAGAGGTGGTGACCTTTTACGACCGGGCCAGCGGCGCAAGCGGCGTGATCGTCCTGCACTCGACGGCGCTCGGCCCGGCGGCGGGCGGGTGCCGGGTGTGGCGCTATGCGGGCAAGCAGGCCGCCACGGTCGATGCGTTGCGGCTGGCCGAGGGCATGGCGCTGAAGAATGCGCTGGCCGAATTGCCCTTTGGCGGGGGCAAGGCGGTGATCTGCCTGCCCGACGGCCCCTTCGACCGCGAGGCGCTGTTCCGCACCTTCGGCCGGGAGGTCGCCGCGCTCAAGGGCCGCTATGTCACCGCCGAGGATGTCGGAACCGGCGTGGCGGACATGGAAAGCGTCGCCCGCGAAACCCGCCATGTCGCGGGGCTTCCGGCCCGGCGTGGCCAACCGGGTGGCGATCCCTCGCCCTGGACCGCGCTGGGCGTGTTGCAGGCGATGCGGGTCGCGGTCCGCCACCGGCTGGGCGCCGAACTGTCCGAGGTGACGGTGGCGGTGCAGGGGCTGGGCCATGTCGGCTTCGCGCTGTGCGAGATGCTGCATCAGGAGGGCGCGAAGCTGGTCCTGGCCGAGCCACGCAGCGAGGTCGCCGCCCGCGCCGCCGACCGGTTCGGCGCGATGGTGATGAGCAGCCGCGCGTTGCTGTCCGCCAAGGTCGATGTGCTGGCCCCCTGCGCACTGGGCGCGGTGCTGGATGCGCCAACGGTCGCGGGGCTGCGCGCATCGGTGGTGTGCGGCGCGGCGAACAACCAGCTGGCCGATGAAGAGGTGGCCCGGACGCTGGCGGCGCGGGGCGTGCTCTACGCCCCCGATTTCCTGGTCAATGCGGGCGGCATCGTGAATGTGGCGGGGGAATATCTGGGCTGGCGCGCCGCCGAGGTGCGTCGCCGCGTCCTGGCCATCGGCCCGCGCATGAAGGCCGTCCTGGCCCGCGCCGAACGCGATGGCGTCACCCCGCATCAGGCGGCGCGGGCCATGGCGCTCGACCGGATCGCCAATGCCCCGCGCATCCAGGCGGCGGCGTAAGACTATTCTTTTGCTGCGAGGGGAAGTGGCAGGACCTCAGCCGAGGGCGGTGGTTTCCACCCCAGGCTACTCGAAAGTCGGAGATGCCCCCTTCCCTCGCCCCTCGTAGAGGGGAGAGGGTTGCGCAGACTGGGCCTTTGCGAAAGCAAAGGCTTAGTCGGAGCTGGGTGAGGGTGAAGCGCTCGCAATGCGAGCGTGCGAGCCGTTGTCTCGCTCAACCCCTCACCCAAGCTGCGCTAGCCAGCAGGCTGGCAAGCTCCGCTAACCCTCTCCCCTATCCAGGGGAGAGGGGAAAGATGGGCTTCATCAATATCGATTGGCCATAAAGCCATCTATGGCAGCGCGCTCCGTGGATCACGGATTACGCGGCGTCTCGTCCCGCTGGCGCTGGGCGTTGGCCGCGCGGTTTTCGCGGACGCGCTGGGCGAAGCAACCGGTCGCGCCGCCCGCGCCGACCGCCGAGCAGCTGCCGATGCTGTTGACGCCCGTGCCCTCGTTCAGCGTGCCAGTGGCGCGCGCCGCCCAGCTTTCATTCTCCGGCGTCACCTGAAGCTCGCGCAGTTCCTTGGGCACGCGGAACTGCTCCTCCGCACCGCGCCGGACACAGACGACGATCTCGTTGCCCTGATTGTCGGTTGGGCACCGTTCATTGCCGAACAGGGTCAGCACGCCATTGATGGGGGCGTTGCGCGACACCTCGCCCGGCGCCTGCACCGGCTTGGGCTTGATCGCGCCCGGGGCCGCGACCTGTTGCGCCATCGCCGGGCCCGCGATCATCGTCGCAGCCAGCAGCGCAGCGGTCCATGCTCGGTTGCTCATCCTCTCTCTCCCGCTTCGCCCGGTCAGACCCGCTTGGCCGCCGCGATGGCAACCTTGCAGCCCGCCCGGATCAATCCGTACAGCAGCGGATAGGCGATCGCCTCCTCCGCGCCCGCGCCCAGCGCATGGTCGCGATGCTCCAACTCCTCGGCCTGGAAATCGGCAATGGCGTCGGACAGTTCCGGATCGCTGTCGCCCAGTTGATCGCGCTGCGCCTGGTAATGTTTGTCGATCTCGGTCTCGACCGCCGCCGTGCACGCCATCGCCGCCTTGGGCCCGATCGCCGCCGTCACTGCGCCCAGCGCAAAGCCCGCCTTGTCCCAAAAGGGCTGGAACAGCGTCGGACGCACGCGGCGCTCGGCGATCATCCGATCGAAAAAGGCGCGGTGGCGCTCTTCCTGCTCGGCCATGTGATGGATCGCGCGCGCGAATGGATGGCGGTCGCCCAGTACCGCCAGCTGCCCGGCATAGATGCGGGTCGCGCCATATTCCCCGGCCTGGTCGACGCGGACCATAGCCTTCATCGATTCCCGCCGGTCGCCCGGCATCCAGCGGAGCTGGCTCATCGTGCCTTCCTCATCAACACCAGGATCGCCGCCGCACCACCCAGCGAGAAGATCGCGTTGAACCCGGCGAGCGAAATCCCGCCCAAGGTCCATTGCGCGACATCGCAACGGATGACCGGCGCCTTCAGGATCGCATTCAACCGGTCGGCGGCGCTCCCGCCCGTGAAACTCACCGTCGAGGTGCAGGCGGTAAAGCCCTGCCACCAGCCATATTCGACCCCGGCATGGGCGACACCGATCGCCCCCGACACCGCGATCAACAACGCCGCGAGGATGACAAGCGATCCCCGGACGCTGCGCTGGGGCACGAAGAAGGCGAGGAAGGCGGGCACCAGCGCGGCATAATGCGGCCAACGCTGCCAATGGCACATCTCGCACGGGTAGAGGCCGCCGAACAGCTGGCTGCCCCACGCCCCCGCCAGCAGCGCGACGGGCAGGCCAAAGGCGATCCAGTTCGCCAGGCATTCGTTGCGGGTGCGGGTGACGGCCATGGTCACTTTACCGGCGGCTTGGTGGCGGCGGCGATCTGGGCCGGACCGCCCAGGCGGGCGATGGTCTTCAGCGCGTAATAGAGCTGGAAGTCCTCGATCCCCTGCTTCTTCAGCTGCTCCGGCGTCATCGTAAAGCGCGGGTCGGTCTTGGTATCCTCTTCCAGGATCGCGTTATCGGCCTTCACCTCGTTGATCAGGTGGCGGCGCAGATCGGCCTCGCGGAAGACGGGGCGCGTCTTGTAATCGGGATCGGAGATTTCGGGCACCTTGATGTCCGGCTCGATCCCGCCCTCCTGCACCGACCGGCCCGACGGCGTATAGTAACGCGCGGTGGTCAGGCGCAGCGCCGTCTCCGGCCCCAGCGGCAGCAGCGTCTGCACCGAGCCCTTGCCGAAGCTGCGCTCGCCCATGATGAGCGCGCGGTGGTGATCCTGCAGCGCGCCCGCCACGATCTCCGACGCCGAGGCGGTGCCCGAATTGGTCAGCACGATGACGGGCAGGCCATGCGCATCGTCGCCGGGCTTGGCGTAGTAACGCTCGATATCCGACTTCTCGCGCCCGCGCTGCGACACGATCTCGCCGTGGTCGAGAAAGGCGTCGCTGACCGCGATCGCCTGGGTCAGCAGGCCACCGCCATTGTCGCGCAGGTCGACGACATAGCCCAGCGGCCGATGGCCCAGCGCCTTGTCGATCGCCATGATCGCCGCGCGGGTGTCGGCACCGGTATTCTCGGAGAAGGTGTTGATGTTGATATAGCCGACATCGCCGCGCACCTCCCACTTCACCGGGCGCTGGACGATGACCTCGCGGGTCAGGGTCAGCTCGATCGGCTTGTCGCGGCCGGGGCGCACGATGGTCAGCTTGATCTTGGTGCCAGGCTTGCCGCGCATCTGGCCGATCGCTTCGTCCAGCGACTGGCCATAGATCAGCTTGCCGTCGATATGGGTGATATAGTCGCCCGACTTCACGCCCGCACGGCCCGCCGGGGTATCCTCCTGCGGCGCGATGACCTTGATCGCGCCATCCTCCATCGAGACGGTCAGGCCCAGACCGCCATAATTGCCCTCGGTCTGGATCTTCAGGTTGTCGAAGTCGAGCGCGTCGACATAGCTGCTATGCGGGTCGAGCGAAGCCAGCATCCCCTGGATCGCACCCTTGATCAACGTGTCGTCGTCGACCTTGTCGACATAATCGGCCTTGATCCGGTTATACACGTCGAGGAACCGGTCGAACTGCCGCACGGTCGAGCTGTCCACCGCCGCCATCGCGGAGGTCGTGATCGGCACCATGGCTAGCGCGCCGACGATGGCAGTAGCAGTCAGAAGCGGACGTTTCGCAAACGAACGGGGCATCGAGGGTCCTGGACCAGATAAGCGGTCCGCCTGTGTAGCGGGAAGCCGGACGCAATCAAAGCGCAACCGTGCTGAACGAGGGGTGAGCGGGGTGGGCTATCGGGGATGACGAACGGCCAGGGCCTATGCTGTACAATTCCCAAAATATGGTGGACCGGGAACATGGAGCGGTTCCAGAATTCCAATTGGATGGGAGATGGGAAAGAAAAGACGGCGCGAAGCGCCCTCCATTGTCCCACGCTCCGGACCCAGACGGCACCACGGCGCGCAACAGACAAATCCCGTTGACTCTTAATTCTACATATGTTGTCATTCGGCATGGCACGGAACAGGCAACCCTCGAAACAGATGCGCCTCCTCTTGGCGGCCCTGTCGGCCCAGCGCAGCGAATGGCGCCACGGCTATGACCTATTGAAGGACACGGGGTTGTCATCGGGCACGCTCTATCCCCTCTTGATGCGGATGAGCGACAACGGGCTGGTCGAGGCCGAATGGCGCGAGCCTGCGCAACCCGGACGCCCGCCCCGCCATTTCTATCGACTGACCGCGAACGGTTTCGCGCTGGCGATGGAACTGACCAGCGGAGACGGGACACTTTCCAGCAAGGAGGTGCTGGCATGAGGATGTCATTGTCCCAGGCGATCATGGCGATCGCCACGGCGTGCATGGGTGAGGACCGTCAAACCTGGTCCCAGGCGATGAATGCCGAATATCATAGCGCAGCCGCCGAGGGGCAGGGACTATCCTTTGCGGCTGGCTGTTTCGTTGCGGCGTGGCGGGAAATGTTGGGCAGCGCTGCAGGACGGTTCGTCCTCACTAGCTATGCCGTCGCGCTGGGCATCATGGTTCCGATGGCCACGATCGAGATCGGCTGCGCGGTCTTGGGCTTCCCCTATCTCTATCCCGATCAGCATGGCCTTCCGGGTGCGCTCCTCGTCGGCGGTTCCCATGAGGCGTTGCTGCGCCCCACCTATCTGGGAGCCATTCCGGCAATGGCGCTCGTTCAACTCATGGCTGGGGCCGGGCACCTGCGGCTCGCATGGTCGCTGCTGGAGCGCGACTGGTCCAGCGCGCTTCGCTGGTCGTTGTGGACGCTGGCCGGAATGACCACGCTCGTCATCTTCATGGGAGTGTTCTTCCTCGATAGCCGTCAGGCGCTCTTGCAGGGCTGCGTCGTCGGGATCGAGCTGGCCATCCTCCTCGTCATCATGCGTCGGTACGCCGAGCTTCACCGCTTCGCTCCAACCGAGCATCCCGGCTGATCCTCTAGCCCACGAACGACGGACGATCGAATGCGAAGCTTCGGGGTCATGATCCCGGAGACGGTGAAGGCACGCCTACGGGTTGCCGATCACAGCCATTGCCCACGCTGAGGCGATGCCTCGGCTATCCATGGAGAGGTTGCATGCTGCGTTTGCCTTTACATCGCTCAACTATATTTCTGGCCGCTGCCGCGACGATCGCAGGCCTCGCCAGCGAAGCCGTCGCCCAACCGGAACGCGTTCGATCAGAGGCAGCAGCGCCATCACCTTTCATGGGGCGATGGGAATTGGACCTGACGCGCATGCCCAGCACCTACGGACCGCCTCCCAGGCGGGTCGTCTACAGCTTTCAGGACATCGGTGAGGGCACGTGGCGGATGATCGTCGACATTACCGGTCAGGACGGCAGCGTCCGGCACATGGCGGCATCTTATCGTCCAGATGGAACGATCGCGCTCAGCGAGGGAGAAACGAGCGAGGCGGACAGCGTGGCCGTCATGACGCCGACACCCAACGTGCTTGTGCTCAATATCGCGAAGGCAAAGAGGCTGGGATCGGTGCGGGTCTACATCGTGTCGGCGAACGGCAACGAAATGACCGAGTCCGCAGCGGGCCTGACCGATAAGGGAGAGCCATTCGTCCGCAACTTCCACTACAGGCGATTGCGCTGAAGTACTGGCTGCGCCCCCGGCCCGACCACCCAAGTGCGCGGCAGGGTCGGGGTCAACGACGAGCCGTCTGAACCGCATGCCGGTCATTAGAGCGGCATCGATCACAATCATCCGTCTCAGCCGCGTGCGTGCCACGCCACGGAGGCTGTCGGCCCTCATGCAAAGGCAAAGCCATGAAAAGATCATGGGTCCTGAACGCACTTCTGCTGTCCGCCTGTGCCACGCCACGCACGACGCCGCATTCACCGCCCGACATGGTGGTGCGCTACGCCGACCTCGCGCTCGAGACCTCGGCTGGGCGGACCAAGCTCGTGGAGCGCGTAGACCGAGCAGCTCGAGACTTCTGCGATGCGTACGATCCGCAGGACGAAACTGCGATCTTTGACCCGCATCTTGCCAGCGCTCGATACTGCCCCGGTTATGCGATCCTTTTGTTCATGAACAAAGCACCTGCGTCCGTACGCCGCGCGTATCGTGGAGGTGTCGGTAACAAGTAAGCCGATCTTGCCACCGGGCTCTGATGCTTCCGATTGCGAAACGGCCAGCGATACCCACAGGCCTCAATCTGGGAGTCAGCAGCAGGAATGTGATCTCAAGGATCAAACGGGTAGCGATCGGTCCGTCTCGCTTCCCGAAATTGCCGGTTGCAAACGACGAAACGGGAGGGATCAGGCTGGGCAAATGATCGCATTCCGGGGCGGGCCTGCGGCTTATCGGATCATAGTCCAGCAAAGATGCGAAACCTGCCCTCACCCCAGGATCGCGGCGATGTCCATCGGTCGTCCGTCGCGACGCAGTTCCACGGTCATGCGCGGCTCGACACCGTTATGCCCCCGCCCTGCACGGCCCAGTACCGCACCCGCCGCGACGCGCTGCCCCGGCTTGACCGCAATGCCCCCAAGACCCGTCACCAGACTGGTCCAGCCCGCGCCGTGGTTGACGATCACGATGCCGCCATAGCCCCGGAACACGCCCGCATAACGCACCTCACCGCCCGCGGGCGCGACGACGAGGGCGTAGGGCACGGTCGCCAGCGTGATGCCGCGCGCGCGGACGCCAGCGTCAGAAATCTCGCCGAAGCCGCCCGCGACCTTACCCTTGACCGGCAGGCGATAGGTGCCCTGCGCGATGGCCGGACCCATGACACCGGGGGCGAGCGGGCGCGAGACGGGTCCCGGCAGCGCCAGCAGTTCGCCTGCCGTCGCCTGCGCCTCGCCACGCTCGGCCATGCGGTCGACGATGTCGCGCGCCGCCTCGCCCAGCGCCAGCGCGCGGTTGGACTCGTCGACCGCCACCTGGCCCAGCGCCTCGGCCCGGTCGCGGTGGCTGGCCTCCAGCTTCGCGAGCGCCTGGCGTTCGCTTTCCAGCTTGGTCGTGGTCCCGGCCAGCGCCCGCGCCGCCACGGTCATCTGCGCCTGGACCCGGCGGGTCGCCGCCAGCTCGCTGCGCACCCCCGCCGATCGCGCGGCGATGACGGGGGAAATGGTGCCGAAGACCGCACGGACATGCGCCAGATCGGCGATCGATCCCGGCTGCGCCACCGCCGCCACCGGGGGACGCGCCGCCATGCTCTGCATCGCCGCGAGCAGATGCGCGAGCGGTGCCTGCGCCTTGGCCAGCCGCGCCTGTTGCTGTTCGAGCAGCCCGGCGACGAGATCGACCCGCGCGCGCGCCGCCGTCACCTCCGCCTCGGCTGCCGCGACACGCGCGGCCATGGCGCGTTCCTTGGCCTGGGCGATGGCCGCCGCATCGCGCTCGGCCCCCGCTTGTTTTTCCAGCGCCTGGGCCCGCGCCTGCGCCGCCGCTGCGCCGACCCGTGCATCGGCCAGGCGGCGCTGGTCGGCGGCGATGTCGGTCGCGCCCAGCAGCGCCAGCCCCGTCATCGCCAACATGGCCCGGCGCAACCGCACGCCCCTAGCCTTCGCGATGATAGGGGTGGTTGGCCAGGATGCTGGTCGCACGGAACAGCTGTTCGGCCAGCATCGCACGCGCCATCATGTGCGGCCAGGTCGCCCGGCCATAGGAGATGAGCAAATCGGCGCGCGCCCGGTCTTCATCCTCGAACCCGTCCGCCGCGCCGATCATGAAGCGGCATTCGCGCACGCCATCGTCCCGCCAGCGCTCCAGTCGCTTGGCGAAGTCCATCGAGGACAGATTCTCGCCCTTCTCGTCCATCAGGACCAGACGCACCTGTCCCTCCAGCGGCGGCACCTTGCCGCCGGTGTCGGGGAGTTCGGTGACCTTGGTCGGCCAGCCGATCCGCTTGATATAGCGGTCGACCAGCTCGGCCTCGGGCGAACGGCCGATCCGCCCGCGCGCGACGATATGCAGCAGCACGGGCGGCCTCTTAAGGCGTCAGAGGTTGCGGTCGGCGGGACTCGCGGGCGGGGTCGGCGCATCGCCGAACGCCCACATGCGCTCGAGATTGTAGAAGCTGCGGACTTCGGGCCGGAACAGGTGGACGATGACGTCGTTCGCGTCGATCAGCACCCAGTCGGCGGTCGGCAGGCCTTCGATACGGACCGAACGGCCGAACTCAGCCTTGATCTTCTCGGCCAGCTTCATCGCCATCGAGGCGACCTGCCGGGTCGAGCGACCGCTGGCGATCACCATGAAATCGGCGATCGAGGACTTGCCCGCGAGCGGGATCGAGATCGTCTCCACCGCCTGGTCGTCATCCAGCGACGCGAGGATCAGGCGGTGCAGCGCCTCCACCTCGGCGGGATCGGACGGACGCGGCGATTGCGGGGAAGTGGCCAAGTGAGCTCCTGTTCAGGGGACGTTCCGGCCCATATGCCGAAACCAGTCCGGGTCGCGGGCCCGAAGGCCCGTGGCGGAAGTCGGGTCGGGGCGGAAGCGCAACAGCACGAAGGCCGGCAAACTCCACATCGTCCAGTTCTTCGCCTGGCCCGGACGCCTCTGGAAACGTCTGAACCAGCCCAGCGCGGGTGTCGCGTGGGCGGCGGCATTGTACCCCGGACGGCCGATAACCGCAATCGGGATCGCACGGGCAATCCACCGCCACCCGCGCCAGCGGTGAAACTGCTGCAAATTGTCCTCACCCATCAACCAGATGAAGTCATGGCCGGGGTAGCGACGCTGGATGCCGCGCACCGTGTCGAGGGTATAGCGGGTGTGCAATTCCTGCTCGATCGCGCTCGCCCGGATCGGCGCGCGCCGGGCCATCTTCTTGGCCGAGGCGAACCGTGCGGCAAAGGGCGCCATGTCGCTGACCCCGTCCTTCAGCGGGTTGCCCGGCGATACCAGCCACCAGACTTCGTCCAGGCCGAGCGCGCGGATCGCGTCCAGCGTGATGCGGCGATGGCCGCTATGGGCGGGGTTGAACGACCCACCGAGCAGGCCGATCCTCATCCCCCATTCTCGGCGCGGATCTGGCCCGTCCCGCGCCCGACCCATTTATAGGTGGTCAGCCCTTCCAGCGCGACCGGCCCGCGCGCATGGAGCCGCCCCGTCGCGATGCCGATCTCGGCTCCCAGCCCGAACTCGCCGCCGTCGGCAAATTGCGTCGAGGCGTTCCACAGCACGATGGCGCTGTCGACCTCCGCCAGGAAACGCTCGGCCACGGCCTCGTCCCGCGCGACGATCGCGTCGGTATGGTGCGATCCATGCGCGGCGATATGCGCCATCGCCCCCTCCACCCCGTCGACCAGCGCCACGCTGGCGATCGCATCGAGATATTCGGTGTCCCAATCCTCGGGCGTGGCGGCCTCCAGGCCGGGAACGATCTCGCGCACATCGGCATCGCCGCGCACCGTGCAACCCGCATCGACCAGTGCCGCGACCAGTTCGGCGGGACGGCAATAGGCCCGGTCGATCAGCAGCGTCTCCATTGCGCCGCAAATGCCGGTGCGGCGCATCTTGGCATCGCGCACGACCCGCTTCGCCATCGCATGATCGGCCGAGCCGTCGACATAGACATGGTTGATCCCATCGAGATGCGCGAGCACCGGCACCTTCGCCTCGGCCTGGACCCGCGCGACCAGGCTCTTGCCGCCGCGCGGGATCAGCAGGTCGATCAGCCCGTCGGCGGCCAGCATCGCGCCCACGGCCGCGCGGTCGGTGACAGGGACCAGCTGCACCGCATCCGCCGGTCCGCCCGCCGCGTTCCAGCCCGCCGCAAAGGCGGCCTGCAGCGCGCGGTTGCTATGCACCGCCTCCGATCCGCCACGCAGGATCGCGGCATTGCCCGCCATCGCACACAGCGCGGCGGCGTCGACCGTGACATTGGGGCGGCTTTCATAAACGATGCCGATCACCCCCACCGGCACGCGGACGCGCGACAGGTTCAGGCCGTTGGGCCGGGTGCGTTCGTCGATCCGCTCGCCGACGGGATCGGGTAGCGCCGCGACCGCCTCCACGCCCGCGACGATGCCTGCGATCCGCGCCTCGTCCAGCTTCAGCCGGTCGAGCATCGCCGGGGACAGGCCGTTCGCCGCCCCCGCCGCCATGTCGCGGGCATTGGCCTCCAGAATGGCCGGGCGCGCCTCGTGGATCGCCTGGGCGGCCGCCCGCAACGCCGCGGCCTTGGCGGCGGTCGGCATCTGCGCCAGCGTGCGGGCAGCATGACGGGCACGCTGGCCCAATTCGGCGATCAGGGCGGGAATGTCGTGATGGTCGGCCATGCGGCGTTCGCTATCACGGTCGGACGTAGGGCCCAAGCGTCCTCATCTTCCTCTCCTGCAAGGGCAGGAATATGCCGTGCCCTCTCCATTTGTTCATCCCCAGCCTCTATGACGGCTCCATGCACAGCCGCTTTGAATCTCTGCCCAATCGCCGCGCCATCGTCGATCGTCGCCTGCTCGCCGAACAGGTGGCCGCGCTCGGCATTACGGGGCCGGAAGGCCGCACCCGGATCACCCCCGTGCTGCGCGCCGCGCTCGATGCCGGGCGGCAGGAGGTGGCACGGCGGCTCTCGGTCCATCCCTCGCGCGGGCTGGAGGCGGCGGCGGCACAGGCGTACCTGACCGATCAGGTGCTGAAGGTGCTGTTCGAGTTCACCACCGAGACGCTCTACCCCTTGAGCAATCCCACGGCGGGCGAGCGGCTGACCCTGATCGCGGTCGGCGGCTATGGTCGGGGCGAGATGGCGCCCTATTCGGACGTCGATATCGGCTTCGTCACCCCCTTCAAGCAGACACCCCATGCCGAGCAGGTCATCGAATCGATGCTCTATTCGCTCTGGGACCTGGGGCTGAAGGTCGGCCATTCCAGCCGCTCGGTCGACGAGACGATCCGCCAGGCCAAGGCCGACGTGACCGTGCGCACCGCCCTGCTGGAAGGGCGCTTCCTGTGCGGAGACCAGGCGCTGTACGAAGAGACGGCGCGCCGCTTCAAGGCGGAGATCCAGACCGACTCGCACCGCCAGTTCATTGCCGACAAGCTGGCCGAGCGCGACCTGCGCCACCGCAAGATGGGCGACACCCGCTATGTGGTCGAACCCAATGTGAAGGAGGGCAAGGGCGGCCTGCGCGACCTGCACGCGCTCTTCTGGATCGGCAAATATGTCTATGACGTGGAACGCGCCGCCGAGCTGATCGAGCGCGGGCTGTTCACCCGCGAGGAGTATCGGCAGTTCCACCGCGCCGACAATTTCCTGTGGGCCGTGCGGTGCCACCTGCACCTGATCACCGGGCGCGGCGAGGACCGACTGACCTTCGACGTGCAGCGCCAGATCGCCGAGCGGATGCGCTTCTCCGACCGGCCGGGCAAAGCCAAGGTCGAACGGTTCATGCAGCTCTATTTCCTGCAGGTGAAGACGGTCGGCGCGCTGACCGGCGCGTTCCTGGCGCATCTGGACGAGCGGTTCGCCGCGCGCGGGCATCGCTTCGGCCTACCGACCATCCGCCGCCGTCCGCGCCGGTTGAACGGCTTCGTGCTGGATCGCGGGCGGCTGGCGCTGCCACGCGATGACTTTTTTCAGGAAGACCCGGTTCGGCTGATCGAGATATTCCAGCTCGCCGACCGCTATGAGCTGGAGGTGCATCCGCTCGCGATGCGCGCGGCCTCGCGCGACGCGAAGCTGGCCGACGACATCCGCACCTCGCCCCGCGCCAACGCCCTGTTCCTCGATGTGCTGACCAGCCGCCACGACCCCGAACTGGTGCTGCGCTGGATGAACGAGGCGGGTGTCTTCGGTCGCTTCATGCCCGATTTCGGCCGTGTCGTGGCGCAGATGCAGTTCGACATGTACCACCACTACACCGTCGACGAGCATACCATCCGCGCGCTGGGGCTGCTGGCGAGGATCGAGCGGCAGGAACTGGTCGAGGAGCACCCCGTCGCCTCGGCGATCATCGACCAGATCGTGTCGCGGCGCGTCCTCTATGTCGCGGTGCTGCTCCACGACATCGCCAAGGGGCGTGGCGGCGACCATTCGATCCTGGGCGCGGAAGTCGCCGAGCGACTCTGCCCCCGGCTGGGGTTGAGCGAGGCGGAGACCGAGACGGTCGCCTGGCTGGTCCGCTGGCACCTGCTGATGTCGGCCACCGCGTTCAAGCGCGACCTGTCGGACTTCAAGACGATCCTCGACTTCTGCGAGACGGTGCAGAGCCCCGAGCGGCTTCGCCTGCTCCTGCTGCTGACCATCGTCGACATTCGCGCCGTCGGGCCGGGGACGTGGAACGGGTGGAAGCGCCAGCTGCTCGGCGATCTGTACGAAGCCGCCGAAGAGGTGCTGCGCCTGGGCCACAAGCAGCGCGGGCGGACCGAGCGGATCGCCGCCAAGCAGGCGCGTCTGGGCGAGCTGCTCGGCTGGCCGGAGGCGAAGTTCGCCGCGCATGTCCGCCGCCTGCCCGAAGCCTATTGGATCGCCGAGCCCGAGGATGTGCTGGCCCATAACGCCCGACAGATGGCGGCGGCGGGCGATGCGCAGCTATCGATCGACGCGCAGGTGTATGGCGAGCGCGGCGCGACGCTCGTCTCGATCTACGCCGCCGATCATCCGGGGCTCTTCTACCGTATCGCGGGCGCGATCCATGTCGCGGGCGGCAACATCATCGACGCGCGCATCCACACCACGCGCGATGGGATGGCGATCGACAATTTCCTGGTCCAGGACCCGCTGGGCCGCCCCTTCGACGATCCGGGCCAGCTCTCCCGCCTGCGCCGCGCGATCGAGGATGCGCTAGCCAACCGCAACAAGATGTCGGACCGGCTGGTCGCCAAGCCCAACGCCCGGCCCCGCGCCGACGCTTTCCACATCGCGCCCAACGTCCTGATCGACAACCGCGCGTCGAACCGCTTTACCGTGGTCGAAGTCCATGCCCGCGACCGCCCGGCGCTGCTCAACCAGCTGGCGCATGCGCTGTTCCAGTCGAAGGTGACGATCCATTCCGCCCATGTCGCGACCTATGGCGAGCGCGCGGTCGACGTCTTCTACCTGACCGACCTGACCGGGGACCAGATCACCAATAGCGGGCGGTTGAAGACGCTGGAAAAGCGCCTGCTGGGCGCGGCGGCTGGGGAAGCGATGGAGATCGCGGCTTAGCGGTTCCCCAACCTTCGCGGGGGGAGTTTCGCGCAGAGGCGCGGAGAACGCAGAGGTTGTTTTGGGCAGAGGGACGCGCTTTCCTCCCCTGCAAGGGGAGGTGGCTGGCCGAAGGCCAGACGGAGGGGTGTCCCGGTTCGAGAGGTGGCCTTCCCTCGCAGGCGGCGCCCCCCTCCACCAGCTTCGTGTTCGAGCGAGATTGTGCCCCCGGCACAATCTTTGTCTGCCCGGGGGGGGGGGCAGACCAAAGCTCGAACACCCCCTCCCCTTGCAGGGGAGGAATAGATTTCCGTCACGTCCGCCTTTGCCTAACCGCCGCCAATCCTAACAGCGGCGTAAGACATCGTGATCCCGCCAGCTTTGGCCCTCGCCTAGCCTGAACGGAGTGTCGGCCAGTCATTTGCGGCCGGCTGAGCCGCCCGCCCAACCTCCCAAAACCCTCTGCATCCTCCGCGTCTCTGCGCGAACCAAAACAAAACCCCCGGCGGCCGATCGAGCCACCAGGGGTTCTGAAAAACATCATGCAACCCGAGGGACTACACCCCCGAGTCGCCGCGCATCACTTTGGCGCCAGCACCATCAGCATCTGGCGGCCTTCCATGCGCGGATAGGCTTCGACCTTGGCGACCTCGGCCACCTGCTCGGCGACGCGCTGGAGCACGTTCATGCCCAGCTGGCCGTGGCTCAGTTCGCGGCCGCGGAAGCGCATGGTGACCTTCACCTTGTCGCCCTCGCCGATGAATTCGACCACCTTCTTCATCTTGGTGTCGTAGTCATGGTCGTCGATGTTCGGACGCATCTTGATCTCCTTGATCTCCTGCGTCTTCTGCGACTTGCGGGCGAGGTTCGCCTTCTTCTGCGCCTCGTACTTATACTTGCCGACGTCGAGGAACTTGGCGACGGGCGGATCGGCGTTGGGCGACACCTCGACCAGGTCGAGACCCAGCTCCTGGGCCTGCGCCATCGCCTCGCGCGTGTACATCACGCCAAGGTTCTCGCCCTCATGGTCGATCACGCGAACCTTGGGGCTTTGAATCCACTCGTTGAACCGAGGACCGTTCATCGGCGGCGCCTGCATCGGACGGCGCATCATGGGAGGACGTATGGGTATTTCTCCTGTGGCAATTACGATTTCAATATAAGCGATCGGGCCCGAATTTGAAAGGGCGAGACAAACGCCCCGCCCTTCCCCTTACTCAGTGCTGATTCAGCCGCGCAGATCGGGCGGAGTCGCTTCCTCGCGCAGCATGGCGATGGATTCGTCCAGGGTCATGATCTCCTGCGCCTGGCTGCCCAGACGGCGGACGGCGACCTTGCCTTCCTCAGCCTCGCGCTTGCCGACGACCAGCAGCACGGGGACCTTGGCGACCGAGTGTTCGCGCACCTTGTAGTTAATCTTCTCGTTGCGCAGATCGGTCTCGACCCGGATGCCCGCCGCCGCCAGCTTGGCCGCCGCCTCTTCCGCGTAAGCATCGGCGTCCGACACGATGGTCGCGACCACCGCCTGCACCGGCGCCAGCCAGACGGGGAAGCGACCCGCATAATGCTCGATCAGGATGCCGATGAACCGCTCATAGGAGCCGAAGATCGCGCGGTGGAGCATGATCGGGCGGTGCCGCTCACCATCCTCGCCGATGTACGACGCGTCGAGTCGCTCAGGGAGAACGCGGTCCGACTGGATGGTGCCGACCTGCCACGTCCGGCCGATCGCGTCGGTCAGATGCCATTCCAGCTTGGGCGCATAGAAGGCCCCCTCGCCCGGCAGCTCTTCCCAGCCATAAGCTTCGGTGGCGAGGCCCGCCCGCACAACCGCGTCGCGCAGCTCGGTCTCGGCCATGTCCCACATCTCTTCGGTGCCGAAGCGCTTTTCGGGACGCAGCGCCAGCTTGATCGAATAGGTGAAGCCGAAATCCTTGTAGATCCGGTCTGCCAGTTCGCAAAAGGCGCGGACCTCCTCGACGATCTGGTCCTCGCGGCAGAAGATGTGCGCGTCGTCCTGGGTGAACTGGCGCACGCGCATCAGGCCGTGCAGCGCGCCGTGCGGCTCGTTGCGGTGGCAGCAGCCATTTTCGTACAGGCGCAGCGGCAGGTCGCGATAGGACTTGATCCCCTGGCGGAAGATCAGGACGTGCGCCGGGCAGTTCATCGGCTTCAGCGCCATCCACTGCGCGTCGTCCGACACCAGCGGGCCTTCGTCCTCGACGTTCGGCACCTCGTCGGGGATCACGAACATATTCTCGCGATACTTGCCCCAGTGGCCCGACTGCTCCCACTGGCGCGCGTCCATCACCTGCGGGGTCTTCACCTCGCGATAGCCGGTGCCGTCGATCGCGCGGCGCATATAGGCCTCCAGCTCGCGCCAGATGCGATAGCCCTTGGGATGCCAGAAGACCGAGCCATGCGCTTCTTGCTGGAGGTGGAACAGGTCCATCTCGTTGCCCAGCTTGCGATGGTCGCGCTTGGCGGCTTCCTCCAGGCGCGTCAGATGCTCGGCCAGTTGCTTCTTGTTCAGCCAGCCGGTGCCGTAGATGCGGCTGAGCATCGCGTTCTTCTGGTCGCCGCGCCAATAGGCGCCCGACACGCGGGTCAGCTTGAAGGCGTTGGGATCGAGCTTGCCGGTCGAGGCCAGGTGCGGACCGCGACACATGTCGAGCCAGGCGTCCTCGCCGCGCCCTGCGCGATAGACGGTCAGTTCCTCGTCATCGGGCAGCTCGGCGGCCCACTCAGCCTTGAAGCTCTCGCCTTGCGCCGTCCAACGCTCGATCAACTGCTCGCGCGTCCAGACCTCGCGGATCAGCGGCTCGTCCTTGGCGATGATCTTGCGCATCTCGGCCTCGATCGCGGGCAGGTCCTCCTCGGTGAAGGGGCGATCCTTGGGCGCGAAATCGTAATAGAAGCCGTCATCGGTCGCCGGACCGAAGGTGATCTGCGTGCCCGGAAACAGCGCCTGCACCGCCTCGGCCAGGACGTGCGCGTAATCGTGGCGGGCGAGTTCGAGCGCGTCGGCCTCGTCCTTCGCGGTCACCAGTGCGAGCGCGGAATCGCCCTCGAACGGGCGCATGATGTCGCGCAGCTCGCCATCGACGCGCGCGGCGATCGCCGCCTTGGCCAAGCCAGGCCCGATCGCGGCGGCGATGTCCGCGGGAGTAGTTCCGGGCGCGACCTCACGGACGGAACCGTCGGGCAGCGTGATACGGAACATCGCGGACATGGATACTCTCTTCGATAGCTATAGGTGATGCACCGGCAAAGCCGGGCGCGGGGCTCTATAGGGAAGATTCCCCGTCAGGTATACGGGGTGGCGGTCAGGCGTAGACCTGAACCTCCGGCAGCCGCTCCAGCGCGGGGCGGGCATACCAATATCCCTGGTGATAACGAACGCCCAATGCGTTGAGCGTCGCCGCCTCCGCCGCCGTCTCGATCCCCTCGGCGATCAGCAGCGTGTCAAGCTCGGCGCACATGCCGACCATGGCGCGCACGATGGCGCGGCGGCGGGGATCGGTGTCGATGTCGCGGACCAGTTCCATGTCCAGCTTCACCTCGTCCGGCGCGAAGCGCACGAAGCGGTCGAGCCCCGAATGGCCCGCGCCGAAATCGTCGATCGCGACCGAAAAGCCGATCTGCTTATAGGAGTCGATGATGCTCGCGACATGTTCGGGCGAGCCCATCTGCTCATTCTCCGTGAACTCGAAGATGAGGCGGTCTACGGGCAGCCCCTGCGCCTGGGCGGTCCGCAGGGTCAGCTGGATGCAGGCCATCGGCGAATAGACGGCGTTGGGCAGGAAGTTGATCGACAGGCGGGCGTCGCTGGCCATGATCCCGGCGGCCATCGCGGTCTCGATCGCCTTCACCCGGCACGCCTGGTCGAAGGAATAGCGGTTGGCCTCGTTCACCTGCGACAGAACGCTATAGGCGCTCTCGCCGCCAGTGCCCCGGATCAGGGCCTCATAGGCGAAGGGGCGGCCTGTCGCCGTGTCGACGATCGGCTGGAATGCCATCGCAAACGGGATGTCGAAATCGATACCGTCGCGGCATCCGGTGCAGATCTTACGCATTTCCATCAAGGCGGGCCTAGGCGCCAATGGTTAACGCGATGCCCTCATAACTGTTTTTTCAGAAATAAAGGGCGGCGGCGGTCCGAAACCGCCGCCGCCCGAGTCCACCGGTCCGGCCTGGATCAGCGGTTCTGGCCGCCACCGCCATGGCTGGCCTGGCCACCCTTGGAGCCGGCCTCGGCGGCGCGTTCGGGGTCGTTCTTGAAGTTGCCGCCGCTTTCCTGGCCGCCCTTGCGCCCTGCTTCGGACGCCTTTTCGCGGTCATTGGCGAAATTGCCGGGATTGTTGTCGCGGCCACCGCCGCCATTGCTGTCTGCCATGATATCTCTCCTACTTTCGCCCCCGCAGGAAAAGACGATGGACACCCCTCTCAAGTTTCGGAAACACCGCCAATAATAATATTCTGCATAAGCCGCCGATCCTGATCCACTTTGTGGAACGAAGCGGCAGCAACGCCACCAAACTTCACCCACATCATTATCCACAGGAGAGAAATGGCGGCGCTTGCCCCGCAAACAACACACAGCATATGGGCGACATCACGCGCCGATGCGAACGCTATTGATCGATAGCGTAGGCCGCCATCAACGTAACCTTGATATCGATCGGTGCGGGCGACAGGTCGACACGGATGGGTGCCGCCGGTGCCGGAGGTGGCGGAGGCGGTGGCACGGAGGACGCACCGGTCGGTGCGCTGTCGGGCATCGCGATCACGACTTCGCGGTAATTGCTGTCCTGAACCCGCAGCAACCGGCCCAGCTTCTGCCCCGATCCTTCCGCGATCAGCTGCGCCTGCGCCCTGGCCCCGGCCAGTGCGGCGCGCATCGCCTTTTGCCGAACGGGCTCGGAGTCGCTGAGCCAGTAATTCTGAAGTCGGGCCTGCAATCCCCCGAGGCGACCAATCACGCCGATCAGCGTTCCTGCGTCACCGATCCGCGCAGTGTTGACGATCACCTGCATGGTCGCGACATAGCCCTGGATCGCGCAAGCGCCGGTCGACAGCTGGACCTGGCCATAGCCGCTATTGCATTCGCGCGACCGTACGGGCTCGATCGCGAGATCGGAGGTGTGAAGCTCCATCGCACCGCGCACGACCTGCTCCGCGCCGGCGCGAATCGCCTTGGCCTGATCGCGCAGCTTCGTCGTCGCCTCGTCCGACGTGGCCCCCTCCCCCCGGACAGTATAGGCGATGGTCGCCCGATCGGGCGCGGCCAGCGCGGTGCCGGTCGCGGATACGAATATCTGCGACGGGGAGGATGTCTGCGCCGTCGCCGCCGTGGCGGCTAGCGCGAAGCCCATAGCCAGAATCCATGCCTTCACCGTCATTCTCCCCTCACACGATCCCGAACGGCACCAGATGATTGTCCTGGGTGTGCCCCACTCTGGCCCGTCCCAGATAGGGCACGCCCATCTCGGTGCACCAGCGCTGAATCATGAACTCCAGCGTCTCGCCCCATTCGGGTTCGTTGGGCTGCACGTTGCTGACCGCGCCCAGCCGGACGCCCGCCACGCCCTTCAACTGGGTGGCGTTGGCCATGGTGAACAGCATCCGGTCGACGGCATAGAGATGCTCGGACACCTCCTCGACGATCAGGACATGGTCGGTCAGATCGGGGAGCCAGGGCGTGCCGATCAGCGCCGACAGGATCGACAGGTTGAACGCCGCCGCCGGACGCCCATCGAGCCCGGGCTCCAGCCCCTGCCGGTCGCCGCTCACCAGCCAGCCGAGCGAGCGCGCCACCGTCACGTCGCCCTGCTGACGGCGGATATCGCTCGCCATCGGTCCATGCACCGGCCGCCCGATCCGCCGGGCATAGAGCGCGGCCAGCACGAAGCCGAGGTCGGAATAGCCGATATAGGTCTTGTGCCCCGCCGCCGCGTTCAGGTTCGGCATGACCCGCGACAGGATGCGGTTCGATCCATAGCCGCCGCGCAGGAACCAGATGGCATCGATGCCCGGATCGTTGGCGAACTCTAGAAAGGCCGACGCGCGACGCTCGTCGCTCCCGGCGAAATGCCCGTCCTGCTCATAGCATTGCGGGTGGAAGATCAGGTCGACACCCGGATAGGCGATGGCGGCAAAGGCACCGACCGGCGCTTCGGCGGCGGGGTTGCCGATGCTGGCGGGGGCGAGGATTCCGATCTTCATTTCAGCGCGTCCCCTTGGAGCCCCATCCGGCCGGGCATTGCCCTGTGCCGCCAACTCGCCGATAGCGTGGCGCCATGACCAACGGCAATTCCTGTTTTCTGGTGGGTATCGGCGGATCGGGGATGATGCCGCTGGCGATGATCCTGCGCGCGCGTGGGCAGACCGTAGCCGGTTCCGACCGGGGGCTCGACCAGGGGCGCGTCGCGGCCAAGTTCGATGCGCTGCGTGCAGCGGGCATCTCCCTCTACCCGCAGGACGGGTCGGGCGTGGTGTCTCCCGACCAGCTCGTCATCGCCTCCGCCGCCGTCGAGGAGACGGTGCCCGATATCATCGCGGCCAACCGACTGGGCTGTCCGCGTGCCACCCGCGCGCAGATGCTCGCCAGCCTGTTCAACGAGAGCACGCTGCCGATCGGCGTGGCGGGGACCAGTGGCAAGTCGACCGTCACCGGCATGATCGCCTTCATCCTGCACGAAACGGGGCGCGATCCGACCGCGATGAACGGCGCGGTGATGAAGGATTTCGTCTCGCCCGACAGCCCCTTTGCCAGCGCCCTGGTCGGCGGCGGCGAGGCGTTCGTCAGCGAGGTGGACGAAAGCGACGGCTCGATCGCGCTCTACAACCCAGCCATCGCGGTGCTGAACAATGTCAGCCTGGATCACAAGTCGCTGGAGGAATTGCGCGACCTGTTCGGCGGGTTCGCCGCCCGGGCGCGGCACGTCGTGGCGAATGCGGGCGATGCCGAGACGGCGGCCTTGCTGGCCGACATCCCCAACCTGACCACCTTCGCGGTGGAGGGCGCGGCCGATCTGGTCGCCGAGGCGCTGAAGCCTGAGCCCTTTGCCATCAGCTTCGACCTGATCACCGGCGGCGCGGGCTATCATGTCCGCCTGTCGGTGCCGGGCCGCCACAATGTTTCCAACGCGCTGGCCGCGATCGGCGCGAGCGTGGCAGCGGGCGTGCCGCTGATCGACGCGATCCGGGCGGTCGAGCGCTTCACCGGCCTGAAGCGCCGGTTCGAGAAGGTCGGCGAGGCGGGCGGCGTCACCGTCATCGACGATTTCGGCCACAACCCCGACAAGATCGCCGCCACGCTCGACACGCTCCATGCGTTTCCCGGACGCTTGCTGATCCTGTTCCAGCCGCACGGCTACGGCCCGCTGAAGGTCATGCGCCGCGAGCTGGTCGACAGCATCGCCGCGCGCATGCGGGCGGGCGACGTGCTGGCCATCCCCGACCCCGCCTATTTCGGCGGCACCGTCGCGCGCGAAGTGACCAGCGCCGACATCGCCGCCGACCTCCGCGGGCGCGGGGTCGACGCCCACCATATCGCCGACCGTGCCGAAGCGGCGGCGATGCTGGTAGCGGAAGCCCGATCGGGCGACCGCATCGTGGTGATGGGCGCGCGCGACGACACGCTCAGCCTGCTGGCCCAGGATATGGTGGAGCAACTCGCCGCAACGTAAAGGACGCTTGACGTAAAGCGAACTTTCCATGTAAAGCCTCCTTCACATCGAAGGAGGTTCGTCATGTCCCTGCGCCCCGAAATGAAGCGTTACACCTATCGCTTGCTTCTGACCTTCTGCCTGTATGCCGTCGCGCTGGTGGGAGCGAACATGTGGTTCCGCCATGCGCCGCCAACGGGCTTGCTCGCTTATGTCGTCGCGCTGTTGCCTGCGCTGCCGATCATCGGGGTGTTCGCGGTCATAGCCCGGCTGCTGATCGAGATGCGCGACGAATATGTACGGATGCTGCTGGTCCGCCAGTCTTTGGTGGCGACCGGCTTCATGCTGTCGGTCGTAACCGCCTGGGGCTTTCTGGAGGATTTCAGCCTCGCTCCGCATATGCAGAGCTATTATGCCACCGTGCTGTGGTTCGGCGGACTGGGCCTGGGTGGATGCCTGAACGCCTTTCTCGAAGGGCAAGCGGCGCGATGAACAATCATCTCCGCATGCTACGCGCGGAGCGCGGCTGGAGCCAGCAGGACCTAGCCGAGCGGCTGGAGGTCAGCCGCCAGAGCGTGAACGCGATCGAGACGGGGCGCTACGATCCCTCGCTCCCCCTCGCGTTTAAAATCGCCGAGCTGTTCGCGTTGGCGATCGAGGACATCTTCGTCAGCCCGTCCAAAGGCTGATTTGGCCAATCCCCATCGCCATGATAGGATCATGCCTCGGCCATAGGAGAGCGTCCGTCATGTTCCGTCGCCTGTTTACCGAACATCCCGAAAGCGTCGGCGAAAGCTATGTCGAGCATTTCGGCGTCGCGGCTCGGTTCGGGGGAATCATGATCGTCGGCGGGCTGGGCGCGATCGTCCATGCGGTGGTGCCGGGGCTTTGTACCACGACGGGCAGCGACACGGTGGCGCGGCTCCATGCCGAGATGGTGGCGAAGCGGCGCAAGAAGCAGGCCGCGCAGGCTCAGATGAAGAGCGTCGAATATGTGATCTAAAGGGCGACACACTTTCTCCGCCCCTCCGCTTGGCCTGAGCGGCGGGGGGTGCGTTCGGGTTTCCAATCCCGCCCCCACATCCTAAATCCTTCGCATGACCGACACCCCCATCCCCCGCCCCGGCCTTGCCCATCACTGGACGCCGGGGGCCGGTCCCGCGATCGTTTTCTTGCCCGGTTATGCCTCAGACATGCAGGGGTCGAAGGCGGTGGCGCTGGAGGAATGGGCCCGCGCGCAGGGCCGCGCATTCCTGCGCTTCGACTATCGCGGCTGTGGCGAGTCGCCGGGGGCGTTCGAGGATCAGGCGCTGGCCGACTGGCGCGACGATGTGCTCACGATGCTCGACGAGGTGGTGAAGGGCCCCGCCATCCTCGTAGGCTCGTCGATGGGCGGCTGGCTGATGCTGCTCGCCGCCGCCGCACGGCCTGAACAGGTCCGGGCATTGGTCGGGATCGCGCCTGCGCCCGACTTCACCGACTGGGGCTTTTCGGAAGCCGAGAAGATGACGATCCTTCAGGCCGGGCGGCTGGAGCGGCCCAATCCGTACGGCCCCGCCCCCACCGTCTATACCCGCCGTTTCTGGCAGTCGGGCGAGGCCAACCGCCTGACCTTCGGCCCCATCGCGTTCGATGGCCCGGTACGCCTGCTGCAGGGGATGGCGGACCCCGATGTACCCTGGCACCGGACGACGCATCTGGCGCAGCTGTTCCGTTCAGCCGATGTGCAGGCTGTGTTGATCAAGGACGGCGATCACCGGCTGTCGCGCGACCCAGACATCGCGCTGCTGATCCGGGCCGTCGAGGACGTGTTGCACCACCTATGATCCTGCTCCCCCTGGCGCTGGCCGCCGCGACCCAGACCGCTCCGAAACCCGCGAGCCTGCCCAGCGACCCGCGCGAGGCGCGCTATCAGCGCTGCGTCGCCATGGCCGAGCGGACGCCCGACGCCGCGAAGATCGAGGCGGGCAAGTGGCGGCTGGCGGGCGGCGATCATTTCGCGCAGCAATGCCTGGGCATCGCCTATGCCACCGAGCGGAACTGGACGGCGGCGGCCGATGCGTTCCAACAGGCCGCCCGCGCCGCCGAGCTTGCCCATGACGTGCGCGCCGCCAATTACTGGGCGCAGGCGGGCAATGCCTGGCTGGCGGCGGGCGATGGCGCGCACGCTCGTACCGCACTCGACGCGGCGCTGGCGGCGGGCGAGCTGACCGGCTTCGCGCTGGGCGAGGCGCAGTTGGACCGCGCCCGCGCGCTGGTCGCCACCGGACAACCGGCGGCGGCGCGGATCGATCTGGACGCCGCGCTGACCAATGCGCCCGCCGATCCGCTGGCCTGGCTGCTCTCCGCGACGCTGGCGCGGCGGATGAAGGACCTGTCCCGCGCACAGAAGGACATCGCCCAGGCGCTCGCCCGATCCGCCGACGACGCCAATGTCCAGCTGGAGGCGGGCAATATCGCCGCCGTGGCGGGCGACGAGGCTGGCGCGCGCAAGGCGTGGAGCGAGGCCGCCCGGCTGGCCCCGGTCGACAGCCCGATCCGCGCAGAGACCGCCAAGGCGCTGGCCCAATTCCCTTCGCGCTGAGGCTTATCCCAGGTCAAGGTTGCAGGATCGGCTCCGGGATAGGATAGCCGTCCGATCAAAAGGTCAGGAATTCCGATGCGTTATCTCCACACCATGATCCGGGTCAGCGACCTCGATGCCAGCATCCGCTTCTTCGCGTTGCTGGGTCTGAAAGAGGTGCGGCGCGTCGACAATGAGCGGGGCCGCTTCTCGCTGATCTTCCTCGCCGCGCCCGGTGACGAAGGCCGTGCCGAAGTCGAGCTGACGCACAATTGGGACCCCGAAATCTATACCGGCGGGCGCAATTTCGGGCACCTCGCCTACCGCGTCGACGATATCTACGAGACGTGCCAGCGGCTGATGGACGCGGGCATCGTCATCAACCGTCCGCCGCGCGACGGGCATATGGCCTTCGTCAAGACGCCCGATGGCATCTCGATCGAACTGTTGCAGGACGGTGCGCTGCCCCCCGCCGAACCTTGGGTCTCGATGCCCAATGTCGGAAGCTGGTAAGAGGCGTTCCATGGAAATCGTCCGAGTCCCCGTCCTCTCCGACAATTATGCCTGGCTGATCCATCATGCGGGCCAGACCGTCGTGCTCGATCCGGGCGAAGCCGCGCCGGTCGCGGCGGCAGCCGCCGCGCGGGGGTGGACGATCGACCAGGTCTGGCTGACCCATTGGCACCCGGATCATGTCGGCGGCGCGCTGGCGTTTAAGGCGGACGGCGCGCGGGTCGCGGGTCCGGCGGCCGAGGCGGACAAGATCGAGGGGCTCGACACCCTGCTGGCCGAGGGCGACACGATCAGCGTCGGCGGGGCCACCGCCACCGTGTGGAGCGTGCCCGGCCATACGGCGGGGCACATCGCCTTCCACTTCGACGACCGGGCGACGATCTTCACCGGCGACACGCTGTTCGCCATGGGATGCGGGCGCTTGTTCGAGGGAACGGCGGCGCAGATGCACGCCAATATGCGCCGCTTCGCCGCGCTGCCCGGCGACACCCGCGTCTATTGCGGGCACGAATATACCCTGTCCAACGCGCGGTACGCCGCCGTCGCCGAGCCTGAGAATGACGCGATCGTCGCCCGACTGGCCGATGTGACGGCCATGCGCGAACAGGGCGAGCCAACCATCCCGACCACCATCGCGCTGGAACGGGCGACCAATCCCTTTCTCCGCTCGGTCGATGCGGAGGAACTGGCCGAACGGCGTGCAGCCAAGGACGCGTTCAAGGGTTAAAACCATCGCTACAGGGGCATTTTGACGGAGACGGAATGATGCGTATCGTGACGTTGGTTTCTGTTCTGATCCCCCTGGCGGCCCTGGGAGGTTGTACGCTGACCCCGGCGCAAAAGGCCCAGGTCGAACAGCGCGCCCAGACCGAGCGGGCCGATCTGGACAAGGCGCTGAGCGGCCTGACCGCCGGTCCGCCGACCCAGTGCATCAGCCAGTATCGGACGCAGCAGGTCAAATCCTATGGCCCGACCATCGTCTACACCGTGTCACCACGCCTGAAATATGTCAGCGAGACGGCGGGGGGCTGCGACAATGTCGGCGGCATGGGCAACAACATCTTCGTGACGCGCACGACCACGGGACAGCTGTGTTCGGGTGACATCGCGCAGACCGTCGACCGCACCTCCGGCTTCTTCACCGGCAGCTGCAGCTTTGG
Source organism: Sphingomonas sanguinis NBRC 13937 (assembly GCF_001591005.1). Classification (GTDB taxonomy): domain Bacteria; phylum Pseudomonadota; class Alphaproteobacteria; order Sphingomonadales; family Sphingomonadaceae; genus Sphingomonas; species Sphingomonas sanguinis. Next base: position 32,209 of record NZ_BCTY01000042.1, read on the forward strand.
TCCGTTCATCCCCTATCAGAAAGCCCGGTGATGCGCCTTTCCCTGATGACCGCCGCCGCCCTTGGCCTGACGCTGACCCTGTCGGCGGCCAAGTCCGATCCCTTTGCCGGGCGGGTCGCCGGGCCGCCCGCCCAGTGCGTCGATACCAGCACGTCGATGTCGGGTCCGGTGATTACCGACAACGACACGATCATCATCAATGCGGGCCCGCGCCTTTGGAAGGCCAAGGTCCGCGGTCAGTGCGCGAGCATCCGTCCGTTCAACACGCTGATCGTCGAACGCTGGGGCTCGCAGCTGTGCCGCAATGACCGGTTCCGCGTGATTCAGCCGGGTATGTCGATCCCGTCGGCGTGGTGCTTCTTCGACGGGTTCGTGCCCTATGATCGGGTGAAGAAATAGGCGTGTAGGGCGGGGCTTTCCCT
>NZ_BCTY01000043.1 GCF_001591005.1 Sphingomonas sanguinis NBRC 13937
GCGGGACACCCCCCCGTCGCGCTGGCGCGCGCCACCTCCCCTTGCAGGGGAGGAAAAATTCCCCCGCTTGCACCGCGCTCCACGACACGCTCTATTCCCACCAACACAAAAACAAGGGGGGATCACATGCGGTTGGCGAAATGGCTCGGCGGGGTGGCGGCGGCACTGGCGATTCCCGGGGCGATGATACCCGGCATCGCGGCGGCGCAGGACAGGCCAGACCAGAAGACGTTCTTTGACCTGTACAAGCAGCTGGTCGAAACCAATACCAGCCTGTCGGTCGGCAGCTGCACCCAGGCCTCCGCCCAGATCGCCGAGCGTTTGAAGGCGGCGGGCTACAAGGACGCCGACATCACCCTGTTCTCGGTCCCCGAACATCCCAAGGACGGCGGCATCGTCGCGGTCCTGCCCGGCACCGACAAGGCGCTGAAGCCGATGTTGCTGCTCGGCCATCTCGACGTGGTCGAGGCCAAGCGCGAGGACTGGACGCGCGATCCGTTCAAGCTGATCGAAGAGAACGGCTTCCTCTATGGACGCGGCACCGTTGACGACAAGGCGATGAGCGCGGTCTGGGCCGACACGCTGATCCGCCTGAAAAAGACGCCGCCCAAGCGCACCATCAAGATGGCGCTGACCTGTGGCGAGGAAACGACCTTCGCCTTCAATGGCGCGGAGTGGCTGGCCAAGAACAAGCCCGACCTGATCGCCGCCGAATTCGTCCTGAACGAGGGCGGCGGCGGGCGGCTCGATTCGGACGGCAAGCGCGAGTTGCTGGCGGTGCAGGTCGGCGAGAAGGCCGCGCAGAACTACACCTTCCTTGCGACCAATCCGGGCGGTCACAGCTCGCAGCCGACGCCGGAAAACGCGATTTACGAACTCGCCGATGCGGTGAAGGCGGTGCAGGGTTATGAATTCCCCATCCACCTGACCGACACCACCCGCGCCTTCCTGACCGCCACCGCGCAGAAGGTCGGCGGCCAGCTGGGCGATGCGATCACCCGGTTGCTCGCCAACCCGGAGGACAAGGCCGCCGACGCGATCGTCAGCCAGGACAAGGCGCTGCACTCGACGCTGCGCACCACCTGCGTCGCCACGCTCCTCCAGGCGGGCCATGCCGAAAACGCCCTGCCCCAGCGCGCGACCGCCAATATCAACTGCCGCATCTTCCCCGGCGAAACGGTCGAGGGGACGCTGGCGAAACTCAAGGAACTGGCGGGGCCGAAGATCACCGTCACCGCCAACCAGCCGGTCCGCCCGACCGCCATTCCGCCCAAGCTCGACCCGAAGATCATCGGCCCGATGAAGACGCTGGCGGCCAAGCACTTCCCCGGCGTGCCGCTGGTCCCGATGATGTCGACCGGTGCCACCGACGGCATCTTCTTCCAGGCGATCGGCATCCCCGTCTATGGCGCGCCGGGTATCTTCATCGAAAAGGACATGTCGGGCATCCACGGCCTGAACGAGCGGATTCGGGTCACATCGCTCTATGATGGACGGGACTATCTGTACGATCTCGTCCGGGCCTATGCCTATTGAGGATGATGGGGCCCGCTTGACCGGCGGGCCCCTAAAGACGGTTAGGGCTCCGAGTCCAATGACAGCCGGTCGATATACGGTCCGGCGGGATCGTCCGGGTCGACCTCGATCAGAAGGGCGTCGGTCAGCGGCTCGTTCAACAGGACGAAGCCGTCCGGATAGACCGTTCGCAGATGCGGCACCGCGCGGTTGAGCGCCTTGAACGACAGGAGCAGCGCCGGCTCGTCCTCGACCTGCCATCCGATCAGAACCACCGTGCCATGACCCGCCGCAAACGCGTCGATCGCAGGCACGATCGCATCGGACGACGAGGACACCAGGCGCAGCCGGTGCCGCATGGCGGGCCGCAGCCGCTCGACCAGTGCCGCCTGGCGATGGGCGGACAGGGCGGAGGCCATGACCCCGACCATGGTCCACGCCTCCAGCAGGTCGAGGACGCGGCGCGACCGCCGTCTGCCCCGCAAGGTCTGGCCGAGCTCCAGCTCGTCACGGGTCATATCGCCAAGCCTATCCTGATCCATCCGGGTGCCGCCGCCCGCTCCCAAGGGACCGGACGGCGGCACTGTCCCGTCACGCGGGCTGGTGCACCGGCGGCAGGCGCAGGCGCATCGGTTGCGCCAGCCAGCCGACCACGGTCCGTCGCATCGGCTGCCAGAAAGCCGACAGGGTCAGCAGCGCCGAGCCGATGACCAGCGCGGTGAAGGCCGCCCCCAGCTCCACCGCGCCCGCACTGCGGAACAGCGAATAGAGCGCATAGAGCACATAGACCAAGCTGGACACGAGCAGCGCCCGCCGGTCCACCGCCAGTGCGATCCCGGCGAACAGCAGGTACAGCGCCAGCACGATCACCGCGACGCCCGCGCCGATATCGCCGTCGAACACGCCCAGCATCTGGAAGATCGGGTGCGCGATCATCGGTGCCGCGGCCAGGTGCAGCCAGAAGGCCACGTCGGCACGCCGCGTCTCACGCTTCGGGTCCGACATGTCCCAGCGCATCGCGAGCGCGAACACGCCCAGCCCGCAGAGCAGCAGCATCGGCCACACGCCCTGCTTGATGTCGGGCACGGCCGCCATGACCAGCCCGATCGCGACCCCGACCAGCGCGGCCGCCCCCGCCGCCACGGTGATCGGCACCATGAACCGCCGCCAGTGCAGCCAGGCCGCGCCTGCCGAGACCAGCCCGACGCCCGACACCGCCAGCGCGCCCGCAGTACCGTCGATATGCGGCCAGATCGTCTCGATCAGCCCGATCAGCCCGCCCGCGACCCCGCCGACAAAGGCGAGCAGCAGCAATATACTGGGCAGCGCCATGCGCCGCTTGGCGGTGAAGTAGAAGGCCAGCATCCACGCCGCCGCCGCGACGAAGCCACCGCCCAGCCCATGGCTGATGCGGAACCCGATCTGCCCCAGCGCGGCGAGCAGCAGCGCGATCGCGATCGACACGAAGATGTCGTTGAACCCGGTGAGCAGCCGGAAATGCTCCTCGTCGACGGCCGGCGCGGCATGCGCCGTCGCAACATGCTGCCGCAGCGCCGATGCCGCCTGGGGCGAAATCGCCCCCGCCGCCACCGCACCGTCGATGTCGCTCTCGCTATACATGGACGTTCTCCCTGTTGAGATGGGGAGAAGGATGACGCATGTGTGTTAGTGTGTCAATACAGCGCGAAGGCAACGGGGGTATGATGCCAAGGTATAGCTGCTGATGTTATCAACAGGCTTTCGGATGATACGCTGCCGACATGGGTGAGACAGAAGGCATGATCCAGGATTGTTCGTTCAGGAAGCGCCTGCGCAGCTTTTTTCTGATCCTCATCGGCATCATCGCGTTCGTCGCGGTAGGCATAGAATTGCAAGATGGGTTGGGCATTCCGTTTGACACCACCTACCGGATCGCATGCGCCGGAGCATGCCTGGCTTTCATTGCGAAGCTCGGCTGGGATTCTTCGGGCGAAAGCTGGCCCTGGATCGGCTTGGGGCTCGCGACAGCCGTCAACGTCGCCCTGTTCTTTACGCCGGTCTTCGACCGGCCCGCGTCACGCGGCGAGATCATGATGTTCGCATCGCCCGACACGGCAATCCTATTCGCAGCCCGGATTTGGGATTACCCCGTCACCGACGATCACCAACGAGCCATCCGCCAGCAGTTGGTCATGGGCCTGATCTTTGCCGTCATCGTCAGCGCCTTGCTCATGGCCTCCGCTTTCGTACCGGACCGCCCTGATCGTCACCACCATCCTGCCAATTCGCTGAACGCCGCCGCCACGCGCCATTCAGGATAAGCGGCGCAATCTCGGCCACATACGGGAGCTTATCGTTTCGAGGATGTTGCGATGACCATGTTCAGGACGGGATTGCTGGTCGCGCTGGCCGGTGGCGCCTTGCTGACGGCGGGCACCGCCAGCGCGCAGGACTGGCGTTATGACGAGTATCGCGCGCATCAGGCGGCGCGGGGAGCAGAGGTCCATGCCTATCAGGCGGGGCGCGACCAGCGGGCCGCCGACACGGCCGCCTATTATGGCGATTACCGGGCGGCCGATGCCTATGCCCATGCCGCCGCCGTCCGTCGGCACGAGGCGTGGCGCGATGCGCGTTTCGCGCGGCATGAGCGTCATGCGGCGCGCTGGGATTATTGGCGCGGCTATTGAGCCTGTCGGGCGAATACGAAAAGGGCCGGTGCGAGGGGTTCGCACCGGCCCTTTTTCATGTCCGAGTCCGAAGACGGCCGATCAGCCGTCGTAGTCGGCACCCAGATTCTGGTTGCGCGGCGGGGCAGCCGCGGTCAGGCGCAGCGCCTCGGCCGAGGCCTGCAGGCTGCCGACGTCATCCGCCTCGTCCTCGTCGTCGATCTGGACGCGCTGCAGGCTGTTGACGACCGACTCTTCCAAATGAGTCGGACGAACGGTTTCCTCGGCGATCTCGCGCAGCGCGACGACCGGGTTTTTATCGCGATCGCGATCGACGGTCAGGTCCGCTCCACCCGAGATCTGACGAGCCCGCTGCGCCGCGAACAGCACCAGATCGAAACGGTTGGGAACCTTGTCGACGCAATCCTCGACGGTGACGCGCGCCATGCGTGTGTCCTTCGCAAATAATGCTGGGATGAAAGCGGGCTACCTAACAGCAATGCGCCAGCAAGTCAAAAGCCTTGGGACATGCAACGCCCGGCTTGCCTGAATCGTTACGCTATCGAGAGGATGACCTTGCCCGACGACACCGCCCAGCTCCTGTCCACCCCGCCGCCGTCCACCCCGCCCGAGCAGCCCCGCTTCCGGGTCGACGGCCATGACCTGACCCTGCTCGACACGGGTCCCCGGCGGCTGGAGGCGCTGCTCGCGCTGATCGAGGGGGCGCGGGTTTCGCTGCGCATCCTCTATTATATCTATACCGATGACGCGGCCGGACGGCGGGTGCGCGATGCGATGATCGCGGCGGCGCGGCGCGGGGTGGCGGTATCGGTGATCGTCGACGGCTTCGGCGCAGGCGCGGACGAGGCGTTCTTCCGCCCGCTGATCGAGACGGGCGCGCGGCTGTCACGGTTCGAGCCGCGCTTCGGCCGCCGCTATCTGCTGCGAAACCATCAGAAGCTGGCGCTCGCCGATGCCGAAGCGCCCGCGCCCTCGATCATCATCGGCGGCTTCAATATCGAGGATGACTATTTCGGCACCCCCGCCGACCAGAGCTGGCGCGACCTGGGCCTGTTGGTCGAGGGGCCGGCGGCGGCGCGCATGGCGGGCTATTTCGATGCGCTGTTCGCCTGGACCGAAAACCCGAAGGGCCGGTTGCGCGACCTGAACAAGGCGCTGGCGCATTGGAGCGAGTCGGCGGGCCGCTTGCGATGGCTGATCGGCGGACCGACGCGGCGGCTGTCGCCCTGGGCGCGGACGGTGCGCGACGATATGCGGCGGGGGCGGCGGATCGATGTGATTGCCGCCTATTTCACCCCCAGTCCGACTATGCTCCGGCGACTCGATCGCGCCGGTCGCCGCGACGCCGAGGTGCGGATCGTAACGGCGGGCAAATCGGACAATGAAGCGACGATCGCGGCGGCGCGTTTCACCTATGCGGGCCTGCTGCGCAAGGGCGTGCGCATCTATGAATATCAACTCACCAAGCTGCACACGAAACTATACGTCATCGACGATGCGGTGCATGTCGGCTCGGCCAATTTCGATATGCGCAGCCTGTTCGTGAACCTGGAACTGATGCTGAGGGTGGAGGACAAGGCCTTTGCGGATCATGTCCGCGCCTATGTCGATGGCGAGGTCGTTCGGTCGGAGGCGATCACGCCCGACTGGTACAAGCGCAACACCGGCTGGTTCCAGCGACTGCGCCAATTCGGAGCCTATCTGCTGATCGCAGTGATCGATCCGTCGGTATCGCGGGGGCTGAATTTCGGGATCGAGTCGCCCGATGGCGATTGATCCTCCTCGCTCGCGGTGAGGTGGCAGGGCGGAGCCCTGACGGAGGGGGGCTTCCAAACAGGACGTCCTTATCGGCACGCCCCCTCCACCATGCTTCGCATGGTCCCCCTCCCCGTGCCGGGGAGGATGAAAATCAGTCCTTCCAGGCCCAGTAGAGCTGCGCCGGGGGCACGTTCCACCATTCCATGTCGTGGTCGATGTTCGACCAGTGCGGGACCAGGAAGTCCTTCACCTTGGGGCTGAACTGATAGACCAGGAACGCGCCGCCGGGGCGCAACACGTCATGCGTGCCTTGCGCGATCGCCGGGCCAACGCCGGGCGGCAGGGTGGAGAAGGGCAGGCCCGACAGGACGTAGTCGGCATGGTCGAAGCCGTGATCGCGCACGATCTTCTGCACGTCCGCCGCCGATCCGTTCACCGCCTTGAAACGCGAGTCGATGATGGTGTGGCGCAGATAGTCGCAGAAATCGGCATTGGTATCGATCGCGATCAGCATCGCGTCGGGCGCCATGCGCTCCAGAATCGGGCGGCAGAAGGTGCCGACGCCCGGGCCATATTCGACGAACAGCTTGGTATTGGCCCAATCGACCGGGCCCAGCATCTTGCGGATCAGCTTGCCCGACGACGGAATGATCGAGCCCACCATCACCGGATGCTTCAGGAATTGCTGAAAAAACATCTGGCCGGGCGAGGGATACCCCGTGGCATCGGTGCGGGACTTGCGCGCGGCGGTGGTCGAGCTGGGCATCGAGTTCCTGTCGTTCGTGATCCCCGCGTAAGGGACGCGCGAGGGAAATCCCCTCGTCGCACAGGTGCCGAACGACTTTCAAGCTATTGGGTTGCCGCCGGCAGGTGCATTCCGTCGCAAAGCGGGTGCGGTGGATGGAGCGTTATGACCGACAGGACGGGGCAGATCGCGGTGATTTTCGTGTCAACGCGGACGGATAACGATCCCCAGGGCTATGCCGCGGCGGCGGAGGCGATGGATCGGCTGGCAGCGCAGCAACCGGGATATTGCGGGGTCGACAGTGCGCGCGGCGCGGACGGGATCGGGATCACCGTCAGCTGGTGGGCCGACGAAGCCAGCGCGCTGGCGTGGCGGGCGCACCCTGAGCATGCGGCGATCCGGGATCGCGGGCGAGCGGAGTGGTATGCGCGCTATGAGGTCGCCGTGGCGCAGGTTGGGCGGAGTTATGGGTGGGAAAATGAATTATCTCACCCAGCGGGCTGACCTTGCCGCTCCCCTCCCGCAGGCGGGAGGGGATGGGGGAGGGCAAGGAGTCTCACCGAGACCGTCGCCTGGGGCATAGCCCCCACCCCAAACCCCTCCCCCCTCCGGGAGGAGGGGCTTAAGCTTGCGTCACGGCATCTTGTCACCCCTGGGCGTCAGCATCCCCGGTGCGATGAAGCCGATCGGCTGGATTGCCGCCGCCTCCTGCTTCAGCTTGGCCGCGATCTGTTCGTAATCGCGCTCCATCTCCGGGGTCACGCTCGCCCGAGCTTCGGTCAGCGCCTCGTCAAAGGCCGCCATGTCGACCTGCGTTGCGCCCAGAGACTTACGCAGCGCGATCAGGCCCGCCCGGCGCACCACATCGCCCAGATCGGCACCGGTGAAACGGTCGGTCCGCGCCGCCACATCGTCCAGGTCGACATCCTCGGCCAACGGCATCTTGGCGGTCTGGATGCCCAGGATGCGCCGCCGCCCCGCCTTGTCGGGCACACCGACATAGATCAGCTCATCGAACCGACCGGGCCGCAGCAGCGCGGGATCGACCAGATTGGGCCGATTGGTCGCGCCGATCACGACGACCGACTGCAACTCCTCCAGCCCGTCCATCTCGGCCAGGATGGTGTTGACCACCCGCTCGGTCACCTGCGGCTCGCCCAGCCCGCCGCCACGCGCCGGGACGAGCGAATCCAGTTCGTCGATGAAGATCACCGTCGGTGCCACCTGTCGCGCCCGGGCGAACAGCCGGGTGATCTGTTGCTCGCTCTCGCCATACCATTTGGACAGCAGGTCGCTCGACTTGGTGGCGATGAAGTTGGCCTGCGCCTCTCGCGCGACCGCCTTGGCGAGCAGGGTCTTGCCGGTGCCGGGCGGGCCATAAAGCAGGAAGCCCTTGGCGGGCCGGATGCCCAGACGGCGGAACGCATCCGGGTCCTTCAGCGGCAGCTCGACGCCTTCCTTCAGCTTCATCTGCGCGGTGTCGAGGCCGCCGACATCCTCCCAACGAACGGTCGGGGCCTGCACCATCACCTCGCGCATCGCCGAGGGCTGGACGCGCTTCAACGCCTCCAGGAAATCCTCGCGCGTCACCGACAGCGTGTCGAGCACCTCGGCCGGAATGGTCCGCTCCTCCAGGTTCAGGCGCGGCATGATCCGGCGCACCGCCTCGATCGCCGCCTCGCGGGTCAGCGCGGCCAGATCGGCCCCGACGAAACCGAAGGTGGTGCGCGCCAACTCGTTCAGGTCGACTTTATCGCCCAGCGGCATGCCGCGCGTATGGATGCCCAGAATCTCGCGCCGCCCGCGCTCGTCGGGCACGCCCACCACGATCTCGCGGTCGAAGCGGCCCGGCCGCCGTAGCGCCTCGTCAATCGCCTCGGGCCGGTTGGTCGCGGCGATGATGACCAGGTTCGCGCGCGCCTCCAGCCCGTCCATCAGGGTCAGCAGCTGCGCGACGAGGCGCTTCTCCGCCTCGCCCTGCACGCGGTCGCGCTTGGGGGCGATCGAGTCGATCTCGTCGATGAAGACGATCGAGGGGGCGGACTTGGTTGCCTCCTCGAAAATCTCGCGCAGGCGCTGTTCCGATTCGCCGTACGCCGAGCCCATGATCTCGGGACCGTTGATCAGGAAAAACTGGGCATCCGATTCATTGGCGACGGCGCGAGCCAGCCGGGTCTTGCCGGTGCCGGGCGGGCCATGGAGCAGCACGCCCTTGGGCGGCTCGACGCCCAGCCGCTCGAACAATTCGGGATAGCGCAGCGGCAGCTCGACCATCTCGCGCAGCTGGTCGATGGTCGAGGCCATGCCGCCGATATCGTCATAGGTGACGTCGGCGCGCCGCGCCTCGCGCGGTTCCTCATATTCGGGGCGCAGCTCGACCTCGGTATTCTCGTCGATATGGACCACGCCCTTAGGGCTGGCCGCCACGACCGCGAGGCGGATTTCCTGCAGCGCATAGGCGGGCGCGTTCATGAATTGCGCGACGCCCGGCGGCATGTTGGTGACCCGCTGCTGCCCCGCCGTGGCGACCACATCACCCTGGCAGAGCGGCCGATTGAAGAAGGTGCGCTTGAGCGCCTGGGCCGAGCCCTGGAGCCGCAGATTCTGTTGCGCGGGGGCGAAGACGACGCGAGTCGCGGGCTTCGATTCGACCTTGCGCACCTCGACGAAATCGCCCGAGCCGACGCCCGCATTCGCCCGCTGCAACCCGTCGATGCGCAAGAGGTCGAGCCCTTCATCCTCCTGATAGGGGGCGACGGCGCGCGCAGGCGTCGCCTGCTTGCCGACGATCTCGACAACATCGCCCTCGGTGATGCCCAGCGCCGCCATCAGCGTGCGCGGCATATGGGCCAGGCCACGCCCGGAATCCTCGGGGCGGCTATTGGCCACCTGTATCTTGCGGGTCGGCGCGTCGCTGTCGGCCATGATCGTCCCTTGGCTATCGGTTTCCACACGAAAGCGCGGGACGTGGGGGCGGGTTCCGGCCAGCGAAAGGCCCGGCCGCCGGAGCGAGGCAAAAAAAAGGGCCGATCGAAACGACCAGCCCGTAAAAGTTTTTAGGAGAGGATGCCTGAAAGGCCCGTTCCTTTTGCGGTGCGAAACGTTATGTTGCAAGTGCGAAAAGCTTGGTTATGATTGCAGTTTGTGCAATCCTCTGACCCATAGGTCAACGAGTAAGGTGTGACATGCGCAGGCTGCCACCGCTGGGTGCCATCGAAGCATTTGTCCAGGTCGTCCGTCTGGGCTCCATCAAGGCCGCTGCCGAGGAACTGGCGCTCTCTGCGCCCGCGCTCAGCCGCCGGGTGCAGACGCTGGAACGCTTCGTCGGCAAGCCGCTCTTCGCGCGGCGGCATCAGGCGATGGTACCCAATGAAGAGGGCCAGCGGCTGATGGAACAGATCGCACCGCTGCTCGACCAATTGTCCGACGCGGTGGAGGCGATGACCAGCGGGCAGGAGGTGCTTCGCCTGCGTCTGGGCGTGCTGCCGCTCTACGCCTCGCAGCGGCTGTTCCCGCATATGGGCCTGCTTCGCGCCGCGCATCCCGAGCTGCATCTGGACATCGACACCGCCGGGCACGGCATCGCGCGGCTGGGCGAAGGGCTGGACGCGGTGATTGCGCTCGGCCGTGACATCGACCCCTCGCTCTACGCCAAGCGACTCGACCGCAACAAAGTCTATGTCATCGGGTCGAAGCGGTTGCTGGAAGGGCCGAACCCGCTGCTGCGCCCCGAACAGCTGAACGGCATGACGGCATTGCTGCACCGCGAAATGCCCGACGCTTTTACCGCCTGGTGCCAGGTCGCGGGACTGACCGACATCAAGCCCAAGGCGATCGACTTTTTCGACTCGGGTGGCCTGATGCTGGAGGCGGTGGCGCAGGGGCTCGGCGTTGCCTTCATGCACGCCAGCCATTTCGAGCATGCGCACGATCCTCGCCTGGTCCGGCTGTTCGATATCGAGGTCGACAGTCCGTACAGCCACTGGTTCGTCTGCCGCCCGCGCGCGCTGCAGCAGAAATCGGTGAAGCTGTTCCACGACTGGCTGATCGGCACGCTCTACCCGGAAGCGGCATAAGGAGCGGTCGACCGGGTCGGGTGCCGTACCTGCAAGGTGTTTCGGGTGTTCGCGATCTCGCTGAAGCAGCCTGACAGGACAATGCCAGCCCTTTCCCGTCGGAAATCAGGGGCAGCGGTCGTGCGGTTGGCAAAAGGGGGGGCGCAGGTCTAGCGAACCTTATGGACCTGACGATCGAAGCATTTTCCCTGTTGACCCTTGTGGCCTTCATGGCGGGCAGCATCGATGCGCTGGCGGGCGGTGGAGGGCTGCTCACGATCCCGGCGCTGATGGCGGCGGGCATTCCGCCGGTGGCCGCGCTCGCGACGAACAAATTGCAGAGCACCTTGGGGACGGGCTCCGCCGTCCTGACATTTCTGCGCGCGGGGCGAATCGATCTGAAGGCGTTCGCCGTCCCCGCGGCGGGCGCATTCATCGGCTCCTTGCTGGGGGCGACGGCGGTTCAGCATGTCGATTCCAGTTTTCTGTCGGCCTTTGTCCCGCTGCTGCTGATCGCGATGGGATTCTATTTCCTGCTCGCCCCCAAGATGAGCGAGGTCGATCGCCATGCCCGATTGGGACGCTGGGGCCTGACGCTGGTTTGCGGGGGACTGGGCTTCTACGATGGCTTTTTCGGTCCCGGCACCGGGTCGTTCCTGACGACCGCGCTCGTCGCACTCGGCGGGCTGGGACTGGTCAGAGCGATCGCCAACACGAAATTCATCAATCTCGCCACCAACATAGCAGGCTTGGCGGCGATGATCGCTGGCGGGAAGGTGCTATGGCTTCTCGGCCTCAGCATGGCGGTCGCCAATATCGCGGGCAATCAGGTCGGCGCCTGGCTGGCCATTCGTTTCGGCGGGCGTGGCGTCCGCCCGCTGCTGGTCGTGATGTCGTTCGCCCTCACGATCAAGCTGTTGGCAGACCCGAACAACCCTTTGCGAGGCTGGTTTTCCTGAAGCGACCATCGTCCGGCCGCCGATCCAGAAAGAACGCCCGCCACACACACGACAAAAAGCCGCACACCCTCTCGGGCGGCGGCTTCACGCCTTCAAGAATCACGGGGCGCCGCGAGCGGGCGCCCGCCCGTGAATTACTTGATCTTGGCTTCCTTGAACTCGACATGCTTGCGCACGACCGGGTCGTACTTGTTGAAGCTCAGCTTCTCGGTCTTGGTGCGCGGGTTCTTCTTCGTGACGTAAAAGAAGCCGGTATCAGCCGAGCTGACGAGCTTGATCTTGACGGTGGTCGGCTTGGCCATGACCTGGTTCCTGTATGCGTGAAAAAGCGAAAGCGGCAGCCGGAGCCGCCGCTATATAAGGGCCGCCCATGGCCCATGGCCCGGCGTGAGTCAAGCATTTCGCCCGATTTAAGCCCCTCTTTACACGCAAACCCCTATACTCCGACAGCCTGGCTTCCTAGTCGGGGGCGATAGCGACACCATGACGGTGAGGGGATACGCTCGATGGACATGACCGATTCGCCCGAGGCGAATCCCCAAGGCAGCGATATCCGCGACCAGCTCTGGGCCCGGATCGCCGCGCTCGACGTTCGCGCGCCCTATACCCCCGCCAGCGACCTGATGCGTGGCATCGAATCGATTCGCCGGCTGGCCCATGCCCATGACCTGGCCCCTGCCGTCACCGTCACCCATTTCATCGACCGCGCGCTGATGCGCGGCGCGGCGACGGGCCCCTTTCACGGCTGGCTGGCCATACTGACCGATGCGGTCGCCAGCGAGCGCCAGGATCTGGAGACCACCCAGCATTTTGCCGAGGCCTGTTCGGTACGACTGGCGCGCTGAATGGACGCGCTGATGACCGTCCTCGTCGTCACGCTCCTCGCCCAGGCGGGCGGGCGGCTCAGCGGCTTTGCGACGCAGTTGGGCGAGCGGACCGGACGAATCGCTCCGGTGCTGGTCGGCGTCCTGGTCGCGCAAGGCGTGCTGGCGGCGGGTGCGGTCCTGCTCGGCATCGCGCTGGCGCCGCAGGTGACGCCGGAGACGCGGACGCTGATCCTGGCGATCGCGCTGGCGCTGGTTGGGATCGGGCTGACCGGGGGGCTGGGCGTATCGCGGGCCGGGGCGGGATCGCCGTTCGGATGGCCACGGCTGGGCGCGTTCGGGACCGCGCTGTTCGGCGGCGGCGCAATCCTATCGGCCGATTCCGGGTTGCTGCTGATCGCGGCGGCGGCGGCGCACTCCCCGCTGCCCTGGGCCGCATGGCCCGGAGCCGTGCTGGGCTTGCTTGGTGCCCTGACGCCCCCCTTGCTATTAGGTGAGCGGGAATGGCGACGCATGCCGTGGCGTGCGATTCGCAGCGTGGCGGGCGTGGTGTTGATCCTTGCCGCCATCGTCGTCGCGCTCGCGACCAAGGGCCTGATCTAGCGGCTCGATCAGACTGGACGGTCTTTGTGCATGGACGGGTGGGAGCCATTGCGTCATCGGATCGTTTACGCAACGATCCCCATCCAGACAGCGGAGCCGATCCATGTCCGATATCAATCCGGCGCTCGATACGCCGACCGACCTCAATCGTAACGCGACCGCCAGCGTCGCCGACGCGCTGAACGGCGCGCTCGCCGACTGCTATGCGCTCTACCTGAAGACCAAGAATTTCCACTGGCACGTCTCGGGCCCGCATTTCCGCGACTATCACCTGATGCTCGACGATCAGGCCACGCAGATCTTGGGCGTGACCGATGCCATCGCAGAGCGGGTGCGCAAGACCGGCAACGTCACACTGCGCTCGATCGGTGACATTGCGCGCCGCCAGACCATCACCGACAATGACCGCGAGTTCGTGTCCGCCGCCGACATGCTGGTCGAGTTGCGCGACGACAATCTGAAGCTGGTCGAGCGTTTCCGCGCCGTGAAGGACGCCGCCGAAGAGGCCAAGGACAATGCCACCAGCGGCATCGTCGACGAATGGACCGATCAGGCCGAGGAGCGCGCCTGGTTCCTGTTCGAGGCGGGCCGCAAGGGCTGAGCCATCTCCAGCCGACAGGAAAAAGGCCCCGGTATTCGCCGGGGCCTTTTTTTATGCGAGGGCGTCAGACGAAGGCGACTTGCCCCCCGTTACGCCGCGATGGCTCCTGCCAGAGCGGTGCTATCCAGCATCGCCGGATCGTCTTCGGCGAAAATGCTCGCCAGATCGAGCAACGCGGCGAAATCGCCCTTGTGGCGCAGAATGGCCGCGACGCATTCGCTGCGCCAACGTCCTCCGATGGCAGGCGGCGACTCCACGGCCCCGGCATCGTAGAGGCTGACGTCCAGAACCTGATCCACCACCAAACCGAGGCGTTGAGGACCCACACCTTCCGCCTTTGGCTGGAACTCCGTCACCAGGACTCGGGTCTTCAGCGTTGGCTCCACCGGAGCCATCCCCAGGCGCAGGCGTAGGTCGACCACCGGGACCGACTGTCCGCGGATATCGGTCAGCCCCAATATCCATGCGGGCATATGGGGCATTCGGAAACAGGTGCGGTGATCCAGTATCTCTCGGACCTGGGCGACGGGGAGCGCAAAGCTCTCCGTGCCCAGGCCGAAGATCACGACCTGATGTTCTTCCGCCGCCCCGGTCATGCCGCCCGTCCGAAATCGAGGTCTTCGGCATCAGGCGCCCCGGTGCTCATATCGAGGGCAAAGCCGCGCGCCCGGGCCTGCTGGTCCGCGACCGAGCCGGGACGCGGCGCAGGCATCCGCTTCGCCGAAATACCCCGGACCACAGGCCGCGATGCGGGCCGCTCGGCTTGTCCGATGCGGAAGAAGGCGATGCTCTGCTGCATCTCCTCGGCCTGGCTGGCAAGCTCTTCCGAGGTGGAGGAGATTTGCTCCGACGCCGACGCATTTTGCTGCGTCACCATGTCCAGCTGCTGGATGGCCTGGTTGATCTGGACCGCGCCGATATCCTGTTCGCGACAGGCGGCACCGATCTCGGCGACCAGTTCGGCGGTGCGGCGGATATCCGGCACCAGCTTGCCCAGCATTTCCCCGGCGCGCGTTGCCGCCTTCACCGTGTCGGACGACATGCCGCTGATCTCGGTCGCCGCCACCTGGCTACGCTCGGCCAGCTTGCGCACCTCGGCCGCCACGACCGCGAAGCCGCGACCATGTTCGCCCGCACGGGCCGCCTCGACCGCCGCGTTCAGGGCGAGCAGATCGGTCTGGCGGGCGATTTCCTGCACGATGCCGATCTTCTCGGCGATGGTGCGCATGGCGACCACAGCCTGCTGCACCGCCTCGCCGCTCTGGTCGGCGTCGATCGAGGACTGGCGCGCGATCTTCTCGGTCTGGCTGGCATTGTCGGCATTCTGTTTGATGTTCGCGGCCATCTGCTCCATCGAAGCCGACGCTTCCTCGGCCGCCGCCGCCTGTTCGGTGGCACCCTGGCTGACCTGTTGCGAGGTGGTGGACAGCTCTTCGCTGCCCGCCGCGACATTCTGCGCCGACAGGCTGGTCTGGCCGATCGTATCGCGCAGCCGCTCGATCATGCGGTTCACGATCTCCATCAAGTCCTTGATCTCGTCGTTCGTCTCGACGTGCATCTCGGTGGAAAGGTCACCGTCCGCCACCGCCGTCACGGCGGTGCCGATCGTCGCCAGTCCGCGCGACACTGTGCGCGAGATCCAGAACGCCCCGGCCATGGCGATCGTCAACGCCAGGGCCCCGGTCACCAGCAGGACCATGAACGCCTGATCGTAAAGCGTATCGGTATCACGCACCGCCTGTTCCATGCTGCGCTTGTTCATCGCCACGATCTGGTCGGACACCTCGCTGAGCTGGCCGATGATAACCCGCGACTTGGTAATGGACAGCTCACCCGCCCGGACATTGTCGTTGCGCAGGCCCAAGCCGCGAATCTCGTCGTTCAACGGCAGAAATTCGGCCCACTTCGCCCGCGCCTGCTCCCAGAGCGGCCGCGATTCCGTCGTCGCGCTGGAATAGCCCTGGTTCAGCAGAGCCTGCGTCTCGCCGCGCGCCTTCATCAGATCGCCATCGATCTGCCGCATCAGCGTATCGTCACTGGTCAGCGCCAGATTCTTTTCCTGGCGGACGACATAGCTGGCCTTGATCACGAAGCTCTGCGCCAGTTCCAGGCGCTTGGCCGGGCCCGCGACCAGATCGTTGATCGCGCTGTTGAGCGAATTCATCTTGAATAAGCCCAGGCCGATCACCGTCGCCATGAGCACGAGAAGCACGGCGAAGATCGCCGCCAATTTGACCTTGATTGTCGGTCGCATGAAGAATTTCCCTGATTTTGATAAATGTGAGGAATTACAGAGGCCTATCGAAATAGATTTCCCCCGCATTCGCCCCCGAAATTCAGACGACCGGCAGCCGTCCTTTAGGTGAGGAATCGATTGCGATTCATACCAAAAGCATATCTTGGAATACCATTCGCACTCCCGTGACGACATTGGATACTCTTTGGTATTCTCTCGACTCCTAAAAATTGGTTATACTTTGTACCAATGTCAGGAAGCGCCGGGTCGATGGCAGCATTCCGTAACGGGAACACCAACCCGTCTGGCCGGTTAAAAGCAGGACAGGTCAGGAGGATCGCCCCATGCTAAAGCTCGCTATTACATTTCTCGTCGTCGGACTGGTGCTGGGTGCGCTGGGCTTCGGTGGTATCGGCGGAGCGTTTGTCGGAATCGCCAAAATCCTGTTCTTCATCGCGATCGCGCTGTTCGTCATTTTCCTGGTGCTCGGGCTGGTCGCGGGCAAGTCGGTGAAGAACGCGATCGACTGACCCAAAAATGCGCGATTTCGCGGCGTTGCTCGACGCGCTGATCTACACGCGGTCGCGCAATGCCAAGCTGAAGCTCGTCGCGGAGTATCTCGCCGCCACGCCCGATCCCGACCGGGGCTGGGCCATGGCGGCGTTGACGGGCGATCTCGACCTGCCCGGCGTCAAGCCCGCACTGATTCGCGCCTTGATCGAGCAGCGAGTCGATCCCGTGCTGTTCCGCATGAGCCGCGATTATGTCGGCGACACCGCCGAGACGGTCGCTCTGCTCTGGCCCGCGCCCGATCGGCCGCTCGATCCCAAACCCCTGTCAGTCAGCGATGTGGTCGAGCGATTGCGGCATCTGTCGCGCTCGGACGCGCCCGCCGTGCTGGCCGACATGCTCGACCGGTCGACCGCGGAGGAGCGATTCGCGCTGCTGAAGATGGCGACCGGCGGCTTGCGCATCGGCCTGTCCGCACGTCTCGCCAAGACGGCGTTCGCGCAGCATTTCGGACTGAACGTCGAGGCGGTGGAGGAGGTGTGGCACGGCCTGTCGCCGCCTTATGCCGAACTCTTCGCCTGGGGTGAGGGCACGGGCGCGCAGCCGACGCCTGCCGATGTGCCGGTCTTCCGCCCCTTCATGCTCGCCCATCCGCTGGAGAATCTGCGAGTCGACCTGACCGACTATGCCGCTGAATGGAAATGGGACGGCATCCGGGTGCAGATCGTCCATGTCGCCGGGCAGACGCGGCTCTACAGCCGGACCGGCGACGATGTGACACATGGTTTTCCCGATGTCGCCAGCGCCTTCGACGCGGTCGGCGCGGTCGATGGCGAATTGCTGGTCAAGGGCGAGCATCAGGGCGGGACACTGGAAGATGGCGGCGGCGCGGCCAGCTTCAATGCGCTGCAACAGCGCTTAGGGCGCAAGACGGTGTCGGCGAAGATGCTGGCGGAGTACCCCGCCTTTGTCCGGCTCTACGACATATTGGTGGACGGGACCGAGGATGTCCGCGCCCTGCCTTGGACCGAACGACGCCAGCGGCTGGAGGCCTTTGCCGCCAAGCTAGACCCCGAGCGGTTCGACGTGAGTGCAGTGATCGAGGCGGAGGACTTCACCGCGCTGGAAGCCTTGCGCGCCACTGCCCGCGATGCCGCGATCGAGGGGGTGATGCTCAAGCGGCGCGACTCGCCCTATAGCGGCGGGCGGCGCGTCGGCCTGTGGTACAAATGGAAGCGCGATCCGCTGACGGCCGATTGCGTGATGATGTACGCGCAGCGCGGCAATGGCCGGCGGTCGAGCTATTATAGCGACTATACCTTCGGCTGCTGGACCGAGGAGGGTGAGCTGCTGCCGGTCGGCAAGGCCTATTCGGGGATCACCGACGAGGAACTGCGCCAGCTCGACCGTTTCGTGCGCGCGCATACTGTCCACCGTTTCGGTCCAGTACGCGAGGTGGAAAAGACGCTGGTGCTGGAGATCGCGTTCGACTCGATCCATGATTCGAAGCGGCACAAATCCGGGGTGGCGATGCGCTTCCCCCGAATCGCCCGCATCCGCACCGACAAGCCCGCCGCCGAAGCCGACCGGGTGGAAACGCTCAAGCGGCTGGTGACGTAGGCTGGTTCATTCCTCCCCATTAAGGGGATCGTTGCGAAATTCCGGCTTTTCCTCCCTCGGCGCGCCACCCCGGCGAAGGCCGGGGTCCAGATGCTGAGCGATTACAGAAGATTACGTGCCTTTGCCCAACTGGACCCCGGCCTTCGCCGGGGTGGTGCAGAGGGTTTTGCAACGATCTCCTTTAAGGAAAGGTGGCAGGGCGAAGCCCTGACGGAGGGGTGTCGCCGTTCGCGAACTGGCCCCTCCAACCACCCGGCTTTGCCGGGCGGTCCCCCTCCCCAAGCACGGCTCGGGGAGGATTGAACGATCAGTCGCCGACGCGCTCGATATCGGCCCCCACCGCCGACAGCTTCTCTTCCAGACGCTCGTAACCCCGGTCGAGGTGATAGACGCGGGACACCGACGTCTCGCCCTCGGCCGCCAGACCGGCGAGGATCAGGCTCATCGAGGCGCGCAGGTCGGTCGCCATCACCGGCGCGCCGGTCAGCTTGTTCACGCCCTTCACCATCGCGGTGCGGCCATGGACCTGGATGTCCGCGCCCATCCGCGCCAGCTCGGGCACGTGCATGTAGCGGTTCTCGAAGATCGTCTCGGTCAGGGTGCTGGTGCCCTCGGCCTTGCACAGCATCGCCATGAACTGCGCCTGCATGTCGGTGGCGAAGCCCGGATAGGGCGCGGTCGACAGGGTCAGCGGCTGGAGCGGACCATCGGCCTTCACGCGGATCGAATCGCGGCCTTCCTCGACCGTCACGCCCGCCTCGGTCAGCGCCGAAAGCGTCGCGCGCATGTCGTCGGCACCGGCCCCGACCAGTTCCAGGTCGCCGCCGGTGATCGCGGCGGCACAGGCATAGCTGCCCGCCTCGATCCGGTCGGGCATCACCGAATAGGTCGCACCGTGCAGCCGGTCGACACCCTCGATGGTGAGCGTCTCAGTACCGACGCCGTCGATCCGCGCACCCATCGCGATCAGCAAGCGGCACAGATCGACGATCTCGGGCTCGCGCGCGGCGTTACCCAGCACCGAAGTGCCCTTGGCGGTCACCGCCGCCATCAGCGCATTCTCGGTCGCGCCGACCGACACCACCGGGAAGGTGTAGCGCCCGCCGGACAGGCGGCCGCCCGGCGCGCTGGCCTTCACGTAACCGGCGGTCAGCTCGATCTCCGCGCCGATCGCCTCCAGCGCCTTCAGGTGCAGGTCGATCGGGCGATTGCCGATCGCGCAGCCGCCGGGCAGCGACACCCGCGCCTCGCCCGCGCGCGCCAGGATCGGGCCGAGCACCAGGATCGACGCGCGCATCTTGCGCACGATGTCGTACGGTGCCTCGGTCGAGAAGAGCTGGCCCGCCCGGATCGTCATCACCCGGCCGAAATCCTCCGGCCGCGTCCCCTCGACCCGCGTCGATGCGCCGATCTGGTTCAGCAGATGGCCGAACCCGTCGACATCGGCCAGACGCGGCAGGTTGCGCAGCGTGACCGGTTCGTCGGTCAGGATCGCGCAGGGCATCAGGGTGAGCGCGGCGTTCTTCGCGCCCGAGATCTTCAGGCGGCCCGACAGCCGGTTGCCGCCGCGAATAAGGATACGGTCCATAGACCCGCCCTCCTAGCCGACCCGTGCGCCACCGCCAAGGGTCGCGCACGCCCTCTTGGCGGAAACCCCCTTCCCGTTTTATCTTTCACCAAGGGATGAGGGTCGGGACCGACCTTGCGCACGTCACGATCGACTGGCGAACAAACCAGAAAAGGGCCGGTTGATCGATATTAATGCGAGGGGGCGCGCTTGATGGCTAAGGCACTCGTCCGCTCGGGGGATGAGGTGCTGGTGTCGAATTTCGGGCTTGCGGATCGCCTGGACAAATGGGTTTCGCTGACCCCGGCCGAACGCGCCACGCTGTCGCGACTGGAGGAACGCCCTCGGGCGATCCGGCGTGGCACCGTGTTGATGGACGAACAACGGCGCGGCGAAGAGCTGTTCGTCGTGCAGCAGGGCATGTTGATGTGCTATGTCCTGCTCGACGATGGCAGTCGCCAGATCGTGCGTTTCCTGTTTCCCGGCGATCTCTTCGCGCTGTCGGCGCTGATCTATGGCCGCTCGCCCGATACGGTGGTGGCGGTGTCGAACGCGGTCGTCTGTCCGTTCGACCGGTCGCAGATCGGGGTGCTGGCAACCGACCATCCGCGCCTGCTCAGCCTGATCCTGGTGCTCAACCAGATCGAGCGGGTCATCACCACCGATCGGCTGGCGGGGCTGGGCCGAACCTCGGCACGGGCGCGGGTGGCGACGCTGCTCCTGTCGCTGCGCGGCCAGATGCGCCAGGCGGGCATGGCTGTCGGCGCGTCCTTCGCCCCCGGCCTGACCCAGGAAGAGATGGGCGACGCGATCGGCCTGACCGCCGTGCATGTGAACCGGATGCTCCGCCAGTTGGAGGACGAGGCGCTGATCAAGCGCGAGGGCGGCCGCGTCCACCTGCTCGACGAAGCGCAACTGGTGCGCGAAGCACGGTATATCGACCGGTTCGAGGGGCTGGACCTCAGCTGGTTGCCGCCGGGGCGTTAAGACCGACCGCCCGCCCAGCGCTGCAACCGGGGGCGGACTTTCAGGAAACGGCGATAGCCCCGCTCGAGCAGCGCCAGCACCCATGGCGAGCGCGCCGCCAGTCCCAGTGGTCGCAACAACGGGATCGCCCGCCACATCGCGGCAAAGGCCGCCGCTCCCGACAGCATATGCCCGTCCTCGCGCGCATGGAAACGGGCGAGCAGCGTGTCGCGGTCGATCGGGCATTGGTCCGGCCCGTCGCCCCCAATGGCGACGAATTCGATCCGCTCGCGCCGGTCCAGCCGCCGCATCAGCGCGATCTCGCGGCGGCACAGCGGACAGGCGGCATCATACCAGACAGTGACGGTTGTCATCTCCGTTTCTCCGGCAAGGGCGGCCCGATCATTACCGGGCCGCCTCCACCATCAGAACAGGTCGGCGGTCATCACCTTGTTCCACGCGCGCACGAAGTCGCGGACCATGCGGGGATGGCCGTCCTCGGCGGCGTAGAACTCCGCGATGTTGCGCAGCTGCGAATTGGCGCCGAAGATCAGGTCGTTGCGGGTTGCGGTGTAGCGCGTCTCGCCGCTGTCCCGGTCGTCCAGGGTGAAGCGCAGGCCCGCTTCGTCGGTCTTGGTCCAGACATAATCCATGCTGGTCAGCACACGGAAGAAGTCGTTGCTCAGCACGCCCACCCGGTCGGTGAACACACCCGCCTCGCTTGCGTCCCAATTCGCGCCCAGCGCACGCAGGCCACCGGTCAGCACCACCCACTCGGGCGCGCTGAGCTTCAGCAGCGCGGCCTTGTCGAGGAACAACTCCTCGGGGGCGACGCGGCCCTGGGTGATCGTGTCGAACTGGTCGTCGACATAGTTGCGGAAACCATCGACCACCGGCTTCAGCCATTCAAAGCTGTCGGCATCGGTCAGGGCGTCGGTGGTGTCGCGACGCCCGGCGGTGAAGGGTACCGCTTCCGCCACGCCCGCATCCGCCGCCGCCTTCTCGACCGCCGCCGAGCCGCCCAGCACGATCAGGTCGGCCAGCGACACACGCTTGCCGCCGGTCGCGGCGTCGTTGAACGCGGCCATGATCTCACGCAGCTTGGCGATGACGGGCACGGTGCGGCGATTGACCGCCCAGTCCTTTTGCGGGGCGAGCGCCAGACGAGCACCATTCGCGCCGCCGCGCTTGTCGCTGTCGCGGTACGTGACCGCCGCCGAAAAGGCGGTGAACACCAGGTCCGACACCGACAGGCCACTGTCGAGAATGCGCTGCTTCAGGGTCGCGATATCGGCGGCCTCGACCAGTTCGTAATCCCGCTCGGGGATCGGGTCCTGCCAGAGCAGATCGGGCTCGATCGTGACCTCCGGCCCGACATAGCGCTCGCGCGGCCCCATGTCGCGGTGGGTCAGCTTGTACCACGCCTTGGAGAATTGCTCGGTGAAATAGTCGAAGTCGGTCAGGAACCGCTCGCAGATCGGGCGATAGATGGGGTCGACCTTCAGCGCGATGTCGCTGGTCATCATCATCAGCGCATGGGTCTGGCCTTCGATATGCGCGTCGGGGGTGCGCGGCGCGTCACCGCTGACCGGCGTCCATTGCAGCGCACCCGCCGGGCTGCGCGTCTGTTCCCATTCCAGGCCCAGCAGGTTTTCGAGATAGCTATTGTCCCACTGGGTCGGGTTCTGGGTCCAGCTGCCCTCGATGCCGTTGGTCATGGTGAACTCGGCATTGCCGGTGCCTTCGGGGTTGTGCCAGCCCAGGCCCATCTCCTCGATCGCGGCGATTTCGGGCGGTGCACCGATGCGGTCGGCCTTCACCATGCCATGGCTCTTACCAAAAGCATGGCCGCCCGCGATCAGCGCCACCGTCTCCTCGTCGTTCATCGCCATGCGGGTAAAGGTGATGCGGATGTCGCGGGCCGAGGCCATCGGATCGCCGCTGGCATAGGGGCCTTCGGGATTCACGTAGATGAGCGACTGGTGCGAGGCGGCCAGCGGCTGCTCCAGATCGTAATCCGCATCGCCATTCTGGCCGCGCCAGCGCTTGTCGCGATTGACCATCTCGTCGAACGAGTCGACCTTGGTCATGTCGAAGACCTCGGGACCCCAATAGGTCGCATCATCGGCCTCCCAGGCATCCTCGCGTCCGCCGCCGAAGCCATAGGTCGGCAGCCCCATGATCTCGAGCGAGCAATTGCCGGTCAGGACGATCAGGTCGGCCCAGGACAGCGCCGCGCCATATTTCTGCTTGATCGGCCAGAGCAGGCGACGCGACTTGTCGACATTGCCATTGTCCCACCAGCTGTTGATCGGCGCGAAACGCTGCATCGCCTCACCCGCCCCGCCGCGCCCGTCGGCGATGCGATAGCTGCCCGCCGAGTGCCACGACATGCGGATCATCTGCGGCCCGTAATTGCCATAGTCGGACGGCCACCACGCGACCGAGCTGGTCAGGAAGCGCTTGATCTCGGCCTTGAGCGTATCGAGGTCGATCTTGGCGAATTCGGCGCGATAGTCGAAATCTTCCCCCAGCGGATTGGCGCGGGGACCGTGGCGATGCAGCTGTTCGACGCGCAGGCGGTTGGGATACCATTCGGCCAGTGTCGGCGGCGTGGTGAAGGTGCCGCCGATCCGATCGCCGCCAAAGGGGCACTTGCCCGCGAGTACCGTCTTATAGTCTTCCATGGCTCAACCTCTTCGGCGTTGATCGGATCGAAACGGCACGCGGCAAGACGTCATGATGGACAGTCAAGCCCGTCATTCCACCCCATTTGGCGAGGATCATGTCCCTGATGTCATGAACATCGGCGGCCGGATCTTTCCTGGAGCGGACACCATCCGCCGCTCATCCGCCCCGACAACGTTGCGCCGCCCGCGTCGATCCTTGGAAACACCGCGATCGGCGGAAAAAAATTAGTCTGGATCAGTCCCGATATTGGGACGTTGAGGCGCTTTGCTGGACACCCGATGCCGCCGATCCCCCACCGCACGGGTCTTGCCGCGCGGGGATGGACGCACGGGGATGGAGGAGCAGCGACATGATCCGATCGGCAGCAGTCATCGGGGCGGGCATGGCCGGACTGGCCTGCGCCGCGCGGCTGATGGAAGCAGGATGGCGGGTCGCGTCGTTCGACAAGGGCCGCCGCCCCGGCGGACGCATGGCGAGCAAGACGGTGACCGCCGAGGGGCTGTCCTTCACCTTCGACTATGGCGCGCAATATATGACGGCGCGCGATCCCGGCTTCGTCGCGCAAGTCGCGCAGTGGGAGCGGGACGGCGTGGCCGCGCGCTGGCCCGCGGCGGGCGATGCCGCCTGGGTCGGCACACCCGGCATGAACGGGGTCCTGTCGCACATGGCCGAACCGCTTGCGCCCCGCTGGTCGATGCATATCCGCGAGCTGGTCCGCGACGGGCAGCACTGGTGGCTCGTCCATGATGCGGGGCGCGAGGACCCCTATGACGCGGTGATCCTGGCCCTGCCCGCCGAGCAGGTTCCGGCTTTGGCTCAGCCGCATGACCCTGCCTTGGCCCGGCTGGCCGAAGCCCATCCTTCGGCACCATGCTGGACCGTCATGCTGGGCTTCGGGACGCGTCTTTCCGCTCCTGATATCGTGGCGACCGGCGACCCGATCGACTGGGCCGCGCGCAACACCGCCAAGCCGGGGCGCGACGGTGGAGAGGCCTGGACCATCCATGCCACGCCGGACTGGTCGCGGCGGCATCTGGAAAGCGACACGGCCTCGGTCACCGCGTCGCTGTTGCGCGCATTCGAGGAGCGGGTCGGCACCCTGCCCTCCCCGGCTTATGCAGCGGCGCATCGCTGGCGCTATGCCCGGTCGGGCAAGGCGGCGGTCGGTGCCTATGCGCGGCCCGATATCGGGCTGGCCGCCTGCGGCGACTGGCTGCTGGCCCCCCGGGTGGAAAGCGCCTGGCTGTCGGGCCGACAGGCGGCGGAGGCTCTACTCTGATCCATAGAAGCTTACACCCGACAGGGATCATGCCCTGTCAGGTGTGAGTGACTTACGCCTCGTCCGAGGCGCGGCGGACCTGATCGACATAGTCCCCGTAACCCTGCTCCTCCATCTCCTCCAGCGGCACGAAGCGCAGCGAGGCCGAGTTGATGCAATAGCGCAGGCCGCCGCGATCACGCGGCCCGTCAGGAAAGACATGGCCCAGATGGCTGTCGCCATGCGCCGAGCGTACCTCGGTGCGCACCATGCCATGGGTGGTGTCGGTCAGCTCGTTGACATGGGCGGGCTCGATCGGCCGGGTAAAGCTGGGCCAGCCGCAATGCGAATCGAACTTGTCGGCGGAGGCGAACAGCGGTTCGCCCGACACGATGTCGACGTACAGGCCCGGCTCGCGCGTATGCAGATACTCGCCAGTACCGGGACGCTCGGTCCCGCTCTGCTGGGTGACGTAGAATTGCTCGGGGGTCAGCCGCGACAGGGCTTCCTCGGTCTTGGCATAACGGGTGTCGGCCATGGGGGGGACTCCTTTTCCGGGATGTTGTCAGGCTTCGGCGACGATCTGGCGCAGCGCCTGCTCGAATGATTCAGGCGGCTGTCCACCCGAAATCAGGTAACGGTTGTCGATGACGATGGCGGGCACCGACTGGATGCCCTTGCCTTGCCACAGCCGCTCCGCCTCGCGCACGTCATCGGCGTAGCGGTCGGACGAGAGAACCGCGCGCGCTTCGTCCTCGGGCAACCCAGCGCGGGCGGCGGCGGCGATCAGCACGTCATGACTGGAGATATCCTGTCCGTGCGTGAAATAGCTCTCGAACAGCGCGTGCTTCAGCGCGGCCTGCTTGCCCTCGCCCTCCGCCCAGTGGAGCAGGCGGTGCGCGTCGAAACTGTTATAGATGCGCGCATCGTCGGCCATCGCCATGGTGAAGCCGACCGAGGCCGCCCGCTCGCGGATATTGGCACGGTTGGCGGCAGACTGTTCGGGTGTCGCGCCATATTTGCGGCCGATATGCTCGACGATATTCTCGCCCTCCGGCGCCATGGCGGGGTTCAGCTCGAAGGGCTGGAAATGGATATCGGCCTCCACCGCATCGCCCATCCGCTCCAGCGCGATCTCCAGCCCGCGCAGGCCGATGATGCACCAGGGGCAGGAAATGTCGGACACGAAATCGATACGCAAACGGCGGGGCATGGGGAATCCTGGGTCGAGGGGAAAGCGATCCCTCATGTGGGGATGCTCATCCGCTTCACAAAGGGGGGAACGCATCCGCGCCCATGCCCTTTTGATGCGATGCGCAGGCCGCGCTAAAGCGCCCCCGTCTGCCCGAAGGAGATGACAGCATGACCAAGACAGTTCTCGTCACCGGTGCGACCGCCGGGATCGGTGCAGGGACCGCCCGCGCCTTTGTCGCCGCCGGGTGGCGGGTCATTGGAACGGGTCGCCGCGCCGACCGGCTTCAGGCGCTGGCCGACGAGCTGGGCGAGGCGTTCCATCCGCTCGCCTTCGACATCACCGACGAGGATGCGCTGGATGCGGCGCTGGCCGGTTTGCCGGAGGCGTTCGCCGGGATCGACTGGCTGATCAACAATGCCGGGCTGGCGCTGGGCACCAAGCCCGCGCAGGACAGCGACCTGGCCCAGTGGCGGACGATGATCGCGACCAATATCGATGGCCTCATCACCATCACCCACCGGCTGCTGCCCCGGCTGATCGCGCGGCGCGGCGGGATCATCAACCTGTCCTCGGTGGCGGCCAACTATCCCTATACCGGCGGCAACGTCTATGGCGGGACCAAGGCGTTCGTGAAGCAGTTCTCGCTGAACCTGCGCGCCGACCTGCATGGCAAGGGCGTGCGCGTCACCTCGATCGAGCCGGGCATGGTCGAGACCGAGTTCACCACCGTCCGCACCGGCGGCGACCAGGCGGCGTCGGACGCGCTCTATGCGGGCTCCGACCCGATGACCGCCGACGACATCGCCGCGACCCTGCTCTGGGTGGCGCAACTTCCGCCGCACCTGAACATCAACCGGTTGGAACTGATGCCGGTCAGCCAGTCCTTTGCGGGCTTCCAGGTCGCGCGCGAGGGATAAGCGCTCAGAGCGGTCGGTGCATCACCAGCGCATCGACCGCCCCCAGGCGCGGGTGCCGGAACGCCCCCGGCACCCGCCCGACCGTCGCGAAGCCCAGCGACGTCCACAGATGCACCGCGGCCTCGTTGCTGCCGACCACGAAGTTGAACTGCATCGCGGCAAAGCCCTGCGCCCGGGCCTGATCGAAGGAATGCAGCGCCATCGCCCGCGCGACACCCCGCCCGCGCGCGGCCGCGCTGGTCATATAGCCCGCGTTGGCGACGTGATCCCCGCCGCCCGCCTGATTGGCGCGCAGGAAATAGGTGCCGAGGATGGCGCCGTCCTCCTCGAACACGAATGTTCGTTTGTCGTCCCCCAGCCAATAAGCCAACGCCGCCGCCTCCGGCATGGCGGGATCGAGTGCATAGGTCTCGCCCGCCCGGATCACCGGCAGGATGATCGCGGCGATGGCAGGAGCGTCTTCGGATGTGGCGGGGCAGATGAGCATGGGCCACATATAGACAAGCCCTCATGTTGACGATTGCGCAGCACCGGCATCCTCTGCTGTCATGAAAAGAATGCGGGAGGGATCGATGAGCCAATACCATCTCGGACGCTTGGCGAAGGTGGACCTGCGCACCATTTGGTTGAGCGAATCCTCCGATTTCACGCCTTGGCTGGCGCGCGAGGATAATCTGGCGATCCTTGCCGAAACGCTGGGTCTCGAACTGGAACTGGAAGCGCAGGAAAAAGCCGTCGGGCCGTTTCGCGCGGATATCTTGTGCAAGGACATCGGGACCAACGCCTGGGTGCTGATCGAAAATCAGTTGGAGCGGACGGATCATGCCCATTTGGGGCAGTTGCTGACGTATGCCTCCGGGTTGGAGGCGGTCACGATCGTGTGGATCGCCGCGCGCTTTACCGAGGAGCATCGCTCGACGCTGGATTGGCTGAATCGCATTACCGACGAGACGTTCCGCTTCTTCGGGGTCGAGGTGGAACTGTGGCGAATCGGTGATTCCCCAGCGGCTCCCCGGTTCAATATCGTTTCCAAACCCAATAACTGGAGCAAGCTCGTCACCCAGGCCGCTCGGGCGATCGACGAGGCGGAACTGACGGCCACACGATCGCTGCAACTGGCCTATTGGAGTGCCTTTGGAGGCCTTCTCATGGCGAAGGGAGGCCCGCTAGCAAAGGAACGCAAGCCCCAACCGCAATCCTGGATGTCATACTCGATCGGCCGGAGCGGATTCGGGGTGAACGCCTCGCAATCCCGCCCAAAACGGCAAGTGCGCGCCGAGCTCTATATCTCGAACGCCCATGCCAAATCATTCTTCCACCTGCTTCATGAACAACGGCCAGAGATCGAGGCGGAACTGGGTTATACGTTGGACTGGGATGAATTGCCCGAAGGCCGCGACACCCGCATTTCCGTCGCGCTGAACGACATAGATCCCGAGGATCAGTCGGACTGGCCGCGCCAGCATGAATGGCTGGCGAACCGCCTGAACCAATTCCATCGGGTCTTTGCCCCACGCGTAAAGGCCTTGGACCATGAGACATGGAT
Source organism: Sphingomonas sanguinis NBRC 13937 (assembly GCF_001591005.1). Classification (GTDB taxonomy): domain Bacteria; phylum Pseudomonadota; class Alphaproteobacteria; order Sphingomonadales; family Sphingomonadaceae; genus Sphingomonas; species Sphingomonas sanguinis. The sequence goes on from NZ_BCTY01000043.1 coordinate 28,233, forward strand.
GCCAGCCGATATGGCCGGCAACTGATTGGCGCGATGTCGGTGAATGTGGTGATCGTGTCGTAGTTCGACACATGCGACTTGCAGGCAAATCGCTGGAGCGGGCGAAGGGATTCGAACCCTCGACCCCAACCTTGGCAAGGTTGTGCTCTACCCCTGAGCTACGCCCGCTCTGGCGTTCCGAACCGGCGAACCGGCTGGGGTGAGGCGCGCTAATAGATGGGGGTTTCCGAACCGGCAAGCCCTTTTTTCAGAAATTTTGCATTGGCGACTCCATCAAGAGAACATTACAAGAACATATATGGAGGAGCCCTTCGCCCTGATCGATCGCCTGCGCGGTGCCGCCGCGCGGTCGGCGCGTGGGCGATCAGGGGAGGTGGCGGAGCGGACGGGGGTCATGCCGCGCCTGCCCCCTGCACAACTGCATGAAATCCATGCGCTTTCACCAGGGGAAGCGGCCAGCGGCGCGGGGTTGGCGATCGGCTGTGTCCTGGCCGCCCAGGCCCGGCCGGTCCTGTGGCTGCGCACCGAAGCGGCCGAGCGACAGGGCGGGCGACTCCATGGGCCAGGGCTGCTCGCCATGGGGCTCGACCCCGACGATCTGGTCGTGGTGGTGGTCGCCGATGATTCGGCGCTGCTCCGCGCCGCCGCCGATGGCGCGCGCTGTCCGGGGCTGGGCAGCGTCATTGCCGAGGGCTGGGGCGCGATGCGCGGGATAGACCTAACCGCCTCGCGCCGGTTGATGCTCGCGGCCGAAGCCTCGGGCGTGCTGATGATTCTGCTGCGTGTCGGGGGTCAGGTGGTGCCGAGTGCCGCTGCAACCCGCTGGTCGGTTGCCGCAGCGCCGTCCCGCGCCTTGGCCGCCGATGCGCCGGGCGCCCCCGCCTATGATCTGGAATTGCTGCGCCGACGGGGAGGGCCCGCGGGCGCCCGGTGGCGCGTGGAGTGGAACCGTGACACGCAAAGCTTCGACCCCGCGCCGCTATCTGGCGCTCGTCTTCCCCTGGTTGCCGATCGAGCGGTTGCGGGCACGCCGCCCGCACCTGTTCGTGGCGCGGGGTGACGCGCCGATCGCCTTTGCCGAATCGGTCGGTGGCGCGATTCGCCTGGCCGCGCTCGATCCGGCGGCGGTGACGGCGGGGCTGTCGATCGGGCTGAGCCTGGCCGATGCCCGCGCGCGGGTGCCGGAGATCGAAATCTATCCGCACGATCCCGCCGCCGATGCCGACTGGCTGGAGCGGCTGGCCGAGGGAGCACGGCGCTACAGCCCGGCGGTGGCGCTCGATCCGCCGCAGGGACTGGTCCTCGATTCGGCCGGGGCGGATCATCTGTTCGGCGGCGAGCGGGGGCTGGCCGAGGATATCGAGATGCGGATGGCCCGGCGCGGCCTGACCGTGCGGCTGGCATATGGCGACACGCCAGAGGCGGCGCGGGCGCTGGCCCGTCATGCGGGCGCGCCTGCCCCGGACGAGATGGGGGCGATTCGCCGCCTGCCCGTTGCCGCGCTGGAGTTGGATGAGGATGGCTGCGCCGCGCTGATCGCGGCGGGGCTGAAGTCGGTCGGCGACGTGCTGGCCCGGCCGATGGCGACGATCGCGGCGCGATTCGGTCGCGAGGCGGCGACCGCGCTGCGACGGCTGACCGGCGAGGAGGACAGCCCCCTCACCCCGCGCGTCATGGCCGCCCCGATCGGCGTGGAGCGCCGCTTTGCCGAGCCGGTGGCGCGGACCGAGCATATGCTGGGGGTGCTGGAGGAACTGGCGGGTGAAGCGGCGCGACGGCTGGAGGAGCGGCATGAAGGCGGCCGCCGCTGGGACGCGCGGCTGTTCCGCGCCGATGGCGAGGTCCAGGGCCTGCGGGTCGAGACGGGGCAGCCGACGCGCGACCCCGCGGTCCTGCTGCGCCTGTTCCGCGAGCGGATCGAGGCGCTGGCCGATCCGCTCGATCCCGGATTTGGATACGACCTGATCCGGCTGGACGTGGGGCTGGCCGAGAAGCTCGACGCGGTGCAGCTACGGCTGGAAGGCGGTGAGGCCAAGTCGGAGGCGGTGGCAGCGCTGATCGACCGGCTGGGTACCCGGCTGGGTCGCGAGCGGGTGCGGCGTATCCATCCGCGCGACAGCCATATTCCCGAACAGGCCGAATTGCTGCTGCCCGCGACCGAGACGGCGCCCAGGGCGGAATGGACGCAGCCCGAACCGGGTGAGCCGCCGTCGCGCCCGATTCACCTGTTCGATCCGCCCCAGCCCATCGAATCGCTCGCCGCCGAGACGCCCGACGGCCCGCCTGCGCGCTTTCGCTGGCGGCGGAAACTGCATGACGTGGCGCGCGCGGAAGGGCCGGAGCGGATCGCGGGCGAATGGTGGCGGCGGGCGGACATGGCCCCCCCGACCCGCGATTATTACCGGGTCGAGGATGTGCGCGGGCGGCGCTTCTGGATCTTCCGCCATGGGTTGTACTCGGAAACCGAGCGGCCGCGCTGGTATGTCCATGGGCTGTTCGCGTGAGAGAGGAGTGCCAAGGTCCTCCCCGGTACGGGGAGGTGGCAGCGCGGAGCGCTGACGGAGGGGGCGTGCCTCTGGGTACGTCCCTTGCGGCACG
>NZ_BCTY01000044.1 GCF_001591005.1 Sphingomonas sanguinis NBRC 13937
GCTAGGGTGACTTGCTGGTGTCAAAACCGTCCGGTTATGACACCAGCAACCTAAGCTCGCTCTGTATCCGCCGCAGGGCCTTTCAATCCTGGCGGCGGCAGGTCGGCATCCGGATCGCGTCCCTGTAGCTTGTCTAGGAGACGCATAGCCGGCGTGACGGTCAGCCCGTGGAGGAGGATGGAAAACAGCGCCACCAATCCTACGATGGCCCACAGCCGCTCGCCTCCGGCAAGCTCAACGTGGTTCAGTGCATAAGCCAGGTAATAGAAGGAGCCGACACCGCGGATGCCAAAGAAGGCAAGGGCCATCTTCTCGGAGAGGTCTGCCCGCAAACCGGCAAGCCCTATCAGGCCGGTAACGGGCCGCACGACGAGGATAATGATCGCAGCGGCCAGTACATCTACCCAACCAATCGGTTGAAGGAGCCCACTGACCAGCGCACCACCGAACAGGATCAGGAGCACCATCATGCCGATGCGCTCCACCTGTTCGGTGATGTCGTGCATCTCGCGGTTGAACTCATGATCGCGATGCGAGCGGCGAAGCGTCAATGCGGTGATGAAGACAGCCAGAAAGCCGTAGCAGTTGAGCAGCTCGGTCACGCCGTAGGAGACGAAAGTCGCGGCAATGGCGATCAGGCCATCCCCGGTCTGAGCCAGCTTGGTTTCCGCTGGCACGTGAAAGGTCAGCCAGCCGAACAGGCGGCCGATCAACCAACCGCCGACGACACCCACGCCGATTTCCCACAAAACACTATGGAACACCCATTCGCGCGCCCAAGGCTCTCCGGTGCTCGCCGAAATGCCCAGCGCGATAGCGAGGTTGACGAACGGAAAGGCAAAACCGTCGTTCAGGCCCGCTTCTGACGTTAAACCGAAGCGCACCTCATCTTCCTCTCCGGTCTTGGGAGGACCGACCTGCACGTCTGACGCGAGCACGGGATCAGTGGGAGCGAGGCAAGCCCCAAGCAGAAGCGCCGCGATCCATGACAGGCCCAAGCCCCAGCCTCCGATCGCCGTGATCGCCGCGATGCTGAGGGGCATCGTGACCGCAAGCAGCCGCCAGGTCACATTCCATCGGCGCCAGCTGAATACGCGATCCAGCTTCAGGCCTGCGCCCATCAGCGCGATGATAACGATGAACTCGGTGAAGCGCTCGGTGATGTCGGCGTAAGACAGCGGCAAAGGCCGCAGCGACACAGCCGGCAACGAGAAGACCACGGCTCCGATCCCGATACAGATGATCGGCAGCGACAGCGGCAATCGTTTCAACGCAAGCGGCAGCCATGCTACGAGGGCGATCAGGACTCCGGCACCTGTCAGCCAGAGGATATAGGGTTCAGGCGATGAAAAGCTGGGCACCTGCGCCGCTCTCCAGGCAGTAGCGCGTTCCGAGCGCTTCAGATGGATGTCGCATCAGCCTGGCGGAATGAGCAGACAGGGACCGAACACAGCCTGGCTCCCAGTTCATTACGCGAGACCTCTTGCGGGCCTTTGTTACTGTCGCTGCCGAATTGCGTCAGCACGATCTTCCGTCGCATCCGCCTTCTTCTCGGCAGTCGCGCGAACCCTGCGGGCTTCTTCTTCCAAGGCATCCGCCCGCTGATCGGCTTCGCTGCGAACGGCGTCCGCCTGGTCCTCGGCGGCGTCCGCACGTGCTTCGATCGCCTCGTTCAGACTGTCAGCGGCACGATCCTGGGCTTCCCCCGTCCGCTCCGCCGGCCCTTTCTCGATCGTATCCTCGCTCGATACGACACCTGCGTTGGCGTCGGCCTGCTCGCCGGCATCCTCGCGGGGGCCGTCACAGGCCCCCACGAACGCGATCAGTGCCAGCCCGACGAGCTGGAGGCGTAGCCCTCGTCTCATGACTGCGGTTCCTCGCTCGGCGTCGAACTGCCCGGACGGAGGGTGGTGCTCGACTGCGGCGCGATCGGCGGATGGGGTGTTGCGGCCGAGCCGCTGAGACGCTGAACGAGCTTAGCAGCGGCATCCCGTCCGCCGAGACCGAAGGCGAGCGCGAAAGCGACAGCGATGGCACCCAGGATCAGGCCGAAGGCGAGATTGATAATGTCGTCGGCGAGACCCATGAAGCGCAGGCCGATGGCGGTGCCGAGCACGATAATCGCAACGTGCACGATCTTCGCGGTCAGCTCGGCATTGGCCCCGCCGCCCGCGCGCACGACCGTCGACACCAGCTTTGCGATGGCGATGGCTGCGGCGATGATGACGGCACCGAAAACGACCGAGCCGAGCAGGGTCAGGATCTCCGCCATCATGCGCGAGCCGTAGGCGAAGTTGAGTTGCCGGAACGCCTCCATCAGGCCGAAGATGATGATGGCGACGAACACGGCGTTACCCAGCAGCTTGGATGGCACTAGCGCTGGCGTCGCGGAGGCCCCTGCGGAAGTTGACGGAACCCCGGCCGCCGGCGTCGTGCTTGAGGGGAACACGCCGAGCGCGCTGATCGTGCGATCGAAGCCGGTGCCGCTCAGGAATTGGCTGAGGAGTTGCGACGCGAACCGGCCGATCACATAGGCGAGCGCGAGAATGATCGCGGCTGCGACAACGTGCGGGATGCTGTCGAGGATGATGCGGAGCATCGCGGTCGCCGGATCGGAGATTGCGCGGATGTTGAGCTGATCGAGCGCGGCGATCGCGACCGGGATAATGATGAGCGCGAAGACGATCCCGCCGACCATCCGCGGCAGCGTCGTGGGATCGGCCTTGGCCATCCCGGCGCGTTCGGCGAGCTGCTCGGTGCGGGCGGCTGTCAGCACCGCCTCCACCGCCTTCTTGGCGACGCTGGCGACGATGTAGCCGACGAAGAAGATCAGCCCTGCGCCGATGATGTTGGGGATGGCGGCGCCGAACTGGTTGAGCATTCGGCCGACCGGGCTGGTGGCAGCGGCCAGGCCAAGCGGCTGAGCGGCAAGCACGAGCGCGATCAGGATCACGATCCAGAAGGCCGCATCACCGACCTGGGCACCGACGCTCTTGGGGTTGCGGCCCGTCTCGGGAATACCGGACTGCCGGTGCGCGTGACGCGCCAGCGGCGTCTTGTTGACCAGCGCGGCGACGCCCCACTTGGCGGCCCTCGCCAAAAGGTAGCCGATCAGGAGGATGACGGCCGCGGCAAGAACGCGCGGCCCCCACTCCTGTAGGTAAAGAACGGCGGTGTCGCCGAAGTTGCGGGTGCCGGCGACCATGCCGTCCGCTGTCACATAGTTCGGGTTCATCGCCGTCTCCCTGTTGGCAAAGCATGTGAGCCCGGCACAGGCTCTCACCTGCGCCGGGCTCCACCGACTAGATACGCTTGTCGGTGTCGCGGAAGGTCGAGCCGCGGGTCTCGACGTCGGTGTCGCGGTCGACCTCGACGTCGGTACGGCGCACGGTGTCGTCGACTTCCTCGACATGCTCCTCGGCCGTCTTGGAGACCACGACCTCCTCGACGACACGGGCGGTCTTGCCGACCACCGCTTCCTCGCCGGTCGCGGTCATGTCGACCGTCCGCTCGCGGAAGGCGTCGGTATCGGCCGCGGAAAGCGGCTGATCGACCGAGCGCCGCTCGACGTTGACCCGCTCGTTGCGGAGGCGGATTTGCTCGTGAACCGGCGTTTCAGTCACATAGGAGCGCACGCGCACCCCGCCGCGGCTGACGTCGCGCTTGCCGACGACCAGTTGCTCCTCGACGATCGGGATCACCTCTTCCTGTTCGGCCGTGCGGCCGGCGGTCTCGCGACGGTCGAAGCTGCCGAGAGCGGCCCCGGTCGCACCGGCAGCGGCGCCGGTGCCCGGATAATCCCAGCCCGACGAACGCCACTGGCTCGAACGGTCGTCGATGTCGATCGAGTTGGCCTCTTCGAGCACGCGCACCGCCTCGTCGACGCAATCGTCATCGACGTCGGCGGTCAGCAGCGCACCGCCGCGGCGCACGCCTTCCTCATAGGTGTGGCGGTCTTCATCGGGCACGAACGCGTTCTTGATCGAGTCCCAGAAGCCGCGGTCCTCATGGGTCGAGTAGCCGGTCTCCTTGTAACCGGCGCTCGACTTGTCGTGGATATGGATGTGGTCGGCGTCGATCCGCGCGCTCTTGAGCCGGTCTTTGGCTGCCTCGGCGTCGGCGCGGCTGTCGAACAGAGCGGTGATGGTGCTGGACATGATCTTACTCCTGCGATTGAGACGGGATTTGGCGGCTTACCTCGCCGTCACGACGAGTTCGGTGCGGCGGTTCTCAAAGCGACCGCCAGCGGTAGCGTTGGTGTCGACTGGATCGGTCTCGCCGCCTGAGACAGTCTCGATGCGGCCGGCGTTGATGCCTTGCGCGACGAGCGCCGACTTGACGCTATCGGCTCGGGCCTTGCCGAGCGCCATGTTGGCTGCATCGGTGCCGCTCGCGTCGGCGTAGCCGGCGATGCGGATTCGGGCGTTCGGATACTGCTTGAGGGTCGCGGCCACCTCGTTCACCTCGGCAGCATCGGCGGGTCGGATATTGCTCTTGGCGGTGTCGAAGTTGAGCTTCTCGAAGGTGAAGGTGCGGGGAAGCGGCTCCGTGCCGGCCAGATAGGTGCCGAGACCGGACGTGCCGACCAGCGCGTCAGCGGAGCCGGCGTTCGGGGTCGACGCGACAACCTCGGTCGGGGCGGCCGTAGGAGCGGGAGCGACGGCAGCGGTGTCCTCACGGTTGCAGCGGCTCAGAGCGAACAGCAACGCCAGAATCCCGAGCGCAAGCAGCAACCAAGGGAGCCAGTTGAAGCCCTTGTTCTTCTCGATATGGATGTGACTCGGTGCGCCCTCCGGCCTGTCATCGTTAGGTCCTGCCATGAACATCCTCCTGGGTTTTGGTGAGATCGGTGCGGTCGACCTCGATGCGGGTGCGCCTGAGCGTGGTCGGCAGCTCGACCGCCTCCGCCTGCGCCGACCGGAAGATGTGGACCTCCTCGACGAGGAAAAGCCGCTTCTCGACAACCAATCGCTCCTCGATCACGGGAATGATTGTGGCGCCGTTCTCCTCACGGACAGCGGGGGCTCGATCGACCTCGCGTTCGACCGCTACGCGCCTGATCTCGACGTGCTCGCGCCGAACCTCGTCACGAACAACGACCTGCTCCTGCTCGGGCACGGTGCGGACCGTGACATGCTCGACGTCGGTCGCACGTTTGGTAACGTGCGCCTCCTCCTCAATGATCGGTAGGCGAATGTCGTCGGGCATGCCTGTCCTTCAGCTTTGCCACCTAACGCCGCCGAACCTTTAAAGTGTCCCGGAGCTAACTCTTTCCGGGTTGATCGAGCTGGTAGTTTGCTACTACCGGTGCAGTAGTTCTCGCCGAGCCGTTCATTATCTGCGAGGAACATCATCCTATGGCGCGGCGCTCTACCGGCATGGCCAATCCGCTCTCCCGCGTTCTCGCACGCGACACGTTGACCCACCTCGAACAATTGATTGGCGGCATGACGGCCGGCGTCATCCTGATCGACCTGGCCGGAACGATCATCTGGGCCAATGATGCTGCGCTGGCGATGCACGGCGTCAACAAGCTCGAAGGGCTCGGTGGCAACGCCGACACCTATGCGCAGCGGTTCGCGCTCCGGTTCCGCAACGGGCACCGGCTCGCCAACCGCGAATATCCTGTCATCCGCATGTTGGCGGGCGAGAGCTTCCCGGACCTGGTGGTGGAGGTGAGTGCCGCCGGCAGCGATGAACGTCGTTGGACCCATCGGGTGCGCGACGTCGTGATGACCGGGGACGACGAAGAGCCGGACTGCCTCGCGCTCGTGATTCAGGACGTTTCCGAACAGTATGAAGCGGAGGCGCGGTTCGAGGCCATGTTCCAGGCCAACCCCGCGCCGGCGCTCATTATGCGGCTCTCGGATCAGCGATTTAGCCGGGCAAATCGCGGCTTTCTCGAAATGACCGGCTACCCCCGTCAGGTGGTCCAAGGGAACAGCCTCTACGATCTCGACATTCTCAACGGTGCCGAGCGAAAGGACTATGCCAGGCAGTGCCTTGCGGAAGGCCGGACGATCCCGCAGATGGAAGCGGAGCTGCCGCTGCCGGACGGCAATACCAAGCTCGTCATCATCGCCGGTCAGCCGATCGAAGTCGGCGACGACAAGTGCATGCTGTTTACCTTCGCCGATCTGGAGCCCCGCCGGAAAGCCGAACGGGCGCTTCGATCGAGCGAGACACACTTTCATACCCTGTTTGAGATGGCGCCCGTGGCGATGGTGCTGACTTCGCCCGACAGCCACCGCACAATGGACGTGAACGACGCGTTCGTTCGCCTCACTGGTCGCAGCTCGGCCGGCTCGATCGGCAGAGCCGCCGGCGATCCCGAGCTTTGGGCCGATCCGGCGCAGCGTGAGGAGGTGCAGCAGGAGCTGGATCGAAGCGGGGGCGTGCGCAACCGCGACGTCCGGCTGATCGATGCAGACGGGCAACCGGTCGACTGCCTCCTCTCGGCCGAGCGCATGGAGATCAGGGGCGACCGCTGCACGCTATGGCTTTATCAAGATATCACGGCGCGGCGGAAAAGCGAGCTGGAGCTGGCCGACGCGATCGAAGCGGTGATGAAGGATGCAAGCTGGTTTAGCCGGACCGTGATGGACAAGCTCGCAACCCTGCGTAATCCGCGCGCCGAAACCGCCACTGAGACCGCCGACCTGACGCCTCGTGAGCGTGAGGTGCTGGGGCTTATCTGCGAGGGCCTGGACGACAAGGTGATCGCGAAGCATTTGTCGCTTTCGGGAAACACGGTGCGAAACCACGTTGCCGGCATCTACGGAAAGATCGGTGTCAATCGGCGCGCCGCAGCCATTGCTTGGGCTCGGGAACGTGGCTTTGCCTAAAACAAATGCAACCGTGCGGCCGCAATCCAGTAATGGTCTTCAACAGCAATAGCCGGAGACCATGAGTCACTCACGAGGGGATCGGCAAAGCAAAGAAGGACAGCTATCATGCCAGATACCCCATATAATGATGCATTGGATGTTCTCGCCACGGCTCTGAAGGCAGGGCCTGCCGCTCTTGCGCACCAGAGCGGGGCGGCGGCCCGCACGAACTTCGTGGATCGGCTCACGACAATCGCGCACCGGCTTGATCTGGGCGGCCATGGCGGCGTGCAGGAGGTCTACGAGGCCGCCTCAATCATCGGTCGATTACAAAAGGGGCCGAAACGGCCAAAAGGTGAGGGTTGGTCGATCGAAGATCATCAGGCCATTGCCGATCTTGAGAAGGTGCAGATTGTCCGTCGTCAGAACATTCGGCACAACTCGCGGCGTAGATTAGCGGAGTGCGGACCTCGTCAGGGGGTTGATGTTAGGCGGCGAACTTGCGGTGCTGCAAGCGCCGATGTTCGATGGTCTGTCGCTTGATCCTTTCGCGCAGTTTGATGATTGCCGGAGCCCTGCCGAAGTAGGCGTCGGCAGGCGTCACGTTGGCCAGGCTCTCGTGGTATCGCTGGTGATTGTAGTGCTCGACGAAGGCCTCGATGTGGGCTTCGAGGTCGCCGGGCAGGAAGTAGTTTTCCAGCAAGATGCGGTTTTTCAGGGTCTGGTGCCAGCGCTCGATCTTGCCCTGGGTTTGGGGATGACACGGGGCGCCGCGGACATGGCTCATCTTCCGGGCCTCGATGTATTCCGCCAGCTCACCCGCGATGTAGCTGGGGCCATTATCGCTGAGTAGCCGGGGTTTGTGCAGCACCGTGGCGCTGTCGCAACCAGAAGCCGCCAGGGCGAGGTTCAGCGTGTCGGTGACGTCCTCGGCTCGCATGTTGGTGCACAGCTTCCAGGCGATGATGTAGCGCGAGAAGTCGTCGAGCACGGTCGACAGATACATCCAGCCCCACCCGATGATCTTGAAGTAGGTGAAGTCGGTCTGCCACATCTCGTTCGGCCGCGTGGTTTTCGTGTGGAACTGATCGGCAGCCTTGATCACGACATAGGCCGGGCTGGTGATCAGGTCGTGGGCCTTCAACAGGCGGTAAACCGTGGATTCCGACACGAAGTAGCGCTGCCCATCGGTGAAGCGCACGGCCAATTCCCGGGGGCTCAGCTCAGACTGTTCCAGCGCCAGCTCGATGATCTGGTCGTGGATGCCCGCCGGGATGCGGTTCCACACCCGGCTCGGCGCCGATGGCCGATCTTCCAACGCCTCCGGCCCGCCTTCGAGGTAGCGATCATACCAGCGGTAGAATGTCCGACGAGGGATGCCGAGTTGGTCCAGCGTGCGCTTGGCCGACAGGTGCGACTGCTCGACGGTTCTGATGATCTCGAGCTTCTCGGATGCGGGATATCTCATTCGTCGTTGTCCCCATCCGCGACCATGCTTTTTTTGAGCAGACGGTTTTCCAGTGTCAGATCGGCCACGCATTCCTTCAGGGCCCGGGCTTCGCGGCGCAGGTCCTGGACCTCTCCGGTGGTCGCGGCACGGGCGGTGTCGCCGGCCAGGCGGCGCTTGCCAGCTTCCATGAACTCCTTCGACCAGGTGTAATACAGGCTCTGGGCAATGCCTTCCTTGCGGCATAGCTCGGCGATGCTGTCTTCCCCGCGCAGGCCATCCAGCACGATGCGGATCTTGTCCTCGGCCGAAAAGTGGCGCCGGGTCTGTCGGCGGATGTCCTTCACTACCCGCTCTGCTGGGGCCTTGGCGGGCGATTTTACATTGGAGGATCTGGGCTTCATCTTCGTTCCTTCGTCACTACGACGAAGCCCAGATCCTCCTTAAATCACAACCTCAAATCTGTGCCATTGGTGCTGACGGCGGACAGAGCTGCGCCTCACGGTTGATAAGGATATCGGCCAGGAACCAGTAGGCTTCGCCCCAGGCGTTCAGAATCTCATCGGTTGCCGCCTCGCCCAATATGTCGCGGATCGCCGGCAGCAGCGCGTTGGCGACCGCAGGATAATGTTCGGGCTTGATATGGGTCTCGACATGGCGCGCGGCGATGCGCTCGATTGCGGGTTTCAGCACGTCGAGCTTGTCCACATTCTGCGCAAAGGCGAGGATCGCCGCCGCGAGCCGCTTGGGCTGCGCGCCGGATTCGTGCGCGGCCATGTCAAACAGCGCCTTGATCTCCGGATCGACGAACAGGCGCTGATACATGCGCGTGGTAATCTCCACGCCGTGCTGCTGGAGCGCAGGCGCCGTAGCTTTTACCAAAGCCATTGTTTCGGGGGAAAGCGGTTTGGACATACAGACGTGCTCCGGATTTCAGGACCCTGACAAAAGAGACGATCAAAGTGGCGAGAGGGACCCGATCGAGCAAGGAGCGTGGGCCGGAGAGACAGGCATGCGCGATGAACCCAAGGCTTAGCGTCGGGGTATCCCATATCCGCATTCGATCATAGCTCGACCGCAGCCAGAGGAGCGAGCAAGGTCCACACGACGCCCGAGGCGGGAAACTCCATCTCGGCACGGCCGCGCAAGCTGCGGCTCACGGCCGTGCATATCAGCCGCGACCCAAAGCCCCGCCGCTCGGGCCTGACGACTGGCGGGCCACCCCGTTCGGCCCATTGCATCCAAAGCTCGGCTTCGGTGCCCGAATCCAGCACCTTCCATGTCAGCTCGATCGTGCCCGCCTCATTGGACAGGGCCCCATATTTGATCGCGTTCGTCGCCAGCTCGTGAAAGGCGAGGGTCAACGTCATCGCCGCCCTGGGACCGATCATGACCGTGGGGCCGTCGAGGCGAAGCCGCTCCGCGTAGAGGGTGAAGTGGCCCAGCGCATTTTCCGCCAGCGCGGGCAGGGGCGCCGCCTGCCAGTTGTGGGATAGAAGCTGCTCGGTCGCGTTGCCCAGCGCCGCCAATCGCTCGTCAATGGAAGATCGGGCGTCTTCGATCGAATCGGCCGCCTGCAAGCTCTGGCTGACAAGGGAACGAACGACAGTGAAAATGTTCCTGAACCGATGCTCAAGCTCACGAATCCGGGTTTCAGTATCGACCATAACTCTACGTGCCCCCTACCCGGCTACTTAGAGCAATCGGGAGCCCAGGACGAACATTTTGCACGTCCGCGTGGAGCACAGAGCCAGACGCCGCGTTATTGCGCTGGTCGGTGGGACGGCTGCGTAAGTGCTTGGTGCGACATGACTACACAAGGTGGGATCAGCGGCCTTCGCGTGCTGGTTGTCGAAGATGATTATTGGGTCGCGGCCACGCTGGTCGAGATAATAACCGAAGCAGGCGCGGAAGTTGTCGGCCCTGTCGATTGTGTGCGGGACGCCCTGACGGCGCTGGACTCGTCGCCTCATGTCGCCAGCCTCGATGTGCAACTTGGCTCCGAAACCTCGTTCCCGATCGCGGACGAACTGGACCGTCGCGGCGTGCCCTTCATCTTCGCCACGGGTGCGGCCAGCATGATCCCGGCTGCCCACGCCTCACGCCCGACCTTCCACAAGCCCGCTTCGCGCGAGCTGCTGATCGGGGCGCTTTCTGGCGCGCTCAACCCCGCCTAACAGGGCTGCTTCACTGACGCGATGCAAGAGGCTCAAAAGGAAACGCCCCCTCGTCGTCCAGCAGCTCGCCGGGTTGCATCGGGCCGGCTCCGGTCGCGGCGTCGATCGCGGCTTGCAAATGGACGGCGGTGGCCGTCGCGCCTCGGCCGCTCCGATCCAGTTGGGCCAATGCCATCCTCATAAGCGAGAGGGCTGTGTCGTCGTTCGTCATAGACATGCTTCGATGGGAACCCGGAGCCTTGACGGAACAAGGGTGTCCCGGTCTCGATCGGTCATTGCGCGGCCGATCTCCACGGCGTTCTTCCCGGCGCGCTTGACCGCGTACATGAGCTGATCGACCGCGTGCATCAACGAGGGTTCGTCACGCGGGGTATCAGGGTGAATCAGCAGCGCGCCCATGCTGCACGTCACCGGATGAGACGTGTCGGCCAGAACCGATGACAGGCGCTTGTGGAGCGAGCGGGCGAAATACACCCCTTCCTCGGCCGAATGGACGGGAAGCAAAAAGGCGAACTCGTCGCCGCCGATCCGGCCGAAATCGTCCTCGCGCCGGATGGTCTTCCGTGCGCCCTGCGCGAAGGCGCGCAGCACCTCGTCGCCGGCAACATGGCCGTGGCGGTTATTGATGCCCTTGAAATCGTCGAGATCGAGGATCGCGAGCAGGAAGGTTTGCCGGGCAGGCACCGCTAGATCGAGACGATGGATCACGCGCTCGCGGAACGTCTCCTTGTTGAGCGCATCGGTCATGCGGTCACGCACCGCCAGGTGGTGCTCCCGATCAAAGGACCGGCGGAAGCTGAGAACAATGGCGGCGACGATAACATAGGTGACGGCGCGCACGGCCATCCTTGCCCCGAGCAGGGCGGGGGAGAGCCCTGGAAGTTCGGCGAGATGCGGCACGACGGCGAGAACGGCCGCGACGATCGCCACCAGATAGCCAGCACGACTTCCCAGCGCCCAGCAGGCGGCGCAGACGATCGGCATATAGAGCGGCGCGAGACCAATCCGGGGAAAATGCGCGTTCGCCAGCGCCAGCGCCGTGACGCTGAGGAGAATCGCGAACCAGGCGCGCTCACGCGGCAGGGAATGAAGGCGATCGGCGAGGCGGCCGACAGGCAGATGACTATTCACGCATGTCCTACTCGGTCAAAAGGTTCTCCAAGCTCATTCCCGTCCCAAGTGTTCCCGTGCAGCCGGCGGCACGCCCCATTTCGGGGACGTGCCGGCCACTGAACCGGTTGTGGTTTAGCTGAGGTCCTTTCCTTCCCATCCAAGCGGGGCAACGCTGCGCTGTTGCTGCAAGATGAGGAGGACGAGATGGCTAAGAAGATCACCAACCCGGCTTTGTCGGCGATGCGTGAGGCGGCGGAGGTTGAACCGGCGCGCGCTCGGGTTCGATGCCGGAGCGCTCGCCACACAGCCACCAAGTGCGAGGATGGCAAGAAGCGGGAATGACAAGGCTGTTTTGGGCATGGCTCTCCCTAGAGGCTTGGCCGCTGATCGTAGAAATCGACCTGCATCCGCATGGCTCCGAGCGGTTCGACGAAATGCGGCTGTTCCGGAAGCACCAGCCCTGGCCGATCGGGTGTAAGGATCACCTCAGAGGCCGGATCGAGACAGGTAAGCTTCAATCTCCCTTCGATGACCCGGATCACGCCCCACACACCGGCCTTGGTGCGATGCTCGGAGCGCAGGGCAGCGGGCAATGTCACCTCATCGAATATGGGCGTCGAGCGGTAGGGAAGCACCATTATTTCTATGCTCCTACTTGGATCGTGCATCGCACCGGCTGATCCGCCTTCCTTGCGGTCTGCCGGCATCCTTCGATCTTTTCTCGATTGTCGCGCAGCAACCTGTCGGCCGCGACAATCGCCTCCCAGCTCGGCCGCGATGCGCTCGCCATAAGATGCTGCCCGGCATCCCACGGTGTCGCCTCGGCAAGAACCCGCGTCGCCATGCGTTCGGGCCATTGCCAGCTCGCCGGCGCGATCTCGCGCGCGACCATACCGGGCAGGAAGGACCAGAGGAGGATGCCGATAAGCAACCCGCCCAGCCCGAACCATAGTTGACGGTTCTTTTGATCCCGCGCCGTCAGCGCCGATTGAACGACGGTGCGCAGCTCGCGCCCCTGCTGTTTCATCTCGTTGGTGGCGGTGGCGAGGGCGGCATGATCGGCGCTGCGAAGGTCGGCCGCCGCTCGATTGATCTGCGTCGAAACCTGCGCAGGCGTCATCGCCAGCGCCGGCGACTTCACGATGGCCGTCGTAACCTGGTCCAGGCGTCCGTTGATGCCGTCCAGCCCTTGGACGACATGCCCCAGCGTCTCGGAATAATCCGGCACGTCGATGCTGGTGCGCTCGGCCGCCAGTCCCTCGATGGCGCGGCGCATCAACGCTAGTTCGCCGCGCTGCTGCTCGACCGCAACGCGCACCTGCTCGAACGCCTCCGTTGCCGCGTCGCCGCCTTCCTCCCATTCCTCGTCCGCCATTGTCTCTCCTTATCGGCTCAATCCTCGGTCGCGGCCAATTTCCAGCGAACGGGTCAATTCCTGGCTGATCGGACGATCCCGACGCATCTCCAGCCCCAGCTCGGGCGCGCGCCGCCGCAGCACGGATTCGAGCTGCGGATCGCGATGCAGCCCTCCCGCCAAACCATCCATCTTCTTGGCCGTGCGCTCCGCGCCGGCACGATCGCCGCTGCGCGCGAGCTCGGCCCGCTCGCGCGCCATGCCTTGCCAGCGCTCCACGAAGCGGTCGGCGCGCAGTTCGGGATTGGAACGGACCTGGGCCTCCTCGGCCATTGCCCGCGCCGCCCCGCCGGCTTTGCCTTCGGCCGCGTCGCGCACCAGTGCGGGGTTGCGCTCGAACGCGGACGACAAATCCCGGGCCGCCTGGGGGCGCACCCGATCGAGCGCGCCCCCGGCCTTCGCCAGCGCCTCTTTCTGGTGCGGGAGCACAGGCAAGCCCTTCTCGCGCATCCGGTCCATATCGGCCTGAGCGCGCGCATAGCGTTCGATCGCCTTGGCCTGATTGGGCGCGGGCGATCCCCGCTCGGAGCCGGTGTTAATCGGACCCCCTTTGCCGTCGCGCGCCGGCTCGGGCGACGTTGGTTTCGGGCGGAAGCCGTCGAACATGCCCTTGGCC
Organism: Sphingomonas sanguinis NBRC 13937; assembly: GCF_001591005.1. GTDB lineage: Bacteria > Pseudomonadota > Alphaproteobacteria > Sphingomonadales > Sphingomonadaceae > Sphingomonas > Sphingomonas sanguinis. The sequence continues at coordinate 13,595 of NZ_BCTY01000044.1, forward strand.
TTGTCGCGCACCTTGGCGGCGATCTCCCGCGCGCGTTCCGGGAACCGGATCTCGCGCCGCTCGGCGAACGCGCGCGCCCGATCATTGTCCGACGATGCGGCATAGTCGCCAGCCATGTCCTTGGCGCGGTCACGCGACAGGACCCGGGCGAGCTGGCGCTGATCGGTAAAGTCGTCGCGGCCATAGTGGAGCTGCACGCCATCGCGATGCCGCGACATGGCGACATAGGCCCCGTGCCGGTCCATCCCCGGCGTCGCCAGCACATGCGCGCGATCGACCGTCACGCCCTGCGACTTATGGATGGTCGCCGCATAGCCGTGATCGACATGGGCATAATCCTTGAGGTCGAACGCGACACGGCTGCCGCCATCGAGCCGCACCGCCATGCGGCCCTCGCCGACCTGCTCCAGCGTGCCCAGGGTGCCGTTCTTCACGCCCATGCTGCGCTCGTTGCGCAGGAACATGATCCGGTCGCCGGATGCGAACTCGCGCCGGCCGCGATCGACGGTGACGCCCACGTCCTCGCCCAGCCCGCCCGATGCGCGCACCCGCTCGCGCGCTTCCTGGTTCAGTTCGCGCACCTCGGCATTGGTATGGGTGAGAATGATCCGGCTTTGCTCCGGCTCAGCCTGGCGCTGCCGATCCCAGCCATCGACCAGCTCGGCCCGCGCCGTCTCGCGCGTGTCGGCCGCCTGCACCATGCCCCGGCTCTCATAGGCGTGCAGTGCGTCCCCGGTGCGGCCCGTGGCGAGCGAGCGCGTCGCGTCTTTCTGCCAGTCGTCCCGCTGCCGGCGAACCTCGGTGATCTCGGCCGCGCCGTGGCGCTCGCTGATCGACCGGAACGCCGCTCCGGCTTCGATCGCCTGCAACTGCTCGGGATCGCCCACCAGCACCACCTTCGCGCCGGCGTCGCGGGCATGGGACAGCACCCGCTCCATCTGGCGGGTGCCGATCATGCCCGCCTCGTCCACCACCAGCACGTCATTGCGGGAAAGCTGGTCGCGGCCCTGCGCCCACGCATGTTCCAAGCTGGCGATGGTGCGGGACTGGATGCCCGATCCGCCCTCAAGGCTCTCGGCCGCGATGCCGGAGAGCGCCGCGCCGCGGACAGTGTAACCCGCTTGCTCCCATCCATCGCGCGCGATGCCCAACATGGCGGATTTACCGGTGCCGGCATATCCGATCACATTGGAGATGCCGCTCGGCCCGGTTACATGCTCCAGCGCGGCCCGCTGCTCATCCCCGAGCACGAGCCCTTCACTCCCGGCAACGGCTCTCGCTCTGTCGAGCACCGCTGCCGGGAGACCATGCTCCCTCCGCGCTGCCAACTCATCCCCGGCCTTCTCCAACCGCGCCTCGGTCGCGATCATCTCGCGAGAGGTAAACCGCTCCTGGTCACGTCCGTCCTTGCCCAGCGCCACCAGCTCGGGGCTGGCGCGCACCGCCGCCATCACCCGGTCGAACTGCTCCTTGCCGTCCGAATGGCGGAACGCGAACACGGCCAGGTCGCGGGTGGTGAAGGTCGCCTGCTGCCGCGTGATCGCATCGAGCGCCACGCTCGGGTCCGCGACGATCTTCTCGCCGTTCTCGCGTGCGATCCGCAGATGATCGTCGGCGCGCCGGTGCGGCTCGTCCTCCTCCAGACGCCGCGTTCCCATCGGCCCGATCTTGTGCTGCGGTTCTAGCTCGATGCCTTGGTCGGCATAGGAGCGATGATCGATCCGGCCCTCCAGCCCAAGCCCGGCCATGCGCTCGTTGACATGGGCCGCCCACGCCTCGCGCCATTCCTGCAACAGCTCGGTCCCGTTCCAGTCCCGAGCCTTCTTGCCAAATCCGTCCGGCCCCACCTCGCGCATCGTCATCATCACGTGCGCGTGCGGCTTGGGGCTGCCGTCCTCCGCCTTGTCCCAATGGACGTTCAGGTCAGCGACCATCCCGCGCTTCACGAACTGCTCTTCCACGAAGTCGCGCGCGAGCTGCACGCCCTGCTTCTCGTTCATCTCGCGTGGGATCGAGAACTCCACCTCGCGGGCAAGCTGGGCATCCTTGCGCTTCTCCCCTGCCTCCACCTCGTTCCACAGGGCCGTGCGATCGGACAGACGCTCCGGTGCGCCTTGCGGCAATAGCACCTCGGAGTGGATGACGCCGGCCTTGTTCGAGAAATCGTGATGGCGATTCAGCGTCTCATCGAACAGCCGCGATGCCGAGCGATAGGCAGCAGACGCAATCGCGCTGGAGCCCTTCGCGCGGCTGATTACCTTGGCGCTGAAATGGTAGATCGCCATGACGCTCCGCAATCTGCCTTACTTAGCGCACGTCGGCAATGACGTATAAGCGCGCACTCATCATCCGCTCTGCTCCTGCTGATTGACTATCTGGCACTTTGGGCTTGCACTCCCTGTCTGCTCTGGCACACTCCCCGAGCAAGGAGAGCATGATGAGCCGTGCCTATGAGGAAGCAATGGAGCGTAGGCAGGACGAGTACGTCGCCAGTGCGCTCGGGATCAGCATCGAAACTCTCGACGATTATCCATTCCAGCTTGATGAGAATGCCAGCGATGATGGCGTGGTTTATGGCTGGCGCGTTATGTGGGACGAGGAAGCTCCGCCGGGCGTCGATGTGAATGGTGCCGACGGCTCGCTCTGGTCGGATATCCCCGCAGCACCGGACGAACCGGACGAGGACGATCGCGATGCGTAAGGTGCGCGATTACGATGCTGAGCTGAAGGCGCTGGAGGAGCGCGCGCGGGCGATCAAGGCGCGCCGCATCGAACAGCTCGGCCAGCTCGTCACCGCAACCGGTGCCGATGCGCTCGACATGGAAACGCTCGCCGGTGCGCTGCTCGATGCCGTCGCGTCGAAGGACGCGGAAGCGAAGGAGGCGTGGCGCGCGAAAGGCGCCGTGTTCTTTCAGCGGCGCGGGCGCAAAGGTAGCCGGGCTGCTGGCAGCAACGGCGATGGCGCAGCGGCGCAACCGGGCGCTGATCCAGCGTCTGGAAGCGGCGCGGCGTCGTAGCGATACGCGAGGCTGGGTCGTGCAACGCCGTGAACGCACCCGCCACCTGATTGAGCTGGGCGGCTTGGTCCAGAAGGCCGGCCTGGTCGAACTCGCCGACGACGATCGCGCGACCATCTACGGCGCGCTGCTGGAGCTGGTCGGCAAGGCGCGCGGCGACGACGACGCCGATACGCTGGCGCTCTGGAAGCGGCGCGGCAAACGCGCATTCGACGCGGAAAGCGAAGCGACGGAGAAAGGCGATGGCGCTCCTGGATATTGAGGCGATCCGCGGGGAGGTCGGGGCGCTGGATTTCAAGCGCGGCACCCCAGCCGAAATCGCCATGTGGCGCGACGATGACGAGGACTCGCGCGCCAACCTTGCGATCGAAGGCATGGCGCTGGAAACGGACGAGCACCTGCTGTTCGACATGCTGCGCGATGAGGCGGTGCCCCCTGCCCTCGCCACGCAAATCATCCTCAAGCTGCTCGACCATCCCGACGCCGATCCGGCGCTGGCGATCACCCCACTGGAACGGGTCGGTTGATGGCGGGGCCGCTCATCGGCGGGCGTCGGCCGATCAGCTGGCGGCTCGCGATCGTCGTCTCGTTCGTCGCGGCCTATGCGAGGAAGGCATCTTCGGCGTCGGGCAGATTTCCGGCACTGTGTCGTTCCTGGTCCTGGTCGGCCTGATCGGCGCGACCTGGTGGATCAACAGCCGCGGCGCCAACCGCAGGAACGAGCTGCTGGGCTCGGCCCGGTTCGGCGACCGCGCCGACGTGCGCAAGCTGGAAGCGAATGGAGATCTCCTGATCGGCCGTGCCAAGGAGTCGGGCAAGCTGCTCCGCTATGACGGCGCGGCGCACCTGCTGACTATCGCACCCACCCGTTCCGGCAAGGGCGTCGGCACGATCATCCCCAACCTGCTCCTGCTCGACCGCTCGGTGGTCTGCATCGACCCCAAGGGCGAGAATGCCCGCGTCACGGCCCGTGCGCGGGCCAGCAAGGGCGCTGTGTGGTGCCTAGACCCTTTCGGCGTCTCAGGGCGTCCTGCGGCCCGCTACAACCCTCTGGCGCAGCTCGACCCGGCAAGCCCGGACCTCGCGGAAGATGCGCAAACGATCGCTGACGCGCTGGTCCATGACGCGCCGGGGCAATCGGGCGAGGCGCATTGGAACGAGGAAGCCAAGGCGCTGATCGCCGGCATCATCCTACACACCGTCATCCACGAACCCCCTGCCCGCGCCACGCTGGCGACCGTGCGCAACAAGCTCACCCCCGATCCCGCCGGCTTCGCCGCGCTGCTGGCAGACATGCAAGCCAGCAGCGGCGCGCACGGCCTGATCGCACGCGCCGCCAACCGTCACCTCGGCAAGTCCGATCGCGAGGCCGCCGGCGTGCTGTCCTCGGCGCAGCGCCACACCCACTTTCTCGATAGCCCGCGCCTGGTCGAAAGCACGTCCGCCTCCGATTTCCGCTTCGCGGACCTGAAGGAGCGGCCCGGGACCGTGTTCCTGTGCCTGCCGCCGGATCGACTCGATACCTATGCTCGCTGGCTGCGGCTGCTGGTCGCGCAGGCCGTCACCGATATGGCGCGCTCCCCTGCCCGGCCGGAACGCCCGGTGCTGTTCCTGCTCGATGAGTTCGCCGCCCTCGGCCGACTGGAGCCGGTGGAGCGCGCGATGGGGTTGATGGCCGGCTATGGCCTCCAGCTCTGGCCGATCCTCCAGGACATGCACCAGCTCCGTGCGCTCTATGGCGAGCGCGCCGGCACCTTCCTGTCCAACGCCGGCGTGATCCAGACATTCGGGGTCAACGATCACGCCACCGCCGACATGCTCTCGCGCACGATCGGCGACACGACATTGGAATATGCGACCCTCAGTACGTCGCGCGGCACGGGCTGGGGTGAAAATCGCGCCGGTCCCTCGGAAAGCGTCAGCACGCATGTCACGGCGCGGCGGCTCGTGACGCCCGACGAGATCATGCGGATGCCGGCCGACACGCTCCTGTTGCTGTGCCAGGGCGAACGCCCGCTGTGGGCCGGCAAGGTTCGCTACTATGCCGAGCGCGAGTTCGCCGGCCTGTTCTATCCGGCGTGATCGCACACGCCGGCCCGGAAGATCGAAAAGTGAGCTTTGGGGTAGCGCCTCATCGCCCTCTCTGCCGGCGGAACGCTGAAGGCACACACCGCCAATTCCGCTTGCCCTTCTCAGGTTGACGGTTTTGGGTGAGCCCTGTCGTTAAGAGATTCTGTTAAATAGGAATCGTTAAACAAGTTAAGCCGCTCAAAAAGCGGAATCTTGCTTTGTTTATCAACTGCTTGCCAGCCGGCCCGGTGGGTGAAACCCCGTGATTCGGTGTGTGATACCCCGATAGTGCGGTGGGTGATACCCCGACGCCAAGGTGGGTGAAACCCCGAGACTCTGGAGCCGAAAAGGGGCCTCCGGTGCCAGTTATCCACAGCCTGGCTGGTGGCTCCGGCATCGCCCGAAGCATGTCAGGGTTCAGGCAGCATCGCTGGCCGGTGTGTGAAACCCCGATAGTTGGGCTTGCGGTGTGTGAAACCCCGATAGTCAGCGGCGGCCGGCAAGCCGGTCCATCTGTGCATCGACTTCCTCGGCCCGCTTGCGCTCGGCGTCGAAACGGGCGCGCCGCTCCTCCTCGGCGCGCATTCTCTCGGCGAGTGCCAGTGCCTCGGCCTCGCCGCGGAGCCTGAACAACACGGCCGGGCTTTTGTCCGTCGTCTCGGTCAGCTCCATCGCATAGTCGGGGAGCTGGTCGGCCTCGATCACCCGCCGAAGCATCCGGTTGAACTCCTTGGGCTGGGCATCGCTGCCGGTTTTGTCGCGAAGCACCTCTACCCGGCAAGTCCACCCACCGCGCTGCGTGCCGGCGTGCTTTCGCGCGATACGATAGAGCGCCCGCTCCAACCCTCCGGAGAGTAGGAAATAGTCGGGGTGCATGGTGAGCAGCGACTTCTCGTTGACGATGCCCTCATAGACCCAATCCGAGAGGGTCAGCGTCATGCCGCGCGGCTGCTCCGTTTCGGCGTCGGTGTCGAAGGTCCAGCTGTCGAGCCAGTTGAAGCCAGCCTTCTGCCGGCGCTTCGTCGCGCGGATCGAAGTTGTGATCGAAGTCGTCTGGAGCCGGAGGAGCGCAGCTTGCAGCTCCTGATAGTCCCTGCCCCCTGTGCTGCGCTTGATCGCCCGCAGTAGGTCGTAGGGCGTGGTTGTCAGCGTGCGGGGCAGATCGTTCAGCCCCTGCTGCTTCATGCGGTTGAGCGTGGACGCGGCCCATATCAGGATATCGGCGTCCCAGATCGTGGCCATGCCGTAGTCGGGAATGGCCTGCACGCGCACCCAGGCCTCGCCATCCGGGCTGCGATACTCGATCGGCTTCAGCCGCTTGCGCTTCTGGAGCGAGAAGAACGGGCGCTCCATGACCTCCCGCTGGTCCTTGAGCGGAAGATCGCCGAGCGCCGGAATGAACAGGTCGAACTCGGGATTGGGATCACGCCGCTTGCTCACGGCGCGAACCTGGTGTGTCCCCGCTGGACCAGATACTGGCGCAGCAACCGCTCGGTGATGACGGTAAGGGGCTCCCCGCCCTCCTCGACGCTGAGCTGGCGCAGTGTGCGGTGCATGTCTTCGGGAATGTGGATCAGCACCGGCTTCTTGCCAGGATGGCTGCTGCGCCGGGCAGGTACTGCCGGGGCCGACGTGTCCGCCGCACGCCGCGACCGACGCGGGACGGCAGGCTGCGGCGCGGGAGTTGCATCGGCAACGGGAGCCGGTGCCGGTGCCGGTGCCTCGGGCTCGTCATCGAAGATGCCGGCGAGCGCGGAAGTTTTCTTCGCCATCATCCAACCTCGCTTACTTGCTTAGTCGTAAAGCCGCTTAGTCGCTTAGCCTCATCATAGGCGGCGCGCAACTCGGTCGCCGCCTTGCTGTCCGGGTCCGTCTCGGCCGCCGTTCTGCCGAGCGGCGTGGCCTTGTAGAAATCCTTGCGGAAGTGGAGGCGGCTGTCGAACATCGTCACGCCCTTCGCCGCGAAACCGGCATGGGCCTCCTGCCCCTCCCCGCCCTGATGCGGAACCTGCGTCAGTATAACAGCGAACGGCGTGCCTGCCTGCTGCACCTGCTTGACGGTCTGCAACACCGAATGAACGTCCAGCCCTCGCGGCGCGACAGGGATGATGACGAAATCCGCCTGCTCGGCTGCGAGCATGGCAATGTCCTTGGAGTTCGCCGGCGTGTCGATGATGATGAGGTCGATCTTGCCGCTGCTGCGCCCGCGCGAGACGTGGAGCGGCAGACCGGCAACGCTGCTGTCCTTCACCATCACGTCGTCCTCGTCGCGGCGTTCGGACCAGTAGAGCGCCGATCCCTGGCGATCGTCGGCATCGAGGATAACGACCGACGCCCCCTCCCGCGCCGCCTCGACGGCGAATCCGGTTGAGAGGGTGGTTTTGGATTGCCCGCCCTTTTGCGCGATGACGGCCCATACTTGCATAGCTGCTGCTCCTACTAAGCGGCTAAGCGGCTTATGGAGCTTAGCCGCTTAGTCGTAAAGGGCATTAGTCGCTTAGTCACGTCCGTCCTCAGTTTCGTCGCCGATCAGATCGTGGCGCATCGGGCCATGCCCCCTCAACCGGGCACAAAGGTGCGCCCACTGTCTCCAGCCATTTGCGCGCGGTCCTGACGGTATAGCCGCACGTCGAGCACTCGCATTTCAGCATCCGCGCCGCCTGCTTCCTGGGCCGAGTGGTCGCGCTGCCTGTATCGAGTCTGGCATGGGGGAGGTGACCGACCGCAGCCAAGATCGCCGCTTCACGCGAGAACGGCCGCAAGAGCGGGTAGCCTCGGAAACCGCTGGCTGCTGGAGCCTAAAAGGGCGAAAAGCAGTTTTTCGCTTAACAGCTTATTCGCTTAGTCAATGTCGCAAATATTCTGACTTCCCAGCGTCGCCGCTTCTGCGACAACGCTGGGGCGAGAAGGAACAGCCTTAGTCATCAACAACCGTCAGCTCAGCGCAATGGCACCGATTGCCGCCCCAATCGCCAGCACAACCGGCGTGGCGAGCTTGCTCTTCCACCGGTACATAATCGCCAGCGAGACCGCGAAGATGAGCGCGCTTACGATCAGGTTCGGCGTGCGTGCGCCCGTGGTTCGGGCAAGATCAACAACGGTGACCACAATCAGGCCGACGACGCCGGCCGCCACGCCCGCCAGGAAGAGTTGCAATCGCTTATGTTCGACCACCGCTTCCAGTCGATCGTAGAGCAGGAGCGAGAACGCGAAGGCGGGCAAAAACATGCCAGCGGTCATGGCAAGCGCGCCAGCAAGGCCGCCGCTGATCCAACCCACGAAGGTAGCGAAGATCACGAGGGGGGCTGGCAGGATGCCCGACAGACCCAAGCCATCAAGGAACTGCGCGTCGGTCATCCATCCCCGGCCGACCGTATCGTTGCGGATGAACGGGATGGCGGTGTAGGCTCCGCCGAAGGTCAGGAGTCCACCCTTCAATCCCGCCCAGAACAGCGCGGCGATGGCAGGCGCTGGTTCCTTGGTGCCCGTCATTATTTCGGCACCCCCGGGACTTCCTGCCCAGGTCAGAGCCGCCAGGCCAACGGCAAGCGCGACCACGACCGCGGCGAGCGCGTAGCGCCCGGTTGATCCGAGCGCGTAGGCCGCGCCGGCCGCCGGAAGCACGATCCAGAAGCTGACGCCGGCGAGCGAGGCGGCCGCCGCCGCAATCGCTGCGGCCCAAAGCCACGGGTCGAACAAGATGTGCTCACCGATGCGATGGACCGCGCGGACAATGACGGCGATCACCGCTGCTTGGATGCCCAAGAATGCGGCTCCGAGGAGCGTTCCTTGAATCGGGAGCCGCGTGTACGCCCAGGCAAGCGCGAGCATGAGCACGAGGCCGGGCAACATAAAGCCGAGCCCTGCCAGAAGGCCGCCCAGTCGCCCCTTGGCGCGGATGCCGAGATGGACGCAGAGTTCATGCGCCTCCGGCCCGGGAAGCACCTGCATAACTGCGAGCAGCTTGTTGAATCGGTCGCTGGGTATCCAGCGTTCCTCGTCCACCAGCTCGCGCCGGATCATTGCGATCTGCGCTACGGGGCCGCCGAACGCCATCATGCCGAAGCGCAAGAAGCGCAAGAATAGCGCGGGATAACTTAGCTCTGGCGGCTGGGCTTCATCCAGAGCCGCGCTCGCCGGGGCAGGATGTTCGATGCTCGACATGTCCTGCTCCCCTTATGCGCCGCGTCGCTTGGTGAAATGTGCGTAGAAGCCATCGAGCGCGCCCGACCCTTGGGCAATGCGCTCGTTGTCGCCGTCGGTGCTCGCGCAGATGCCATTGATGAGCGCGGCGATGCCGGCGGTCTCCGGCCTACCGAACTTGTCGTCGGCGATGTCGAGGTCGTGGATGATCTCGGCAAGTGCAACGAGCGCCTGATCGCCGTCGAGCCCCGTCCGATATGTCAGCGTTTCGAAGGTGCAGTGGTCGCCTTCGTGCGTGAACTCCGCGTCCGCCATGTCGAAGCGAAGCTCGCCGGGCTCGGGCTGGTAGTCCTTGCCGTCCACGAACTTGAAGCTGGGGCTCGGGTCGATGAACCGGCGGATAAGCCAGGCCGAGGCGATGCGATCGACATGCACGTGCCGGCGCGTGACCCAAGTGCGGCCTTTCAGCTCCGCCGGCGTCAGCTCCGGCGCTCCCGGCCCGCTCACGTCCGGGTGGCGGCCGGCGCGCCCCTCCGCTTGGGCTATCGCGGCGTCCGCCGCCTGCCGTCCATGCGCGCCGAAGAAGTCGACCGCTGCGATCTCGTCCAGGCGTTTACGCAGGCGGCGGACGTCGGCGGACGACACGTATTCCGCCTCGGCGATCATACGCGCTTCGCGCGCCAACTCCTCGTAATCCGCGTCGCGGGCCGCGTCGAACACGGCGCGAAGCTCCGCATCAACCATCCCCTCAACTAGCCGGGCTTTCAGGATCAACGCCTCGCCACCCCCTGCGGTGATCTCCGCTCTGAGTTCCTCGAAGAGCGCGCGGGTGTCGTCGCGAGCAGGGAGCGCGTGAACGGCATTCTTGAGGGGAGCGGCTCCCATTGCTTGCAAGCGCCGCCAGACCCGCACGCGCAGATAGGCGGGCTTGGCCGGGAGCTGTGGGATCAGGAGCAGCCAGTCACGGGGCTCGGGCGAAGAAGCATCAGCCATGAAGCAACTGTAACATAGCGACGCAACGAACGTACACTTGTATCGTTTGCTTGGGTGGATTAAAAGTTGGGGTGAGGAGACCGCAATGCGAGCTGTTGGATCAGGTGCTGCCGCCATGCTGGCGTGCCTGGCGTGCCCAGCGGCCTCGTCTGCCGCGGCCCAACCTCGCTATGAGACGGTTACGCAGTTCTATCGGACGTGTGTCGACGAGACGAAAAGGAAGGTGAACGGTCGGTGCGAAGCGTATCTCGCTGGTGCCGCCGAGGCGCTTTCCGCTTTCGGCAACGGCGGCAGCGAAGCCGGAATCTGCGGCCGGGGCGTCCGATCGGGCGAGCTGAGCCGTATCTTCCCGGCGTGGGCGGTAGAGAACCGTCACGCAGCCAACCTGCCCCGGTTGGCGGGTGTGACGATGGCGCTACGCCAGCGCTTCCCATGCCGACAAACCAATTGAGATCGAGGAGAGAAGCATTGCGTCACTTGTTGCTCCCGCTGGCGATCGCGCTCGCCGCACCGGCCGCCGCCCAGACAAACCCGCAAGCGACACCGCCCGAGGCGCACGGCGACAGGTGGGCGCTCGTGGACAAGAGCCTCGGCCGAGCGGGAACGACGCAGCCCGACGGCGTTCGCCGGTATGGGTTCCCGCGCAGCGATCTTAACGTCCAGCTCGACGGTGTGGCAATCAAGCCGGCGCTTGCCCTCGGCTCCTGGGCGGCGTTCCACCCCATGGGCAATGACGTGATGGTCATGGGTGACCTCGTGCTGACGCATGAGGAGGTAAATCCGGTCATGAGCCGGTTGCTGGCATCCGGCTTCACGATCACCGCGCTCCACAACCATCTGCTTCGTTCCGCGCCCGCGACCATGTACATGCACATCGGCGGCCATGGTGACCCCGTGAAGCTTGCGGCCGCCCTCCGTGAAGCGCTCGCCGCCAGCCGGACACCGATGACGGCACCATCCAGGGATTCGCAACCGCCGTCCGCCGGCGCGGGGTCGTCGCAGCCAATCGCCCTCGACACCGCCGCGCTTGACCGGCTGATGGATGGCAAGGGTAAGCCCAACGGTGGGGTCTATCAGTTCAGCTTTCCCCGCGCGGAGAAGCTGAGCGACGGCGGCATGCCCGCGCCAGCGTCCATGGGCACCGCAACCGCGATCAACTTCCAGCCGACCGGCTCGGGCCGGGCGGCGATCACCGGTGACTTCGTGCTCACCGCCGCCGAGGTCGATCCCGTGCTCCGCGCACTACGCGCGGGGGGCATCGAGGTCACCGCGCTTCACAATCACATGCTGGATGACCAGCCCCGGCTCTTCTTCATGCACTTTTGGGCGAATGACGACGCCCAGAAGCTCGCACGCGGGCTCCGTGCAGCACTGGATAAAACCAATGTGCAACGGAGCTGACCTATGACACGAAACTGGTGGACGGCGCTGTTCGCCGCAGCCGCGCTGGCGCCTACAGGCGCGCTCGCTCAAGACGAAACGCCGAGCGATATGCAGGGTCTGGCGCTGCTCACGAGCTGCCGGGCAGGCGAGTCGGGCTGCGGAGCTTATCTTCAGGGCATCGTTGACATGATGATCGCCCAGCAGAGTGTCTGTAATCCGCCTCGTTATAACCGTCACCGGTTGCGGACCGCCTATGTGCGCTGGGCGGAAGTCAACACGTACTTCCATGACAAGCACATGATGGCGGGCGCGGAGCGCGCGATGAGTGAGACCTGGCCGTGTCCGTCGAACTCACCACGATGACGATACCTAGTGTCACAACCGGTCATTTTTCTGAACAGCCGTGCTCGACCGAGTCAACGGTGGCTTTCAGGCGCCCATCAGCGCGAGCGGAACGACAGAGAATGGATCGCAGCGGCCACGGCTTGTCGCGGAAGTCCTGATTTCTGCAGCGACGAGAAAGCGAGCTGCTTGCGACGGCGGGGCGCTGTCGTAAAAACCTGCTGCAAAAAGGTAGCGTAGGACCACCGAGCTAAGAATCAAAAAGGCCCGCCAGAGGCGGGCCTTGAGGCTCCTTTGACGATGAGGGGGGGCTTGCGCCCGCGTTCTCAAAGCCGGAGATGCCGATATAGCGATGTTGACGGCATCGTCAACTTTCTGCTGACAGGATTCAACGTTGCCCTTCACCCTCGACCAACTCCACGAGTTGCCGATCGTTATCTCCGCTCCCCGCTTCGCAACCTACCTGCAGGCGATGGGCAATGATCGGGAACGAGCACTGGAGATGTACGAGTGGAACCTGGACCTCTCCGCTGCTCTGATCGTCCCGCTGCAGGTCTGCGAGGTCGCGATGCGGAACGGCATCGCGGAAGCAATCGAAGCCGTGCACGGAGCAAACTGGCCGTGGAACAACGGCTTCATCCGCAGCCTTCCGCGACCCAAGCGGCAGACCGACTACAATCCGGCTTCAGACCTGATGCGCTGCGCTGCGCTGCTCCCAACAACAGGCAAGATTATTGCCGAACTGAAGTTCGCCTTCTGGGAGAAGATTTTTACCGCTGGCCAGGATAGCCGCATCTGGAACGCCCATTTTCGTGCCTGCTTCCCTGGCGCACCGGCCGCGCAAACCATCGCACAATGCCGCGTCGTCGCTCACACCGATTTGCGCATCATACGACGGCTCCGAAACCGGATCGCGCACCATGAGCCGATCTTCACCCGGAATATCGCTGACGATTACCAGCGCATCCACGACATGATCGCCTGGCGTAGCCAGACCGCTGCCGCCTGGATGGACAACAAGCAATCGGTTCTCGCGCTGCTGCCTCGCCGACCATAGCTGCTCGCTCCTCAACGCGGCTTAAAAGCCGCGGTTGATGAGGCGTTGCACCTTCTCCATTTCCCTGGCGGCCCGCATCATTGGACTGTCCTGCAGTTCACGCATCAAACGCACCGTTGGGTTGTTCTGAAGCTCCTCGATGGCGCGCATCGTGGGGCTGTTCCGAAACTCCTCGATCGCTCGCAAGGCCGGGCTTTCCTGGTAGCGACGGGCCGCCTCCTGAGCCGCCCGCATACCTGGGCTGTTCATCATCTCCTGGGCGGCGCGGAAACCTGGCCCCAGCGCCTCCTGCATCTTCCGGTGTGCTTCCACGATGTTGCGGCCCGTGCGGGGCGAGTAGGGCGCGCTCACGCGGTGTGCCGGCGTCGATGCGGCTGCACGCCTGGCCTGAGCCTCCGCCATATACTCGGCCCTGCCCGCCTTCCATTTCACCTGCAGTCGCCGAATGTTCGACGGCTCGGGCTTATCGAGAGCACGCCGGATCGCGGTTGTGGGCCGAAGCGCCGGGTTCGCTACGATCATGTCCGCCACCTTCTTGAGGGTGGGGCCGTCGTCCAGGCCCGTGCCAACCGGCCGGCCACGGCTCCGCTTGTTGCTATTCATGGTCCATCCTTTCATTTGCTGCGCAGCAAGATGACCGCGAACTTGGCAAGTTCAAGCGATAAGAAACAAGACAAAGAGCGAGGATAAATAGGATCGAAAACTGGAACTACTGCAGCAGGAGCGAGGATAAATGCGAACATTATCCTCGCTGTCGCTACGGCCGGCCGCGCAGGCCCTCTCCGGCCTCGCTGAATACCATCAACCGCTCAGGCTCCGCCGCGAACCAAGCGTAGCTGCCCCATGCGAGGCTATCGACCGTCTTCTTGAACGGCCCGGCGCTACGGTCGAGATAGGCGGTGACGAACGCGACGTGCTCGGCCGGGAAACCCGCGTCGGCGACCAGCTCCTCCAGCGCCTCCTTGCGGCGCTGGCTGATCGGACCATCGGTCGCGACCACCTCCACGAACACCAGCAGCGGATGCACCGGGCCAAGATCGACCAGGATCGTATCCGGCAAGTTCTTGTCGGCCTGGATGGCAAGGCCAATCGATCGCGCCAGCGCATCGTCGCGCGCGACCACCTTGTTCCCGCTCTCGCTGAGGAACACCACGGCAGGGGCGGTGAGAAAGGCGGGCGCGAACACCTCCACCACTGCTTTGGTGATTTCGGAACTTGGCCCCGGCTTCATCCGGCGCGTCTCGCCGTTAGGGAAGGTAACAAGCACCTGGTCCGCGCTGACGCCGGCGCCCTGGCGCACGATCGCCAACCGGGCGAGCGCGCCCTTGTTCAACGCCTCAGCCTGCCATGCCGCAATGCGGGCCTGCAGCGCCTCCCCGGTCAGGGCAGGGTCGAACAGTGCGGCAAAGCTCGCCTTCAAGGCGTAGCGCGGCTTGCTCGATGTGGTGGCAAGATCGGTGCGCTCGGTCACGGCACCGATCGCCACTAGCCCCTCGCGCAACGTCTCGTCACGGATCGGCTCACGGGTGTTGTCTTGATACCAGCGCCGGCCCTCGGTCTGGCTGCCAGTACGTAAGACCCCTGTCGCATAGGCGCTGCGGCTCGCATCATCGACAAGAACCGCCTGCTCGTCGGTCATGCGATAGACGTGCTTGGGACCAAGCATCGTCCCGCTGCCCTCGATGGCGTCGATATAGAGCGCGACGAACACCGTGCTCGCAGCCAGCATCCGGGTCAGATAGGCGCGGTTGGGCGCGCCATCGGGGAAGATCTCCTGCAGGCGGGCGTGAACGTCATCGCGGGTCAGCATCGGCATCATGGCGCAACCTGCCCATAAAGCCGCGCGAGTTCGTCCTCGATCTCGGCACTGCAGGCTCCGCGGCCAACCAGCGCCTCCACCTGTCTCATCGCCGCAGGAGAGGGCAGGGGCAGCGCCTCCATCTCAAACGCCGACACGGCAACGCTACCGTTGATGCAGCGGAAGAGCTGGTCAACGATCCGGCTGTTCAGCACCGCCGCAACCGTCGCTGGCGATACGGCAGGACGTGCGACCGGGCGGACCATGTTCAGATGGTTCTCGACCACCACACCGCCGTGCTGGGCAATGAAGTCAGCCGGCAACTCGGCCGCGATCAGCCGACGTGCCTGCTCCTTGGAGGTGGTGCGCTGAACGAGGACGCACGCCTCCTCGACCAATAGCCAGGCGTCGCCACGCTCGATCTTGAAATAGGGCGCGTGATTGCGCTTCTCGGCTCGGAACGCGAACCGGCCGTCTGCAGACACGGCTTCGGCCCATATGAGCGGATGCACGCCGCGGGCAGAGCGCTGCCGCATCTGGTCCTTATAGCGGTTCCACACCAAGGGACCGGTGGACACGCTGTAGCCCCAATCGGCAAGCCGCGCCGGCATGGCCTCCGCCTTGGCGATCAGGGCACTGTGGCGCGGCTCACGCGGCGCAAGCCAAGGTTGCGATGCGGGGGAGGGGAGCCCGATCGTGCCGTTGCGGATAAGGCGTGCCTCGCGCTCGCTCGTAACCTCGACATAATGGACCTGAGCGCGCCCGGGCTTGGCGCCGCGGCGATAGGCGGCCAGCAACGTCTCCTGCAGCACGTCCTCGAACACGCCGCGACGGGCATGAACGAAGTCGATTGCGGCCGGGGGGGCCTCCTTCGCCATCAGCTCGCGCAGCGCGGAATAGTAATGGCCGGACAGAAAACTGGTGGGGGTGAGATAGGCGATGGTGCCGCCCTTTTTCGTCCAGCGCACGGCAATGTCGGTGAAGACGCCATAGAGGTTCGCGTGGCCGTAGAGGCCACGCGCGAAGCGCTGGCGCTGTGCGGGGGTGAGGGTGACGCGCCCATAAGGCGGATTACCAATCACCAAGTCGAAGCGGGCGGCCGGCGCCTCCTCCAGCGTGTCGGCAACGCGCACCACAGTCGGCGCGGCGCGACCTGCAGCCGAAGTCACGTCCGCCAGCAACAGCTCGATCGCGTTCTGCCCAAAACCGGCGGCATAGGGGTCCAGCTCCAGCCCGACCAGGCGCGTGCCGATCTGCCGCAGCACGAACGCCGGCTCGGCTGCGGGAAGGGCTGCAATCATCCGTTCGGCTGCAGGCAGCAGGAAAGCGCCCCCGCCGCTTGCCGGGTCGAGCACGCGAGCGCGGGTCCAGTTGATCCCCTGTTCCTCGGCCATGTCGAGCAAGCGGTTCGCTAGCGCCGGCGGGGTGTAGAACGCCCCCAATGCCCCACGCTCCCGTGCGGCAAGCAAGGTCGTGTAGAGGCCCGTCAGGAAATAGACGGCCTCGGTGATCGGCAGCGGTGCAGCCTCGCGGCCGACCACCTGCGCCAGCTCGGCAACAGCGCGGTCGAGCCGACCATAAGGTTTGGCGAAAGGCGCGCTGAGGCTCGCATGGGGTCGGGCCTCAGCGCTGTAAGTCTCGATTGCGGCGCGAGTGAACAGCGCCGCCATGTCGCGGCGCTTCGGCTCGGGAAGCGTCCCCGCCCACGCTCGCGCAAGCTGGCGCGCACGGGCCAGCTCGTAGCGTTGGGCTTCAAGGTCTGCAGGCAGGTCACGCGGAAGGGCAGGGGCGAGGCTCACGCTGCGATCGACCGGTTGCGGTAATCGCGCAGGACGCGCTGCACGGTCGAACGCGACACCCGGAACAAGCTGGCGAGCTGGGCGGGCGATCCCTGGCCTGACTCCGCCTTGGCGATGATCTCCGCACGCTGTTGACCGGTGAGGCTCGGCCGACGCCCGAGATGACGGCCCGCTTTCCGTGCGTGCGCCAACCCGTTCATGGTCCGCTCGCGGATCATGGCGCGCTCGAACTCCGCGAAGGCACCCAAGGTCTGGGTCATCAGCCGGCCTGCCGGCGTCGTCGTGTCCACGGCTTCGGTCAGTGAGCGGAAGCCGGCCCCCGCGGCAGTGATCGCCTCCAGCGTGAACAGAAGATCGCGCAGCGAGCGCGACAACCGATCAAGTTTCCACACCACCAGCACGTCACCTGGCTTCAACGCATCGAGCGCGCGCGCCAATTCAGGACGGCTTGCTTCGCCACCAGACGCCTCCTCCCGGAACACCGGATCGCATCCCGCCGCGGTGAGTGCAGCGAGCTGGGCATTGAGGTCCTGATGATCGCCGCGGGACACCCGCGCATAGCCGATTTGCATCACGGCGTTCTGACACGGGATTCTGACACCTGTAAACCCATGGAAAAGCTA
>NZ_BCTY01000045.1 GCF_001591005.1 Sphingomonas sanguinis NBRC 13937
GGGGGGGGGTGTCCCGCTCTTGAGAGGGGTGACACCCCTCCGTCAGGCCTTCGGCCAGCCACCTCCCCTTCCAGAGGAGGAAAAGCGTCAACGCGTCGCCGTCACGAAATAGTCGAGCGCGGTCGAGTCGCTGACCATGAAGCCTTTGGTCGGCGAATAACTCAGCCCCCTCACGTCGCGCACCGTCAGCTCCGCCTCCGTCAGCAGCGCCGACAATTCCTCCGGCGTCAGGAACTTCGACCAGTCATGCGTGCCCTTGGGAATCGCGCCAGTTCCCTCCGCCAGCGTGATCAACGCCAGCTTCGACAGCGGCGTGCGGTTGGGTGTCGACAGGATCATCAGTCCGCCGGGCGCCAGCGCATCGGCCAGCCCGCGCACGAATCGCGCCGGATCGGCGACATGCTCGATCACCTCCAGCGAGGTGACCAGATCGAACGTCTCGCCTTCCAGCCCCTCGACGCTGCCCGCGCGATAATGGATTTCCAGCCCCGATTGCGCGGCATGGGCGGCGGCGACCGCGACATTCTCCGGTGCGGCGTCCAGCCCCGTCACCTCGGCGCCGAGTCGCGCCAGCGGCTCGCACAACAGTCCCGCGCCGCACCCGACATCCAGCGCCCGCTTGCCCGAAAGCGGCGTGAAGCCCTGTCCATCAGCGTCCCAGTGCAGGTCGATCTGCTCGCGAATGTAACGCAGCCGCGGAGGATTGAGTCGGTGCAGCATCGCGCTCGACCCCTTGGGGTCCCACCACTCGGCTGCCATCTTTCCGAAATGTGCGGCTTCGGCCCCAATAATGGTAGAATCGTTCAAATGGCTTGCGTTCGTCATGGGGGCTACCTATCAGGACCGCCGTTTTACCCCAAGGAGATTGGCAAAAACCGCATGGCCCGTATCGTGATGAAGTTCGGCGGCACCTCGATGGCCGGAATCGAGCGCATCCGCAACGTGGCGGCGCGGGTCAAACGCGAGGTGGAGGCGGGCCATGAGGTCGCGGTCGTCGTCTCTGCAATGGCGGGCGAGACCGACCGGCTGGTCGGTTTCTGCCGCGAGGCCTCGTCGCTGTACGATCCCCAGGAATATGACGTCGTCGTCTCCGCGGGCGAACAGATCACCAGCGGCCTGCTGGCGATCACGCTCCAGGCGATGGGCGTCCCCGCCCGGTCGTGGCTGGGTTGGCAGTTGCCGATCCACACCGACACGGCGTTCGCCAAGGCGCGGATCGGCGAGATCGACACCACCGCACTCGACCAGAGCCTGGCCAGCGGCGTGGTCGCGGTGATCCCCGGCTTCCAGGGCGTGGCCGAGGGCAACCGGGTCACGACGCTGGGCCGCGGCGGATCAGACACCAGCGCGGTGGCGGTGGCCGCGGCGATGAAGGCGGAGCGGTGCGACATCTACACCGATGTCGACGGCGTCTACACCACCGACCCGCGCATCGTGCCACGCGCGCGCAAGCTGTCGAAGGTCACCTATGAGGAGATGCTGGAACTCGCCAGCGTCGGCGCCAAGGTGCTCCAGACCCGCTCGGTGGGTCTGGCGATGAAGGAACAGGTGCGCGTGCGGGTGCTCAGCTCGTTCGACGACGCACGGGACGAAGACGGACATCGCGGCACGTTGATCGTGGGCGAAGAGGAAATCGACGATATGGAACGCCAGCTCATCACCGGCATCGCGCATGACAAGAACGAAGCCAAGATCACCCTGACCGCCGTGCCGGATCGCCCCGGCGCGGTCGGTGCGATCTTCGCGCCGCTGGCGGATGCGGGGATCAATGTGGACATGATCGTCCAGAACATCGCGCATTCGACCGGTTCGACCGACGTGACGTTCACGGTTCCCTCGGCCGACCTGGCGCGCAGCCTGGACGTGCTGGAAAAGGCGAGCGGCGAGATCGGGTACGGCAACCTCGTCCACGACACGCGGGTCGCCAAGATCTCGGTCGTCGGCGTCGGCATGCGCAGCCATGCGGGCGTGGCCTCGACCATGTTCCAGACACTGGGCGCGCGCGGGATCAACATCCTCGCGATCACGACTTCGGAGATCAAGGTCAGCGTGCTGATCGAAGAGGATTATACCGAACTGGCGGTGCGTGTGCTGCACACCGCTTACGGCCTGGACGCCGAAGCGGCTTAATTGCTTCCCCCTCTCTGGGTTCGGCTCGGGGAGGGGGCTTTCGTTCGCGCGAAGCCGCGAAGACGCGAAGCGTATTCAAGAAGATGTGTTCGCGCAGAGGCGCGGAGGGCGCGGAGGTGGCGTATCCAGCCGCTATTCTTGCCCTCCAATGACGGCCTGTTGCGGTGGAGATTGCGCTGCCGCGCGGGAAACATCTCTGCGTCCTCTGCGCCTCTGCGCGAACCAACCTTCTTCGCGGCATCGCGTCATCGCGTGAACCAAAATCTTGCTGTCCGCCCCACTCCACGGCATGGAGCGGCGATGACCGACACCCTCACCACCACCACCACCGGCGAACAGCGTCTCGCCACCCGCATGGCGCGCGGCGCGGAATTTCTGGGCGCCGACATGGCGATCATGGCGGGTGCCATGTCCTGGGTGTCGGAGCGCAACCTCGTCTCCGCCATGTCGAACGCGGGCGGCTTCGGTGTGATCGCGTGCGGCGCGATGACGCCCGAATTGCTCGATACCGAGATCGCCGCGACCAAGGCGATGACCAGCCGCCCGTTCGGCGTGAACCTGATCACCATGCACCCGCAGCTATTCGACCTGATCGCGGTGTGCGGCCGTCATCAGGTCGGCCATGTCGTGCTCGCTGGCGGCCTGCCGCCCAAGGGCGCGCTGGAGGCGATCAAGGAGACGGGCGCCAAGGTCATCTGCTTCGCGCCCGCGCTCAGCCTCGCCAAGAAGCTGATCCGCTCGGGCGTCGACGCGCTGGTGATCGAGGGCATGGAGGCGGGCGGCCACATCGGGCCGGTGTCGACCAGCGTGCTGGCGCAGGAGATGCTGCCGGAGATCGCGGAGCAGGTCCCCGTCTTCGTGGCGGGTGGCATCGGCCGGGGCGAGGCGATCGCGGCTTATCTCGACATGGGCGCGGCGGGCGTTCAACTCGGCACGCGTTTCGTCTGTGCGACCGAATCGATCGCGCACCCCAATTTCAAGAAGGCGTTCATCCGCGCCTCGGCCCGCGATGCGGTGGCGAGCGTCCAGATAGACCCGCGCCTGCCGGTCATCCCGGTCCGCGCGCTGAAGAATGCGGGCGGCGAACTCTTCACCGCCAAGCAGCGCGAAGTCGCCCAGGCGCTGGACGAGGGCAAGGTCGCGATGATGGAGGCGCAACTCCAGATCGAACATTATTGGGCGGGCGCGCTGCGCCGCGCGGTGATCGACGGCGATGTCGAACATGGTTCGGTGATGGCAGGCCAGTCGGTCGGCATGGTCACGAAGGAAGAGCCGATCGCCGATATCCTGGCGCAGCTGATGGCTGAGGCCGCCGCCGCACTGGTCGCGCGCGCGGCCTGATCCATTCCTCCCCCTTGCCAGGAGGAGGAATTTTGAGGGCGCCCTCGAACTCTCTGACGAAATGCTCGTTTCGTCGCAGGGCTTACGACGTGTTAACCGTGATTCGGCATGAGGGATGCCAACAGCCGGGGGGCGGGCGTAGAGGATCAGGGTTCATGGCGAGTTTGCGTATTGTATCGGGTATGGCGATCGGCCTGTCGCTGGCGGGATGTGCCGCGCGCGAAACGGCGAAGGTCGCGCCGCCGCCAGTGATGATCCCCGCGCCGCAGCCGCAATATGCCAAGGCGCCGCTGCCGCCGGGCGCGACACCGGGAATGCGGATTCCCGTCCTGCTGCCCGACGGCAATTACGACACCCCCAATCGCTCGCTGACCAGCGCCGCGACCATCTGGCATCTCCGCTCGGCGCTGAACGTCGCTGCGCTCGCCTGTCGTGGGCCGGACGAGGGGCAGATCGTCAACCGGTACAACATGATGCTGACCGTGCAGCGGATCACGCTGGCGGCGGCGGAAAAACGCTATTCGGCGGAATATCAGTCGCAGGGCGGCGACTGGCGCGATCGGTATGACGACGCGATGACCCGGCTCTATAATTTCTTCTCGATCACCCCGGCGCGCAAGGGCTTCTGCGCCGCCGCCGACCAGGTGCTTGCCGATATCAGCAGCACGCCCACCACCGGGTTCGAGATCGGCGCGGCGCCGCGACTGGACCAGCTGAACGCCCCCTTCATCGCCTTCTTCCGCGCCTATGACGCGTGGCGCAACGGCACGATGGTGCCGATCGAACGGTCGACCGCGCCGCTGACCATCGCGGCACAGGCCAATCCGCAGGTCGCCCCGCGCCCCGCGACCCAGCCCGTCCTGTCCAGCCAGCCGGTGCCCGCCGCCAAGCCCTATACCCCGCCGGTCATCAACCCGCCGTCGCTGAAGGTCGATTCGTCTGCGATCCAGTAAGGGCGCGATCCGGTAAGGGCCGGTCAGTCCTCGATCCAGAACAGCGATTCGACCGACCGACCCAACGCCCGCGCCAGCTTGAGCGCGAGCAGGGTCGAGGGCTGGAAGACACCGTTCTCCACCGTGTTGATCGTCTTGCGGCTGACCCCGATCGCCTCGGCCAGGCCGCCTTGCGTGAGCCCGGCCGCTTCGCGCGCCGCCTTCAGGTCGTTGCCCAGACTCTCGTTCATCGACTGGCGCGCAGCTCCAGCGTCGCGAAGGCGACCAGTGCGGCGGTGAGCCCGGCGGTGATGGTAATTTGTCCGCAAGCCGCCGCACCTAGCGGCCCGCCCCCTGACAGCATGACCGTCGCGCAGGCGGCGGCGAGCATCGCCCAGAAACCGATCGCCAGGCTGGATCGGCGGTGATCGCGGGTGGTCTCGTCATTCATCAACCGCGACACAGGACGGCTCCACGGCGAGCGAAAGGGCAGGCTGGTCAGGTTGAGGGCCGTCATGCCGATCATCGCGAACCAGATGGCCAGCCGGGCCCCATCATCTCCTCTGCCATGGATCATCAGGAATGCGCTGATGGGAAGGATGAGCGCCGACATATAGAACAGAATCGCCCGCGCCCGGCTTTTGCGTTCCGCTTTTTCCACCAGTCCCATGCGTTCCTCCCTTAAATCTTTTGTCTGTTTACCGGCCGGCGCGCAGTTCCAGCGTGGCGAAGGCGATCAACGCAGCCATCAGCCCGGCAGTGATGACGATTCGCGCCGCCACAATCGCCTCGAGCGCGTGAAGGCGCGGCAGTCCGGCGATAAGCGCCGCGCTGGCCAGCATGACCCAGAAACCGGCGGCGATGCTCGACCGCCGATGATCGCGGGTCGTCTCGTCATTGAGCAGGGGGGCGAGCTTTCTCCATTCGAAGAGCCGGATGGGCAGGCTCGTCAGGCTGATGGCCGCCGCGCCGACGATGACGAACCAGGAAGCATCCGAAACCTGAAGCCGGGCGATGGCGACGAGCAGCAGGACAAGGGCGGTAAGATAATAGACGATCGCCCGGTCACGGCTCCTGGCTTCGGCCTTCTCCACGAGATTCATCATGACCTCCTGCAACCTGGGGCTGTAACCTATGGGTATCATGTAACCTGTAGGTAACAGGCGCGCAAGCGCCTTCCTTCCCCCGGACGGATAGGTTAACGGGCAGTCACCATGACGGTGACGGGAGAAGACCAGCCCAAGGGCGGCCGCTTCGAGGGGCATGAGCATCGCTTTGCGGTGCGTGTCTATTTCGAGGATACCGACCTGTCCGGTGTGGCCTATCACGCCAATTACCTGCGCTATATGGAGCGTGCGCGCTCCGACATGCTGCGGATCGCCGGGATCGACCAGCGTGCCGCGCATGAGGCGGGCGAGGGTGCTTATGCCGTCACCGACGTCGCCATCCGCTATGCCGCCTCCGCGCGGCTTGACGACGATCTGGTCGTCGTGTCGAAACTGATCCAGGTCAGTGCGGTGCGCGTCGTCATTCATCAGACAGTCAGGTGCGGCGCGGTCATGCTGACCGACGCTACGGTTACCGTTGCCTGGGTCGGTCCGAACGGCCGCCCGCGACGGCAACCCGCCGACTGGATCGCCATCTACCAACGCCTTGTCTGGCAAGGGGACACCCAACACCCATGAATCCCGTCTTCAACATGGATGCCGCTTCCTTGTCGCCCGTCGCCCTGTTCATCCACGCCGACTGGGTGGTGAAGATCGTGATGATCGGGCTGCTGCTCGCCAGCATCTGGACCTGGACGATCATCGTCGCCTTTTCGCGCAAGCTGGCGCGCACGAAGAAGGGCATGACCCGGTTTGAGCGCGATTTCTGGAAGGCCGAGGACATCGACGCCTTCCACCGGATGGAGCAGGACAATGAACTGCCCTCCGCGCGTGTCTTTTCGGCGGGCGTGCAGGAATGGCGGCGCTCGACCGCGGGCGGGCATATCGACCGCGACGGCACGCGCGAGCGCCTCGCCACCGCGATGGGATCGGCCGTGGCGGGCGAGATCGACAAGCTGTCGGACCGGTTGAACGTGCTGGCGACGGTCGGCTCGGTCGCGCCTTTCGTGGGGCTGTTCGGCACCGTCTGGGGCATCATGCGCAGCTTCACCGGCATTGCGCAGGCGCAGAACACCTCGCTGGCGGTCGTGGCACCGGGCATTTCGGAGGCGCTGTTCGCCACCGCGATCGGCCTGTTCGCCGCCATCCCGGCGGTGATCGCCTATAACCGCTTCAGCCACGGCGTGAACCGGGTGGAGGCGTCGCTGAACCGCTTCGCCGACGGGTTCCACACCACGCTCAGCCGCCAGCTCGACTCGGCGCGCTAAGGGAAAGGGACCGCCGCCATGGCCATGAACCTTCCCTCCCGCTCCGGCCGGGGCCGCCGCGCGCCGATGGCGGACATCAACGTCACGCCGCTGGTCGACGTGATGCTGGTGCTGCTGATCATCTTCATGGTGACCGCGCCCCTGCTGACCAGTGGCGTGCCGGTGAACCTGCCCGACAGCCGCGCCAAGGCGCTGGACCAGGAGCAAAAGCCCGAACAGATCGCGATCGACGAACAGGGGCGCATGTTCCTGAACGATGACGAGATCACCGAAGGCGACCTGCCCGCCAGGCTGGACGCCATCGCCGCGCGGAAAGGTCCCGACGGGCAGGTGCCGCAGGTCTATCTGCGCGCCGACCGGGCGCTGGACTATGGCCGGGTGATGCGGGTGATGGGCGAACTCAACCGTGCCGGGCTGAACCGCGTGTCGCTGGTGACGGTCGAGGGCGGCCCGGCCCAGGGAGCAGGCCAGCGCTGATGGAGCGTGGCGAGCGGACAGGATTGGCGATTGCGGTCGCAGGGCATCTCGTCCTGTTCGGCCTGTTGTCGGTCGGCTTTCTGGCGACGCCGAACCCGGAAAAGCTGAAGGTCACGCCGATCGACATCTCGCTGGTCAAGGATGTCGCGCTGGACGCTGCGTCGCCGACGCCGAACCAGCAGGCCGCCCAGTCGGTGGCCCCCGAAGAGGGCGCGCCCGAGGACGCCGCGCCGCCCGAGCCGGTGGAGGCCGAGCCCGAACCGCAGCCCGCGCCGCCCCCTCCCGCGCCTCAACCGAAGCCGCAACCCAAGCCCCAGCCCAAGCCGGAGCCCAAACCCGAACCGGCGCCCAAGCCGCGTCCGGCGCCCAAGCCCGTGCCTCAACCGAAGCCGGTGGAACGGCCGCAGCCCAAGCCTCAACCAAAGCCCAAGCCTGCGCCTGCCAAGCCCGCTCCGGCCAAGCCGGTCCGTGAGGCGAAACCCGCCCCGGCGCGCCCGACCCGGTCGGAAGCCAAGCCCGCCGCGACCCCCAAGCCCGCCACGGACGCGCGCGGCAGCGGCAAGAGCGAGACGGCCAAGACCAGCAAGCCCCGCGGGTCGCATCTGGGTGCCGACTTCCTGAAGGGGCTGTCGGCCGATCCATCGCCGTCCAAGTCGCAGGCTGCGCCCGCCGCCAGGATCGGTGCGCAGCAGCTGGCGAACATCGCCTCGGCGATCCTGCGGCAGGTGCAGCCCTGCGCCAACCGGCAGGTGACGCCGGGGCCGGGGGCGGAGCGGATTCGCGTCGCGATCAACCTCCACCTCAACAAGGATGGCAGCCTGGCCGCCGCGCCACGTGTCGTCGGGCATAGCGGCGTCGATGGCGAGAATGAGCGCTATGTCGACCGCGTCGACGATCTGGCGATCGCGACCTTCAAGGGGTGTTCGCCGCTGCGAGGGCTTCCGGCGGAGCTGTACGACGTGCCGGGCGGCTGGAGCAATTTCACCCTCCGCTACAAGTTGCCGGGTTGAGGATGGTGCAGCCGTCGCTTCGTCCCGGCCCGGTGTCGTCCCCGGCCATCGCCTTTGGTGCGGGGACGCATGCCGGGCGACAGGGGCGCAAGGGATCGTTACCAAGGTGACGACAGTTTTCAGAAACTGTCCATTACGCGACATGCCATCGGCGCTTTATGAAGCGCCGGGCGGCTGGAGCGATGTTCTGCTACGTTTCAGACTTCCGGGTTGAGGATCATGTTTATGCCCCGTTCCCTGCTGACCCTGCCGCTCACGCTGGCACTGGCGGCCAGTGCCGTCGGTGCGCAGGACGTGCCCGCCCCCGCTCCACAGGCGCAACAGGCGGCCCCCGCCGGGCAGCAACCCGCCGCTGCGCCTGCGAACGGCCAGGAGGGGCTGGTCGTCGATGTCGAGGGCGGCATCTCCGCGCCGATGCCGATCGCGATCCCCGCCATGCCGACCAGCGCGGTGGTGCAGACCCCGGCGGGCACCACGGATGTCGTGGGTCAGCAGCTGTCGCAGATCATCGCCAACGACCTGCGCAATTCGGGGCTCTTCACGCCGATCCCCCCGGCGCAGCTGCGCACCGTATCCTTTCCCGAAGTAACCGCGCCTGCCTTCGACTATTGGAACGGCACCGGCGCGCAGGCGCTGGTCCAGGGCTATGTCCGGGCCAATGGCGACGGCACGCTGACCGTCGGCTGCTATCTGTACGACGTGCTCGCCAAGAGCGAGCTGGCGCGGCAGGGCTTCGTCGTGACCCCGGGCGACTGGCGGCGCGCGGCGCATAAGTGCGCCGACACCATCTATACCAAGCTGACCGGCGAGGGCCCCTATTTCGACAGCCGCGTCGTCTATGTCTCGGAAACCGGGCCGAAGGGGCGGCGGATCAAGCGGCTGGCGATCATGGACCAGGACGGCGCGAATCACCGCTTCCTGACCAACGGCCAGTCGATCGTGCTGACCCCGCGCTTCGCACCGAACCAGCAGTCGATCGTCTACATGTCCTATGTCGACAAGCGGCCTGCCATCTATGTCTATGACATCGGTTCGGGTCGCCAGCGCCTGGTGGTGCAGAACGCCGCGACGACCTTTGCGCCGCGTTTCTCGCCGGACGGCCGCTGGATTCTGTTCTCGATGGCGCAGGGCGGTAATACCGACATCTACCGCGTGTCGTCGCAAGGGGGCACGCCCCAGCGGCTGACCAACGCGCCGGGCATCGATACCGGCGGCAGCTATTCGCCCGACGGCTCGAAGATCGTCTTCGAGAGCGACCGGTCGGGCGGGCAGCAAATCTATGTCATGAACGCCGATGGCTCGAACCAGCAGCGGATCAGCTTTGGCGGCGGGCGTTATGCGACGCCGGTCTGGAGCCCGCGCGGCGACCTGATCGCCTTTACCAAGCTGGGCGGTGCGTTCCGCATCGGCATCATGAGCCCGTCGGGCGGCGGCGAAAAGCTGCTGACCAACAGCTGGCAGGACGAGGGGCCGAGCTGGTCGCCCAATGGCCGCGTCATCACCTTCCAGCGGACGACGCAAGGCTCGTCGGGCAAGGCGGATGTGTGGATGGTCGACCTGACCGGGGTGAACGAGCGCCGCATTCCGACGCCGCTCGACGGATCGGACCCGGCCTGGGGGCCCCTGCGTCCGTAAGCTGCGTCGATAAGAGATCAGGGGGCAAGTTTCGGGGGCGAAACGAACCTGTAGGGAGTTGAGAGCCGATGACCAAGATCAAGACCACGCTCATCGTCGCCAGCATGGCGATCGCCATGGCCGGTTGCGCCAAGAAGCGGCCCGCCGTCCTGCCGCCCGCACCGGTGGACCAGACCGCGCCGGTCGATCCCAATGCGGGGGCCAACACCAACCCGGACGGCGCGATCGTCCCCGGCTCGGACGCCGATTTCCGCCGCTCGGTGACGTCGAACACGGTGCATTTCGGCACCGACCAATATGACATCGACCCTGAGGCGCGCGCGATCTTGGACAGCCAGGCGCAGTGGCTGCAGCGTTATCCCAATGTCCGCATCACCATCGAGGGGCATTGCGACGAGCGCGGCACCCGCGAATACAACCTCGCGCTGGGCGATCGCCGGGCGAATGCCGCCAAGAACTATTTGGCGGCGCGCGGCGTGTCGGCCGACCGCATGAACGTCATCAGCTATGGCAAGGAACGCCCGATCGCGCTGGGTTCCGATGAAGCCGCCTGGGCGCAGAACCGCCGCGCGGTGACCGTCGTCCTGAGCTGATCGAAAAAGGCCCGGCCTCCCAAGAGGGAGCCGGGCCTTTTGCATTTTTTATCAATTCCCTTCCGCCGGGAAGGAGAGATTATCCCCGGAACGCGCTGTCCAGCAGCTTGGCCAGCCGCAGTCCGCCGCGCTTCACCTGCTCGCGTTCGACCGGAGCCATGGCGCGGATCGCATCTTCGTTCATCACCATGTGCGCCGGCGTCGGTTGGCACGGATCGCCGCCCATCGCGGCGGCATAGGCGCGCTTGGCGATGGCCCAGTTCTCCTGGCTCCAGGCATTGACGTCGCCCGCCGATTCCCGCCGCCGCTCGGCCGCCGGATAGGCACGAACCAGCTGTGGTGGGGCCGAGATCGCACGCTCGGCGAGCAGCCCGTCCCAGATCGAGTGCAGGTTCAGCCGGGGCGTCGCGTAGACGCCGTAATCGACATGGGTGTCGTTGCCGCCCTTGTCGCTCTTGTCGCCCGCGTGCAGCGGCTGGTGCAGGTCGCCGACGAAATGGACCAGGAAGGCGAGCGCCATCACCCGGTCTTTCGGACTGGCGCGCTTGTCCTTCAGCACGGCGAGCTGGCGCGGAATCTGCGCCGAGACGCAATCCCCTGAGTCGCAGGCCGGGGGCAGGCGGAAGGGCTGGCAGATGTCGATATTCTGATAGTGCCAGCTATAGGCATAGCCGAAGCGCGACTTGCCGTTTTCGTCCTTCAGCGGCTTGACGCAATCGGGCCAGACGCTGGCCTCCTCGATCGTCCGCACCGGGCAGGTCGGCGTGTCGAGCGTGGCTTGCGCCTTCAGGATCTGGCGGATCTCGGCACGGGCATGGGGGGTGATGTTGGCCCAGGCGATGGCCGCGACGGTTTCGTGGCCATATTCCCAATAGGCGGCGGCGGGGGAGGCGATGAACAGGCTGGCCATCAGGCCCGCCAGCATCCCGAGGACAATGCGCAAGTGCTTCATGGGCCGCCTTTTATCCTTCGTCGGCATAGATCGCCACCCGATGTTCGCCCGCACCGGTCGCGCGGCCGCGATACATGCCCGCGGTCGTCATGCTCCAGGCAATGGTGCCGTCGGGCGCGGCGACGATGGTGCCGCCGGTGCCACCCAGTTCCTTGACCTCGGCCAGCACGGTATCGGCGGCGGTCTGGACATCGTCACCGGCAAAGCGGCGGCGCGCGGCGATCTCATGCCCGACGCCGACACGGATGAAGACCTCGCCCGATCCGGTGCATGATACCGCGCAGGCCCGGTCGTCAGCATAGGTGCCCGCGCCGATCAGCGGCGAATCGCCGATCCGGCCCCAGCGCTTGCCCGTGACACCGCCGGTCGAGGTGGCGGCGGCGACATGGCCCTGGGCATCGCAGGCGACCGCGCCGACCGTGCCGTATTTCATGTCGCTATCGAACGCATTGGCGCCCGCCGAGAGAAGCTCGTCCAGCTGGCGGCGGCGCTCGTCGGTGTGGAACCAGCTGGGGTCGACCTGCTCCAGCCCCTGTTCCGCCGAGAAACGATCCGCCCCCGATCCGGCCAGCAGGACGTGCGGACTCGCCGCCATGACCTTGCGCGCCAGCGATACCGGGTTGCGGGTGCGCGTCACCCCTGCGACCGAGCCCGCGCGCCGATCGCGCCCATCCATGATTGCGGCGTCGAGCTCGTTATGGCCCTCTCGCGTGAAGCAGGCGCCGCGCCCGGCGTTGAAATGCGGGTCGTCCTCCAATACGCGCACCGCCGCCTCGACCGCGTCCAGTGCACTGCCGCCCTCCGCCAGCACCGCCGACCCGGCCGCCAGCGCGGCGTTCAGACCGGCGCGCGCGCCCGCATCCTGTTCGGGCGTCAGGACATCACGGGTGATCCGGCCCGCGCCGCCATGGATGACCAGCGACCAGGAAACGGACATGCGTGAAACTCCAACAGGGGCAGGGGAAACTCCCGCGCCCCTATCAGATCGCAGCCTTGCTGCCATCCCCCGGTCGAAGCCCGATCAGCGGCCGCAGCCAGCGCACCTCGCGCCCGACCCGATAAAAGGCCCAGCATCCCGCCACCGTCGCGGCGACCAGGATCAGCGCGTCGACCCAGAGCGGCAGGCTAGAGCGCCGCAGTGCCAGGGCCACCAGGATGATGATGGTCTGGTGGATCAGGTAGAAGGGGAACACCGCCTCGGTCAGCGTGCGCCGCCAAGGGTGATCGCGGTTCCAGAATCGCTCGGCAATACCGATCAGCGCGACGACCGCCATCCAGCCCTGCACCGCGCGCGCCCCCGCGAACAGGATACCGAAACCGGCCGGTGCGCCCATCAGTCCCGGCCAGCGCCATTCCAACCCGGCGGCCACGGCATAGCTGGCGAGCGCAATGACGCCCGCGACCGCCCAGCCGCGCCGGAAACTGTCGAGCACCCGCTCCGACCCCGCCATGCCGAAGCCGAACAGCAGCGCGGGGAAATAAATGGCATGGGCCAGCCAGTCGCCGAGCAGGGCGTGCGTTTCCGACTGGCCGGGGAAGAATCGGATATCGATCAACAATAGCGCGACCACCGGGATCACCACGCCGCCCCAGCCGCCCAACACCCGGTCGAACAGTCCTTGCGCCGCACCTGCCCAGCGGTGCCCGATCGCGAGCATCAGCGCGATCGCCATGGTATAGACCCACAGATAGCCGACGAACCACAGATGGTTCCAGGCGGGCGAGGGCACCACGCCGCCGATCGCGCGAAAGCTCAGCCAGTCGTGCGTCCAGAAATGGAGATAGGACCCGGCATAGCCATATTTGCTGGCCAGCTCCGCCCAGATTTGCGGCGGGACCAGTACCGCGATGCCGAAGGCCAGCGGCACCAGCAGCCGGATGCTGCGCCCGCGCGCGAAGCTGAGGATCGACGGATGGCGCACCGCCAGCGCGCGTGTCGCATAGCCCGATACGACGAACAGCAGCATCAGCCGCCACGGATTGCTCGCCAGCATCGGGATCGCGACCCAGGGTTCGCTGGCGAGCTGAACGTGGAAGCCCCAGGGCACGAAGACCATGCCGATATGATAGAGGATCAAAATGGCGAACGCGCCGATCCGCAGCCAGTCGAGACCATAATGACGGGGAATGGGAGCGGCAGCGGTCATGGAACGATCATTCTGGGGCGTCTGGTACAGCACTGACTTTGAACCGCAACGCGCTTGCGCGTATATAGGGCCCATGTCCATTCGTCCCTGGCGTGATATCGCCCGCCGCCAAAGCCGTCAGATCATGGTGGGCAACGTGCCCGTGGGCGGCGACGCCCCCGTCACCGTGCAGACCATGACCAACACGCCGACCAGCGATCCGGTCGCCACGATCAACCAGATCCGGCGCTGCGAAGAGGCGGGGGCGGACATCATCCGCGTCTCCTGCCCCGACACCGATTCGACCGCGGCGCTGGCCAAGATCACCAAGGCGGCGCGCGTTCCCATCGTCGCGGACATCCATTTCCACTATAAGCGCGCACTGGAAGCCGCCGACGCGGGCGCGGCCTGCCTGCGCATCAATCCGGGCAATATCGGCTCGTCCGAGCGCGTCGCCGAAGTGGTGCGCGCCGCCAAGGCCAATGGCTGTGCGATCCGCATCGGCGTGAATGCCGGGAGCCTAGAGAAGGACCTGCTCGAAAAATATGGCGAGCCCTGTCCCGAGGCGCTGGTCGAAAGCGCGCTCGACCATATCAAGCTGCTCCAGGACCATGACTTCCACGAATATAAGGTCGCGGTGAAGGCGTCCGACGTCTTCCTGGCGGTGGCCGCCTATCAGGGGTTGGCCGAAGCGACCGACTGCCCGCTGCACCTGGGCATTACCGAGGCGGGCGGACTGATCGGCGGGACGGTCAAGTCCTCGATCGGCATCGGCTCACTCCTGTGGTTCGGCATCGGCGACACGATCCGCGTCTCGCTCTCGGCCGAACCGGAGGAAGAGGTGCGCGTCGGCTTCGAAATCCTGAAGGCGCTCGGCATCCGCAATCGCGGTGTGCGTGTCGTGTCCTGTCCATCCTGCGCGCGGCAGGGCTTCGATGTGATCCGCACCGTGCAGGTGCTGGAGGAACGGCTCCAGCATATCCGTACGCCCATGTCGCTGTCGGTGCTGGGCTGCGTCGTCAACGGCCCCGGCGAGGCGCGCGAGACCGATATCGGCGTAACCGGCGGCGGCAACGGCAAGCACATGGTCTATCTGTCGGGCCTGACCGATCACACGGTCGAGGATGCCGACATGGTCGAGCATATCGTCAAGCTGGTCGAGGCGAAGGCGGCGGAGCTGGAAGCGGCCGATGTCGCCAAGGCGGCGATCGCGGCGGAGTGATGCGGGGGGCGGGGGACCGTTAAGGTCCATCGCTCCACCCCGGCGAAGACCGGGGTGGAGCGATGGAGGGGCGGAGCCGACAAGGCGCGCTCCACTTGCCAACAGGATGACGGCGCTGGCACCGACGCGGCATGACCGACCCCCGCATCATCCGCATCGCCGCCGCCCTGATCGAAGATGGGACGGGGCGTAGCCTCCTCGTCCGCAAGGCGGGTACGCACGCCTTCATGCAGGCGGGCGGCAAGATCGAACCCGGCGAGACCCCCGTGGCGGCGCTGATCCGCGAACTGGACGAGGAAATCGGGCTGTCGGTCGCCGAATCGGAGCTGCATCCGATCGGCCGATTCTCGGCGCCTGCGGCCCATGAGCCGGACCACCGGGTCGACGCGCATGTCTTTCATCTGCGCACCGACCAACAACCCATGCCCGCCGCCGAAATCGCCGAGGCCCTGTGGGTCGATCCGGCGCAGGTCGACAGGATGCCGCTTGCGCCGCTGACCCGCGCGTATATCCTGCCCGCATGGCGGGATAATGCGGGGGTGCGGATATGACGGTGAGAGCGGCGATCGCAATAGGCCTGGCCCTGACCATCACCGGCTGCGCGACGGTGCCGACGGGCAAACCCATTCTGACCAAGCGGGCCTTTCACCGTATCGCCAGGCAATGCGGGGTCACGCCGACCGAGTTCAAGACCGCGCGCAGCGGCCTGCCCTATGTCCGTTTCCTCTACCGCGACGCGGCGCAGAAAAGTGATGTCCGGGCGGCCCCCAGCGTGGAATGCATCAGTGCCGCGCTGAAGGCGTATCGCTACGAATATTATGGTCCAGACGCCGACCCGCCCGAGCCCGACGCCTGATTATAGCCGCAACCCCAACCGCACGCCCGCACCCACATCCGGCGCACCCTTGCTGACCCCGGCGCTGCCTTGGACGCCCAGCGACAGACGCTGCGACAAGGCGGTGTCGAGCCCGGCGCCGATCTCCTGCCGGTCGGCGACCTGATCGCTGACCCGTGAGGCGTAATTGTACGAGACGCTGACCTCGCTCGCCTTGCCGATCCCGACCGCGACACCGCCGCGCGCGCTGGTCACGTCACGCAAGGCGTAATTATCGGGTTGTCCGACAAAGCTATGGCCGATCGCTGCGAAGGGGGTGACCTTGCCAGGCACCGCCGCTTCCGCGACGACCGAATAATCCGCCTTGCCCGTGCCCAGCCCTTGCGAGGCGGAGGCGGTGGGCAGCTTCGCGCTGCCGGTCAGGGACAGTGCCAGGTGATGGCGGCGCGGCGGCACGACCTGCACCGAGGCGCCGACCACCGCGTCGCCCAGTCCGCTGCGCTTGACGCGGGTGGCCGGCTTGGTGGGATCGACGAAGATCGGCAGGCCCAGCGGCCCGCCCGGCGCGATCACATTGCCCGGCGCGTCGACCTGCACATAGGGCAGGGCCGCGAACACCGTCACCCGCTTGTGCTTGGCGCGCAGCGTGGCGGTGGAGCTGGCGCTGCGGACCTCCTGGTTCGTGCCGTATCGGCCCGACGCATAGTCCGCCCCGACCGAGGCGGTCACCTGCGCCCCGGCAGGGGTGGCGAGCATCATGGTCAGGCCGGTGGCGGCGAGGAGCGTCTTCATACCCTTTGTCCCTTGGTGTCGGTGTCTGAGGGGGCAACGGATGCGGGGGCGGGTTTAATCCCGGTATCGGTCAGTCGGGCAGCGGACACCCTCACCCTTCCGGCGCTTCGCGCCTCCCTCCCTCTCCCAATAGGAGAGTGAAGGGGCCCGCCCGCGAAAGCGGGTGGGAACGGTGAGGGTGGCTATGAAGGGCGACGGAATGCTCGCCTTTCCCCTCCACCCCCGGTAACGCCGAAGGCATGAGCGCACGTACGTCCCCCGTCATCGCCTTTGGCGCGGCCGCGCTGGGTATCGCGATCTATTCGGTGATGGACACGCTGATGAAGCGGCTGTCGATCGACAGCGGGGCCTATAGCGCGGTGCTGTGGCGGTCCTGGGTCGGGGTGGCGATGACCGGTGCGCTGTTCCTGGGCCGGGGCGGGCGCTGGCCGGGGCGCGAGGCGCTGACCCTGCATGTCGCGCGCGGGGCGACGGGTGGCGCGTCGGTGGTGCTGTTCTTCTGGGGGCTGGCGCGGGTGCCGATGGCGCAGAGCATCGCGCTGACCTTTCTGGCGCCGCTGATCGCCTTGTTCTTGGCGGCCTTTGCGCTGGGCGAAACGATCCGGCGCGCCGCGATCTATGGTTCGCTGGTCGCGGGGGCGGGCGTGCTGGTGATCGCGAGTGGCGAGGTGCAGGCGCAGGCCTCGACCCAAGTCGTGCTGGGGTCGCTCGCCATTCTGGTCGCCTCGATCCTCTATGCGGTCAGCCTGGTGCTGCTCCGGCGACAGGCACAGGTCGCGGGCCCGGCCGAGGTGGCGCTGTTCACCATGCTGGTCATCGCGGTGCTGATGACGCCCGCGGCGCCTTTCGTCTCGGGTTGGCCCGCCGTGCAGCAATGGCTCAGCATCGTCATCGCGGCGGCGCTGGGCAGCCTGTCCGCGTTGCTGCTCGCCTGGGCCTATGCGCGGGCCGAGGCGCAGATTTTGGCACCGGTCGAATATACCGCCTTCGTCTGGGCGGCGTGCTTGGGCTATGCGGTGTTCGGCGAGCATGTGTCGCCCTTCACGCTGGTCGGGGCGGCGCTCATCATCGGCGGGTGTGTGGTGGCGGTGCGCCAACCCGCGCCGGGGCCGCAAAGCGAGGCAGGATTATGAGCATCACCCTTCGTGCGGCAGAGCCCGCCGACACCGCCACCATCCTGGGCTTCGTTCGCGAACTGGCGGCCTTCGAGCGCGAGCCCGATGCTGTCGTCGCCACCGAGCCGATGCTGGCCGAGGCGCTATTCGGCCCGCGCCCGGCGGCCGAGGCCGTCATCGCCGAGCGTGACAGGCAGGCGGTCGGCTTTGCGCTGTTCTTCGCCAATTTCTCGACCTGGACCGGGCGGCAGGGTCTATATCTGGAAGACCTCTACGTCACGCCCACCGCGCGCGGGGCCGGGGTGGGCAAGGCGTTGCTGATCCATCTTGCGGGCATCGCACGGGATCGTGGCTGGGCGCGGTTCGAGTGGTCGGTGCTCGACTGGAACACGCCCGCGGTGGAATTCTACCGCGCGATGGGCGCGCAGGCGATGGAGGAATGGACGGTGCAGCGGGTTTCCGGTGAGGCGCTGGAGAAACTCGCCGGGCGGTAGTGAGAGTAGAGAAGGGGTTCGCGCAGAGGCGCGGAGGACGCAGAGGTATTGACCCTTGCGGCGTGCCTCACACCTTTATCTTTGGCTGATGATGGAGGGATGCTGTCAGCGGCAGGCGAGCCACCTCCGCGTTCTCCGCGCCTCCGCGCGAACCATTCTTCTTTTTGCCTCGCACATTCCTCGCTCCCTTGAGCCTGAGCATCGACGAAGGCCATGGGATGACCTTCCTCAGGCTCCGGGATTGCCCTCCCCCAGCCCCTCCCGTTTACGGGAGGGGAGTAAGAAGATTAGTGCTCCTGCCCACGTCTCAACAAAAAACGCCCCGGCGCGGGTGGCACCGAGGCGTTTCTCAAACCGAAACCGGAAAGCTTATTCGCGGCCGGGCACGTCGTGGTCGTGCGGCTCTTCGCCCTTGGCCTTGGCGTCCTCGTAGCGCTCGATCGCCTCGACGACGATGCGGCGGGCTTCGTCACGGTCGCCCCAGGTGCCGATACGCACCCACTTCTTCTTCTCCAGGTCCTTGTAATGGGTAAAGAAGTGCTCGATCTGCTGGAACACGATCTCGGGCAGGTCGTCACGGCCGCCGACATTCGAGTAATAGGGGAAGGTCGAGTCGACCGGCACGCAGACCAGCTTCTCGTCGCCGCCGGCTTCGTCTTCCAAATTCAGGACGGCGATCGGACGCGCGCGGACGACGCAGCCCGGGATGAACGGCGTGCGCGATACGACCAGCGCGTCGAGGGGGTCGCCATCGGGGCTCAGCGTGTGCGGCACGAAGCCGTAATTGGCCGGGTAGCGCATCGGCGTGTGCAGGATGCGATCGACGAAGAGGGCTCCGCTCGCCTTGTCGAATTCATACTTCACGGGCTCGCCGCCGGTCGGCACTTCGATCACGACGTTGATGTCATCGGGCGGGCTCTTGCCGACGGGGATAAGGTCGATGCGCATCGAAACGGTCTTTCTTGCCTGGATGCCGGATGAGTTCCGGTGGAAAAACAATGGCGGGCGCGATAGCGCAACCCGCCATGTCCTGTCGATAGATGTCGGTCGGTCCGGGCTCAGCGTGCCGTCAGCAGACGATCGAGGCCGGTTTCGCCAGTGCCGACCTTCTCCAGACGCGGATAGCGCGGACCGCCGCTATAGTTGAGCGTCACTTCGCGGAACCGATCCTGGTTCTTTATCACCAGCTTGACCGGCGTCTTCGGGTCCTTGGCGGCGAGGATCGCGGCCTTCAGCCGGTCGCCCGAATAGCTTTCGCCGTTCACCGCCTGGATTTGCGTGCCGACATCGATGCCCGCTTTGAACGCCGGACTGTCCCAAATTGAACTGGTGACTTCGCCGCTGTTCGCTACCGTCATGCCCAGCGAATAGCTGACATTGGTGCTGCCCTTTTCGCCCTGCTTGAAGGTCGCGGTCGGCGTGTCGGTATAGACCAGCTTATAGCCGTTCATGGCAAAGCCGTTGATCGGCGCGGGCTTGCCCGTCTCGGTGATCCGCTGGCGCAGGAAGCTGGCCCAGTCATAGGGCACGATCTTGTTCAGCGTCGCGGCGACATCGTCGAAGGTATAGGTCACCTCGCCCCAGTCGCCGTTGCGGATGCCGAAAAAGGCGTGGGCGAAATCGTCGATCGACTTGGCGCCGTTCGACTTTTGGCGGAGCATCGCATCGACCTCCATCCAGACCATCAGGCCTTCGTTGTAATAATCCTCCGACCGCTGCCAGCTAGTCCAGCCCTTGGGCTTGCGTGACGAGATGATGGGGTCGTTGGTCGTGTCGACCAGGTTGCGCCACTGCCGCGCGGGCGCGGTGTCGTAGAGCGCCAAGATCGAGGCATATTGGTCCAGCGTGTCCTGCTTCGACACCATGCCCGACCGGGCCTGGAGCACATAGCCCCAGAACTGCGTCTGGCCCTCATAGACCCAAAGCAGCGAGTCGCGCATCGGCGTGCGGTAATCGGGGGTCCACAGGTCCGCGCCGCGCCGGAACTTGCCGTCCCAGCTGTGCGTGAACTCGTGCGGCAGCAGGTTGCGACGGCCCGGCCCGGCATCCCATTCGGTGAAGTAACCCGGGGTCACGCCGTTTTCGGACGAGCGGTGATGCTCCAGCCCGATGCCGCCCAGCTGGTCGCTGATCGACAGCAGGAACTCGTAATGATCGTAATGCTGCGCGCCAAAGGCCTTAACCGCCTGGTCGACCAGCCGCTGG
The DNA here is from genome assembly GCF_001591005.1 of Sphingomonas sanguinis NBRC 13937. GTDB lineage: Bacteria > Pseudomonadota > Alphaproteobacteria > Sphingomonadales > Sphingomonadaceae > Sphingomonas > Sphingomonas sanguinis. The sequence continues at coordinate 20,234 of NZ_BCTY01000045.1, forward strand.
TGCGCGGCGATCTGCTCGGGCTTGGCATTCAGCTCGGCGGCGTTGTCGGCAAAGACGTTCAGGTTCACGCGCGGGGTCAGCGGGAAGACCTTGCCGTACTTGCCCGCCAGGATCGGCGAGTCGACCAGGATTTCGTAATTGGTCGTATCGTACGTGTAGGTCGACCCCGACGCCTTGGCCGGAACCGCGCCCGCCGCCGTCCAGCCGGCAGGGAAGGTCGCGGTCATCTGGATCGGGATCTGGCGGGTGTAGTAGCCCGCCGGATAGAGGCTGACCGAATTGGGCTGCAGCGAGATCATCGTCGGGGTGACGGCGATGCGCCCCTGATCGGGCTTGGTCGCCGACAGGAACTGGAACTCCAGGTCCAGCTGACGCGCGCCCGCCGGCACGTCGATATGGAAGGCGAAGACGTCGACCGGATCGCGCGTCCAGGGCAGGATGCGCCCGTTCGCCTTGATGACCAGGCCCGCCAGCTTCTCGATCTCGCCGCGCGGGGAATGGGCGCCGGGCAGCCATTTCGGGAAGAGCAGCGCCATCGGCCCTGCCTTGGCGACGGGGATGGTTTCCTTCACGCGAAAGATGCCGCGCTCCGTGTCGGTGGCATCGACGACCAGCTTGATCGTGCCCGGATAGGGGGTGTCGACCGGATCGGGGATGGTGTTGACGAAGGGTTCTTGCGCGGCCGGGGCGGAATTGCCCGGCGGAACCTGCGCCACGGCCGCAGCGGTGGAGGCGAGCAGCGAGGCGACGAAGACGGAACGAAGCGCGGAACGGATCATGGAAGGCCTTTTGCGGCGAAAGGAGATGCGGGCAGGTTAGGCACCCGATAGGCCAGTCGTCCAGACCCTTTCGGGGAATGCCCTACCCGGACCCGCCGCCCAGCACGTTCACCGTGAAGGCGATGACGCCCAGGTTGAAGATGAACGCCGCCAGGCACTGGCCCGTCACCACGCGGCGCATCCGGCGCGACGCGATCGACACGTCCGACGTCTGGAAGGTCATGCCCAGCGTCACCGAGAAATACAGGAAATCCCAATAGTCCGGCTCGGCCGTGTCGGGGAATTGCAGCCCGCCCGCATCGCCCCCTGCCTTGTTCTTGTCGCCCGCGCTGTAGAACAGGTGCGCATAGTGCAGGGCATAGACGATGTTGGAGAACAGCCAGGCGAGGATCAGTGTCGTGACGACCAGCGCGATGGTGACCACGCTGCTCCGCCCCCGCAACTCGCCGCCGACCGCGACCAGCACGACGAACAGCACGATCCCGCAAAAGACGAGGAGGACGGCGCGATTGGCATCGTTGCGCGCAGCCCGGCGACGCATCTTCGCGGCCTGTCCCTCACGCAACAGCGGCAGGAGCGATCCGATGAACAGCAGAGCGGCGGCATCGAATCCGGTCAGAACACCGCGTGTCATTCCGAGAACCGGCACCAAGCCCGTCGCGGCGCCGACCAAGATCAGCGCGAACAGCACGAAACGCGGCGGCGCGATCCGGTCGCCGATTTGGGTTTGCAGGCGCTGCCAGCGGGAGATCGTCATGACGCAGGGTGTACGCGTACCGGGGCGGACTTGGCTATGGGCGCGATCGATGCGACGAGGGCGGACGCCATGCGCCGATGCGGGGGGAGTCGCTGAGCCAGATCAACGCCAGCTCCAACCAGACATGCCATTCCGGCGCGATGAACGAATCCGCTCCCCACGCCGCTGCGCTGATCATCATCGATATGATCAACGACCTCGATTTCGAGGGTGGGGAGGAACTGCGTGCGCCCGCCGAAGCCGCCGCCGACCGGATCGTGCGGCTTCGCGACGCGGCGGACGCGGCCGGGGTGCCGGTGGTCTATGTCAACGACAATTTCGGCCAGTGGCATGCCGAGCGTTCCTCGATCGTCGCGCATGGCGGGCGGGAGGGGAGCCCGGGCCGCGCGCTGATCGCTGCGCTGGCCCCGCGCGATAGCGACTATTTCCTTGTGAAGCCGCAATTTTCGGGCTTCTACGCGACCAATCTGCCGGTGCTGCTGCCGCAATTGGGCGTTTCTCGTGTCATCCTGACCGGGGTGGCGGCGGACATCTGTGTGCTCTTCACTGCGGCTGACGCGCATATGCGCGAGTACGACCTGTGGGTGCCGGGCGATACGGTGGCGAGCGAGAGCGAGGATCATCGCCGCTGGGCGCTCGCGATCATGCGGCACAGCATGGCGGCCGAAATCCGGCCCACGACCGAACTGGCGCTGACCGACTGGTTGTCCCGCGACCCGTGATCGCACTCTAGCGCACGAGGCTTCGCTACCTTAGATAGCGCCACCTCTATGGCACGGATCGAAACCCCCAAGCGCGTGCGCGGCACGCAGGACATCTTCGGCGACGAGCAGCGCCGCTTTGCGCAGGTGCTGGCCACCTTCGAGCATGTCCATGGCCTCTACGCCTTTCAGCGGCTCGACCTGCCGGTGTTCGAGGATACACAGGTCTTTGCCCGCTCGATCGGTGAGACGACCGATGTCGTGTCGAAGGAAATGTACACCTTCCCCGATCGCGGCGGCGACCTGTTGACCCTGCGCCCCGAATTCACCGCCGGGATCGCGCGCGCCTATCTGACCGAGGGGTGGCAGCAATATGCGCCGCTCAAGCTCGTCACCTCGGGCGCGGTGTTCCGCTATGAGCGCCCGCAAAAGGGCCGCTATCGCCAGTTCCACCAGATCGACGCCGAAATCCTGGGCGCGGCCGAACCGGCGGCGGATGTCGAGTTGCTGGTGATGGCCGACCAGTTGCTGCGCGAACTGGGCATTGCCGAGGGCGTGACGCTTCAGCTCAACACGCTGGGCGATGCCGAGACGCGTGACGCTTGGCGCGACGCGCTGGTCGCGCATTTCGAGGCGCATCGGGATCAGCTGTCCGAGGACAGCCTGGTCCGGCTGGAGAAGAATCCGCTGCGCATCCTCGATTCCAAGGACCCGCGCGACCGGCCGATCGCCGATGCCGCGCCCGATATCGATGCCTATCTGACCCACGAGGCGCGCGCGTTCTTCGAGGCGGTAACGGCGGGGCTGGACGCGGCGGGGGTCGCCTGGACGCGCAATGCGCGGCTGGTGCGCGGCCTCGATTATTATCGCCATACCGCGTTCGAGTTCGTGACCGACCGGCTGGGTTCGCAAGGCACCGTGCTGGCGGGTGGGCGTTATGATGGGCTGATCGAGTCGCTGGGTGGTCCCGCGACGGCGGGCGTAGGCTGGGCGGCCGGGGTCGAGCGGCTGGCGATGCTGCTCGACGAACCGGAGAAGCCCGGTATCGATGCGGTCGTCGTGCCGATGGGCGCGGCGGCGGAGCTGCGCGCGACCGGCCTTGTCGCCGAACTGCGCCGCGCGGACGTCGCGACCGACATGGCGTTTCGCGGCAATATGAAGCGTCGCATGGCCAAGGCGAACGACCAGGGCGCGCGCTATGCGCTGATCCTGGGCGATGACGAGCTGGCGAACGGCCAGGTGCAGGTGAAGGCGTTGAAGACCGGCGAGCAGGCCAAGGTGTCGCTCGACATGGTGGCGCAGAGCCTGTCCGACCTGTTGTTCGAGGACGAGATCGCCGAGGATCATGGCGAGCAGCTTCCTCCCTTGGCGCAGCGTCTGACTACCGCATGAAGACCATCTCGGCGGAGCGCATCGCGCAGATCGAGGCGCGACGCGACGAATTGCAGGCGATGATGGCGACGGGCGATCTTCCCTCGGACCGCTTCGTCGCGGTGTCGAAGGAATATGCCGAGCTGGAGCCGGTCGCCAACGCCGCCGCCGAGGTGCGCCGGTTGCGGCAGGAGGCCGACAGCCTGGCGTTCATGACGCAGGACGGCGATGACGAGCTGCGCGAGCTGGCGGCGGAGGAACTCCACGCCAACCGCAACGCGCTGGCGGCGGCGGATCGCCACCTGGCGCTGGCGCTGTTGCCGCGCGACGCCGCCGACGAACGCGCCGCGATGCTCGAAATCCGGGCCGGAACCGGCGGCGACGAGGCCGCGCTGTTCGCGGGCGACCTGTTCCGCATGTACCAGCGCTATGCCGAGCGGCAGGGCTGGCGGGTCGAAGTGATCTCCGCCTCGGTGCCTGATACCGGCGGTTACAAGGAAGTCGTCGCCTCGGTCGCGGGGGCGGGGGTGTTCGCCAAGCTGAAGTTCGAGAGTGGCGTCCACCGCGTCCAGCGCGTGCCGGTCACCGAATCGGGCGGGCGCATCCATACCTCGGCGGCGACCGTCGCGGTGCTGCCCGAAGCGGAGGAGGTCGATCTCCAGATCGACGACAAGGATCTGCGCATCGACATCTATCGCTCGTCGGGCGCGGGCGGGCAGCACGTCAACACCACCGACTCGGCGATCCGCATCACTCATATTCCGACCGGGCTGGTCGTCATCCAGCAGGACGAACGCTCGCAGCACAAAAACCGCGCCAAGGCGATGAAGGTGCTGCGCACCCGCCTGTACGAGGCCGAGCGCGAGCGGCTGGCGGCGGAACGCGCGGGCACGCGGCGTTCGCAGGTCGGCTCGGGCGACCGGTCGGAGCGGATTCGGACGTACAACTTCCCGCAGGGCCGCGTGACCGACCACCGGATCAACCTGACGCTGCACCGCCTGCCCGAGATTCTGGAGGGTGAGCTGGATGAACTGATCGGCGCGCTGCTGGCGGAGGATGAAGCTGAACGGCTTGCCGCGCTCGATGGGTGAGGGGGGACCTGACCCCAACGTCCAATACGGGCCACCCCGGCGAAGGCCGGGGTCCAGTTGCTGCTGCTGTCGAGGCGCGCTGGGACCTTCACCTATTAGCCGCCCGAACCTGGACCCCGGCTTCTGCCGGGGTGGTCGGTATGCGGTGACGGACGCCCGCACCGCGCTCGCGCAGGCTGCTGAGCGTTTTGCCTTCTCCCCCACCGCGCGGCTCGACGCGGAACTGCTGCTCGCCCATGCCCTGGGGATCGAGCGCAATGCTCTGCTCCTCGACCTGACTCGTCCAGCGCCCGACAGCTTCTGGTCGCTGGTCGAGCGCCGCGCGCGCCAAGAGCCGGTCGCCTATATCACCGGTACGCGCGGCTTCTGGACACTGGACCTGATGGTGGGCCCCGGCGCGCTGGTCCCCCGCGTCGATAGCGAGACGCTGGTCGACGCAGCGCTCCGACACTTCAAGGGGCGTGCCCCCGCGACCCTGCTAGACCTGGGCACCGGGCCGGGCACGTTGCTGCTTGCCCTTCTCGACGAGTGGCGCGAGACGAAGGGGCTGGGCGTCGACCGTTCTCCGCAGGCGCTGCGATACGCCGTCGCCAACGCCGCGGCCTGTGGTCTGGCCGACCGGGCGCGGTTCGTGTGCGGCGACTGGGCGACTGGGCTGGCGGGGCCGTTCGACTGCATCGTCACCAACCCGCCCTATATCGGTACGGCCGAGCCGCTCTCGCCCGAGGTGCGCGATTACGAGCCCGGCACCGCGCTGTTCGCTGGGCCCGACGGGCTGGACGATTACCGCCTGCTCGCCCCCGAACTGCGCCGTCTGCTCGCGCCCGGCGGGGCGGCGGTGGTCGAGATCGGGCATGAACAGGCCGCGTCGGTCACCGCCCTGCTGGAGGCGGAAGGTTTAGCCGTCACCCTGCACCGCGATCTGGGCGGACGCCCGCGCGCGCTGCTGGCGCATTGAACATTCGCGGTCCATGCCCCATATTTCACTTGAAGGACATAGGTCTGACCCGCTAGAGCGGGCGCAGGGGCACGCGAACATCGGCATTGTCACCGTTTTTCGGGGCACCGTTCTTTCGGAGTCGATGCTTCGGGCCGATGCCCATACCCTTCGTCATGTAGTCGCTGCTGTCCGGCGGCCGTGGCAGCGCCCGACATCGGGTGCGACAGCTTCGCATCGCGCGAACCGCGCGCGGTGTCGGGAAAAGTGGACCTTGTTGGTTTGACGACTAAGGACGAACAGCTTGATCAATAATCGGCAGGCCGGCCGCCGTCGCGGTCGTGGCGGCAACAATAATGGTGGGCAGCGTCCGGGTGGTAATCCCGGCCGGGCCGACAATGGCAATCGCATCGACAACCGCGCGCGCGGCAACGCCAGCCAGCTGTACGAGAAGTACAAGAATCTGGCGACCGAGGCGCAGCGCCAGGGCGACCGGGTCAACACCGAATATTACTGGCAGTTCGCCGATCACTATTTCCGGGTGCTGAGCGAAACCCGCTCGCGCTTCGAGGAGCAGAATCAGCGCCGCCAGCGCGAGGAATCGCGCGACGATCAGTATGATGACGGCTTCGACAACGACGCCGAGGATTATGGCGACGAGGGCGATCCCATCCGCCCCGGCGAGCAGCAGGGCGAGGCCGAGCAGCCGCGCCGCGAGCGTCAGCCCAGAGAAAACCAACAGCGCGACAACCAGCCGCGCGAAGCGTATGCGCGCGACAATCAGCAGCGCGAAGAGCGTCCCCGGCGCGACCGCGACGATCGCCCGCGCCGTGAGCCGCGCGAGGATCGCCGCCCGATGCGCGCCGAACAGCCCGCCATGGCCGAGGATGCGCAGCCGGTCGTGACGGCTCCCGCCATGGTTCCCGAGGTCGCTTCGGCCCCGCAGGCCGAGGAGGAAGCCCCCCGTCGTCGCGGTCGTCCGCGTCGCGAGCGCCCTGCCGAGGTGCAGGATACGGGCGAAGCGACCGGCTTCGACGCCGATCGCCTGCCGCCGTCCCTGAGCGCCGCGCCCGAGCAGGACGCGGTGGCCGAGGAAAAGCCGCGCCGTCGCCGCGTCCGCGCGGCCGCCCCGGTCGAGCCGGAGGCAGCGGCGGGCTGATCCGCTCCGCTTGCTTCGGATGAAGACAAGGACCGGCCTTTCGCCTCGCGGCGGAGGGCCGGTTTTTTATGGCCGGCGATCGACATCCTCGTCATGCCCGGTGCCGGAGCTGAGAAAGACCAGCCCCATCAGCGCGCCGGTCAGCATGACCATGCCCCCGATCCCGCCGATCACGCCCAGCATCGTCACCCCGTTCAGCGGGCCATAGACCTGCGCCAGCGCAACCATCGCAAAGGCGACCGCCACGGCGGCAGCGACGGTCATCCACGCCATCATCGTCCGAAACCGCGCCCAGGCGAAGGCCGCCTGGTCGGGATCGTCGAGTCCGGGTGGAGGAGGGTTCATCGCCGGATTATGAGCGCGGGTCGCCCGCCCGGCAACCCGCCCGGCTGCTCATGGCTGGGGGACACTGCGGCGCATCGGCCGCTTCGACCAGAGCCCGTGCAGGATCGCGTTGATCTCCACCCGGATCGGATGGCGCAGCGCATAGACGACGACCAGCCAGGCCAGCACCCCGGCACTCGCACTCAGGCTCAGCAGCCCAAAGCCGACAGAGGACGGGCCTGCGATCCAGCGATAGACCGCGAGCAACGGCGCGACCGTCGCCAGCGTCGCGACCAGGCTCTGCGCATAGATGACCAGCATCGGCCGCCAGGCGAACCCGGTCAGCGGCTTCATCAGTCCGGCATAAAGGGCGAACCAGATCACGCCGTAGAAGAGTCGCGAGATCGCGGCCCATTCCAGGCTGACCATCGCGGCCAGGATTAGCAGGCCGATGGACAGGGCCGTGTCGATCGCGTTGACCAGCATCAGCCGCCGGATCTTGCCCAGCAGAATCGGCAGCTCGAAATGCAGCGGCACGGCCGCGAAGAAAATCTGCCCCAGCGCGATCCAGGTGAGCAGCGGCGCGACCCCCGACCAGCGCGGACCATAGAGCATCAGCACGATCGGCGTCGCGGCGACGGCCAGGAAGCTCATCGCGGGCCAGGTCACGCCGCTATAGGCCGCGACCACCCGCTGATAGGGGGCGGCCAGCTCCGCACCCGCATCGCGCAAACGGGCAAAGGCGGGATAGAAGACGCCGTCGACCGCCCCGCTGACCAGCATCTGCAACTGCGCACCCAGGCTGGAGGCGCGGCTGTACAGGCCGACGGCGGTCAGGGTCAGCACGCGCCCGATCACCAGGTCCGGGCTGCGCTGGGCGATGGCGTCGCTGATATAGAGGAGCGAACTGTTCGTTCCGAAGCGCAGGATGGGCCCGATCCCGTTCAGGCTGGGCGGGAAGGGCGGCCGGATACCCGATCGCCACTGCCCGATCAGCGCGCGGGCCGCCTGCTGCGCCACCGCTGCCCAAGCCAGCGCAAAGGCCGAATAGCCCGCCCAGGCCAGGCCCAGCGACAGCGCCGCATTGACCACCGCCGCGCCGACATTGACCAGGAACAGCGACCGGTAATCCATCCGCCGCTGCAACATGGCGCTCGGCACGATGCCGAATGGGACGATCAGATACGAACTGGCGATGATGACCAGCAACGGGGTCAGTCGGTCATTGGCGTAAAACCGCGCCACCGGCCAGGCGAGCGCCAGGATCACGAAGCCGATCCCCAGCGCGAAGATGACCGAGACCGAGAAACAGGTCCGCACCTGCGCCTCGCTCAGGTCGCGCTCGCCCGCGACGAAACGTCGGATGCCGAAATCCTGCAGCGCCGACACCATCATCGCGGCGGACAGGGCAATCGAGAACAGCCCCATCTCGGCCGGGCTCAGGAAGAAGCGGGAGATCAGCACGCTGACCACGAACTGGATCGCAAAGGCGATATATTGCGCGCCGATCGACCAGAGGGCCGCACCCCGGACCGAGGAGCCGCTCATCGGCGCGGGCGATTCTGGATCAGCGCGCGGGCCAGCTGCCACGCGCCCCGGGGGCGGTGATTCCGCACCAGCCGCGCGACCGCCCGCCACAGGCCGGGCACGCGGTGCGCCCCCGCCTCCCGCCCATCCTTCAGATGCGCGATGATCAGCGGCAGGCCTTCGCCCGCCAGCGTGTCGGGTGCGAAGAGGATACCGCGCGTCACTTCCGCCCGAACTTGGCGGGCGACACCGGGACGGCCAAAGGCGTGGTCCAGCGCCTCGATAGGCGGCAGCGTCTGCCAGCCATCGGACGGGTCGGGTCGGCCCTGAAGCCGCTCGATCCGCGCCAGCCGTGCGATGGCCGCGCCATAATGCTGGGCCAGGACATGGCGGTGCGACACCTGGGTGTCGGAATAGCGATAGAGCAGCAGCCGCTCGGGCAGATTGGCCATGCGGGTCCGCTCGGCCAGCCGCAGCCATAGGTCGTAATCCTCGCAATGCCGATAGGCGGCGCGGTAACCGCCCACGGACTCCAGCAGATCGCGGCGGATCATCACCGACGGATGACAGAGCGGCGAGCCCGAGACGCTGGACCCGAGCGCCTCGGCAATCGCCTCGGCGGTCAGGGGATGGTCGACCGTGTGACCGCGACGGGGTTCGCCCGTCTCGGTGATGCCGCGAATCTGGGTGCCGACCAGTCCGTGATCGGGATGGGCATCCAGAAAGGCGATCTGCTGCGCGAACCGCTCGGGCAGGGCCATGTCGTCGCCGTCCATCCGCGCGATATAAGGCGCCCGTGCCTCGGCAATGATGAGGTTCAGGCTGGCGATCAGCCCCCGGTTGCTCTGATGAATAACGCGGACGCGTGGATCGCGGGCGGCGTAGCTGTCCAGGATCGCCGCCGATCCGTCGGTCGAGCCATCATCCACCGCCACCAGCTCGAAGTCGCCGAACGTCTGCGCCAGGATGCTGTCCAATGCGAGCGCCAGATAGGCCGCATTGTCATGCACGCTAAGGGCGACGGTGATGCGGGGCGACGTCATACTCGTATCGCTCTGTCCCTATACGCAGCGGCTAAACAGGCTCTTAAACAAGGCGGGTGGGCGGTGCGAATCCCGAATGACGAATTCGTTCCCAGGCCGAGCGCGCCGGAATGAGCATCCAACCCACTGAAAGACAGTCGCTTTTCGATTTTTTGCAGAAAAATGGCAATTTTTGT
>NZ_BCTY01000046.1 GCF_001591005.1 Sphingomonas sanguinis NBRC 13937
TGTAACCGTTTCGATAGCGCGACACCCCTCCGTCAGGCCTTCGGCCTGCCACCTCCCCTTAGAGGGGAGGAATGGGCTTGGTCAGCGCGTCTCATCCTCGAACGTCAGCGTCGCCTCGATCGGGAAATGGTCCGACGGATAGACCTTGCCCTGATGATAGGTGTCGGTCGTCACGGTGTCCGCCTTGAACCCGCGCAGGAAGAGATAGTCGATCCGCCGGTCGGGCGTGCCGGTGAAGTCGTGGAAGGTCAGCACCGGCCCCTCGCGCCGCTTCGCGCTGCCCCAGGCATCGGTCAGCGCGCCTGCGAAGGTGCGATAGGCGGCCGTGTCGGGCCGGGCGTTCATGTCGCCTGCCAAGACCAGCGGCAGCCCCTTGGCCAGGTCGGGCAGGCGCGACAGGATCAGCCGGGCCGCCTTGTCGCGCGCCTCGCCGTCCTGATCGCGGTGCGGCAAATGGGTGTCGACGAACAGGAAGCGGTGCGGCTTGGCCTCCCTGGTCTCGAACACCGCCCAGCTCGCCAGGCGCGGCAGGTCGGTGCCCCAGCTCTGGCTGCCCACCACCTCGGGCGTGTCCGACAACCAGAAGTCGCCCTGGTCGATCAGAGTCAGCCGGTCGGTGCGATAGAAGATGCCCATATGCTCGTCGGCGTGCCCGCCACGCCGGTCGCGCCCGAACCAGCGATAACCGGGCAGCGAGGCGACGATATCGTCCCCCTGTCGCTGGAGCAGTTCCTGCGTCCCGATCACATCGGGCGCGGCGCGGCGAATCAGTTCGACCATCACCGGCCGCCGCACCGCCCAGCGCTGCGCTCCTTCGTCCGAGGCATAGCGGACATTGAAGGTCATGACCTTCAACGGCTCGGCCAGCGCGCCGGTCGCGACAAGCAGCCCCGTCGCCAGCACCGCCAGGCCTCGTATCGTCCGCCGCATCGCCATCATTAAAACTGCCCTTTCCATCGTCTCGCACGCGGTCCGTCACCGCTCGCCCCGAGCCATGGCGGACCAGCATGGCAGAGGCGTGACAGCCCGAGCAGACCAATAACGATCCATTTTATGATTGAGAGTTATTATCATTATCGATACTGGCCGCCGATATCGAGTGGTTTGGGGGTTTATCGAATATGTCGAAGGCGATCGGATGCGCCGTGTTGCTGGCCGGGATGGCGATGGGCCAGGGTGCGGTGGCGCAGACGTCGCGCGCGCCGGTCGAGGGCGGCAGCGACGAGCAGAAGGATATCGTCGTCACGGCCCTGCGCGATGCCAATGCCAGCATCACCGGCACCGATACGCCCCCCAACCGCTATCCCCAGTCCTTGCGTATCATCGACCGTGCCTTGATCGACCGGACCGGCGCGACCCGGCTGGACGACACGATCGACCTGGCGGGCGGTGTGTCGCGGCAGAACGACTTTGGCGGCCTGTGGGACAAATATGCCATTCGCGGCTTTGCCGGGAACGAGAATAGCGGCCCCGACATCCTCATCAACCGGTTCAGCAGCAACCTGGGCTTCAACGCGCCGGTCGATGTCGCGACGGTCGAGCGGTTCGAGTTCCTGAAAGGCGCCGCCGCCGCCCTGTCGGGCATGGGCGAGCCGGGCGGATCGCTCAACATCGTCACCAAGGCACCGACCGACACCCGCCAGGGCGAGGTGTCGCTCAGCTATCGCAGCTGGAACCGGGTGCGCGCGACCGGCGATATCAGCGGCCCGGTCACAAGCACGCTGTCGGCCCGGCTGATCGGCGTGTCGGAAGAGGGCGACAGCTTTCGCCGGTTCGTCCACACCGACCGACTGTTGCTCGCCCCCTCGGTCTCGTTCACGCCCAGCCAGGATCTGCGCTTCCTCTATCAGGCCGAGTTCATGCGCAACCGCGCGCCCATCGATCGCGGTGTCGCCGCAATCAAGGGCAATCCCCGCGCTATGGACCGCGACACCTTCCTGGGCGAGCCCGCCGATGGCCGCATGACCCAGCGGATGCTGTGGCAGCAGGGCAGCATCTTTGCGACACTGACCGACCGGATTTCGCTGGAGGCCGGGTTGTCGAGCCGCGCCGGCTTCCTGACCGGTTATGCCACCCAGGTCGATTTCGGCGCGCGCGGCGTGCAGGCCGATGGGCGGACAATCGGGCGTTCCTATCGCTATCATGATTTCCGCTGGCAGGACCTGACCGCCCGTGTCGAACTGACCGCCAAGGCCGACTGGCTGGGCCTGTCGCACGACATCCGCGTCGGGGTGGACCGGGTGCGGCACGGCCTGGACTTCCGCATGGACCAGGCGCGCGGGCGGCCGGGTGCGCCGATCCTGACCATCGACGCCTTCGATCCCGTCTATGGTCAGCCGCTGCCAGTGCCCCAGCCCTTCGCGCTGCGCCATTCCTCCTATCGCAGCGAAAGCGTCTATGCGCAGGACCTGATCCGCTTCGGCGATTTCACCGCCCTGATCGGCGCGCGCTGGAACAGTTTCCGCGAGACGATGGTCAATGCGTTGCGCGGCAACCTGACGCTGGAGACGGTCGATCGCGGCGTTACCCCGCGCGCCGCGCTGACCTGGTCCGCGAGCCCAAACTTCTCGCTCTTCACCAGCTGGGGCCGGTCGCTGCGGCTCAACCCGTCGGACGGGGTAAGCAGCTTCGATGCCGAGCGGAGCGAATCCACCGAGCTGGGCGCGAAATACACGCTCTTCGGCGGAGCGCTGACCGGGCAGACGGCGCTGTTCACCATGACCAAGCGCAACGTGCTGAACCCCAACGCCACCGACGTGTTCGTCAAGACCCAGATCGGGCGGCAGCGGTCGCGCGGGGTGGAGACGGTTGCCGACCTGCACCTGACCGGCGGGCTGACCGGCACCGCGACCTATACCTATACCGAGGCGACGGTGCGCAACGACAAGAATGCCGCGCTGATCGGCACGATGCTATCCAACGTTCCCAAGCACATCGCCGCGCTCGACCTGCATCAGCGGATGGGCGACGTGACGATCGGCGGCGGCGTCGCCCATGTCGGCGCGCGCAATGGCGATCCCTTTGCCAGCGGCTATCGCCTGCCCGGCTATACGATCGTGCGGGCGGATGCGACCTGGGCGGTCAATCCGCGCTTCGACATTCGGCTCGACCTCGAGAACCTGTTCGACACCTATTATATCGCTAGCAGCTATGCCGATGTGTGGACGATGCCAGGTGCGCCGCGCAACGTTCGCGTGACGCTCAGGGGGCGGTTCTAAGGACCACCCTCACCCTTCCCACCCGCTATCGCGGGCGGGCCCAGTGTCGGGTGCACAGCGCCCCGCGCTGTTCAGTCCATGCCTGAGGCATGGACGACCCGCCACTCCTCTCCCATTGGGAGAGGGAAGGGAGGCGCAAAGCGCCGAAAGGGTGAGGGTGGAGGTTTAGCCGAGCATCGCCTGAAAAGGCTCGGTCAGAACCTCTTCCACTCCGTCACCGTGCCGAACCAGGATGCGCGCCGCGACCTGCATCGGTGCCAGCGCCGACAGGTCGGAAAACAGCACCGCGACGGCGGTCGCCAGCGCATCGGCCAGCATCGCGGTTTCGGCGATGACATGGACCGCGATCACCCCGTTGGTGGGCGGATGGCCGGTGCGTGGGTCGAGGCCGTGTTCGCCTTTGCGATAGCTGCCGCTGCCCGCCACGGCCATCTGGTGCAGCGCCACGCGCATCGGCGGCAGATCGACGCCCGGCGGGGTTTCGAGATCGACCCACCAGGGATCGCCATCGGGCCGCATGCCGCGCCCGACCAGCTCGCCGCCCACCTCGACCAGACAATGCCGAAAGCCCAGCGCCGCGAGCATGTCGGCGACCGCATCGGCGGCATAGCCCTTGGCGATGCCCGACAGGTCCAGCGCAATGCCGCCCGGCTGCCACAACCGCGCACTCGCCCGATCCCAGCGCAGGCGCTGCCAGCCACCCGAGGCGCGAGCCCGCTCGATCGCTACCGCATCGGGCGCGGGCTGCGGCCCCTTGGGCCCATGGCCCCAGAGATCGACCAGATGCCCGATCGCCGGATCGAACGCGCCGTCACTCAGCGCCGCGACGCGCAGGGCGGTGTCGATGACCGTCGCGAATTCGGGCGGCAGCACGCTCCCACTGCCCGGTGGCGCGCGGTTGAAGCGCGACAGCACCGAGTCGGATGCCCAGTGGCTCATCTGCGCGACCAGATCGTCCAGCCGCGCCTGCACCGCCGCTCCTACAGCTTGTGCGCCGGGCACGTCACCCGTGGCATAGAGCACCCGCCACATCGTCCCCATCGTCTCGCCGCCCAGCGAGACGACCGCCGCCGGATCACCGTTCGCCATGGCGTTCGGGTCGATCCGGGGCGGCAGGACGATCCTCACGGGGTCATGACTTCGAGGGTGGTGGTATAGCTCATCCGCCGCTGCCTGGCGCGCGGGGCGGTCGGCTTGTCGTCGATCAGCGTCGCGTTCAACCAATACATGCCCGCCGCGGGCCAGGCATAGGACAGCACGCCTTGCGCGTCGGTGGTCACCTCCTTGGCACCCTCGGCATCGCGGTAGCGCTTGCCGCCGGGGACGATCGTGACCTTCAGATTGGGCGCAGGCTTGCCGTCGACCAGGAAGCGGAACTTCGCCGTCTCGCCCGCGACCAGCTCGTCCGGGTGGGTAATGGGATCGAGCTCCAGTCCCTTGCCTGTCGGCTTCAGGACGGTACGCGTCGGCTCGCCCGCGGTCACGAAAATCTCGTTGCGCGCGCTCGTCTCGGCCAGCGTCACGTCGGTGGCGTTGCCGGGGATGTCGGCGACGGTCAGCGGCGGCTGGCGCACCCCGTTCGGCCCCGGTGGGCCGCCACGTCCGCCGACGCGCTTCTCCACGCCGTCGACCTTGAAACTGCCCATGATGCCCGACATCTCGCTGCCGATCTTCCAGGTGCCGGGCTTGTCGAGTTGGACGTCGAAGACCGAGCGATAGCGCCCCGTCGAACCGTTCTGGATATGGCCGGGCGTGCCGTCGGGTTGCCAGACCTTCACCATCTCGATCCGGCCGGGCTGGTGGTCGGCATAGAACAGGTCGTTGGAGACGGCACTGTCGACCGTGACCCAGCTGTCGGTGCCCGAAAAGATCGTGCCAGACGGCAGCAGCCACATGCGATGTGCCGAGGCCAGGCCGGGGATCGCGAGCAGCGCGGCGGCGGCGAACAGCGTGAGACGATGGTTCTTCATGACGTTGCTCCCCTGTCAGCGCGCCGAGACGGTCACGGCACCCAGTTCATGGCTACCCGCCGCGCGCCCCTGTGGGTTCGGCACGGTCAGCGGCACCTGCACCAGCTCGCGCCCGCCGGTCTCGCGCGCGGCCTCGACGTTCAGGACATATTGGCCGGGCTTCAGGTCGGCGGGCAGCGGGATGGCGTGGGTGCCGGGCGCACGGGTCGCGCCGCTGATGCCGTTCGCGGGCATCGCCATGCTGCGTCCGCCTTTGCGCCACCAGGCGCGCAGGTCGGACAGCCATTTGGTGCCCGGCTCGCCGCCCGTCTTCTTCACGTCATACCAGATAGCGAGCGTGCGCGCCGGACCACCGGTGGCGGGCTCCAGCCAGACCGCGACATAGGGCCTGTGATATTCGGCGACGTTGAGGCGCGGAATGGTGACGTTCACTGTCGCGGCGCCCGCCGCCCCCGGCAGTGCCACCGCGCCCAGCGCCAAAATAGCGGTCGATCGCATCGTGAGATTCTCCATCAGTGCAGGACAAAGACGGCGATCGCCGCCGGGATCAGGAACCCCGCCGCCACCAGCGGCCAGGTCGAGGGCCGGTGCCGTGCGTGCATCTGAAGCAGCAGCAGCCCGGTCAGGGTGAAGACGATACACGCGACCGCAAAGACGTCGATGAACCAGAACCAGGCGGTCCCGGCATTGCGCCCCTTGTGCAAGTCGTTGAGGTAGGAGACCCAACCGCGGTCGGTCCGCTCCGAGGTGATCGCGCCGCTTGCCCGGTCGATGCTGACCCAGGCATCACCGCCGGGACGCGGCATGGCGACATAGACCTCGCCGTCCGACCATTCGCCCGGCCGCCCGGCGGGATCGAGATCGACCGACCGCTCCACCGCTTCCGCCACGCGAGGCGGCAAGGGGGCATCATTCGTCTTAGGATTGGCCAGCAACGGTCTTAGGCCGGGGGCGAGCAGCCCGCTCTTCTGCACCGTCTTCGGGCTGGCCGAGATACTGGCGGCGTGATTCAGTGTCAGCCCGGTGATCGCGAACAACATCATCCCGACCAGCGACACCGCCGCGCTGATCCAGTGCCAGGTGTGGAACTGCTTCAACCACCAGCTTCGCCATTTGCGCTTCTTGGGTTTTTGCACAGCGGCGACGGTCATGCGTCGGCCCAGCGGCGCAGCAGATTGTGATAGACCCCGGTCAGCTCGACGACCGACCGATCCCCCTGTCCCTTGTCCGCGCCGACCCGCTGCACCGCGCGATCCAGGTCGAACAGGATGCGCCGCTCGCCATCGTCGCGGACCATCGACTGAATCCACAGGAAGGAGGCGACGCGCGTGCCCCGCGTGACGGGCTCGACCCGGTGGAGGCTGGAGGCGGGGTAGAGGACCGCGCTTCCGGCGGACAGCTTCACCCGTTGTTCGCCGTACAGATCCTCGACCACCAGCTCGCCGCCGTCATAGGCGTCCGGCTCTTCGAGGAAGAGGGTCAGCGACAGGTCGGAGCGCATCCGAAAATCGCTGCCCCGCTTCAACCGCACGGCATTGTCGACATGCACGTCGAACGCCTGTCCGCCCGCATAGCGATTGAACAGCGGCGGATAGACCTTCAGCGGCAGCGCCGCCGCCACGAACAGCGGCGACCGCCCCAGCGCGTCGAGGACCATCCGCCCCGCCTCGACCGCCGCCCCCGAATCCTCCGGCAGCTGCTCGTTGCGCTTGGCGAGCGCGGCCTGCGGGCCGGAGGTGGCATTGCCGTCCGCCCAAGGCGCGCCATCGATGACGCGGCGGACCTGGGCGACCCCGGCGGGATCGAGGATATCGGGAAGGACGATCAGCATGGCTAGTCCGGTCAGAAGTTGTAGAACAGGCTCAGCGTCGCCTGACGCCGGTCGCCGGGGACTGCCCAGCCGCCGGTGATGTTGCCGGTCGTCGCATTGATGTTGTTGCGCACGCCCGTGACATATTTCTCGTCGGTGAAGTTCTGGACGTTGAGCTGCATCGTCCAGCGCTGGGCGATGGTATAGGCCAGGAAGGCGCGGTGGATCAGATAATCGTCCACATGGAACTGCACCGGATTGGCCGCGACCGGCACATTGGTCGCGAACGATCCCTGATAGGTCAGGCCGTAACCGACCTCCAGGCCGAAGGGCAGCTTGTAGGTGGTGAACAGGCTGCCCGAATGCTTGGGCGTCTGGATCAACTGGCTGCCCGCCTGCGGATCGAGCACGCCCGCCGCCTTGTCGCGGTTGGAGATGCTCTGCAGCACCTTGCCGTCGAGATAGGTATAGTTCGCGAAGATCGTCCAGGCCGGGGTGATCGCCCCCGATGCGCCTAGAGCGATGCCGTCGACGCGACTGCGCCCGTCCAGCACCTGCAAGCCCACCGGCAGCGCCGGATCATTGGAGGGCACCCGGTAATTGGTCCGCTCGTTGCGGAAGACGGCGGCGGTCAGCTCCAGGCGACGGCCGAACAGCCCGGCCTTCACCCCCGCCTCGTAGTTCTTCGCGGTTTCGGGGGCCACGGCGCAGGGGTTCGCGGCGGTGGCGGTCGACGGCACGCCGCAGCCTAGCCGGACGGTCGTCGAGGACGGCGTCTTGGCGTTGCCGTAACCCGCATAGACGCTGACATTCTCGACCGGGTGGAACACCGCGCCCGCCCGCCAGGAGAACAGCTTCTCCCGGCTGACCTGCGGCGCGGTTTGCAGCGCGGTCAACGGGCTCGAGCCAGGCGGCACGATGTTCAGCGGCAGGGCGCGGAAATTCGCTTCCTGATACTCCCAACGCACGCCGCCGTTCAGCTCGAAGAAGCGGTTCAGCGCCAGCGTGTCGAAGGCATAGACCGCGATGTTGCGCGTCTCGCTGCGCGACTGGGCGGTAGTCGTGAAGTTGATCGGGCCGGTATAGTTGGTGTTCGGGTTGGCGATCTCGATCGCGGGCTGTGCCACCACGCTGCCATCGCCATTGCGCAGCAGCGACCCCTGGGTCAGGCGATAATTCTCGATTATGCCCGACATGCCGATATTCAGGACATTGTGGAGGCCGCCCTTCGCGCCTGCCTCATGGCGCAGGTCGATCTGGTTGGTCAGCATCTGGTTCTGCTGATCGCGCACCAGCCCGCGCGGACCGGACGGCAGGTAGAAGCCCGCCGGCACATTGGCCGGGCATGAGGCGCCGATGGTGGCGCCCGGCGTTGCCGTTACCGGCTGGCGATTGGTCGCGGCGAGACAGAAGGTCCCCTGCGGCGCGCTAGTCACGCTATACTGCGTCACCTGCTGCCAGCGGGTCAGGTTGCGCACGCTCCAATGTTCGTCGATCTGGTGGCGGAAGGTCGCGGTGAAGCGGTCTACCGTACTGTCCTGCCGGTCGAGATTGGCGATGCCGAAATAGCTGGAGCGCTTAGCGCCGGGCACGAAGCCATCGACCAGGCCATTGTCAAACCAGGGAATGCCGTAGACCGGCGTGTTCCGGTCCTCCTGATGGACATAGGCCAGCGTCAGGCTGGTCGGCCCGCCGATGCCGATCGTGACCGAGGGCGCGATGCCCCAGCGCTGCATCTTCTCGACATCGCGGCCGGGCACGTCGTTGTGGTGGTACGCGCCGTTCAGGCGCACCGCGACCAGATCCGACACGCGGACATTGCTGTCGATCGCACCGCGATAATAATTGTCGGTGCCGACCGAGCCCTGCATGATCGTCAGCGTCTCGGGCGTGGGCACCTTGGAGACGAGGTTGATCGTCCCGCCGACCGAACCCGATCCGTTGAAGACGCTGTTCGCGCCGTTATAGACCTCGACCTGTTGCAGGTTGAACGGGTCGGTACGGCTGTACTGCGCACTGTCGCGCACCCCGTCGATGGTGATGTCGTTGCTGGCCGAATAGCCGCGCAGGTTGATCGAATCGCCATAACCGCCGCCGCCCTCGCCCGCGCCGAAGGTGATCCCCGGCAGCGTCTGGAGCACGTCGCGCAGCGTCTGGAGGTTCTG
Source organism: Sphingomonas sanguinis NBRC 13937 (assembly GCF_001591005.1). Lineage (GTDB taxonomy): Bacteria > Pseudomonadota > Alphaproteobacteria > Sphingomonadales > Sphingomonadaceae > Sphingomonas > Sphingomonas sanguinis. The sequence goes on from NZ_BCTY01000046.1 coordinate 9,164, forward strand.
CTTCCGGATGGTCTGTTCGCTGACCACGGTGATCGTCTGCGGTGTGTCGAGCAGCGCGGCGGTCGCCTTCGGGCTTTCCAGCGTTGCGGCGGCGGTGCGCTGGCCGGTCACGACGACCGTGTCGCGCTGCCCCGTCGCGTCCTGCGCGCGGGCGGCCGTGCTGTCGGCGCGCGGCGTGCTCTCGGCTGCGGCGACACCGGGTGCGGTCGCCAGAAAGCCGACACAGGACAGGGCGATGAACGAATGTGACATGATGCTTCCCCTTTGCATCAAGCCGCTATTGCGAGACAATCGCACTGTCAACGCGAATGATAATGATTATCACTTTATAAGATGAGCTTGGAGGGCGACGGGCGCTGGATAGCAGCCAGGCGACCAGACGAACGTTCCGGAATATTTTTTAAGCGATTTTGTCTGACCAAAATGGTCAATGCATGGATTTTTCAGCGCTTTAACGGAACGTAAGGACAATGCCGATCTGCGCTGCTCGAAACCAAAATTTTACCGTGCCTCAGTAAGCATTCCTCCTATGAACGAGCGGTCAGACACAAATCGATATCTGCGTATCGAGGGCAGCCAGGCAGAGCTGGGAATGTTCATTCACACCCTGCATTGCGGATGGCTGAAGAACCCATTTTGGCGAAAGTCCTTCCTGCTGGTAGACAGTGAGGATCGGGATAAGATTCGCAATTCCGTGCCGCATGTGACCATCGATCTGGACAAGGGACGCGGCCTGACCTTGGTGTCGGCAAGGGATATCGCCGAACAGGCGGCGCCGGTGGCCGTTGCCACTACCCCGGGCGCCGCGCCCGTCATGGCCATGATCAAGCCCAAGCGTCGCAAGCCCCGTACCGACATGGAACTGGCCAGCGCCACGGCCGAACGCGCGACCGAGGCGGTGACCCAGTTGTTCGGCGAAGCCCGGCTGGGCCATGTGATCCGCACTTCCGACCTGACGCCGATGATCGAGGAGATCGCCCAGGCCACGTCGCAAGGGCCCGCCGCGATGATTGCGGTCACCCGGCTGAAGGACAAGGATCAATATACCTATATCCATTCGGTAGCGGTCGGCACGCTGATGATGGCGCTGGCCCGTCATCTGGGGCTGAGCGACCATGATGTCCGTGTGGCGGGCATGGCGGGCGTGTTGCACGATATCGGCAAGATGAAGATCGAGTCCGAGATCGTCGACAAGCCCGGCCGCCTCGACCCGGCGGAACTGGCCAAGATGCGGATGCACCCCAGCCTGGGGCACAGCATCCTGCTCGACATGGAGGATCTCGACCCGCGCATCCTGGATGTGTGCCGCCATCATCACGAAAAGATGGACGGCACCGGCTATCCCGACGGATTGAAGGACGAGCAGCTGAGCCTGTTCGTCCGCATCTCGGCGGTGTGCGACGTCTATGACGCGGTCACCTCGATCCGCTCGTACAAGCGCGCCTGGTCGCCGCACGAGGCGCTGGCCCAGATGATCGAATGGGACGGGCATTTCGACACCGAAATCCTGCGGGCCTTCATCACCAGCCTGGGCATCCAGCCCTTTGGCGGGCTGGTCCGGCTCAATTCCAATCGGCTGGGTGTCGTGGTGCGCGAAGGGTGCAGCCCGACCACCCCGATCGTGCGCGCCTTTTTCAGCGTACCGGATCAACAGATGATCCCGAGCGACGATGTCGCCACCTCGCACGATCCGATCCTGCGCGTCGAACGCGGCGAATATTGGTTCGGCGAGCGCTGGCACGCGCTTCGGGCGGAGATCATGGCCCAGGCCGCCATGCCCGAGCCGCCCCAGCGCCGCGCCGCGGGCGGATAATCCCCCGACGCTGGCGATCGCACCGCAGCCTGATAGCATGGCGGTTTCGATCCCAGCGTCGTGAGGCCCCGGCATGATGATCCGCACCGCCACCCCGTACGACGCTGTCGCGATGAGTCATGTCCTCCGAGAGATCATGGCTTTGACCGGCCGAATGCGTCCGCACGATCCGGCCTTCACGCTATCAAACTACATCACCGCGCCCGATGGCATCCGCTGCAGCGTCGCGGCCGATGACGACGGCGAAGTGCTGGGCTTCCAATCGCTCAAGCGCGCCGTAGCGGACAATCGCTATGACGTGCCCGAGGGATGGGGCATCATCGGAACCCATATCAGCCCGCGTGCCCATCGGCGGGGAGTCGGCCGAGCGCTGTTCGCCGTCAGCCGGGACGCCGCCATTGCGGCGGACTTAAAGAGGATCAACGCAACGATCGGTGCCGACAATTCCATGGGCCTGACCTATTACGAGGCCATGGGCTTTCGCACCTGGCGCGAAGGGCCCGGAATCATCCAGAAGATGCTGGTGCTGGCCCCCGACGCGTAATCCATAGGGACGATGGCGGGACGCGGCGCAATTCTGTATGGCGCGCGGGATGATCCGCCTCAGTGAATTGAAACTGCCTCTCCACCATGCGGACGAGGCCCTGCCCGCCGCCATCTGTCGCCGGTTGCGCGTGACCCCGCGCGAGCTGGTGCGCTTCGTCGTCGCGCGGCGCGGCCATGATGCGCGCGACAAGAACAATATCCAGCTCGTCTATTCGGTCGACGTGAACCTGAAGAACGAGGCCGCCGTGCTGGAGCGGTTCCGCCGCGACCGCGATGTCCAGCGCACACCCGACACCCGCTATCACCTGCCGAGCGCGCCGCCGCCGGGCACCAAGCGCCCGGTCGTGATCGGCGCGGGCCCCTGCGGCCTGTTCGCCGCGCTGGTGCTGGCGCAGGCGGGATATCGCCCGATCATCCTGGAGCGCGGCAAGGTGGTGCGCGAACGGACCCAGGACACCTGGGGCCTGTGGCGGCGCAGCGTGCTCAACCCCGAATCCAACGTGCAATATGGTGAAGGGGGTGCTGGCACCTTTTCGGACGGCAAGCTCTACAGCCGGATCAAGGACCCGCGCCATCTGAACCGCAAGGTGCTGACCGAATTCGTGAAGGCGGGCGCGCCGCCCGAAATCCTGACCGAGGCGCATCCGCATATCGGCACCTTCCGCTTGGTCACCATGGTCGAGAGCATGCGCGCGACCATTGAGGAGCTGGGCGGCGAATATCGTTTCTCCACCCGTGTCGACGGGCTGGACGTCGCGACCGATGGATCGGGCCAGCGCCGGGTGCGCGGTCTGCACCTGAACGGCGGCGACTATCTGGAGGCCGATCACGTCGTGCTCGCCATCGGCCACAGCGCGCGCGACAGCTTTGCGATGCTGCAAAGCGCGGGCGTCTATGTCGAGGCCAAGCCCTTTTCGATCGGCGTGCGAATCGAGCATCCGCAGGGCTGGATCGACCGCGCCCGCTTCGGGCATCAGGCGGGCAACCCGATCCTGGGTGCGGCGGAGTATCACATCTCCCACCACTGCCAGAACGGGCGGACGGTCTACAGCTTCTGCATGTGTCCAGGCGGCACGGTCGTCGCCGCGACCAGCGAAGAGGGCCGCGTCGCGACCAACGGCATGAGCCAATATTCGCGCAATGAGCGCAACGCCAATTCGGGCTTCGTGGTCGCGATCGACCCGGAGCGTGACTTTCCCGGCGATCCGCTGGCGGGCCTCGCGCTGCAACGCCATTGGGAGGAGCGCGCCTATGTCGCGGGCGGATCGAACTACAAGGCTCCGGCGCAGCGGGTGGGCGACTTCCTGGCCAAGCGCCCCTCGACCAGCCTGGGGTCGGTCACGCCCTCCTACCGCCCCGGCGTGACGCCGACCGACCTGTCGCAGTGCCTGCCCGACTTCGTGGTCGAGGCGATGCGCGAGGCGATCCCCGTCTTCGGTCGCCAGATCGCCGGATACGACCACCCCGACGTAGTGATGACCGGCGTCGAGACGCGCACCTCTTCGCCCGTCCGCTTCACGCGCGGCGAGGACGGGCACAGCCTCAACACCTATGGCCTGTACCCGGCGGGCGAGGGCGCGGGTTACGCGGGTGGCATCTTGTCGGCGGCGGTCGACGGCATCAAGACGGCCGAAGCGGTCGCGCGTAGCATCGGCGGGCTGTGAAAATCTTCTTCGACGGCGGCTATCGCCCCGGCGGCATGGAATATGCGGTGGTGATAGGGGGACAGGCTCGCATCGTCCGAGACCTGGGGCCCGGCACCAGCATGACCGCCGAGTGGCTGGCGCTGATTGCGGCGACCCGGGCGGCGCACGAGGCGGCGCTGACGGATGCCCTGCTGCTGGGCGATGCGGCGGCAGTGGTGGCGCAAGCGCTAGGCAAGGTGCGGGTGCCGCCCGCCCATGTCGCGCATTTCGCGGAGTGGTCGGCCCTCCCTCGCCCGCCCCGGTTCCAGCTGCGTCATATCAAGCGGACGCAGAACCTCGCGGGAATCGCACTGGCGCGGTCGCAAGAGAAAATGAGCAAGGCATAGGCCGTGCCACGATTGCGGTGCGTCCGATTAGGGTGGAAAGCGGACGTTGCGAGATGGTGGGCAGCCATTAAGTTCGCGGCATGATCTGCAACATCATCGACAGGCGAACAAGGCCGTATCGCTGGCGCAAGGTTAACGCCATCATCGAGGCGACTTCGCATGACAATGCCTGCGAGGATGCGGACCAACAACGGCCGACCGATGACGATCTGACCTACGACCAGCGTGAGAATGTCACTGTCGCGGAAGCGATCGCTTGGGCCAACGAAGAGGTGTGTCCGGTGACTCTTTACCTCTACGACAAGGGTGCCGGGACGACCTGACCAACGCCCTTTTTTGGGTGGACAGCACACGGGCAGTTTCTGGCGTCAAGCGCAGATTAGCTGCCGTTTTTAACCTGCTCATATTCGAGTCTTGGCGGTGCTGACGCCATCGCCTTCAATCGTCCGTCGCCCAAGTAGATCAGGTAGCAGTTACCCGCCGCGGAGAAACGTCGACCCAATTCGCTGCTCGGGCAGGCGTGTTTGATCCGCTCCAAAGCATCGCCTGACACAGAGTAAGATCTTCCTGCGTCTTCAATGCGAAGCGCACGAATATCCTGTATCCAATGGGCTCTCGCTAACGGCATCGCTTTGCCCGCTGAAATGGGAAAAGGAGCAGACCAGTGATCGTAATCGCGGTGAAGATACCGCACAGCCAACTGCGATTGGGTCCGATTATCCACAACGGTAGGCCAAGCGTCACAAGCTGCGAGCAGCGGGAGGAGCAGATAAATGGACGACCGCATCCAAGTAGCCTAGGCGCGCGCGCGAATGTCCGCAAATGGGCGTTTACCGCCCACCCCCATTATCAGCGCGCACTCTCCTCCACCGGCCGCATCGCAAACGTCCGCGACAGGCCGTGGTACAGCTTTTCGCGGCACACCAGCTGGCTGACCCCGTCGGCGATGAAGGCGGTGGCGAACATCGGCAGCATCAAGCCGCGGCTGGCGGTCGTCTCGGACAGGATGATGACGGCGGTCAGCGGTGCGCGGACCACGCCTGCGAAATAGCCGACCATGCCCAGGATGACGATCGCCGAGGCGGGCGAGTTGGGGAAGACCGAGCGCAGCAGGTTGCCGAGCCCCGCCCCCACCGACAGGGACGGCGCGAAGATGCCGCCCGGCAGCCCGGCCACGGCGGTGGACAGTGTCGCCAGGAACTTGGCCGGACCGAACCAGAGCGGCGCATCGACCCCGACGATCATCGCCCGCGCCGCACCGTAACCAGTCCCCCAGGTCAGGCCGGTGCCGACCCCCAGCCCCGCGACCACGACGCCGCACAGCCCCGCGAACAGGATCGGCCGCTGCTTGGTCCACCGGGTGACGCTGTTGGTCCCGGTCGCCAGGATCAGCATCAGCCGGGCAAAGCCGCCCCCGGCCAGCCCGCCGACGATCCCCGCCACCGGGGCCGCAACCAGCGCGCCGACGATCGGCATATGCGCGCCGATCAGCCCGAAATAGACATAATCGCCCTGCACCGACTGGGCGATCATGCCCGCAATCGCGATGGCGGCGATGACCAGCAGCGTGACCTTCTGCTCATAGGCCGACGCCAGCTCCTCGATCGCGAAGAGCAGCCCGGCCAGCGGCGTGTTGAACGCCGCCGCGACGCCCGCCGCACCGCCCGCGATCAGCACCGCCCCGCGCAGCGGCACGCCCAGGATGCGGTGGGTCAGCCCCATGATGGCGGCGGCGATCTGCACCGTCGGCCCCTCGCGTCCGACCGACGCGCCACCCAGCACCGCGGCCAGCGTCAGCCCCGCCTTGGCGATGACGGTACGAATCGACACCAGCCCTTCGGTCGCGCGTTCGGGGTCGGCCTGTGCCGCCATCACCTGCGGAATGCCCGATCCCCGCGCCAGCGGCGCGAAGCGGCGGGTGATCCAGACCAGCCCCGCGAACAGCAAGGGCGTCACCACCAAGGGCGCCCAGTGATAATGTTTGGCGAAATGGCCGAACCATTCGCCCGCGACATCGGCAGCCCAGGCGAAGACCGTCGCGGCCAGCCCGATCGCCACTGCACCGATCAGGACGGCCAGACGCGTGCGGAACTGGACCGAACCCGGCCCGGCCGTGCGCAGCAGCGCCCGATACCGCGCGGGCGTCCATTTGCGGATGATCGGGTGAGACGGGCGCTGATCTGCCATGTCCCGTCCTCTACACCCGGAGTTCCATCGAAAACCAGCCGAACCCGACTCTCTTTGCAAAAGGGGCAACCGGGGTCGCATCCCTTGGCCCGATCGCCTAGCAGGGGGATTCGGATCGACAAGAACAGGCTGGACCATGACGGAATCCCCCTCGCACGAACGCAGCACGATACGCCGGTGGTGGTCGATGTGGGTGGTCGGCGGGGTCGATTACGAAGCGGTCCTCGCCCAGATTTCGCAGGATTCGGGCTGGTCGGGACGCTATGCCTTTCTGATCGTCATTTCCGCCGCGATCTCGCTGCTGGGCCTGCTGATGCCTTCGGTCGCGGTGCTGATCGGGGCGATGCTGCTCTCGCCGCTGATGATGCCGATCATCGGGCTGGGCTTCGGCATCGCGACCTTCGATACGCGCGAAATCCGCCGTGCGGCGACCGCGCTGCTCGCCGGGGCGGTGATCGCGATCCTGCTGTCGACCGTCTTCGTCACCCTGTCGCCGGTGCAGACCATCACCAGCGAGATTGCCGGGCGCACCCGCCCCACCCTGTTCGACCTGCTGGTCGCCCTGCTGTCGGCGGTGGCGGGGGCCTATGCGTTGATCCGGGGGCGTGGCAACACGGTGGTGGGCGTCGCCATCGCCATCGCGCTGATGCCGCCGCTGGCGGTGGTCGGCTTCGGTATCGCGACGGCCAACTGGACCGTGTTCAGCGGCGCGCTGCTGCTGTTCCTGACCAACGCGGTCACCATCGCGCTGACCGCCGCCATCGTCGCCCGTGTCTATGGTTTCGGGCGGCATCTGTCGCACCAGCATACGGGGTGGCAGGTCATCCTGTTCTGCGGCGCGATCGGCGTGCTGTCGATACCGCTGGGCGCGGCGCTGCGCCAGATCGCGTTCGAGGCGGTGGCACAGCGCCAGGCCCGCGATACGATCCGCGCGCGCTTCCCCGACACGTCGCGGCTGGGCCAGCTCGACATCGATTATGCCGCCAAGCCGATCCGCATCCGCGCGGTCGTCTTCACCCCGCATCTGGAGTCCCAGGCCGACACGCTGCTCGCGGCCGATCTGCGTCAGCGGCTGGGCCAGCCGATCGACCTGCATGTCGACCAGCTGCGCGTCTCGCTGGACGACAATGGCGCTGAGGCGGCGCAGATCGCCCGCGCCAGCCAGTCGAACGGCCCCAGCGACGCCGACCGCCAGCAGCGTGCGGTTGCCGACCTGGCGCTGATCGCCGGGGTGGATGCGGGCACGGTGCAGGCGGATGCGACCACGCGCACCCTGTCCACCACCGCCGCCGCTTTGCCCGGCCTGGGGCTGGCAGGCTATCGCGCGATCGAGGCGCGGGCGGCCGATGCCCTGCCGCAATGGACGGTCCACCTGGCGCCGCCCGCCGATGTCGCGCCGCCCGCAATACGCTTCGTACAGGGCGTGCTGAACGGCGACGGACTCGACGCCGCCGCCTGGGCCAGCGCGCGGTCGCAGCGTGCGCTTCTGGTCACGGGCGGCACCCCGGCCCAACGCCGCGCGGTCGCCGATGGCCTGACCAGCCGGGGCGGCCGGGCCGAGATCGGCGCGGGCGGCGGCACGATCCGGCTCACCTGGGCTCCCGTTCCACCCAAAGCGGACGCTGCGGACCAGTCCTCCCCTGCCCAGGGAGATAGCAGGCCGCAGGACTGACGGAACGGTGCCCCGGTCCGGGAGGTCGGACCAGGCGAGGCCGCATCGCATGGGCCTCGTTCGGCGCTTAATCGAGCCTGTATCCGGTGATGGCAGGCGCAAAGCGGGCATTGTGCAACTGGCGCAACCGCTCGACCTGCGCCAGCGAGGCGGTGAGGATCGCGGCGGGGGTGAGCCGGTCGGCGCGGTGGAGCGCCAGCACGTCCGTATCGGGCAGCGCGCGCACCGCCGGTTCGTCGATGGTGTAGAGCCCGGCGAGGTCATGCACGGTCCCGTCATCCCTGGTCAGCGACAGAGCCAGCGGGCGGATCAGCCGATGCCCGGCCCAGTCATCGACCAGGGCTTGTGCCGCCGCGACATCGGCGACCAGCCGCTCCAGCCCCTGCGCGACATTTGCCAGCAAGAGGGCGGGGCGGTCGCCGTCGAACAGCGCTTCCCCGATCTCCCCTAGACTGGGATCGGTCGGATCGATCGCCAGTCCCGCCGCCCCGCGTACGTCGAGCCGGAACCCGCCGAGTAGAGCGGCACGCGGCACATAGGTTCCCTGGAACCCACCACCGAAGACGAACAGGTTCGCGGGCTCGACCAGACTCATCAGCGCGATCAGGTTGAACCGGCCGGTCTGGCCGTCCTTGGCGAGGCATAGCGGCATGTCGGCCGCCGCCAAGGCGATTTCCGACAGGCCGATCCGGGCGAAACGCCGCGTGGCACCAGCGGCGCTCCGGTCGAAGCGCAGCCGAGCATGCGTCAAGGCGGATAGCGGGACGATAGCGGTCATACCCGCTGCAGACCATGTTCGCGGATCGCGCGCAACAGGTCGCGGTGGATGGGCGCACGCGCGCGCAGCTCGTCCTTGGCACGCGCCGTCCTGGCCACGAAACGCTCGGCCAGCGCCGCATCGGGCGCGGCGGGGTCGACATGCGGCCGATGGCTCTCAAACCCCATGCCGTGCAGGACATATTGATAGCTGGGCCAGGAAAACACCTCGCGGGCATGGGTGAAATCCTGCGGGCCGGGCGAGTGATGCCGCCACAGCTCCAGCCGTTCGGCCAGGCCATCGGGGATGGAGGAGGCCGCGACATTGTCGCGCCAGAAGTCGGTGTCGGTCCGCTTGGTCAGGACATAATGCAGCTTCAGGAATTCGATGATACGCATCCAGTGATGGGTGAAGGTCGCGTTGAACTGGCGCGCCATCACGTCCATCGCGGCGCGGGTGCGCGGCAGCCGATCGGCGATCGCGTCCATCGCCGTCTCGATCAGCATCAGCGCGGAGGCCTCCAGCGGCTCGATAAACCCGGCGGACAGGCCGACCGCGACGCAGTTGTTCTGCCAGAAGCGCGTCCGATGCCCGGCATCGATGGTGATCCGCCGCGCGTTCAGTCCCTCGGCGGCGGGACCGGCATAAGCGCGCAACGCCGCCTCGGCCGCGTCGTCGCTGATATGCGCGCTGCTATAGACATGGCCGACACCGCGCCGGGTCCACAGGCCGATATCCCAGATCCAGCCCGCATCCTGCGCGGTCGACACGGTGTGGCAGGTGATGGGGTCGTCCGGCTGCGCATAGGGCACCTGCAACGCGATGGCCCGGTCGGCGAACAGCACGTCCCCGCACCGGCGGAACGGCACGTCATAGACGCCGCCGATCAGCAGCGCGGCAAAGCCCGTGCAGTCGACGAACAGATCGCCCGCCACGGTGCCGCCATCGGCCAGCTCCAGATGCGCGATATCGCCATTGTCCGCGACCGCGACCCGCACGACATCGCCCAGCACATGCTCGACGCCCAGTGGCCCGACGCCATGGTCGCGCAGCAGCGTGGCGAACTTCCCCGCGTCCAGATGATAGGCATAATTGGCATGGCCCGCATATTCGGGCGCGACGATCGACTTGGGCGCCAAGCCTGCGTCGCACAGCATCGCCTGATAATCGACCCAGTCGGCAAAGCTCGCCCCCATCTCCGACCGGTGCAGCCAGTGCGGCGCCAGATCGATCTCGGTCGCGCCCGCGGGCGGATTGAGCGGGTGGTAATAGCCGTCGTCCGCCGTCCCGTCCGTCCAGCCGACGAACCGAGCCCCCTGTTTGAACGCGGCATCGCAGGATCGGATGAAGTCGGTTTCGCTGATGCCGATCTTGGCCAGCGTGTTGCGCATGGTCGGCCAGGTCCCCTCACCCACCCCGACCGTGGGCACGTTGCGCGATTCGACCAGGGTGACGCAGACATCGCCGCCGGTCCGCCGCGACTGGGCCGCCAGCCGACAGGCGGCGATCCAGCCCGCCGATCCGCCACCCACCACGACCACGCGTCGCACCGGACCATCGGTCCGCTCCGCTCGACCCGTCATCCGATTCCTCTCCTCTCACCGCACAGCGCATCATAGCGGTTTGAATTTCATTTGTATTTGTCAGACATAGATAATAACACCGCATTGACAAGCAGTTCATCAGAGACTGCGACCAAGTTCATTTAGGGGAGCAAATTGATGCAAGTTTATGCCATTGGTCAGGATCGCGGCTGGACATGGACCGGCGGCCTGTCCTGCGCACTTGTCGCACTTATTGCGGCAACGCCGGCCCTAGCCCAGAGCCAGACGCCCCCCGCCGACCAGACGGCCACCCTGCCCAGCCAGAGCAGTGCCGACGGCGCTTCCTCCGATATCGTGGTCACCGGCATTCGCCGCAGCATCGAATCGGCCGCCGCGATCAAGCGCGACGCGTCCGGGATTCTCGACGCGATCTCGTCCGAGGACCTCGGCAAGTTCCCCGACGCCAATGTCGCCGAGTCGCTCCAGCGTATTCCGGGCGTCGCCATCGACCGCAGCAATGGCGAAGGCGCATCGGTCAGCGTGCGCGGCCTGGGGCCAGCCTTCAACACGGTGCTGTTCAACGGCCGCAGCTTCGCCTCGGACAATTACAACCGCGCCTTCTCGTTCGACCTGATTCCCGCCGAACTGATCAGCGGCGCGCAGGTCTATAAGAGCTCGCAGGCCCCGCTTCAGGGCGGCGGCATCGGCGCGACGATCAACGTCCAGACGCCGCGCCCGTTGGCGCTCAAGGAGTTCAAGGGCGTCTTCACCGCCAAGGCGCTGTACGAGGGCAACAGCAAGAAGGTCACGCCGCAGCTCTTCGGTCTGCTCAGCGACACCTTTGCCGACGGCAAGCTGGGGCTACTCGCCTCGCTGTCGTACCAGAAGCGTATCGCGTCGATCCGGGCGATCAGCACCGACGGCTATATTCCGGGCACCTCGGTGGGGCCGAACAACGCGCCGCTCTACACCAACGTCTATGCGCCGCGGAACCAGGACGTGAACGAGACGCGCGACGATCGCACCCGCTTGGGCGCGACGCTGGTCGCGCAATATGCGCCGACCGACGAGCTGACCTTCACCGTCGACGGCCTCTACAACCGGTTCAAGAGCGACACGACGACGCGCGGTCTGGGTAGCTGGTTTGAGCCGACCAGCTATACGGCGGCGGGCATCGACTCCAACCGCACCGTCACTTCGCTGACCACCAACGGCAATGCCGACTTCATCGCCTCGGGCGGGGTGCGCGAGACGACAACCTATGAGGCCGGGTTCAACGCCGAATGGCGCCCGGCGGACAATGTCCGCATGGTCTTCGACGCCACCTATTCGCAGGCCAAGAATGCGGGCGGCGGCAAATCCTATTTCACCGTCATCGGCGTGCCGACGCAGTATTCGTTCAACGCGGCGGAAGGAAACGGCATTCCCTCGACCTCGGGTTATGCGAACGGCGTGCTGACCAACCCGGCGCTGGGCCGCACCCATATCGCCGGGCGCAGCGGCAACGACGTGACCGAGAAGGTCCAGGAATATCGCTGGAACACCGAATGGAAGCCGGGCTGGGACATCGTCACCGCGCTGCGCTTCGGCCTGACCGGCACCTCGCGCGACAAGCGCAACGTGCCCTTCTCGTCCGATCCCAATATCGGCTGCCTCTATTGCGGTTATCCGACGCTGGCCGACCCGTCGCTGCTCTCGCCTTTCACTCTCGGGTCGCTGGGGCAGAAGGGCGGCAGCGTGCCGACCACCTTCCTGACCTATAACCCGCAGGCCTATTTCAACTATCTGACCAGCACCGCCGCGACGACCGCGCTCGACCTGGCGCGCGGCCAGCCGGTGGGGACCACGGCGGCGATCTTCGCGCGCACCAACGGCTATGCGGTCACCGAGCAGCCCTCGGCCCGTGTCCGCGAAAAGGTCTTCGCCAGCTATGCCGATATGGACCTGGAGGGCAATGTCGCGGGCCTTCCCTGGTTCATCAATGTCGGCGGGCGGTATGAATATACCGAGCTGGTGTCGGCCGGGCAGCAATTGCAGCTGACCGACCTGTTGCCGGTGCCGGGTGATCCGACCACCTATACCGGCGTCTTCGCCAACAACCGCGCGGCGGTGTCGGTCAACAAGCGGTCGTCGTACAGCAACTTCCTGCCCAATCTGAACGCCAAGCTGAACCTGACGCCCAAGCTGCAGGCGCGCTTTGCCGCCTATAAGACGCTGACACGCCCTGCCATCGGTGATCTGGCGCCCAGCCTGGACATCGGCACGCTGCGCCCCGCCACGCTGACCGCCAGCGGCGGCAATCCCGAACTGAAGCCGTATCGCGCGACCAATTTCGACCTATCGCTGGAATGGTATCCGACGCCGACCACCACCGTGTCGGCGGCGGTGTTCCACAAGACGGTCGACGACTTCATCGTCCAGACCTTTGGCGAAGAGCTGTTCACCATCGCCAATGCAGGCAACATCCCCGTCGGTGGGCTGATCGTCGGACCCAATACCGCGAAGTTCAGCGTGCGCCGTCCGCGCAATGCGGAATCGCTGAAGATCAAGGGGCTGGAGCTGAACCTGGTCCACACGCTCGACTGGCTGCCGGGCGTGCTCAGCGGCTTCGGCGTACAGGCCAACGCGACCTTCGTGACCACCAATCGCGAATTCGACGTCAGCCAGATCGGCCAGTCCTTCGCGGCGGAAGGCATCGGCAATTCGCAGAACGCGACCCTGTTCTACGAAAAGTTCGGTGTGTCGGCGCGCATCGCCTACAACCGGCGCGAACGCTTCCTGCAACAGCTGGCGGGCGGTCCGGGCAACGAGCCGGTGTTCGTGCGCGATTACGGCCAGTTCGACGGCAGCGTGGCGGTGAACATCACCCCCTTCGCCCAGGTCTTTGTCGAGGGCACGAACCTGTTCAACGCGAAGTATTTCGCCACCGGTCGCTTCGACAATCAGCTACTGCGTTACCAGAATTTCGGCCCCCGCTACGACGCGGGCGTCCGCTTCTCGTTCTGATCCCCCTCAGGCAGGCGTGACCGGCCCCGTCGGTCGCGCCTGCTCGGTTTCCGCCAGCGGGCGAACGCGCAAGAGCAGGACCCCGCCGAGCAGGGCCAGGACGCCCAGCACCAGACAGAACGCGACCACGCCGCTCCATCCGGCATGGGTCCAGGCGACACCGCCAGCCGAGCCCAGCACGCTCGACCCCATATAATAGAAGAACAGATACCAGGCCGCCGCCTGGCCGCGCGCCGCGCCGCCCCGCCGCCCGACCCAGGCGCTGGCAATCGAATGCGCACCGAAAAAGCCGATGGTGACGACCGCGATCCCGACGATCACCATCCACAGCGGCGCGGCACCGCTGAGTGTGACGCCCGCGATCAACAGGGCGACGGGAACCCAGAACATGCGGCGACGCCCCGCCTTGCCCGCAAGGCCGCCGAACAGGCGCGAGCTGATCGACCCCAGGATATAGATCAGGAATATCGCGCCCACGACCGCATGGCTCAGGTGATAGGGCGGGCCCAGCAGGTGGAAGCCGACATAGTTGAAGACGGTCACGAACACGCCCATCAACAGGAAGCTTTCTGCATAGAGCAGCCGCAGGCCCGGATCGCGAAACAGGCTCGCCGCCCCACGCGGCAGCGCCAGCCAATCGTCGCCGCTCGCCACGAACCGCCGAGAGGGCGGTGCCAACCGCCGGAACGCCTCCGCCAGGAGCAGGCCCGCCACGCCGACCGCCGCCAGCGCCCATCGCCAGTCGGCGACCGCCGCGACCAGGCTGGCGACCAGCCGCCCGCCCATGCCGCCCAGCCCGCTTCCGGCGATATAGAGCCCCATCGCCGAGCCGATCGAGGCCGCGTCCACCTCTTCGGCGACATAGGCCATCGCCACCGCCGGAACCCCGGCCAGCGCCAGCCCGGCCAGGAAACGGAGCGCCAGGAATCCGTACCAGCCCGGCACCACCGCCGCCGCGAGGGTCAGGAGCGCGGCGGTCATCATCGCCGCGACCATCAGGGAACGCCGCCCCAACCGATCCGACACCGCTCCCGCGACCAGAATGCCGATGGCCAGCGGGCCGGTCGCCAAGGATACGGCCAGGGACGACGCCTCGGCGCTGATGCGATAATGCGCGGCGAGCAACGGCATCAACGGCTGCACGGCATAAAGGGTCGAAAAGGTCGCGAACCCGGCGAACAGCATCGCCCAGGTCAGGCGGCGATAGCCGGGAGTCCCGGCGGCCAGGGCCTGTGATGGAGCGGAAGATGGGTCGGTCACGGTCATTCCTAACGGCTCAGGGACGCATGGGGCTCCGCACCTTGCCTCTCCCAGCCTTTGTCACGATGACGCTATGCGACGAAACTATGGGCAGAATATGAACGAGCCGGCTGCACACCCGCTGATGAAGGATATTCTGGGGCCCACAGCGCTGCGTGTGATCGCGGATGCCGGGATGGCCGCGTCGCCGCTTTTCGATCGCGCCACCTTTCTCGATACCGCGACTCAGGGGCTGGACGCGCTGTCGGTCATGGCGCGGGTGCGGCATATCGCCGATGCGCTGCACGGCGCGCTGCCCGGTGACTATCCGCACGCGCTCGCGGTGCTGCGCGCGATGGGCCCGCACGTGACCCATGCGTTTCAGGGTTTCGCGCTGGCCGAATATGTGGCGCGTTACGGGCTCCACGATGTCGACGCGTCCATGGAGGCGCTCGCCGACCTGACCCGCCACGGCTCGGCGGAGTTCGCCATCCGCCCCTTCCTGGCCCACGATCCGACGCGCGTCCTGGCACAGATGCGGACGTGGGCGGAGCATCCGAACGAACATGTCCGGCGGCTGGCCAGCGAAGGCGCGCGGCCGCGCCTGCCCTGGGCGACACGGGTGCCCGCGCTGAAGGACGATCCGACGCTCGCCGCGCCGATCCTGGAGAGGCTGAAGGCCGATCCCAGCCTGTATGTGCGCAAGTCGGTCGCGAACCATCTGAACGATATCGGCAAGGATCGCCCCGACTGGCTGGTCGAGCGGATGGCGGGATGGTCGCGCGACGATCCGCGCACCGCCTGGATCATTCGCCACGCGCTGCGCTCGCGGATCAAACAGGGCGATCCGGCGGCGCTTGCCATCGTCGGGGCGCGGGCGGATGTCGCAGTGACGGTCACGGACTTCGCGATCACCCCGGCGAGCATCCGGCTGGGCGAGACGATCGCGATTACGGCGGCGCTGACGTCCAACGCGGAATCGGAACAGCGGCTCGTCGTCGATTACCGCGTCCATTATGCCCGCGCGAACGGGCGGACGGCGGCAAAGGTCTTTAAGTGGAAGAGCTTCGACCTGGCCGCAGGGGCCTGTGTCTCGCTGGCGACCCGACAGGTCATCCGCGATTTCAGCACCCGGCGGCATCATCCCGGCCGTCACGAGATCGAACTGCTCGTCAACGGCCGGGTGATGGCGGCGGCAGGATTCGACCTGCGCGCCGCCTGACATGGACGCTTACCAGTTCAGCCCGGCGCGAACGTACAGATAGCGCCCGTTGAACCCGAAGGGCGAGAAATAGGGGAAGCCCAACACGCCAGTCGAGTTGTTGGCCAGCGCCGTCGCACGCGGATAGACGTCGAACAGGTTGCTGACGCCGATGCCGATCTGCGCGCCCTTCGGGGCGGAGTAGCGCAGTTCGAGATCGGTGATCGCGCGGTTGCCGGTCAGCACGTCGGCGGCGGGCGTCGTGCCCGGCTGATTGACGTTGCCATAATAGGTCACCCGGGCCAGCGCGCCCAGCCGGTCGAGCGACCAGTCGATCGTGCCGGTGATCTTCTCGCCCGGCGTGCCCTCCTCCAGGGTCAGGATGCGGCTGCGTGCGAACAGGGTCGGCGCGGGGTTCAGCGTCGCGGTCGAGGTCGGCACGCGCGTCACCTCGATCGTGTTGATGTTGCCCGCCAAGGTGAAGTCGAAGGTGCCCGCGCTTGTCGTGCGTGCGCGGTAATGGCCGACCACGTCGATGCCCTTGGCGGTGCTCGCCAGGCCGTTGATGAAGAAGCGCGCCGCCGAGACGTCCAGCGGTCGGAGCAGGCTGGCGACCTGCGCATTGTTCGCCGCCTGAATATTCTCCGACAGGCCGATCTGGTCACGGATATGGATGCGATACGCGTCCACGGTCAGGTCGAACCCGCCCGCGCGGATGACCGTGCCGACCGACAGGTTGGTCGACTTTTCGGGCCGCAGCGGCAGGCCGCCCAGCGCGACGCCGACCGGATCGGTCGACGGGAAGGTGCCGGTCTGGATCGGCACGCCGTTGGTCACGACCGAGGCCGTCTGCGTGAAATATTGCTGTTGCAGCGACGGCGCGCGGAAACCGGTCGAGGCGGTGCCGCGCAACGCGAACCAGTCGGTGACGTCATAGCGCGCCGACACCTTGCCGGTCGCGGTCGAGCCGAAGTCCGAATAATCTTCGCCACGCCCGGCGATGCCCAGCAACAGCTTGTCGGTGATCTGCGCCTCGACATCCAGATAGATGCTGCCGCTGCGTCGTGCCCGCTTGGTCGCGTTCTTGGGCTGGAACCCGCCAAAGCCCTGCGCCCCGCGCGAGGCCCCCGCCACGGCACCGCTGTCCGGCGCGCCATAGGATGCCTGCTCGCCTGGCGAGATCTTATAGCCTTCGCGCCGCCCCTCGATACCGAAGGCGACGTTCAGCGACTGGAACACGTCGAACTTGCGCGTCACGTCCAGCCCGGCGACATATTGGTCATAGGCGACCTGGCCGTCATAGAAATTCTTCGGCGTCGCCGCGCCATAGGCATAATTGGCCGAGTTCAGCGTGCGGAAATCGACGATGTTGCGGCCATAGCTGAGCGACAGGTCGACATTATAGCCGCCAAAATCACCACGCAGGCCGACCGCCGAATTGATGTCCTTCGACTTGGTGTTGATGATCGGCAGGAAGCCGTTCGGATAACCCGCCGTGATCGTCGCCGCGCTGGTATTGCGCGGGAAGGCCGCGCCGCGCGTGTCGCGGTCCTGATAGCCGCCGAACGCGTACAGGCTGACATTGTCGGTCAGCGAGGTGCCCGCGTTGACGAAGCCGGTGAACTGTTCGACTTCCGGGTCGCCGTAACGGCCGGTGATGCGGTTGGGCGTCACGCGGCGGTCGATATCGGCGCGATTGGTCGGCTGGCGCTTGGTATATTCGCCCGACACGGTGACGAAGCCATCGCTGCCAAAGCCGAAACCCTGCCAGGCCGAGGCGGTGACCACCGGCTCGCCATTGACGTGGCGGCTGTTGGCAGCGGTGTTCACATCGGTGTTGTAGAAGCCGTAGGTGACCGTGGCGCCACCGCCGTTGCGCGCCTCGCGCAGGCGCAGGTTGACGACACCGGCGATCGCGTCCGACCCATATTGCGCCGAGGCACCGTCGCGCAGCACCTCGATCCGATCGAGCGCGACCGTGGGGATGGTGTTCAGGTCGACCGCCGCCGATCCGCGACCCACCGTGCCGTTGGTGTTGAGATTGGCGGAGGTGTGGCCGCGAATGCCGTTGATCAGCACCAGCGTCTGGTCGGGCGACAGGCCGCGCAGCGTCGCCGGGCGGATCGCATCGGTGGCGTCATTGGCCGACGGACGCGGGAAATCGATCGAAGGAGCGACCGTCGACAGCGCGGCGGCGAGTTCGGTCGTCCCCTGCCGTTGCAGGCTGGCGCCGCTCAGCACATCGACGGGCGACACGCTGTCCAGGCGGGTACGCCCCTCTGCGCGGGTGCCGGTGACGATGATCTCGTTACCCGCATTGCCCGCGTCGCTGGCGGGGGCCGCCTGCGCCGTTGGCGTGGCCGTCTGTGCGGCAGCGGCCTGCGCGCCGAGCGCCAGCAACGAAACCCCCAATAGGGCGATGATGCGACCCTGTTTCATTCCCTGAATCCCTTGTTCTTTTCTCGCCCGGACACTCGAAAGGCCGGCGGAGCCCGCGACGTAACAGTCCAGACCCCGCGCCATGGCCAAAGAATTTCTATACCGGCCATCACCCCCTTTATGCCGATCGGGGAAATAGGTTTTATTTTCGGGAGGTCGGCTGCGTCACCTGGGTCACGAAGCGCGCGACATCGTCGAGCACCGGCGCACGGCCCCGAAAGGGTCGGGCGATGGCCAGCAGCAGGCCGACATGGCCCAGCTTGGGATAGGACCGCAGATCGGCCGCCACACCCCCCGCGCGCAGTTTCGCGGCCAGCGCCTCGCTGTTGCGCGGCTGCACCGTCTTGTCCTCCGCGCCCACCAGCAGCAAGCTGGGCGGATCGCCCGCCCCCGCCCAGGTGACGGGCTGGGTCTCTTCAGGCCGCGGCCAGTCGCCGAACGCCGCACGGGCCACATCCACGTCGAACGGCGCGAAATCATAGGGTCCGGCGAGCCCGACAAAGCCACGCACCCGCCGCGCATCCTCACCCAGCCAACGCCGGTCGACCGCCAGCATCGCGGCGATATAGGCCCCCGCCGAATGACCCATCAGCACGATACGCCCCGGATCGCCGCCGAAATCGCGGACATGCGCCTCGGTCCAGCGCACCGCCGCCGCGCCGTCCTCGACAAAGTCGGGATAGCGGACCTCGGGCACCAGCCGGTAATCGGGGATCACGACGACAAAACCCCGCGCCGCCAGCGCGCGCCCGACAAAGGCATAGCCGCTACGCGTGCCGCTGTTCCAGCTGCCGCCATAGAAGAACAGGATGACCGGACGGTCCGCGCCCCGGGTCGCGGGCGCATAGACATCCAGCATCCGGCGCGGCCCTTTGCCATAGGGAATGGCCGAAGCGACCCGCGCCGCGCCGCCATCCTTGGGCACCAGCGCGTCAAAGGTCTTGAGCGGCGAGCAACCGGTCAGCGCCAGTCCGATCGCCATCACCAGCGACCGGCCGCGTGCCTTATTCCTTGTGATGCCTGACACGTGCCGATCTCCTGTAGCCAAGTTTTGAACT
>NZ_BCTY01000047.1 GCF_001591005.1 Sphingomonas sanguinis NBRC 13937
GGGGTGTCGCCCATTGCGAGGTCACTCTGCCCCCACCAGCCTTGACACCCCTCCACCAGCTTGGCTGGTCCCCCTCCCCTTGCAGGGGAGGAGTGAAAAAGGGCGACGAGCCTAAGCTCACCGCCCTCTAACTTTAACGATCGTAAAAAGATCAGGCTGTCACCGCCCCATGGCAATGCTTGTACTTCAGGCCCGAACCGCAGGGGCACGGCGCGTTGCGGTTCACGCGGCCTTCCCACTGCGAAGGATCGGTGCCCAGGTCCATGCCCTCGGGCTGCGGGATCTGCATGGGCGGCATCTGCGGCTGGAGCAGACCGCGCGCGGCGGCATCCCAGTCGTTGCTATTGTCCTCGCCGGTGAACGGGTCGAAGTGCGAGGTGATGAAGTCCGGCAGCTCGGGCAGCTCCGGCGGCGCCTGAAGCTGGAACTGCGCATAGGCGATGGTGCGCGTCACATCCTCGCGGATATTGTCGAGCATCCGCTGGAACAGCGAAAACGCCTCGTGCTTATACTCGTTGATCGGTGTCTTCTGCGCATAGGCGCGTAGGTGGACGACCTGGCGCAGCGCGTCCAGCGTGGCCAGATGCTCCTTCCAGTGATGGTCCAGATTCTGGAGCATGATCGACTTTTCGACGCTGGCCCAGGTGTCCGGCTCCAGCTCCTTGGACTTGGCCTCGACCGCTTCGTCGGCCAGCGCATTGACCCGCTCCAGCACGATCTCGGGGTCGATCGCTTCCTCGGTCATCCAGTCGTCGATCGGCGGCTCCAGGTTCAGCAGGTCCTTCAGCTGCTGCTTCATGCCCGCGACATCCCATTGCTCGGGATAGCTGTTGGGCGGGCAGGCCGCGCCGACGATCGCATTGACCGTCTCGGCGCGCATGTCGGCGACGACATCGCCCACCGTCTCGGCATCCATGATGTCGGCGCGCTGTTCGTAGATGACCTTGCGCTGGTCGTTCATCACGTCATCATATTCGACGACCTGCTTGCGGATGTCGTAGTTGCGCGCCTCGACCTTCTTCTGCGCGGTCTCGATCGCCTTGGTCAGCCACTTGCTGCCGATCGCCTCGCCATCCTCGATATTGTTGCGCATCATCTTGGCGAACAGCGTGTCCGGGCCGAAGATACGCAGCAGATCGTCGTCGAGGCTGAGGTAGAAGCGCGACAGGCCCGGATCGCCCTGACGCCCCGAACGGCCGCGCAGCTGGTTGTCGATGCGGCGGCTCTCGTGCCGCTCGGTGCCCAGCACGAACAGGCCGCCCGCCTCCAGCACCTTCTGCTTTTCTTCGATGATCTCGGCGCGGATGCGGGTCGCCGCCGCCTCATATTCCGGCGTGCCCTCGACCAGCTCGGGATGCTCGTCGAGCATGCGGAACTCCAGGTTGCCGCCCAACTGAATGTCGGTGCCGCGACCCGCCATGTTGGTGGCGATCGTCACCGCGCTCAGGCGACCGGCCTGCGCCACGATATGCGCTTCCATCTCGTGATAGCGCGCATTCAGCACCTTATGGGGCACGCCCTCCTGGGTCAGGAATTCGCTGAGCAGCTCGGACTTTTCGATCGACACGGTGCCGACCAGCACCGGCTGCCCCTTGGCGGCGTGGTCGCGGATCTTCTTGGCGATCGCCAGGAACTTGTCCTGCGTGTTCTTGTAGAACTCGTCCTCCTCGTCGACGCGCGCGATCGGCACGTTGGTCGGGATGGTGACGACGTTGATCTTGTAGATGTCGTAGAATTCGCCCGCCTCCGTGGCGGCGGTGCCGGTCATGCCCGAAATCTTCGGATACATGCGGAAATAATTCTGGAAGGTGATCGAGGCCATGGTCTGGTTCTCGGGCTCGATATTGACGCCCTCCTTCGCCTCGACCGCCTGGTGCAGGCCCTCCGACCAGCGACGCCCGTCCATCATGCGGCCGGTGAACTCGTCGATGATGATGACCTTGCCATCCTTCACGATGTAGTCCGTGTCGCGCTTGAACATCATGTTCGCGCGCAACGCCTGGTTCAGGTGATGGACGACCTGCGTATTCTCGAAGTCGTAGAGGTTTTCGCCCTGGAGCAACCCGGCCGCTTCCAGCAGGCGCTCGGCGCGCTCGGTGCCGTCCTCGGTCAGGATGATCGACTTCTGCTTCTCGTCCTTTTCGTAATCGTCGGCGGTCAGCTGCTTCACGATCGCATCGACGCCGATATACAGCTCCGACTTGTCGTCGGTCGGGCCGGAGATGATCAGCGGCGTGCGCGCCTCGTCGATCAGGATCGAGTCGACCTCGTCGACGATCGCGTAGTTGAAGGGGCGCTGCACCATCGACGAGCGCTCATACTTCATATTGTCGCGTAAGTAGTCGAAGCCGAACTCGTTGTTCGTGCCGTAGGTGATATCGGCCGCATAGGCGGCCTTGCGCTGCGCATCGTCCAGGTTCGGGATGATGGTCCCGGTCGTCATGCCCAGGAAGCCATAGACGCGGCCCATGGTCGCGGCGTCGCGGCTGGCGAGATAGTCGTTGACGGTCACGACATGCACGCCCTTGCCGGGCAGCGCGTTCAGATAGGTGGCGAGCGTGGCGACCAGCGTCTTGCCCTCACCCGTGCGCATCTCGGCGATCTCGCCGCGATGAAGGACGATGCCGCCGATCATCTGCACGTCGTAATGGCGCTGGCCCAGCACGCGCTTGGCGGCTTCGCGCACCGTGGCAAAGGCCTCGGGGATCAGGCTGTCGAGCGTCGCACCCTGATCCAGCTGTTCGCGGAACTTCACCGTCTGCGCGGCGAGCTGTTCGTCGGTCATCGCCTCCATTTCGGGCTCGAACGCGGCGATCTTGGCGACCAGGGGCTTGAGCGACTTGACGTAACGGTCGTTGGACGAACCGAACAGGGACTTGGCGAGGCCGCCGAACATAAGCGATTTCCTGACTGAAATATCGTGAGATAGGCGCAGCGCCGAGGGTCGTGAGGCGCGCGCGACTGCAATGGTAAGGAAAGGGTCGGCCACGGCCGACGCCGGGGCTTATTCGCGCCGACGGCCCATGAAGATCGCCACCACCGGGCGCGGCGCTTCCATATCCAGCCGATAGATCGGCATGGCACTCGCGAAAAGGCTGGCCCATGCCTGCGCCGGTCGGGTCGCGGCACGCGCGACGGCCGCCTGTTTGGCAGCCGTGACAATGCAGCGCTCGGCCACGACCCCGCGCGCCTCCTGCCCACGCGCGCTCGCCCCCACGCCGGTCAGCGCGGACAATAGGGCAGAGAGGAGCAGAAGCAGGTTCATTCGAGACTTGTCTTAGGCAGATACGCGCGGCGCGTCCATCCGTTGCGACACGTCGCCGAATGGGGCGTGCTCAGTCGCGGCCGATGACACGGTAGCCCATCCGAAAAAGTGCATCGACAACGGGCCATGACGGGTCGACCGGGACGGCCACCGCGTCCTTGCACGGCGCGAATTTGGGAATCCCCTCATCCCAAAGCCGCACGTCCGGCTTGCAATTGACCCGCTTCTGATCGGGCATGACGGTGTAGCGGACACTCATGTCGTTCAGCAGGACGATATCTTGGGGCCAGGCCGGGATGTCATGCGTGGTCGGGCTGGACGCATAGTCCATCACGAAACGCCCCTCCAGTCGCTGGGCGGGCGGCTTGTGATTGCGACGGACAAAGGCAGCCACCGTCTGGCGGGCGAATTCGGTGCAGACCGCATGCTCCAGTGGCAAGGCGCGCGGCTGCTTGGGAAAGCCGCCATCGCAGGTGACGACCCGGCCATCAGGTTCGACGGTCACGGTCATCGCGGCGGGCATCAGGGGACCGGGTGCCATGGCCATATCGGGCGCTTCATCGCCGTCGGGCAACTGCCAGCGGATACGCAGCTGATAATGGCTCGCCACGGTCGCGCCCCGGCGGTCCCTCGCCGCCCGGAACAAGCCGGTGTTCGATACGGCAAGACGGCATGTCTGTTCGGCCAGAGACGCCGCAGCCGACTCCACGATGCGGCAATCGGTGACCTGCCCCTGCCGATCGACCGTCAGGTCGGCGACGACACGCCCCTGCTCGCGCGCACGGATCGCGGCCGGCGGATAATTGTTCGGACCGAAGACGACGCCCACGTCGCCGACCAGTTCGGGCCCGGGCGCATCGTCCGCTTGCACGCGCGCGTCCTGCACCAGCAGCATCAACCCCAGCACCAATAGCGCCATCTCGATTCCCCCGCCAAAATCGCTCGACGGCCTATCACACCCGTTGCAGCCCGCGCGCGCAAGCGGCAAAGCACAGGGCCATGAGCACCGCCACCTCGCCCTTCGCCCAGCCCTTCCCCGCCCTGCCCGCGATCGACGGCGTGACGCTGCGCGTCGCCCGCGCGCAGTATAAGAAGTGGGATCGGACCGACCTCACCTTCGTGACGCTGCCCGAGGGGACCAGCGTGGCGGGCGTGCTGACCACGAGCAAATGCCCCAGCCCGGAGGTGGAATGGTGCCGCCAGGCGCTGGTCCTGGGCCAGGCGCGCGCGCTTGTCGTGAATGCGGGCAACTCCAACGCCTTTACCGGCCATCGGGGCCGCGCCGCCGTGGAAGCCATCGCCGCCCGCGCCGCCGCCTCGGTCGGGTGTCAGCCTTCGGATATCTTCGTCGCCTCGACCGGGGTGATCGGAGTGCCCCTACCCATCGACAAGGCCGAAGCCGGGCTGGACGCCGCCTTCACTGCGGAGCCTTGCGGCTGGGAGGACGCCGCCGCGACGATTATGACCACCGACACCTTTGCCAAGGGCGCGACGACCACCGCTGTCGTCGATGGCCGCACGGTGACGCTGGCGGGTATCATCAAGGGCTCGGGCATGATTGCGCCAGACATGGCGACGATGCTGGGCTTCATCTTCACCGACGCGGCCGTCTCGCCCGAGTTCCTGCAACGCGCGCTGAGCGCCGCCAATGGCCGCAGCTTTTCGTGCATCACGGTCGATGGCGATACCTCGACCAGCGACACGGTGCTCGCCTTCGCAACCGGCCGGGCGGGCAATGCGCCGCTGGTCGATGACGAGAGCGACGGCGCGGACGCCTTCCGCGCGGCGCTGGCCGATCTGTGCCATCAACTCGCGCTGCTGGTCGTGCGCGATGGCGAGGGCGCGACCAAGCTGATCGAGATCCGGGTCGAGGGCGCGGAGAGCGACCGCTCGGCGCACCGCATCGCCCTGTCGATCGCCAACTCGCCGCTAGTGAAGACCGCCATCGCGGGCGAGGACGCCAATTGGGGCCGTGTCGTCATGGCCGTCGGCAAGGCGGGCGAACCGGCCGAGCGCGACAAGCTGTCGATCCGCTTCGGCGAGACGCTGGTGGCGAAGGACGGCCTCGCGGTCGAAGGCTATGACGAGGCCCCCGTCGCCGCGCATCTGAAGGGACAGGAGATTGCGGTCGGCGTCGACCTGGGCCTCGGCGAAGGCGTCGCGACGGTTTGGACCTGCGACCTGACGCACGGCTATATCTCGATCAACGCCGATTATCGGAGCTGACGCGATGCTGACCATCTGGGGCCGCCTCAACTCGCACAACGTCAAGAAGGTCGTCTGGCTGGCCGAGGAAATGGGGCTGGCCTATGACCGGCGCGATGTCGGCGGCGCATTTGGGATGGATGAGGCGTACCGGGCGCTCAATCCCAATGCGCTGATCCCGACGATCGAGGATGACGGCTTCGTTCTGTGGGAGTCGAACGCCATCCTGCGCTATCTGGCGGGGACGCGGGGTGGCGAGGCTTTCTATCCTGTCGACGCCCGCGTTCGGGCCTTGGCCGACCGGTGGATGGACTGGAACTTCACTTGGGCGGATGCGATCCGGCCGATCTTCTTTCAACTGGTTCGGACGGCGCCAGAAGCGCGCGACGCCGCCCTTCTCGAACGGAGCGTGGCACGGGCGGCTTCGCTGTCGGCAATCCTCGACGATGTACTGGGGCGGCAGGATTGGCTGTCCGGGGATGCGTTCGGGATTGGGGATATTCCGGTCGCGGCCTATGCGAATACGTGGTTCCAGCTACCGGTCGAGCGGCCTTCGCGGCCCAATCTGGAACGCTGGTATGCGGCGTTGCGGGAACGTGCGCCGTTCCGCGACGTGGTGATGATTCCGCTGAGTTGAGCCAAACAAAAAGCCCCTCCCGCAGGCGGGAGGGGTTTGGGGAGGTAAAACTGCGACAGGAAGTCTCGGTGAGACCTCCTGCCCTCCCCCATCCCCTCCCGTCTACGGGAGGGGCGTGCCAAGCGGCGTAGGGTCGGCTCAATCACCGCCCCTTCTTCCTCCCCTCCCGCAGGCGGGAGGGGATCGAGGGGAGGGAAAGGTGTCTCACCGAGACCGTCTACACCTTACAGCGCGCCTTCGAGCCAGGCCTTGATCCGGCCCTTGGGCTCGGCGCCGACCTTGGTCGCGGCAGCCGCGCCGCCTTTGAACAGGATCATCGTCGGAATGCCGCGCACGCCGTAACGGCCCGGTGCATCGGGATTGTCGTCGATGTTCAGCTTGGCGATCGTCACCTGCTCGCCCAGTTCTTCGGACAGCTCTTCCAGC
This sequence comes from Sphingomonas sanguinis NBRC 13937, assembly GCF_001591005.1. Lineage (GTDB taxonomy): Bacteria > Pseudomonadota > Alphaproteobacteria > Sphingomonadales > Sphingomonadaceae > Sphingomonas > Sphingomonas sanguinis. The sequence continues at coordinate 6,534 of NZ_BCTY01000047.1, forward strand.
GACGGGCCGATCATCTTGCACGGTCCACACCACTCGGCCCAGAAATCGACCAGCACCGGCTTGTCGGAGTTCAGGACGTCCGCCTCGAAGCTGGCGTCGGTGATCTGCTTGGTTGCCATGTCTATTACACTCCTTGAATTGCGATCCATGTAAGACGCCGGGTTCGAGGGCTCAACCACCCAGGGCCAAGCTTTGCTCCCCGTCGCGATAGCGCGGCTTGTGAGCGGCCAGTACCGCGTCGGGCACGGTGATCAGGCGCGGCCCCGCCGTGTAGAGCAGCGAGACTGACACGGCCCGGCCCGGAAAGATGACCTCCAGCGCGGCGGCATAGCCCGCCATCTGCGCCAGATGGAATATCGGCACGTCATCGACCCCGCCGGGCGCGCGTCGTCCGGTCTTATAGTCGATCAGCCGTATCTCCTCCGCCCCGATCAGCAGCCGGTCGACCCGGCCCGATACGACCAGGCCGTTGGCGAGCGTCGCTGCGATCGGTGCCTCCGCCAGAGAATCCGGCCCGAACAGCGGCGCAAAGGCCGGGTCGTCGAGGATCGCGAAGACCGCCCCCGTCACATCCGCGCGCAGGGCGGCATCCTCGACCCCCGCGGCCTGGATCAGCCAGCGCTCGGCCGCCCCGCGCCGCTGGTCGGCTGCGACCGGGGGCAGGCGTTCGAGCAGGCAGTGGATCAACCGCCCGCGCTCCGCCGCCGCGCGCATCGCGGGCGTCGGGGGCGGATCGGCGACCATATCCTCACCCAACGACGATGGCGCGAGCGGACGTGGCGGGCGCGACTCCTGCGGCGCGGGCGCGTGGACCCATTCGGGCAGCGCGATCTCTTCACGCTTGGTCGAGACGACGCTACTCGGGCGAGGTGCCACCGGTTCCTGCGGCGCGGCGCCGATGAAGAGCCGCGACTGTCCATCGCCCGGCTCGACCTCCGGCACGCCCAAAGCGGTCATCGCGCGTGCGCAGGTCGCGTACCAGCTGTGCATCGGCGGCACGCCCGCCGCCCGCTTGCCGAGCGCGCCAGTGATCACCAGCTGCTCCTCGGCACGCGTCGCCGCGACGTAGAACAGCCGCCAATGCTCGGCCAGTTCGCGCGCGGCGATCTCGGCGGCGACCGCATCCAGCGGCCCACCCCGTTCCTCGGCGCGCGGCGGGAAGACCGGGATCGGCAAGGCCCCCGGCTCGGGTGTCCAGCGCAGGATCGAACGCGGGCTCGCGGTTGGATCGGCGGTGGCGTCGGCCAGGATAACCAGCGGCGCCTGCAATCCCTTCGAGCCATGCGCGGTCATCACGCGCACCGCGTCCAGCGGCGCAGACGGATCGCGCACGATCTCGACATCGCCGCGATCGAACCAGTCGAGGAAACGCTGGAGCGAGGGCGTCGTCGTGTTCTCGAAGGTCAGCGCGGCGTTGAGCAGTTCCTCGATCGGATCGCGCGCCTCGGTCCCCAGCCGCCGGATCAGCTTGCGCCGCCCGTCTAGCGGCCCCGACAGCAATTCTTCCAGAAACTGGTAGGGCGTCGACACGTCCGCGCGCGCCAGCATCTGGCGCAGCGGAGCCAAATCCTCAGGCGGCAGGGTCCGGGTGAGATGCGCCCAGAGCGAGCCCCGCTCCCGGTGCCCCGCCGTCATCAGCCGATCCTGCGACCAGCCGATCAGCGGCGACACCAGCAGCGACGCCAGCGACAGGTCATCCTCGGGCTGAAGCGCGAACCGCACCGTCGCCAGCAGATCCTGCACCGCCAGCGGTGCGTTGAGCCGCAGCCGGTCGACACCCGCCACCGGCACCCCCTCGGCATAGAGCCGCGCGACGATCAGCGAGGCGAGGTCGCCACGCCGCTTGACCAGGATCATAATGTCCTGCGGCTCCAGACGACGGCCCTTGCTTTCGAGCATGACGCCGTCGTCCAGCCAGCGACGAACGGCGCGCGCGATATCGGTCGCGACCTTGCGCACCGCATCGTCGATCCAGCCTTCCTCGTCCTCTTCGCTGCCGCCTGCCACCACCGGCGGCCAGAGCGTGACGCGGCCGGGACCTTTCACCTCGCTGGCATGGCGTTCGACCTCGTGGCCCATGCCCATGCCGGGCTCGCCCAGCGCCTCAATGGCGGCGTCGACAAACTCGAGGATCGGCGTGGTCGAGCGGAAGCTGTGGGTCAGCGACAGCTGGTTGAACGGCAGGCCGCGTTCCTCGGGCGGCCATTCGTCATCGCCCGCCACCTCGCCCGCGCGCCGCGCAAAATGCAGCTCGGCCGCCTGGAAGTTGATCGGGTCGGTGCCCTGAAAGCCGAAGATCGCCTGTTTGTGGTCGCCCACGGTAAACAGGGTCCGTGTCGAGGGCGCATAGAGCCCGCGCCCGACAAAGAACTCGTCGGCCAGCGCGCGGACGATCCGCCATTGATGCGCGTTGGTATCCTGCGCCTCGTCGATCAGGACATGCTCGGTCACCTGGTCGAGCTTGTAGCGGACCCATTCGCCGATGCCGGGCCGCTCCAGCAGTTCGACGGTGGTGCGGATCAGGTCGTCGAAATCGACCGCCCCGATCGCGCGCTTGGACAAGGCATAGGCGCGCGCATAGTCACGCCCCACCGTCAGCGCATCGGCAAGCAGATCGGCATGACGCGCCCGCGCCGCCAGGCCCAGCAGATGGCGGCACGCCTCTCCCAGCTCGCGCGCCATGTCCTCATAGTCGGGATCTGCGTCGGTCAGCTTCTTGGACGCCTTGCGCGGCTCGCCCTTGGCGGTGAAGACCGTGCCCATCAGCTCTTCGAGCAGCGCCACCCGCCCTGCCCGGTCGCTGCCGATCCAGCGCTCCAGCACCGCCGCCGCCTTGTCGCCGGTCGCGGTGCCCCAGGCGCGGTTCGCCCCCGCCAGCCGGACCACGGCGTCCTCGTCGATTTCCTCGACACCCTCGGCGATCGCTTCGTCGATATCGCCCGAGGGCAGGTCGAGCGCACGGCGGAGCCAGGGCTGGATGCCCGTCGGCAATGCCTCCAGCGCACCGGGCGCACGGGCGCAGGCGGCGAGGAAGCCTTCCGCCCCGCCCTCGCCCAGCCGCAGCGACAGCGCGCCGACCGTTTCGATGGGACCGACGCGCCCTTCCCGCTCGGCGGTCTCCAGCATCCGGGCCAGCGCCTCGCGCGCCAGCACCGCCTCTTCGCGCGCCTCCAGCGGGCGGAAGCCCGGGGCCAGCCCGGCCTCGACCGGGAAGGCCGCAAGCAGCCCCTGGCAGAAGCCATGGATGGTCTGAATGCGAAGCCCGCCGCCCGGCGCGTCGAGCACACGGGCAAACAGCGTCCGCGCCCGCTCGCGCAAATCCGGGGTTGCTGTCTCACCCAGCGCGCGGAGGTCGGCGAACAGCTCGGTCTCGGGCATCCGCACCCACGCGGCGAGGCGGCCGTTGATCCGCTGCGCCATCTCGGCAGCGCCCGCCTTGGTGAAGGTCAGGCACAAGATCGCTTCGGGCGCGACGCCCGCCAAGAGCAGGCGGAACACGCGGGCGGCGAGCACCTGCGTCTTGCCTGTGCCCGCCGAGGCGGACAGCCAGACATGGGCTTTGGGATCGCTGGCGGCGGCCTGCGCGCCCTTCAGCGGGGGCAGGTTCGCCATGGGACGCGCGCTCATTGGCCAGACCTCCCCAGGCGGACGTCCCCAGCCGCTACCGCTGCACGATCACCGATCACGGCCATACCATTCATCCCGCCGCATCAGCTGGTCATATTCCGCATAGGGCGCATATTCGGGCACCAGTTTCGCGGTGAACGGCGCGTCGCCCGTCAGCCACTGGCCCGCCGCCTCGGCAAAGTTCGCCGCAGCGATGGAGACGAATTCATCCGTCCGTATCCGCTCGCGCTTGCCATCCGGGTCGACCGGCGTGGCGATATAGCCCAGCCCCTCGCGCCCGCGGCCCAGCGACCAATATTCAAAGCCGCCCGCCTTGCCCGCCACGCCCTCGAACCCGCCCCGCTCGGCGATCAGGCCGAGCAGGCCCAGCTGCAGGCTGAACCCCTCGCGCACCGCCGTGGTAGAGGGTGGCTTGCCGGTCTTATAATCGATCACCACCAGCGATCCGTCCGCATCCTTGTCGATCCGGTCGAACCGACCGGTCAGCGTCACGCCCGCCAGCTTGGCCTCGCCCTTGCCCTCGGCGCTCAGGACATGACGGCCCTCGCCAGCCTTGGCGGCGACCTCGGCCGCGATCCAGTCGATCGCCTCGATCAGCCGGGGCTGCCACAGCGCGCGCATCATCGGATGGGTGTTCTGGTCGCGCAGCATCGCCAGCGCGCGCGGGCGTAGCGCCTCGACGTTGCAGCGATCCTCCTTCCACCACATCTCCAGGATGTCGTGGACGGCGGTGCCGCGCCACGCCGCACTGGGATCGGCATCGACCGGGTCGAGCGGCGACAGGCGCAACACCCGGCGGGCGTAAAAGGCGTAGGGGTCGGCCTTGAGGCGGTCGACCTCGGTCACCGAAATCACCGTCGGGCGAAGCGCAGCGGGCGGCTTGGGCGCGGGTCGATCGACCGGAGCGTACTCGTTCGGCCGGTCGAGCTCGACCGCCCAGGCGGCCAGGCTCGGATGCGCCTCGAACCGATCGCCCGCCATCGCCTGAAGCCGCAGCCAGAAACGCGAGGCCAGGGTCGGCCCGCTCGCATCGCGGAGCGCGCGGGTCAGGATCGCGCGGGGTGCGCCCATTGCCTGCGCGAGATCGTGCGCGGCGATGCCGATCCGCTGCTCCAGCCCGACCAGCCCCAGGAGCGAGCGGATACGCGGCGCCAGCCACGGATCGGGCGCGGGACGGCCTGGCCAGACGCCTTCGTTCAGGCCGCTTGCGATCATCAGGTCGGCGGTCTGCAGACGCGCCTCGATCGGGCCGTAGATGGCGAGACGCGGATGCTGGCCTTCACGCGGGATGGCGCGGATCGCAATTTCGTCGAACAGGCTGCGCAGCAGACCCGGCAGCTCGGCCGGATCGACCCGGGCGGGGCCATGATCGGCCTGTTCCTCATAACCCGCCAGGAACTCGGCCGCCGCGCGACCGGCGGGACCGGTCCACAACGCATCGCCGCACAGCGTCTGCCCACACTCGCGCAGACAGGCGAGCAGCCCGCGCAACGACTGCGGCCCGTCGCCAAAGGTGCGGCCCACCGCCTCCAGCATCGGCGCGGCCTTGGCCCAGAAAGCGGAGGCGGTCGGCTTGTCAGCGACATGCGCGGCGATACCGTCCAGCCCCGGCGCGGGGCGCGGCCCGCGCAGCGCCCGGTCGAGCGCACGGACGCCGTCGAGCCATTCCACCCGCTCCATCTCGCCCCGGATCAGCGGGTGCTTGAGCAAGGCGAGCAGCGGCAATGGCGCGAAATGCTGCGCCGCCGCTTCGGCCAGTTGCAGCAGGAAGGTGCCCGGCAACAGGATCGACAAGGGCCGCCCCGCCGTATCGTCGATCAGGATGTTCCAGCGCCGACAATGCGCCGCCACCCGCCGCGCCAGCGCTCGGTCGGGCGTGACCAGAGCGGCGGTGCGCCCCGGCTCCTCGACCGCCTCGCGCAACGCCAGTGCGATGGCCTGCGCCTCTTCCGCCGGGGTGGCGAGTTCGATGGTGGAGACGCCCGACAGCCGCCGGTCTTCGGCAGGCAGGTCGGTCCATTTGCCGGTAAAGTCGGCCGGGGCCATGGCATTGGCGATGGCCCGCCCGCGCGCGGAGCCCGCATCATAATCACCACCACCGCGCCACACCGTCACCTCGCCCCGCGCGACGCTCATCCGGTCGAGCAGCAGCTTCAGTGCATATTGCGGGTGGGTCTCGACCGACCGGCGGGTGCGGCCTGTCTGGGGATCGGGCTTGTGCGGGCCCAGCGAATCCCACTCCTCGTCGGGCATGGTCAGGTCCAGCCCGGCGAACACCACCGATCCGCCCGGCATCTCCGACACGCAGCGCAGCAGCCGCGCGACCGCCGGCGCAGTATCGGTGACACCCGCCGCGCAGACGAACCCGGCGGGCTGCGCCTCCCGCCACCGCGCGGCAACCCGGTCGAGCAACAGGGTTCGCCGCCGCGCCGCATCGATCCGCCCCATCTTCGCCAACACGGCGGGCCAGCGATCGAGTACCACCGAAAAGGTCGCCAATGCCGACTGCCAATGCTCGGTCAGCTCAGGGCCCAGGTCGAGCTGGGCCAGTTCCGCCGGATCGACCTCTTCGACCAGCATCTGATCGAGCGTGCGCGCCAGATCGCCCGCCAGCCTGACGGCCTCCGCCGCCGTTACCGGCTGGCCTGACCGCTGCCGCTCCTGCTCGACCAGTCGCGCCAGGATCATGCGTCGCGCGGAGGGCGCGATGGCGGGCGGCGGCGGGGCCTCGGCATCGGCGGGATCGAGCGCGGACCCGGCCGCCTCACCCAGTTCGGGATCGCCCAGCGCCACCATGCGCGGCAGGATCAGGCCGCCGCCGCTCGCGCGCACGAACGCCTCGGTCACCGCGCGGACACCGCGATTGGTCGGCAACAGGATCATGCCCTGCGCCAGCGTCAACGGATCGCCCCCAGTGCGCCGCATCAATCCGGCGACCAGCGCATCGGCGAACCCGCGATGCGCCGGGATGGTATGGAGCCTCGGGCGGCGGGGTTCAGCCATCCGAGAGGATCAGCTCCGTCTGCGGAATGGCGCGCGGGGTGCCGACATCGAACCACAGCCCCTGATGGACTTGGCCATAGGCCCGGCCCGCCTCGATCGCGCGGTTCCAGAACAGGTTGGTCGAGAACGGCCCCTCGGGCGCGTCCGCAATCAGGCGCGGGTGCAGGATCTGAAGCCCGGTATAAGAAAAGGGCGCGACCCGATTACGCGCTCGGCGAGCGGTGATCCGGCCATCGGCACCCAGATAGAAATCGCCCTGCCCATCATGGTTATGCGCCCGCGCCAGCGGCACCATCAGCAACAGCGCGTCCATCGTCGCGTCGTCCCATCGCGAGGCGAGCAGGCGGATCGCATCGACCGGCCCGTCGATCCAAAGATTGTCGCTGTTAACGACCAGGATCGGCTCATCGCCCAGCAAAGGCTTGGCCTTGACCAGCCCGCCGCCAGTTTCGAGCAATTGCTCGCGCTCGTCGGAGATGATGACCTCGATCCCCGGAAAACGGTCCTTCAGATGCGCTTCAAGCTGATCGGCAAGATAATGGACATTGACCACCGCCCGCTCGACCCCGGCGGCGACCAGCCGATCGAAGACATGATCGATCAACGGCTTGCCCGCCACCGAGACCAGCGGCTTGGGCCGCGTGGCGGTCAGCGGGCGCATCCGCTTGCCCAGCCCCGCCGCCATGACCATCGCGGTGCGCGGCACCTGGCCCGCAGGGGTCGGGCGGATCGAGAGCTGGCGGGTCATTCGGCCTCTCCCCGGGCGGACAAACGTTGCGGATCACCGCGCAGCTCGGGCGGGACATTATCGTCGAACCAGGCGGCGACCGGGGCGAGCACCGGATGCGTCAGGTCGCGTTCCAGATAGGCCCAGACACGCGGGCACAGCGCGGCATAACGCGGCTTGCCGTCACGCTTCCACAGGCGAGTGAAGATGCCGATGATCTTGGCGTTCCGCTGCGCGCCCAGGACATGATAGGCGTTCAAGAACGCATCGCCCTCGCCGGTCGTGGCCAGATAGCGCTTGAGCATCGCCTCTTCGATCGACGGCTCGACATCGCGCCGCGCATCCTGGAGCAGGGAAACGAGGTCATAGGCCGGATGCCCCGCCAGCGCGTCCTGAAAGTCGAGCAGGCCCAGCGTCCGCCCGGGCCCGACCAGCATCAGGTTCTCGACATGATAGTCGCGCAGCACCGTGACGGGCTTGTCGGCCAGCGCGTGGGCGAACACCTGATCCCAGGCGGCACGATAGCCCTCGACATCGACGTCGAGGCCGACCGCGGGCGTGTACCATTCGGGCAAGAGCGCCGCCTCACGGTGGAGGACGGCGGTGTCGTACGGCGCCAGCCCCTCAGGGGTGTGGTTTCGCAGCGCGGCGAGCAGGTCGACCGCGTCGCTGTAGAGCTTCACCGTCGCGTCGGGATCGCCCTCGATCGCTTCGCGCATCCGGTCGTCGCCGAAATCCTCGATCAGGACGAGGCCGCGCGCTTCGTCGGCACCCAGGATCGTCGGCGCAGCAAATCCCTTGCCGACCAGCCAGCGGGCAATCGCGATGAACGGACGTGGGTCCTCATGCGGCGGCGGGGCATCCATCAGGACGGCCCGGCGGCCCTCCAGCGTCACCCGGAAATAGCGGCGGAACGAGGCATCTCCGGCGAGCGGAGCGATCACCGCCCCCTCCCATCCCATCGTCGTCAGAAAGGCGGCGGCATCCGCCGGCGGGGTCATATCGGCCATCGGTTTTCCCAGCCCGAGGGCACTTGCGCTGTCAAGATGCGTCCGCCGTCCGGGTCCATCGCCAGGGTCAGCGCCAGCGCCTGCGGCCACACTCCCTCGCCCGCCCGGTCGGGCCATTCGACGATTAGCGCGGAGTCCCACAAGGCCTCGTCCAGCCCCAGCTCCTCCATCTGCTCCGGCCCGTCGAGCCGGTAGAGGTCGACATGGAGGACCGGAAACGCCGTCTCGGGCGGGGCATAGGGCTGCACGATCGCAAAGCTGGGGCTCGGGGCCTCCCCGGACAGGCCGAGCGCGGCGAGCAGCCCGCGCGCCAGACTGGTCTTCCCCGCGCCCAGCGTTCCCGTCAGCGTCACGACATCGCCCGGCCGCAGATGCGCGGCCAGGCGGCGGCCGAAATCCTCGGTGGCGGCGGCATCGGCCAGCCGAATCGTCATGGCTTTTCCTTTTCGCTCACGCGCCGGGGCAGTTCGACCGTGACCAGCGTGCCCTCGCCCGGTTCAGACAACAGGGTGATGGTGCCGCCATGCGCCTCGACAAACTGCTTGGCGAGCGGCAGGCCCAGGCCCAGCGCCCGTTCGCCGGTCGCCTTGATCCCCGGCTCGGCAAAGCGATCGAAGGCGCGCGCGACCGAGGCGGCGTCCATGCCCTGTCCGTCATCGGATACCACGATCCGCGCGCGCGCCGAATCGCCGTCGGCATGAAGTAGGATGCGCCCCCCTTCGGGCGTCTGTTCGACCGCGTGGCGGAGCAGATGTTCGATAGTCTCCTGCAACCGCCGACGATCGCCGGTGATGCGCCCCAGCGAGCGCTGGATCTCGACGGCGAAGTCCAGCTTGCGCCGCCCCGCGATCGGCCGGATGGTGTCCGCCGCCGCGCGCGCGACGCGGGCCAGCTCGACATCCTCGCGCGTGATCTCCGCATCCGCCTGGGTCCGGGTCAGGTCGAGCACGTCGTCGACCAGCAGGCCCAGCCGCTCGGTCGATTCCAAAATCGCCTCGACATAGCTCGTCGCGGTGTCGGGCAAGGGCCCGGCGAAACCGCCATGCAGCATCTCGGCAAAGCCGCTGATCGAGGTCAGCGGCGTGCGCAGTTCATAGCTCATATTGGCGACAAACGCGGTCTTCACCTTGTCCGCCGCCTCCAGTGCGTCCGCACGGTCGCGCAGGGCCTGCTCGGCGCGCCTGCTGTCGGTGATGTCGAGCAGGGTGAACAGCGCATTGCCGTCGGGCAGCGGTACGCCCGCAAACTCGAAATGCCGCCCGTCGGCAAAGGCGACACGGCCGCCGCGCTGCTGCCGTTCGAGCGTGGCGGAACGGACCAGATCGACGATCAGGCCAGAGCGACCCGGCGTCGCCAGCCGCTCGGCAATGCGCTCGGCAAAGGTGTCGACACGCGGATGGCTGGTCAGGAAATCCTCCTCCAGCCCCCACAGCGCGCGGAAACGGTTGTTCCACAACTGCAACCGGCCATCGGCGGCGAACACGCCGAGCGCCTCGAACAAATTGTCGAAGGTGGCGGTGCGCACCCGGAGCAGCGTGTCGCGCGCGGAAGCCAGCTGCACCTCCTCGGTCCGATCCTCGAAAATCACGAGCAGGCCGCCATCGGGCAGCGGCTGCGCCACGACGCGCAAGTGCGTGCCGCCGGGCAGGTGCCATTGCTCCTCGATGCCCGTGCCCGCCTGGCGAAACCACTCAATCCGCTCCGCCTTCCAGCCGGGGAAATCGCGGACCTCGGGGCTGCGATTGGCTTCGCGCATCCGCTCGAGGATACGGTCGAACTCCGGGTGATCGGCCAGCCATTCGGTACGCATCGCGAACATGCGGCGGAAGGGCTGGTTGCAGAAGACGAGGCCGCGATCCGGCCCGAAATGCGCCACCGCCGCCGACAGCCGGTCGAGCATCGCGCGCTGCGCCTCGGCGAAACGCTTGGCCCCGGCGCGCGACTGTTCCAGATCCTCGATATCGACCGCGAACCCCGCAATACCCCCGGTCGGCAGCGGCACATCGAAGATGCGCAGGGCCCGGCGCGCGCCATCGATGGTCGCGGGCAGCACCTGTTCGTGGGGCCGCCCATGGTCGCGCGCCGCCGCGGCCCCGGCCAGTGGCCCACCGCGTCCCGACCCCTCGACCAGCTCCAGCCCGCGTCCGACGACATCGGCGGCGTCGCGCCCCTCAACGGCCTCGACATAGGCGCTGTTGACCATGGCGAGCCGCAGATCGGTCCCGCGATACCACATGGGCAGCGGGGCGGCCTCGATCAACCCGGTCAACGCCTGGAACGCATCGCCCAGCCGCCGAGCCTCGGCATCCAGACGCGCGATTTCGTCCTGCGCCTCGGTCATGTCGAACGCCCAGATGACGACCTCGCCCGCCGCGCCTTGATCGGCTGGTGCGCGCGCGCCCTCGAACAGCAAGGTGCGGGTCGATCCCTGCGGGCGGACGACCCGGCGGAAGCGCCGCCCCGTCTTCTGCGCCGCGTTCAGATCGGCGGCGAGCAGCGCCCGGTCCTCCGCCGTCAGCCCGGCATCGTCGCTCGACAGCTCCTCCAGGAACCGCGCCGCATCGATCAGGCCCAGCCAGTCGGCGAGGCGCGGCGGCATCTCCACCCGACCATCGGTACGGATCACCATCGGCTGGGCGGGCCCCGCGCGCATCAGTGCATCGAGCCGGTCGCGCTCCAGCCGGACGGTCGACGCCTCCGACCGTGCGCGGATGCCGAGGAACAGCAGGACCATGCCCAGGATGATGATCCCGCACGCCCCCGCGCCCAGCAGAACCGCCTCGACGTTACCGATCGTGATCATCCGTGAGGGTCTGGGCGAGGACGCTGCATCGGCCCATCTCTAGCGCGATCGGCGGGCGATACGCCATATGCAAGACGTGGCCTTTCCGGCTTCCGCCCATGAAAAAGGGGGCCGCCCTTTCGGACAGCCCCCGATTTTCCTCCGACCGAGGCCGGAAAGCGGGATCAGTAGCGATAGTGATCCGGCTTGAACGGGCCTTCCACCGGCACGCCGATGTAAGCAGCCTGCTTCTCCGACAGCTTCGACAGCTGGACGCCCAGCTTTTCGAGGTGGAGCGCGGCAACCTTTTCGTCGAGGTGCTTCGGCAGGACGTAGACTTCGTTCTTGTAGTTCTCGCCCTTGGTCCACAGCTCGATCTGGGCGAGCGTCTGGTTGGTGAACGAGGCCGACATCACGAAGCTGGGGTGGCCGGTCGCGCAGCCCAGGTTCACCAGGCGGCCCTTGGCCAGCACGATGATCTGCTTTCCGTCCGGGAACTCGACCAGGTCGGTGCCCGGCTTTACTTCGGTCCACTTGTAGTTCGACAGCGCCGCGATCTGGATCTCGCTATCGAAGTGGCCGATGTTGCAGACGATCGACATGGGCTTCATCGCCTTCATGTGATCGGCGGTGATGACGTCGGCGTTGCCGGTCGCGGTGACGAAGATGTCGGCGCGCTTCACGGCCTCATCCATGGTCACGACCTCGAAGCCTTCCATCGCCGCCTGCAGCGCGCAGATCGGGTCGATTTCGGTCACGAGCACACGCGCGCCGCCATTGCGGAGCGACTGGGCCGAGCCCTTGCCCACGTCGCCGAAACCGGCGACCGCAGCAACCTTGCCCGCCAGCATGACGTCGGTGGCGCGACGGATCGCGTCGACCAGCGATTCCTTGCAGCCGTACAGGTTGTCGAACTTCGACTTGGTGACCGAGTCGTTGACGTTGATCGCCGGGAAAGGCAGCTCGCCCTTCTTCGCGATCTCGTACAGGCGGTGAACGCCGGTGGTCGTCTCTTCCGACACGCCCTTCAGGTTCTTGACGGTCTGCGTCAGATAGCCCGGCTTCTTGGCGATGAACGCCTTGACCGAACGCTGGAACTCGACCTCTTCCTCATTCTCCGGGTCGCCGAAGGTCTGGCCGGCTTCGAGCTTGGCGCCCCACAGCGCGAACATGGTCGCGTCGCCGCCATCGTCCAGGATGATGTTGGCGGTCTGACCCTCGACGTCGCCGTCCCAGGTGAAGATGTCGCCGACATAGTCCCAATATTCGGCCAGCGTCTCGCCCTTCACGGCAAAGACGGGCACGCCCGACGCTGCGATCGCGGCGGCGGCATGGTCCTGGGTCGAATAGATGTTGCAGGTCGCCCACCGCACATCGGCGCCGAGCGCGGTCAGCGTCTCGATCAGCACGGCGGTCTGGATCGTCATGTGCAGCGAGCCGGTGATGCGCGCGCCCTTGAGCGGCTGAGCAGCGCCGAATTCGTCGCGCAGGGCCATCAGGCCGGGCATCTCGGTCTCGGCAATCTTGATCTCGGCGCGGCCGAAATCAGCCAGGCTGATGTCCTTGATGACGTAATCGTTCTTGGTGGCGGCAGTCGTGGACACGACGAAACTCCGTGCAAAATGGGGCCGACCAAGACGTGGCGCGCACGCCGATCGGCACGGCGCCCGCCTTAGCGGTGATCGCCTTAGGGATCAAATATAAAGATATCTTTATATGCTTCAGTGTTTCCGCCTTCGGAGCGGCTCAGGCGGTGCCACCGCCCGTCACCAGCAAACGGGGATCGATCCCCGCCGCACCGAACGCGGCCTGCCACCGGTCGTCGGGCGAAACGTCGTACAGCACGTCACCTTCGCCGCGTACAGTAAACCAGCAGCCGGGCTCGCGCAGTTCCTCCTCCAGCTGGCCCGCATCCCATCCGGCATAGCCCAGCGCCACGACCCAACGCTCCGGGCCGCGCCCGTCGGCGATGGCGCGCAGCACGTCGACGGTGCTGGACAGGACCCACAGGCCGCAGACATCGACGCTGTCCTGCCCCTGCCAGTCATGGCTGTGCAGCACGAAGCCCCGGCGCGGCTCGACCGGGCCGCCATAATGGACCGGCGCGTTCGGTGCGTCGCCATGCGGGATCTCGAACTGGTCGAGCAGCGTGTGAAAGCCGATGCCGTCGATCGTCGCGCCCAGCCCGATGCCGAGCGCCCCGCCCTCGTCATGCGCGCACATGGCGATGACGGCATGGTCGAAACGGTGATCGGCCATGCCCGGCATGGCGAGCAGGAATTGGCCGGAAAGATAAGTCAGTTGATCCACGTACCCGACTATAGGGATCACCACGCCCGCTCGCCATGCTTGAAATCGCGGCACGTCCTGCCCCATGAGCGCCCGCGCAAGCCCGGCACCCTGCCGAGGCCTTTTCCCGCAGGACGAAGCATCATGACGATCAAGGTCGGAGACCACATCCCCGCCGCCACGCTGGTCAAGGCGACGCCCGATGGCCCGGAACAGGTCAGCACCACCGATTTCTTCGCGGGCAAGCGCGTCGCGCTGTTCGCGGTGCCCGGCGCCTTCACCCCCACCTGCTCGGCCCAGCATCTGCCGGGCTTCATCGCCCAGGCCGACGCGCTGAAGGCCAAAGGGGTGGACGAGATCGCCTGCACCTCGGTCAACGACGTGTTCGTCATGAAGGCCTGGGGCCAGACCAATGCGGCGAGCGCGATCACGATGCTGGCCGACGGCAATGCTGATTTCGCCAAGGCGGTCGGCCTGACGATGGACGGCTCGAAATTCGGCATGGGCACGCGCAGCCAGCGCTATGCGATGCTGGTCAATGACGGCGTGGTCGAGCAGCTGTTCGTCGAGGCACCGGGCGAGTTCAAGGTCAGCTCGGCCGAGTATCTCCTGGGCGCGCTCTGACGCGATGCTGGCCTGCTCCCGATCCGGCGAAGCGCACGGCCGGTCGGATCGGGGGCGGAACAGCGCTGGCCGTAGCGGCGTTTTCAGCTAACGTGGACGGAAACGAGAGAGGAGCACTGGCCATGACCACCTATGTCCCCCCCGAAAAGCAGGCAGCGCCCAAGAGCTTCACCGAAAAGGCGCAAGGCGCGGCCAAGGCCGCAGGTGGCAAGGTGAAGGAACACCCCTATGCCGCCGCTGGAATCGCCGCGGGTGTGGCCGCTGCGGTCGCGGGTGCCGCGTTCGGCGCGTCCAAGCTGCGCAGCCCTTCGGACGACGAAAACTCCATTCACGGCGCCTGACCCGCGCGCCCAGGCACGCGCGGACGATCCCGGTCGTCCGCGCGCTTGCCACTGTCACAATCAGGGCTTAGCTCTGAACGATGACTCAAGCCGCAACGATCGTCGAGGAACTCGACCGCCTCTATACCGCCTCCGTCACGCGTCTGAAGGAGGCGCTGACACTCTATCTTCGTGATGGCACCACGCCGACGCCGGAAGACCGCGCGCATGGCTGCTTCGCCTACCCGGAAATCCGGCTGATTTATCGCGGCGAAGGCGGCCGCCCTGCCCCGATGCGCTCGTTCGGCCGCCTCGTGTCACCCGGCGATTATCGGATCAGCGTTACCAAGCCCGCCCTGTTCCGGGATTATCTGATCGAGCAACTGACCCTTCTGATCGAGGATTACGATGTTTCGGTCGAGGCGGTGCCCGGCCGTCAGGAAATCCCTTTCCCTTACGTCCTCGACCCCGGCCATGCGCTGAGCCTGGATACGGTGTCGGCGGCCGAGCTGGCACGCTTCTTCCCCGCAACCGAGCTGGCGCATATCGGTGATGAGATCGCCGACGGGCTGTGGATGACCGCCGATGGCAACCGGCCGCTGGCGCTGTTCGACGGGTTGCGCACCGACTTCTCGCTCGCGCGGCTGCGTCACTATACCGGCACCCCGCCCGAGCATTGCCAGCGCTTCGTGCTGTTCACCAACTATCACCGCTATGTTGATGAATTCGTTCGCTGGGGCGCGTCGCAGCTGGGCGAAGGGTCGCGCTTCACTGCCCTGTCGGGCGCGGGCGGCATCGTCATCGAGCGGCCCGAGGATGTCGACAAGATCGTCACCGACAGCGCGTGGCGGCGGCACCAGATGCCCGCCTATCACCTGGTCGCCAAGGACGGCACCGGCATCACCCTGGTCAATATCGGCGTCGGTCCGTCCAACGCCAAGACGATTTGCGACCACCTTGCGGTCATGCGGCCCGAGGCGTGGCTGATGATCGGCCATTGCGGTGGCCTTCGTCCCAGCCAGCGGATCGGCGACTATGTGCTCGCCCATGCGTACCTGCGCGACGATCATGTGCTGGACGACGTGCTGCCTCCCGAAATCCCGGTGCCCGCCATCGCCGAGGTGCAGGTCGCGCTCGCCAAGGCCGCCGAGATCGTCTCGGGACAGTCAGGCGACGAGTTGAAGCGTCGCCTGCGCACCGGCACCATCGTCACCACCGACGACCGCAACTGGGAGCTGCGTTACTCCAAGTCGGCGCTGCGCTTCTCGCTCAGCCGCGCGGTCGGCATCGACATGGAGTCGGCGACGATCGCGGCGCAGGGCTATCGCTTCCGCGTGCCGTACGGGACGCTGCTCTGCGTGTCGGACAAGCCGCTGCACGGCGAGCTGAAGCTGCCAGGCCAGGCCAACCGCTTCTATGAGCGCGCGATCAGCGAGCATATGCGGATCGGCATCGAAACCTGCGAACAGCTGCGTCGCGAGGGCAACAAGCTGCACAGCCGCAAGCTACGCGCGTTCAACGAGCCGCCCTTCCGCTGATCGGCAACCGGGGGCGGGCGCAAGCGTTACGGTGACGAACCGAAGCTGCTTTGTTTTAAATGGGGGATTTCGTCATGGTCGACACCACGGACCCGAAAAAACCACGCCCGCCCCGCCGCCGCGCCACGCCCAAGGCCGCAGGGACGCCTGCCCCACGCAAGCGGCCCGTGGCCAAGGTCGAGCCAGTGACCGACGACGCCATGCCTGCGGTCGAACCGGTCGAGGGCACCGAAACCCCCGCGACCGAGGCCCCGGCCAAGCCCAAGGCTCCGCCCAAGCCCCGCTCGACCAAGCGAACCGCCCCGCGTAAGGCGCCACCGCGCAAGCCCGCCGCGATCAAGCCCGCCCCCGCGCCGGTACTGGGCAAGCATGGGCTGGAAAGGGTCGGCGGCAAATGGGGCGTCGCCTCGATCCTGGGTAGTCTGGCGGCGGCGGCCGGGCTCACCGCAGCGTTGCTGTCGCTCAAGGGAAGCAGCGCAAAGCGGGACAAGGACAGCAAGAAGGATTGATTGCCCTGCCCCCGCTCAGCCTGAACGAGGGTGAGATTTCGGGGCGGGGCGACGCCGTAAGCGGCTATGCCCCATCAAACACCCTCTCCCCAAGCATGGCTTGGGGAGAGGCAGGCCTCACCAACCCTGTGGCTTGCCCTTGTTCTGCTGGTCAAGCCAGACTTTCAGCGGCGCGAAATATTCGACCAGCGCCTTGCCCGACATTTCGCGGCTGCCGGTGAAGACCTGCAAAGCATCTGGCCACGGCTTGGACTGGCCCATCGCCAGCATCGCGTTCAGCTTCTCGCCGACCTTCTTGTTGCCATAGAAGGAGCAGCGGTGCAGCGGGCCCTTCCAGCCCGCCTGATCGCAGGCCGCCTTGTAGAATTGGAACTGGAGCACCCGCGCCAGGAAATAGCGCGCATAGGGCACGCCCGCCGGGATATGGTATTTGGCACCCGGATCGAACTTGGTTTCGTCCCGCGCGACCGGCGGCACCACGCCCTGATATTTCAGGCGCAGGGCATCCCAGCCCGCCTGATACTGGCTGGCCGGGATCTGGCCCGAGAACACGCCCCAGCGCCATTTGTCGATCAGCAGGCCGAAGGGCAGGAACGCCACCTTGTCCATCGCCTGACGCAGCAGCAGGCCGATATCCTTGTCGGCGCTGGGCACCTTCGCGGGATCGAGCAGGCCGATCTTCACCAGATAATCGGGCGTGATCGACAACGCGACGGTATCGCCGATCGCCTCGTGGAAGCCGTCATTCGCGCCGTTCTTGTAGAGGAAAGGCTGGTTCTTGTACGCGCGCTGGTAATAATTGTGGCCCAGCTCGTGATGGATGGTCACGAAGTCGTCGGCATTGACCTTCGTGCACATCTTGATGCGGATATCGTCCAGATTGTCGATATCCCAGGCCGAGGCATGGCAGATGACGTCACGATCGGCGGGCTTCACGATCTGCGAGCGCTGCCAGAAAGTCTGCGGCAGGGGCGCGAAGCCCAGCGAGGAATAGAAACCCTCGCCCGTCTTCACCATCTTGATCGGGTCGTACCCCTTGGCCTTCAGCAACTCGCCGGTGTCGTAGCCGACATCGCCCGCGCCCTTGGGGGCGACCAGGTCATAGATATTACCCCATTCCTGCGCCCACATATTGCCGAGCAGGTCGGCGCGGATCGGGCCGGTCTTGGCCTGCACCGCATCGCCATATTTCTCGTTCAGCTTCCAGCGGACATAGGTGTGCAGCGCCTTGTACAGCGGCTCCAGCTCGCTCCAGATCTTGTCGGTCAGCTGCGCGAACTGCTCCGGCGGCATGTCATAGCCCGAACGCCACAGCGCGCCCGCATCGGCATAGCCGAGTTCCTTGGCGCCCTGGTTCGCGAGGCCGGTCATCTGCGCATAGTCCGCTCGCATGGGCGCACCGACATTGTCGTGCCAGCTGACCCACATCTCCTTCAGCTTGGCCGGATCGCGCTCACTGCCCATCGCGGCCTCGATGTCCGATCCGTTGATCGGCTGGCCGTTCAGCACGCCCTTGCCCTTGCCATAGGAGGAGGACATGCGCGTGGTCAGCATCGACAGCTGCGCCGAAGCACCCGGTGTCGTCGGCGCGGGCAGCGTGATGCCGCCGCGCAGCAGGTCGAGCTTGCGCTTGGTGTCATAGGACAGGCCCGGCAGCGCCTGATAGCGCGCCGCCTGCAGGCCGTAACGGACGGCGAGGTCAGTCATCTCCGCACCCGACGCCGCGGCGAGTGCATCGGTGTCGTCGGTGATATAGGTCGCGTTGACCCAGGCGATCTGCTGCGCGCCCACCGACTTCTCGGCGAGCGTCTTCTCCGCCTCGGCGACGAAGGCGTCGGCCGCCGCGACGGTCGGCGCGGGCTGGGCCGCAGGCGCGGCGGGCGTCGGAGCGGTCTGGGCGTGCGCGGCGCTGGCGAGCGCGAAGGCGAGTACGGTGCCCGACACGGCGGAACGGATCATGCTGGTCCCCTAAAGTCCTGAATCGCCCTCGAAACGGGGCGGATCGCGCGCAGTTGCGCGGCTTTGCCCGCCGCCGTCAAGCGGTGAGGAATTGCGCGATCGCCGCGCCCAGCTCGGGCTTGGTCACCGAACTCATGTGATTGCCGGGAATTTCGACATAGCGGCCGCGCGGCAGGACCTCCGCCAGATCGAGCGCCGCGCCATTGTCGAAATCATCGACCCCCGCCACGACCAGCGCGGGCAGGACGAAGCCCTCGATCGCCGATAGCGGCGTGTCGGCGAAAGTCTGGAGGATATGGAGCAGCGCCACCGGATCGCCGCCCGTCGTCTTCAGAAACGCCTCGGCCATCCATTCCGGCGTGCCGCGCGGATGCTCACCGAGCCGGGTGAGGATATTGGTAAAGTGCTCCACCCGGCGGTCGGTGTGGAGCAGCCCCTCCAGCCCCATGCCCGCAAAGATCGCCTTGCCGGGCTCCGCGCCGGTTGCCAGCATCCGGCTGACCGTTCGCGCGCCCAGCGAATAGCCGCCCAGATCGTAATCGGTCAGCCCCAGATGCTCGATCAGCGCATGGCCGTCGCGGGTCAGCGCGTCCTTGGGGTAGGCGGCGGGATCATGCGGCTTGCCGCTTTCTCCATGCGCGCGCAGGTCGGGCATGATGACCCGGTAACCCTTGGCGGCGATGGCGGCGGCGTGGCCATAGCGAATCCAGTTGGTCTGTGCGTCGGAGAAATAGCCATGGATCAGCACCAAGGGCCGCCCCTCCCCCATCTCGCGCCACGCGATCGGCGTCCCGTCGAAGCTGTCGAAGAAGCGGGTTTCGGGGGTGGTATCGGCCAAGGGTTCGGTCTCCGGTTGGAAGGCGGGGTGGCGGCTTCCTAACGCGGATCGGGCGGAATGTGGACCTTTGTTACGGCCGCAACACCCTAGCCCACATAGATCCCCGCCACCCGCCATTCACCCTTCTCGCGTTCCAGTGTCAGTGTCTCGACGATCGCCGCCGAGGCGCCGAAGCGAGTGGTGAACCGCACCATCCGATAGCCGGCGGGCGGTGCGGGAATATCGTCCTGGCTGAGCAGCGTCCGCGACGCCGTCTTGCCCAGGGGCGTCCGCACCTTTTCCGACGTGGCGGCCCAGACCTGTTCGGTGTTGAGCTGGCGGAAGCTGGTCGTCGTCAGGTGATAGCTGTCGGCCCAGCGGCCCTGGTCGATCAGTTGCAGGAAACGCTGTGCGACCTCCACCACCGCCGGATCGGCGGCCACCGTCGAAGCCGTTTGCGGCGGTGCGGAGGTCATATGGGTAAGGCCACCAAGGGCCAGTAGGCTGAGAGCAAGGGTCATGAGCGTCGCTCCGATGATGATCCGAGGGCGGCGGATGCCGCGCCTCGCGCCGATGTCCGGCGCCGGATCTTCCTGCGTGATCGGGCCCGACCGATCCTCCCCGATTGGCGTGTCCCCGATAGAATCGGGGGGCGGTGGCCGATCCTCGACCTCCAGCAGCATCCGCGCCGCCTCGCGGCTGCTCGACACCGCCAGCTTGCGCCGCGCATCGCGCAGCCGTTCGTTGATCGTATGGACCGACAGGTTCAACTCGCGCGCGATCGACTTGGCGTCATGCCCTCGCACGATCAGGCGCAGAGTGTGCTTCTCCCGCTCGGTCAGCGCCGCAACGCCCGCTTTGCCCTGCATCGTCATGGGGCGAACTATGCCGTGGCGGACCTACGCCGCCACCCTCAAAAAATTGTACCTTGCCCTACCGAAGGTTCCGCCGCTCGACGGGTGAGTCCCTGTGTCATCACATCGCGGCAAAATGGCGGGAATCCGTGCTTTTTTCTGCGGAACTCTGAGTCCCGATTATGGACAAAAGGAGTACAAGCCGGTAGCCGCCGTCCATGGCAGCCGCCCTGTTTCTCCTTCTGGCAGTGATCCTGGCCTTTGCTGGTGGGGGCGGGCCGTGGATGCTGATCGCGACCGTGGCGGCGGCGACGGCGGCGGGTACACGGCTCCCCGATCTCGACACGCCGCTCCAGCTTCAGCATCGCAGCGCGCTGGTGCACAGCGTCCTGCCCTTCTACATCGCGACGCTCGACCTGCGGACCTGGCCGGTCGCGGCGGGACTGGGTTTCGGCGTCGGTTTTCATCTGGCGGCCGATCTGTTTCCCGGCACGATGCGCGGTTTCGCGACGATCAAGATGCCGCTGATCGGCTCGATCGGCGTCTTCCCTTCCTATCTGTGGATAGCGCTCAACGCCGCGGCGAACATGATCGGCGCGCTCGTCACGCTGGAGTGGATCGCCGCCGACCGGGTGGCGGCCTGTGCCCTGGCCGCGACGGGGGTGCTGGGCGCGAACTATCTGCTGCGCGCCAAGGGCGGGCTCTATGCGCTGACCGTGATGATCGGCCTGGGCTGGCTGATGCTGCGATAACGTCGGGGAATTGGCGTTTCGGTTCGATTGCGGTAAGGGCTTCCCCTCTGCCGCCAAGAAGCAGGGCCATCAGGAGCGGATGCCGGACCCTTGACCCGGACCCTCGATGACCGCAGCGACCGCTTCCCCTGCCGAAACCCTGCCGCCCAGCCCGATCGGGCGTCCGCATAGCCTGCTGGAAGACGCCTATGCGATCTTTATCGGCGTGACGTTGCTGATCGTCGGGCTGATGTTCCTGAAGGCGGCGGGGCTGGTGACGGGCGGGATCGCAGGCGTGGCGCTGCTGCTGTCTTATCTGCTGCCATTGCCCGCAGGCGTGCTGTTCACGCTGGTCAACATCCCCTTCTTTCTGTTCGCGCACAAGGTGATGGGCGCACGGTTCGCGGTGAAGACGGTGCTGGTCAATATCGGCATTGGCGTCGCCTCGGCGATCACCCGGGTGTCGGTGCATGTCGACGGGGTGCACCCGGCCTTTGCCGCGCTGGTCGGCGGCACCGTGATCGGCATGGGCATCCTGGCGCTCGCCCGGCATCAGGCCGGGGTCGGCGGCACCGGGGTCATCACCATCTGGCTCTATCGCAAGCGCGGCTGGAATATGGGCATGACCCAAGTCGCGCTCGACGTCGTCATCCTGGCGATGGCGATCCCGGTGGTCTCGGGCCCGCAAATGATGTGGTCGGCGATCAGCGCGGCGGCGATCAGCCTGATCCTCTTCGCCTGGCACCGGCCGGGATTGTATATGGGGCGTTAAATCCTTTTCCTCCCCTTGCAGGGGAGGTGGCAGGCCGTCAGGCCTGACGGAGGGGTGTCGACCTCTCGAAA
>NZ_BCTY01000048.1 GCF_001591005.1 Sphingomonas sanguinis NBRC 13937
CCGGCGAGCATCTGGCCGGTCTGGTTGTTGTCACCGTCGATCGCCTGTTTGCCCAGGATCACGAGGCCGGGCTGTTCCTCCTCGACCACCTTGGCGAGCAGCTTGGCGACGCCCAGCGGTTCCACCGGCTGGTCCGACGTAATCAGCACGCCCCGGTCCGCGCCCATGGCGAGCGCGGTGCGCAGCGTGTCCGCTGCCTTGGGCTCGCCGATCGAGACGACGACCACCTCGGTCGCCGCCCCCTTCTCCTTCAGCCGGATCGCCTCTTCCACCGCGATCTCGTCGAACGGGTTCATCGACATCTTCACGTTCGCCAGATCGACGCCCGTCCCGTCCGCCTTCACACGCGGCTTTACATTATAATCCAACACCCGCTTCACGGGCACGACGATTTTCATCGCAGGTCCTTCCCGGCCGAACAGCCAAACATTTCGCCGTCTTTGGCGGCCTTGCGAGCGCATCGCAAGTGTTCCGCCAGACCAACGAGAAAGAGGCCCGGACGTTTCCGTCCGAGCCTCTCTAAATCGGTCCGTTAGGGCCGAAGGTGCGGTTTAGGCGACCTTCTGAACCTCGGCCACGATCTTCTTGGCGGCGTCGCCCAGATCGTTGGCGGGGACGATGGCGAGACCCGAATTGGCGAGGATTTCCTTGCCCTTCTCGACATTCGTACCCTCGAGGCGGACGACCAGCGGAACCTGCAGGTTCACTTCCTTCGCCGCCGCGACAATGCCGTCGGCGATGATGTCGCAGCGCATGATGCCGCCGAAGATGTTGACCAGGATGCCCTTCACCGCCGGATCGCTCAGGATGATCTTGAACGCCGCGGTCACCTTCTCCTTGTTCGCGCCGCCGCCGACGTCGAGGAAGTTGGCCGGGAACATGCCGTTCAGCTTGATGATGTCCATCGTCGCCATGGCGAGGCCGGCGCCGTTGACCATGCAGCCGATGTCACCGTCGAGCTTGATGTACGCCAGGTCGTACTTCGACGCCTCCAGCTCCATCGCGTCTTCTTCGGTGGTGTCGCGCAGTTCCATCAGGTCCTTGTGACGGAACATGGCGTTGCCGTCGAAGCCGACCTTGGCGTCGAGCACCATCAGCTTGCCGTCCTCGGTGACGGCGAGCGGGTTGATCTCGATCTGCTCGGCATCGGTGCCCAGGAACGCGGCGTAGAGCTTCGACGCGACATTGGCGGCCTGCTTGGCGAGGTCGCCGGTCAGCTCCAGCGCGGCGGCGACGGCGCGGCCGTGATGCGGCATGAAGCCGGTCGCGGTGTCGATGTCGATCGAGTGGATCTTCTCGGGCGTGTCATGCGCCACGGTCTCGATGTCCATGCCGCCTTCGGTCGAGGCGACCATCGAGACACGGCCGGTCGCACGGTTGACGAGCAGCGCGAGGTAGAATTCCTTCGCGATGTCGACGCCGTCGGTCACGTACAGGCGGTTGACCTGCTTGCCCGCTTCGCCGGTCTGGATGGTGACCAGCGTGTTGCCCAGCATGTCGGTGGCGGCAGCGCGGACTTCGTCGGCGGTCTTGGCCAGGCGGACACCGCCCTTGGCATCGGGGCCGAGTTCCTTGAACTTGCCCTTGCCGCGGCCGCCCGCATGGATCTGCGCCTTGACGACGTAGAGCGGTCCGGGGAGCTTGGACGATGCCTCGACGGCCTCCTCGACGGTCATCGCGGCGAAGCCGGCGGGGACGGGCACGCCAAACTTGGCGAGCAATTCCTTGGCCTGATATTCGTGGATGTTCATGCGCTAGCCTTCCGCCTCTCGGGTGGTTCTAGGGAAATTGGGTGCGGCTAAAGCACAGGCTGGCGGACAAATCCACCCCGAAACGGCTTTAATGCAACTGCATAGCAAGTGCGATTTGCGGCGAGGCGAGTCGTGCCGCAAAGGCGATGACGGGAATCGCGCGCAAAATCCGCGCATATGCGTTATGAGGCTGTCATGCATCTCGCTTTCGGCATTCTCCTGTTCCTTGGCACCGTGATCTTCATGGAGGGGTTCGCCTATGCGGCGCATCGCTGGATCATGCACGGGCCGGGCTGGTTCCTGCACGAAAGCCATCATCGGCCGCGCACCGGCAACTGGGAACTGAACGATCTATACGCGGCGATCTTCGCGGTGCCGTCGTTCGTCATGATCCTGGGCGGCGCGCAGCTGGGCTGGTGGACCGGCTTCACCTGGATCGGCGCGGGGATCGCGGCCTATGGTGCCATTTATTTCGGCTTTCACGACGTGATCGTCCACAAGCGCCTGCCGAGCCGGTATCTGCCCAAGTCGGATTATATGAAGCGGATCATCCAGGCGCATCGGCTGCACCATGTCGTCGAGACGAAGAAGGGCACGGTCAGCTTCGGCTTTCTGGTCGCGCCGAAGCCCGAAGCGCTCAAGGCCGAATTGAAACGCCGCGCCCATGCCGGGGTCCGCCGCCCGGCCGGCGCGCGCGAAGGGCAGGAGGCGTTGGCGGAAAAGTAACCTTCGTCGGGATATGGGAGGTGCGCTATGGATAAACCGGTCTTTACGCCGCCATTCGAGCCGGTCGCCGGCCAAGATCTTCGCCGTTCGCTCCGCCATGCGGTGCGGATGCGGGCGCATTTGCGCGACAAGGGGCAGACCCGGTTCGAGATCGATGTGGTCGACCTGTCACCCGAAGGCTTTCGCGCCGAAACCAGCTTCACCCTGTGGCCGGGCACGATCGTCTGGCTGACCGTGCCGGGCCTCGCCCCGCTGGAGGCGGTGATCGCCTGGCGCGACCGGTTCAAATATGGCTGTGCGTTCTCCAAGCCGCTTCACCCGGCGGTGTTCGAGCATATCGTCGGCCTGGGGAATCGCTGACTTTTTCTAGAGCAAGGGCCGAGAACGTCTTGCCTGGATCTGACCCTCCCCCATCCCCTCCCGCCTGCGGGAGGGGCGTGCCTAGTTCGACCGGCTTGCGCTTCTTCTAAGCCCCTCCTCCCGGTAGGGGGGAGGGGTTTGGGGTGGGGGCCAGCCGCGCACGAAACGAATGCGATTTGCGCCGGTCAAAGCCTCAATCGAACAGGCTCGACACGCTCGTCTCATCGGCGATCCGCTTGATCGCTTCGCCCAGTAGCGGGGCGATGGGCAGGTGGCGGATTTTGGTGGTCGCACCGATCGACTCGTGGTTGCCGATCGAGTCGGTGATGACCAGTTCTCGCAGCTCGGAGCCCTCGACTCGCGCCACCGCGCCGCCCGACAGCACGCCGTGGGTGACATAGGCGACGACATCCTCCGCCCCCGCCTGGCGCAAAGCGGCGGCCGCGTTGCACAGCGTGCCCGCCGAGTCGACGATATCGTCGATCAGGATGCAGAAGCGCCCCTCGACGTCACCGATGATGTTCATCACCTCCGACTCGCCCGCGCGCTCGCGGCGCTTGTCGACAATGGCGAGGGGGGCGTTGTCGAGGCGCTTGGCGAGTTGGCGCGCGCGGACCACGCCGCCGACGTCGGGCGACACGACCATGAGGTTGTCGTTCTTGAAACGCGCCAGAATGTCCGCCGACATGACCGGTGCGGCATAGAGATTGTCGGTCGGGATATCGAAGAATCCCTGGATCTGACCGGCATGAAGGTCGACCGACAGCACGCGGTCGGCGCCCGCGACGGTGATCAGGTTGGCGACCAGCTTGGCCGAGATCGGGGTGCGCGGACCCGGCTTCCGGTCCTGGCGCGCATAGCCGAAATAGGGGATGACCGCCGTGATGCGCCGCGCCGACGCACGCTTCAGCGCGTCGATCATGATCAGCAGTTCCATGAGGTTGTCGTTGACCGGATAGCCGGTCGACTGGATCACGAACACGTCCTCGCCGCGGACGTTTTCCTGGATCTCGACGAAAATTTCCTCATCGGCGAAGCGGCGCACCAGCGCCTCGGTCAGCGGCACCTCCAGATAGGAGGAAATCGCCTTCGCCAGCGGCAGATTGGAATTGCCGGTCATCAATTTCATGGTGGTACCCCGTCCCCGCAGACAGTCCAGTGATGCGCGTCCCCTTAATCGCGCTGTCACAATAGCGCAAAGGTGATTCCCCGATTATGGCGGCGCTCATGACCGTGACCCGTTTCGCTCCCTCGCCCACCGGGCGGCTGCATGTCGGCAATATCCGCACCGCGCTGCACAACTGGATATATGCGCAAAAGGCCGGCGGGCGCTTCCTGCTGCGCATCGACGACACCGATGCCGAGCGGAGCGAGGAACGCTATGTCGAGGCGATCCGGGCGGATTTGGCCTGGCTGGGCCTGATCCCCGATAGCGAAGTACGCCAGTCGCAGCGTTTCGCCTTATACGAGGCGCGCTTCGCCGAGCTGGTCGCGGGCGGCCATGTGTACCCCGCCTATGAGAGCGCGCAGGAACTCGACCTGAAGCGCAAGATTCAACTCGGGCGCGGCCTGCCGCCGGTCTATGACCGCGCTGCACTCGCCCTGACCGAGGAAGACCGCGCCAAGCTGGAGGCGGATGGCGTTCGCCCGCATTGGCGGTTCAAGCTGGATCATGGCGCGGCGATCGAATGGGACGACGCGGTACGCGGGCCCCAGCGCTTCGACTCCGCGACGATGAGCGATCCGGTCATCCGCCGCGCCGATGGGACATGGCTCTACATGCTGCCCTCGGTGATCGATGACATCGACATGGGCGTGACCCAGGTGGTGCGGGGCGAGGATCACGTCTCCAACACCTCGCTGCAGATTCAGATGTTCCAGGCGCTGGGGGCCGCGCTGCCGCGCTTCGCCCATGCCGCGCTGCTGACCGGCAATGAGGGCAAGCTGTCCAAGCGACTCGGCTCGCTGGGCGTCGATCACTTTCGCGAGATCGGCATCGAGCCGCAGGCGGTGCGCGCGCTCCTTGCCCGGATCGGGACGAGCGATCCGGTCGAACCGGTCGCCGACATGGCGCCGCTGATCGCCGGATTCGACTTCTCGCGCTTCGGCCGGGCCCCCGCGCGCTTCGACGAGGCGGAGCTGGCGCAGCTGAACGCGCGCATCCTGCACCAGACGCCGTTCGAGGCCGTCGCCGATCGCTTGCCGACCGGCATGGGCGCAGCGGAGTGGGAGGCGGTGCGCCCCAATCTCCACACCGTCGCGGAGGCCGCCGACTGGTGGCAGGTGATCGAAGGGCCCGTGGATGCGCCCGAGCCTGCCGAGGACGACCGCGCCTATCTGGCGCAGGCGGCCGAGGTCGCGGGGCAGATCGACTGGGCGGGTGATCCCTGGCACGCGCTGACCGCCGCGTTGAAGGACGCGACGGGCCGCAAGGGCAAGACGCTGTTCCTGCCGCTGCGCCTGGCCCTGACCGGTCGCGCGCAGGGGCCGGACATGGCCGCGCTGCTGCCGCTGATCGGGCGCGAGCGCACCATCGCGCGGCTGAACGGCTGATTTACGCCGCCACCTTTCATTACCGTACCCGCTCGCCCACATAGGGCCGAGCAACACGTAAAGGAGCGTCTTTTGGCCACGTTGGGAATGTCGCCCGCCGACAAGGAAGCCGTCACCGCCTTCCGCCGCGATGTCGTCGAGCCGTCGATGACCAAGCTGGTCATCCTGGACTTCTGGGCGGAATGGTGCGGGCCGTGCAAGGCGCTGGGCCCGACGCTGGAGAAGGTCGCCGAGGCTTACGCCGACAAGGGCGTCGTGCTGGCCAAGATCGACACCGACAAGAACCAGTTCATCGCCAACCAATTCCAGATCCGCTCGATCCCGACCGTCTATGCGATGTTTCAGGGCCAGCTGGTCGCCGACCTGACCAGCGCGCGCACCGAAAGCGCGCTGCGCACGATGCTGGACCAGCTGCTCAAGCAGTTGCCGATCCAGTCGGAGGCGGCGGACGCGGCGGCCGAGCTGGAACCGCTGATCGCGATGGGCGAGGAAGTGCTGGAGGCCGGTGACGCCGAGCGCGCGGTGTCGATCTTCCAGCAGCTGCTCGACATGGCGCCGGAGCATCCCGCCGTGCTGTCGGGGCATATCCGTGCGCTGCTGGGTGCAGGGCGCATCGAGGAAGCCGAAGCCGCGACCGAGGCGCTGCCGCAAGGCTTGGCCAACGACCCCGCCATCCACCGCGCCATCGCAACCGTGTCGCTGGCGCGGTCCGCTCCACCGGCGGCGGACTATGCGGGGCTGGCGGCCGAGGTCGCGGCCAGCCCCGACGATCATGAAAAGCGGTTCGCGCTGGCCAATGCGCAGATGGCGGCGGGCGACCGTGACGGCGCGGCGGACAATCTGCTCCACATCGTTGCCGCCGACCGCGCCTGGAACGAGGATGCCGCGCGCCAGCAACTCCTGAAGCTGTTCGAGGTGGTCGGCATGACCGATCCCTGGGTCTCGCAGCAGCGGCGGCGCCTGTCCGCCATCCTGTTCGGATAAGGACATGGCGCGGCTCTCGATCTTTCCGCTGGCGGGCGCGATCCTCTTTCCGGGGATGCCGCTTCCGCTGCACATCTTCGAGCCGCGCTATCGGGCGCTCGTCTCCGACGCGATGGCGCGTGATCGGCGGATCGGCATGATCCAGCCTTCGGGCGAGGGGGATAAGCCGTCGCTCTATCAGATGGGCTGTGTCGGCCGCATCGCCGAGGTCGAGGCGATGGAGGATGGCCGCTACAACCTTGTGCTGGAGGGCGTTTCGCTGTTCCGCATCGTCCGCGAGCTGGAGGTGACGACGCCCTTCCGTCAGGTCGAGGCCGAGCTGCTGCCGGTGATCGACGAGGATCTGCTGTCACTCGGCCGCCGTGCCTCGCTGGAGCAGGAGTCGAAGCGTTTCGCCGATCTTCAGGGCTATGCGGTCGACTGGGACGCGGTTGGGCGGCTGGACGACGAGAGCCTGGTCAACGGCATCGCCCAGATCGCGCCCTTCGACGTGGCGGCGAAGCAGGCGCTGCTGGAAGCCCCCGATCTGGAACAACGTGCCGAGCTGATCATCCAGCTGATGCAATTCTTCGGTCGCCATGACGGCGAGGATCGGGTGACGCTGCAATGAGCCTGGACCCATGGCTGCTCGAACGGCTGGTCTGCCCGGTGACGCGCACGCCGCTGCGCTACGACGAAGCCGCCCAGGAGCTGGTGTCGGAGGCGGCGGGTCTCGCCTACCCGATCCGCGACGGCGTGCCGGTGATGTTGGTCGAGGAAGCCCGCGAACTCTGAAATCCTCCCCGGCACGGGGAGGGGGTGTTCGAGCTTTGGTCTGCCCCCAGCAGACCAATATTGTGCCGGGGGCACAATCTCGCTCGAACACGAAGCTGGTGGAGGGGGCGTGCCGCTATTATTGTCTTACGAGGAAGCCCCCCTCCGTCAGGCCTGCGGCCTGCCACCTCCCCATGCCGGGGAGGATCAGATGATCCTTCCCACCAGCACCACCATCACGATGACCAGCGCCGTGACGCTGGAGTAGAAGCTGAGCGCAAACCCGAACGCCCGCGCGACCGCACCACGCGCGTAATTGGTCCAGAACAGTGTCCGCCCGACCGAGAACAGCGCGGCGAGCATCGGGACGATGGCCCCCGACCCCTCCACGACCCAGGCGAGTGCCAGATAGGCCGGGATCGCCAGCACCACCTGCTCGAGCGTGTTGCGCAGCACCGCATTGGCGATGGCGACCCGCGGCGAGTCGCCGCGTCCACTCGCCGCCGCATCGATATCGGCGGGCGACTCGAACCGGAGCATCGCGACATGGCCGATCGCCGCCGCCAGCCAGAGCGCGGCGACCGTGGAAGCCGCCACTGCGCGCAACACCCGGTCGGTGGGCGACAGCGCGGGGGCCAGGCTGCCACCCAGCAACAGGGTCAGGACGATAACGGCCAGCGCGGCGGCCATGCCCTTGGCGACGCCGGTCTGGCGGCGGTCGCGAATCGGAGGGCGGAGCGGACGGGTGGGATGGTCAGGCCCGGGGATCATGGCGTGCAAAACGCCGGACATAGCTTTTGGTATCCCATATGGCGTCAACGCGGGCGCCTAGCTTGCGGCTTACCCTCCCCCATCCCCTCCCGCCTGCGGGAGGGGAGCGCTTGTTGGCTAAGCATACGCGCGCCTCAGGCCAGGCGCTAAGCCCCTCCCGCAGGCGGGAGGGGTTGGGGAGGGCCCTTTTCCAATAGGAGCGGCCCTACCGAACTAAACCATCACGCCCTGCAACAGGCGCGGCAACTGCCCCGTCTCGCCCCGCGCCTCGGCCATGAAGCGGTTCTTCAGCGGCGGGATATGGTCGATCGCGGTGATGCCCAGCCGCCGGATCGCGCTGGCGGTCTTGCCGGGCACGCTGAAGATACGGTTGAAGCTGTCGGTCGCGACCGAGACCATCAGCGTGTCCAGCCCGCGCCATTGCTGATAGCGCTGGAGCAGCGCGGCATCGCCCAGGTCCATGCCGGTGCGCTTGCCCTCGACCAGCACCTCGACCAGCGCGGCGACGTCGCGATAGCCCAGATTCACGCCCTGGCCCGCGATCGGGTGGATGCCATGCGCCGAGTCGCCGACCAGCACCAGCCGCTCGCCCGTCATCGTCGCGGCGCGGTGGAAGCCCAGCGGGTAGGCAGAACGCGGGCTCGCGTGGGACAGCTTGCCCAGGAACCCGCCCATGCTCTTCTCCGCCTCGGCCAGGAAGGCGCGGTCGGAGAGTTTCAGCATCGCATCGCCGTCACGCCCCGACACCGACCAGACGATCGCCGAACGGTGGCCGATCTCGTCATCGGGCAAGGGCAGCAGCGCGAACGGGCCGCTGGGGTAGAAGATCTCGAACGCGATATTCTCGTGCGCGACTTCGTGATGGAAGGCGCTGATGATCGCCTTGTGGTCGTAGGACCAGCGCGCGACCTTGATGCCCGCCGCGTCGCGAGTCGGCGACTGGCGCCCTTCGGCGGCGACCAGCAGCGGCGCTCGGACGGTGGTGCCGTCGCTCAAGGTCGCGGTGACGCCCGCCGGGCCGCGCTCGACCGACACCGCGCGGGTCTGCATTCGCAGGTCGACCAGCTCGGCCTCGTTCGCGGCTTCGTGAATCGCGCGGCGCAGCAGCTTGTTCTCGAACATCGTGCCCAGCGCGCCGTCATCGGCGTCGGGAATGAAATCGAGCTTGCCCGGCTCCAGCCCGTCGCTGACCCGGATGTGCCGGATTTCGCAGCCCTTGCCCGCCAGCTTCGCGCCGATGCCGATCGCGTCCAGCATCCGCCAGCTGGCCGAGGCGACAGCCGAGGCGCGTCCGTCGAAACCGGGGGCGAGAACCACAGCCGGATCGGCCGGATCGACGATGATCGAAGACAGGCCATGCGCGGCCAGACCGACACCCAGAGTCGCGCCGACCAGGCCGCCGCCGAGGATGATGACATCGCTATCCATGGGACTGCTCCTAGACCTTCGTGCCGTCGCAAACAATGCGGGTTCGACCCCCGCGCCTTGACGTAGGAACCGCCAGAGGCGATGAATTTTCCGGGATTTTTCCCGGATTTTTGCGACATTCCTGAAGGACACGATCCATGGCCAGCCGCGCGCAGCCGGTATTATGGCGCGAGACGGTAAAGGCGGGGGCGGTGCGCAGCGGTGCGCTGGTCGCCGCGCTCGTGCTGTTCGCCGTGACGCTGATGCTGGTGCTGGCGCTTGCCAGCTACCGGGCGAGCGACCCGGCGCTCAACACCGCCTCGGGCGCGGCCCCGGCCAACTGGATGGGGCATCCGGGCGCCTGGGTCGCCGATATCGCGCTGACCCTGTTCGGGCCCGCCGTCGCGCTGATCCTGCCGATCGGGCCGATCATCGGCACCCGGCTGTGGCGCGACCGTCCGGCGGGCCGCTGGGTTCGGATGCTGCGCCAGGCGGTGATCGGCGTGGCGATGATGGCGTGCGCGCTGGCCTTCGTATCCGACTCGGCGGTGCTGGCGCTGCCCGCCGGATGGGGTGGCGTGATCGGCCTGTCGGTCGTGAATCTCGTCCGCTGGGTGCTGGGCTTCACCGGCCAGGCGGCGGTCGTCACCTGGGGATCGGCGGCGATCGGGCTGGCGCTGGGGATCGGTGGCGCACTCATCTGGGGGCGCAGCCTGGAACTCGACATCGCCGAGCGGGGCCTCGCGCGGTTGCGGCGTCGTCGCGCGGTGAGCGAGGATGGCGAGAGCGTGCCCTGGGACGATGAGGACGAGGGCCTCTATGACGAAGACGAGGACGAGGAGCCGCTGACCCTGGCGCGCAAGGCGGTGCCGGTGCGCGAGGATCGTCCCGCCCCCGTCATCGCCGACCGCCAGGTCGCGCCCGCCCCCGCCAAGCCCAAGACGGCGGCCGACCGCGACGCGCCCTATCAGCTGCCCAGCCTGGACCTGCTGACGCCTGCGCCGCCCTCGCCCGCCGGGCAGATCGACAAGGCCGCGCTGGAGCGCAATGCCCGCCTGCTGGAGAATGTGCTCGACGATTTCCGCGTCCAGGGTGCGATCGTCGAGGTCCGCCCCGGCCCGGTCGTCACCATGTACGAGCTGGAACCCGCGCCCGGCATCAAGGCCAACCGCGTCATCGCGCTGGCCGACGATATCGCCCGCAACATGTCGGCGATCTCGGCGCGCGTCGCGGTGATTCCGGGGCGCAACGTCATCGGCATCGAGCTGCCCAATGCCAAGCGCGAGATGGTGTCGCTTCACGAACTGGTCGCGTCGCAGAGCTTCGCCGATCAGGCCGCGCAGCTGCCGATCATCCTGGGCAAGAATATCGCGGGCGACTCGGTGGTCGCCGACCTGGCGCCCATGCCGCACCTGCTGGTCGCGGGTACGACGGGTTCGGGTAAGTCGGTCGGCCTGAACGGCATGATCCTGTCGCTGCTCTACCGCCTGACGCCCGAGCAGTGCCGGATGATCATGATCGACCCCAAGATGCTGGAATTGTCGATGTATGACGACATCCCGCATCTGCTGTCGCCGGTCGTCACCGATCCGGCCAAGGCGGTCCGCGCGCTGAAATGGGCGGTCGAGACGATGGAGGACCGCTATCGGCAGATGTCCTCGGTCGGCGTGCGCAGCCTCGCCAGCTTCAACGACAAGGTGCGCGCGGCCAAGGCCAAGGGCCAGCCTTTGGGGCGCAAGGTCCAGACCGGCTATCATCCCGAAACCGGCCAGCCGGTCTATGAAGAAGAAAAGCTCGAATACGAGCCGCTGCCGCAGATCGTCGTAATCGTCGACGAGCTTGCCGACCTGATGATGACGGCGGGCAAGGAAGTCGAATTCCTGATCCAGCGCCTGGCGCAAAAGGCGCGCGCGGCGGGCATCCACCTGATCATGGCGACGCAGCGGCCGTCGGTCGACGTCATCACCGGCGTCATCAAGGCGAACCTGCCGACTCGTATCAGCTTCCATGTGACGTCGAAGATCGATTCGCGCACCATTCTGGGCGAGCAGGGTGCGGAGCAGCTGCTCGGCCGCGGCGACATGCTCTATATGCCCGGCGGCAAGGGCATCGTGCGCGTTCACGGACCCTTCGTCTCGGACGACGAGGTGCACCGGGTTGCCGATCACTGGCGTGCGCAGGGGCAGCCCGACTATATCTCCTCGGTCACCGAGGAACCGGCCGAGAGCTTCGCGCTCGATGGCGCGCCCACGGGTGAGGATTCGGCGGAGGACCAGCAATATCGCGCCGCGATCCAGCTGGTGTGCGAGAGCCAGAAGGCCTCGACCTCCTGGCTTCAGCGGCAGTTGCGGATCGGGTATAACTCGGCGGCGCGGTTGATCGAGCGAATGGAGACGGACGGCATCGTCGGACGACCGGACCATGTCGGACGGCGCGAGGTCCTGCGCGATACCGAGGGGCATCCGATCTAGGGCCAATCGATATTCGCGCTGATCCTATTTTCCCTCTCCCCTCCATGAGGGGCGAGGGAAAGGCGGGGCGTGTCCGGATGTCGATGGGCCCTGTGCCGACCAGAATGTGTCGACCGGAATGGGGTGATCAGGGCGCGACGGGCTTTAATGTTGCCGACTCGATATGCCAGCGCAGGCTGTCGGCGCTCGCACCCGGCACGTCGTTGACCCGACGCACCACATATTGCCCGGCAAAACGCTGTTGCCGCCCGTCGTTCAACTGCGCGTCGACGGTGACCGGGATCGTCGCATAGACCGATCCCGCCGCACCCTCGCTCGGGCCCATCTGGCCGATCGTGACCTTGGTGGCGCGCGTGTCGGCGAACCCCTTCTGGAAATCGGCGAAGCGCTGGCCTGGGCGGCCGTCCGGCCCCCATTGCGTCCAGGCGGTGGCATAGTCATGCGCGTTGATCGCGGAATAATAGCGGCGCACCACCGCGACCGCCGCCGCATCGCTCTTCGGATCGACCGAGCAACCGGACGTCGTTGCCGCCTCGTCGCCCAGCAGCGCACAGCTGCGCGCGATCTCGTCCTCGATGATCGCACAGCTATTGGCCGCGTTGCACGGCGGATGAGTGGCGGGCGAGACCGCGACGCACGTCTTTACCAGCCGCTGCGCCGCCGCCTGGCCGCGCTCGGCCGAGCAGGACAGGACACTATCGGTCTGCGTCGGAGTCGCGGTCTTGATCGGCGCGGGCAGGCTAGCGTTGCCTGGGCTCGCGGCTTCCCGTTCGGAGGATGGCGCGGCGGTGTTGGTCATCTGATCGCCAGTCGGTTCCTGGCCGCCGCCACAGGCGGTCAGCGGCAGGATCAGCGCGAAGGCAAGCCAGCTTGTCGATCGGATCACATGATCTCTCCGATGGGAAACATGCCTGTATCAACACCGCATGCCCCTGTTCCGCTCCCGCCGATGCGACGAACGGCATCCGGGCGCCTTTCGACCGGAGGGGATCAGATCGTGGGACTGGTCGGCGCGTTCTGGGCGGTCGGAGCCTCTTGTGGCGAGGGGGCCGTGGCGGGGGGCGTGCCCGCCATCGGGGTGGTGACGATGGGCGCGGGCGGCGCGGCGATGGCGGCGACCAGGGCGGTATTCTCGATCACATCCAGCGCTCGGTGCGACAGGACATAGCGCTGTGCGTCATGTTGCCAACCGCGCGCTACATCGGCGCCGGGCAGGCGGGCGATTTCGGCGCGCGCGGCCTCGACCTGTCCGCCGTCCAGCAGCTTGCGCACATTCGCCAGCCGCTCGGTCGGATTGGACGAGGGGGTTCCGGCTTCGCGAATGACGATCAGATGGCCCAGTTCCTGGCGAAGCCCTTCCCACCAGCCATTGCTGCCATTGACGACCAGATCGGGGGCGAGCTCGTCGAGCTTCTGGCGCAGCCCCTCGATCGTCACCGGCTGGCGTGCGCTGGCGATCAGGACCGAGACGGCGCTGGGGGCGGTCGCACCGAACCGGACGCGCAGCTGCTCCTCCAGATAGCCGAGCGGCTGGCCGCGATCGATCGCACGGCGCGTGGCGGCGGCGACCAGGATCGACTCGGCACGCCCCGCCTGGCTGCCCGCCGCCGTCGTGTCGGTGGCGAGCGTCGCGGCGCGCGTCTCCAGCGCGGCGAGCTGGGCGGCGAGCGCCGCCTCGCGGGTGGCGAGCGCGACCGGATCGCTGGCACCATGGGCGGCGTCGCTGGCGGGGGCGGCATTGGTGCCGGGCTTGGCGGTCGCCACCTGATGGGTGGTGGCATCGGTGCCGCCGAACCAGGACAGATGGCGCATCGCATAGGCCATCAGCAGCGACCCGGCGATAAAGGCGATCAGGAGCAGCGCGAAGATGGCGCCCGTACGGGGGCCGCGCGGGGGCGGTCGGTCGATCGGCGCGAAATCACTCATGCCCCGCTTATCCCCGTGGCGGCTGTCCGGGTCAACGCCCGCGCGGCGGCGACCATCGCGTCGTCGTGCGGCGTGGCGGCGACGGCGACCCGCGCCCAGCCCGAACCCGCCGCCTCGGCGACCTTGGCGCTGATCGCGACGAGGGACAGCCGCGCGCGCGACAGCCCCGCCCTATCGACCAATTCGGCCAGCCGCCGCCCGGCGCGGGCGGAGTGAAGCAGCACCGTCTCGCCCGCCAGCATGGCCACCGCCTCGGCGGGCACCGGCAGCGGATTGGCGGCATAAACGGTCCGCACCATCGCCCCGGTTTCCACCCGGTCGCGTCCGGCCAGGTGAAGCAGACGGGTCAGCCCCTGGGCCTTCGCCTCCGCGACCACGGCGGCGGCATCCTTCGCGCCGGTCAGCACGACCGACAGCCCGGCGGCGCGTGCAGCCTCGGCGGTGGCGGGGCCGACCGCGACCACCGGTATCGCCTGGAGCGGCGCAAGGCTCGGCCCCGCCAGCCGCACGCCTTGCGCGCTGGTGAAGAGCAGAGCGTCGATGGTGGCGGGATCGGGCGGCGTCCAATCCACCGCGCGCGTCACGAAGAGCGGCAGCGAGCGCGGCTCCAGCCCGGCGGCGCGAAGCGCAGCGATCGTCGCGGCATGGCCGGGTTCGGGCCGGACGACGACCACCGCCATGGGGCTCAACCCCCGGCGAACAGGCGGCGGACCTCGGGCGGCGACCGGTCGAGCAGATCGACCGCGAGCCGCGCGCCGAGTTCTTCGCCTAGCACACCCTCGACCCAGCCGCCGACCCGCGCCGATCCGTCCTCGGCCAGCAATTCGGCGCGCAGGGTCAGCATCTCACCCGCCAGCGAGGCGAGCGCCGCGACCGGGCTGTGGCAATCGGCGGCGAGCGCGGCGAGCAGCGATCGCTCGGCCATGACGCAGGCATGGGTCTCGGCATGGTCGATCGAGGCGATCAGCATGGTCGCGGCGGCATCGTCGGCGCGCGTCTCAATCCCGACCGCCCCTTGCGCGGGCGCGGGCAGCATCTGGTCGGTCGGGACCGCATGGCCGACCGCGCGGCCCAGCCGGTCGAGCCCGGCGGCGGCAAGCAGCGTCGCGTCGACATCGCCGTTCGCCACGGCGGCCAGCCGCGTGTCGACATTGCCGCGCAGCAGCGCGATGGTCAGGTCCGGGCGGTGCGCCAACAGCTGCGCGCGGCGGCGCGGGCTGCTGGTGCCGATCACCGCGCCGGGGGGCAGCTCGGCGATGGTCTCGACCCCGATCAGCCGGTCGCGGACATCGGCGCGCGGTAGCATCGCGGCGACGTGCAGCCAGTCGGGGCGGATCGTCTCGACATCCTTCATCGAATGGACCGAGGCGTCGATCTCGCGATCATACAGTGCGCGGTCCAGCTCCTTGGTCCACAGCGCTTTGCCGCCGATCTCGGCCAGCGCGCGGTCCTGCACCCGGTCGCCGGTGGTCTTGATGGGGACGATTTCGATCGCGTCCTCGCTCCACCCCTGCGCCTCGGCCAGCGCCGCGCGCACCATATGCGCCTGGGTGAGGGCCAGCGGCGAACCGCGCGTACCGAGCCGGAAACGAACCATATGAAGCCTTTGCCGCAACAGGGCCCCCTTCGACAACCGTCCTGCGAAGGACTATGGGATGGGCCATGCTGATCCTGGGACTGGAATCCTCGTGCGACGAGACGGCCGCCGCGCTTGTCACCGATGACGGCCGCGTGCTGGCGCACCGCCTGTTGGGGCAGGAGGCCGCGCATGCTCCGTTCGGTGGCGTCGTGCCCGAAATCGCCGCGCGCGCGCATGTCGAGGCGATGGAGCCGCTGGTCGCCGCCGCCTTTGCCGATGCGGGCGTGACGCTGGCCGATGTCGATGCCATCGCCGCGACCGCCGGGCCGGGGCTGATCGGTGGCGTGATGGTCGGGCTGGTCACCGGCAAGGCACTGGCCCATGCGGCGGGCAAGCCGTTGATCGCGGTCAACCATCTGGAGGGCCACGCCCTGTCGCCGCGCCTGTCGGACCGTGAGCTGGCCTATCCCTATCTGTTGCTGCTGGTCTCGGGCGGGCATTGCCAGCTGCTGCTGGTCGAGGGCGTCGGGCGCTATCGACGGATGGCGACGACCATCGACGATGCGGCGGGCGAGGCATTCGACAAGACCGCCAAGCTGCTGGGCCTGGGTTATCCCGGCGGTCCGCGCGTCGAGGCGGCGGCGCGCGAGGGGAATCCCCATGCCGTGCCGCTGCCCCGGCCGCTCAAGGGATCGGCCGAACCGCATTTCTCCTTTGCGGGACTGAAGAGCGCGGTGGCGCGCGCCATCGGCCATCATTCGCCCGAGGATATTGCCGCCTCCTTCCAGCAGGCGGTGGTCGACTGCCTGCTCGACCGCACCCGCCGCGCGCTGGCGAATGTGCCGCCGGTCACCGCGCTGGTCGTCGCGGGCGGGGTCGCGGCGAACGGCGTGATCCGGGGCGCGCTGGAGGGGCTGGCCGCCGAGCACGGCCTGCGCTTCGTCGCGCCGCCGCTCTGGCTGTGCACCGACAATGCCGCGATGATCGCCTGGGCGGGTGTCGAGCGGTTCCGTGAGGGGCTGACCGACCCGCTCGATACGCCCGCGCGGGCGCGCTGGCCGCTCGATCCGGCGGCGGAAGCGGTGCGCGGCGCGGGGGTGAAGGCATGAGGATCGGGGTGATCGGCGCGGGTGCCTGGGGCACCGCGCTGGCGCAGGTCGCGGCGCATGGTAATCGGCCAGTGCGGCTCTGGGCGCGCGATCCGGCGGTGGCCGAGGCGATCAACACCACGCACAGCAATCCGCTCTATCTGCCGAATATCGCGCTATCGCCGAGCATCGAGGCGGTGAGCGATCCGGCCGCCATGGCCGAGATGGACGCGCTGCTGGTCGTCACGCCCGCCCAGGCCGTGGGAGCGGTGCTGGCGACGATGCCGGTGGGCCCCAAGCCGCTGGTCCTGTGCTCCAAGGGGATCGAGGCGGGGACCCGGCGGCTGGTCGGCGAGGTCGCGCGGGCGATTCATCCGCACGCGCCGATCGCGGTGTTGTCGGGACCGACCTTTGCGCATGAGGTGGCGGCGGGCTTGCCGACGGCGGTGACGCTGGCGTGCGAGGAGGCGGAGCTTCGCAAGGCCCTGTCCGCGCGTCTCGCCGCGCCGCATTTCCGGCCCTATGCCACCGACGATGTGACCGGTGCCGAGATCGGTGGCGCGATCAAGAATGTCCTCGCCATCGGCTGTGGGGTCGTGGAGGGCGCGGGGCTGGGCCAGAATGCCCGCGCCGCCCTGATCGCGCGCGGTTTTGCCGAGATGACGCGGTTCGGGCTGGCGCGCGGTGGTCGGGCGGAGACGCTGGCGGGACTGTCGGGGCTGGGCGACCTGGTGCTGACCTGTTCCTCGACCGCCTCGCGCAATTTCTCGCTGGGCGTCGGGCTGGGGCAGGGGCGGTCGGCTGCCGACCTGCTCTCCGACCGGCGCACCGTGGCGGAGGGTGCCTTCACCGCCCCCGTGCTGCGCCAGGCGGCGGCCGAGGCGGGCGTCGACATGCCGGTGTGCGAGGCGGTGTGCCGCCTGCTGGAGGGCGCGGCCGTCGGCGAGGTGATCGGGGCGTTGCTAGCGCGGCCGCTCAAGGCCGAGGGCGTATAGGCTTAGCGCAGCACCTGCCGGGCCAGCGCCCCGCAGGCCGCGTTCTGCGCCTTGGGGCCGGTATCGCCGGTGATCGCTCGGCCGATCGACTTGAAGATGTTGCCCACCGACTTCACCTCTTTCGGGATGACGAGGTCGGGCTTTTCCAGTGTTCCCGCCACCGTCGCTGCGCCCGCCAGCCGTAGGGTCGCGCCCTGTTTCGGCGCGCCGGTCAGGGTCAGCGCCAGCCGTTCGTCGGGGAAGGACACGGTCCCCCGCCCGTCCAGCCGACTGCGCGAGGTGTCGACGACCAGCGGATTGGCGCGGCCCGTGCCGTTCGTCATGTCCACGCCCAGCACCAGACAGCGTAACGTCGCCCGCCCGCTGTCACCCATGAACGCCGCCCCCGCATCGAAGCCCAGCGCCGTCGCATAACGATCGGGCAGCGTCCCATTGGCGACGACCAGCCCGATCCGCCCATTCGAGCGGCCCACCGCATCCCGCACCGTCTCGCCCATCCCCGCCAGCTTGGCGCGCGCTGCGACCCGGCCGGTGATCTTCGTCTCGCCCGACAGCGACAAGACGCTTGCGCCGCGCAGGCGCAGGTCGAGCGAGAGCGTCGGGAGTTTCGCGCCGTTCCGCTGGTCGATCACCGCCTGCCCGGTGACCAGCCCCTCGCGAAGCGCCAGGCGGATGGCGTCGATGGTCAGCAGCTGATGGTCCATCACCATCCGCCCCGACAGGCCGGTGATGGCGGAGGGGCCTTGCGCGCTGACCACCCGGCCGACCTTGAAGCGGATGGTGCCGTCGGTGGTGTCGATCTTGCCGATATCGATCCGGGTATTGGGCACCAGACGCGGCCCGATCCGGCGTTCGAGCGCGGCGGCCTCGGCGCGGCCTTGCGCGGAGGACAGATCGTCGAAATCCAGCTGCCGCGCGGTCACTTCGCCGTCCAGCAGCGTACGGCCGCCCTTCTTGTCGACGGTCAGATGCCCGGCCAGGTCGGAACGGCCGATCCGCCCCTTCAGGTCGGTGATCGTCCAGCGCGGGCGTTCGTGGCGGACATGCGCGGTCAGGGCGACGGCGCGGGTCTGAAACAGCCCGGCCTCGATCACCGCATCGATCCGCTTCAGGTCGTCGGCGCGGGCGGTCAGGTCCAGCGTCATCGCATCGGTGTCGAGCGGCCGGTCCATCGTGCCCACCGCCTTCATATTCAGCCGGTCGCCCGCGATGGTCGCGGTGAAGGGCCAGCGGCCGGGCTTCACTGCCGCGCCGGTAAAGGCGATGCGGACGGGGGTTCCGCGCACCTTGCCCTGTCCCTCGGCGCGAACGCCCTTGTCGGGATCGGCGGCGACGTTCAGGATGGCCTCGCGATCCTCCTTGGCGTCGCGATAGCTGACCACGCCATCGGTCACGGTCAGCCCCTGCAGATCGGTCGAACTGCCGCCCTCTTCGGGCTCGCCGGGGCGTGACCAGTTGGTGCGGCCCTGCTTGTCGCGGACCAGCGCCAGGCGCAGGCCGGAGACGCGGATATCCTCCGGGACAAAAGCTCCGCGCAGCAAGGGCCAGACAGAAAAACGGATTTCCGCCCGCTTCACGCGCGCGAAATCGCCCTGACCGGCCCAACCGGCCTGCGGAATCTTCAGCTCTTCGACCGCGATGGTGGGATGAAAGCCGATGCTGTCGACCCGGTGGACCGACCCGATCGTCACCGGCCGCCCGAACCGCTCGGTCGCCGCGCGACACACGGCGCTGCGCAGCACACCCCAAGGAAAGACCGCCAGTATCAATAGGAGCAGCAGCGGCATCCCGATCAGCATCCCCGCCGCCACCCGCGTCCAGCGCGGCCATCCCCCAACCTGTGTCATGATGGTGCGACGCGTGACGGCGGCGTTCGTTCCGCCTGCGTCAGGACCAGAATGGCCGCATGTTGCTCCCGACGCGCCCGCGCCCTAGATATGGCGAAATCCGTTTTCGGGAGCCCCCACGTTGGTCCTCATCCTTCAGATTCTTCAGATACTGCTCAACGTCGTCTGGTGGATCATCATCGTGCAGGCGATCCTGTCCTGGCTGATCGCGTTCAACGTCATCAACACCTCGAACGATTTCATCCGTTCGGTCTGGTACGCGCTGCAGAAGATGACCGATCCGCTCTATCGCCCGATCCGGCGCATCCTGCCCGATTTCGGCGCGCTCGACTTGTCGCCGATGGTCGTGCTGCTGGCGGTCATCATCCTGGGCAAGATCCTGGATACCGCGATCGCCAATGCGATGTACGGGGGCGCGGTCGTCGTCGGCTGATGCCCGCCTGGACCCCATGCGATGACGGGATTCGGATCGCGGTTCGGGTCACGCCGCGTGGCGGGCGCGATGCGCTGAGCGCGGGCACGGAGGAGCATTTCGCCGCCCGCCTGTCCGCCCCGCCGGTCGACGGCGCGGCCAATGCGGCGCTGGTCCCGCTGGTCGCCAAGCATTTCGGGGTGCCCAAGCGCGCGGTGACGATCATCGCAGGTGAAACCGCGCGATTGAAGCGGCTGCACGTCGCGGGTGACCCGCATACACTGGCGCGTATCGCCCAGGCGCTTTATGGCGATCACCCATGAACAGCGCCACGATCATCGACGGCAAGGCGTTCGCCGCCGGCCTCCGCACCCGTATCGCCACCCAGGTTGCGACCTTCCGCGAAGCGACCGGCCGCGCGCCCGGCCTGGCGGTCGTGCTGGTCGGCGAGGACCCCGCTTCCAGCGTCTATGTCCGCTCCAAGGGCAAGGCGACGCGCGAGGCCGGCATGGAGAGCATCGAGCATCGCCTGCCCGCCGACACCGATCAGGCGACGTTGCTGGCCCTCGTCGAGCAACTGAACGCCGATCCTGCGGTTGACGGCATCCTCGTCCAGCTGCCCCTGCCGGGCCAGATCGACGCGCAGGCGGTGATCCAGGCGATCGA
This sequence comes from Sphingomonas sanguinis NBRC 13937, assembly GCF_001591005.1. Lineage (GTDB taxonomy): Bacteria > Pseudomonadota > Alphaproteobacteria > Sphingomonadales > Sphingomonadaceae > Sphingomonas > Sphingomonas sanguinis. The sequence goes on from NZ_BCTY01000048.1 coordinate 20,290, forward strand.
CCCCGACAAGGATGTCGACGGCTTCCACCCGGTCAATGCGGGGCGACTGGCGACGGGCAGCGAGGGCTTCGTGCCCTGCACCCCGCTCGGCTGCCTGATGCTGCTCAAGAGCGTCCATCCCAGCCTGTCGGGCATGGACGCCGTGGTCGTCGGTCGCTCCAACATCGTCGGCAAGCCGATGGCGCAGCTGCTGCTCGGCGAAAGCTGCACCGTGACGGTGGCGCACAGCCGCACCCGTAACCTGGCCGAAGTGGTCGGCCGCGCCGATATCGTCGTGGCGGCGGTCGGTGTGCCCGGCCTGGTCAAGGGCGCGTGGATCAAGCCCGGTGCCAGCGTCATCGATGTCGGCATCAACCGCACCGAGACGGGGCTGGTCGGCGACGTCGAATATGACACGGCGGCACAGCGTGCGGGCGCGATCACCCCCGTGCCGGGCGGCGTCGGGCCGATGACGATCGCGGTCCTGCTGCGCAACACGCTGGTCTCGGCCGGTCGGCGCGAGGGCGTCGCGATCGACCAGACGGCGCTGTAAGGCCGTGCTCGAACTCTATATCTCCTCGCTGATCACCTTCTTCGTGGTGATCGATCCGCCGGGCTGCGCCCCCATTTATGCGGGCCTCTCGGCCGGGGCGACGCCGCAGCATCGCCGGGCGATGGCGATCCGCGCGGTCACCGTCGCCGCCATCATACTGTTCGTCTTCGCGCTGTTCGGCGAGGCGCTGCTCCACGGCCTGGGCATCGAGATGGCGGCGTTCCGCATCGCGGGCGGCATCATGCTGTTCCTGATCGCGCTGGAGATGGTGTTCGAGAAGCGTACCCAGCGGCGCGAAGACCGCGCCGCCAAGGTCGCCGACGATCCGCACGAGGCGGAGGACGTGTCGATCTTCCCGATGGCGATGCCGATGATCGCCGGACCCGGCTCGATCGCGACCGTCATGCTGCTGATGAGCCGCAATTCGGGGCTGGAGGCGTCGATCGTCGTGCTGGGCGCGATGGTGTCGATCCTGCTGCTGACGCTGATCGCGCTGCTGGCGGCGGGGCCGCTGATGCGGTTGCTGGGCGCCAAGATCGAGGCGGTCATCACCCGCGTGCTGGGCGTGCTGCTCGCCGCGCTGGCGGTGCAGTTCGTGATCGACGGGGTGATGGTCAGCCTGAAGTGAACTTAATTCCTCCCCTTGCAGGGGAGGAATCGCCATTAGCTGATCCGGTACAGCCGGAGCGGCGAACCCTTGGGCAGCGGCAGCGGGGTCAGCCAGCTCGGCTGCCAGCCATGCGCCAGCCGGTCGTAGAATCCGCCCGGGGCCCGAGCCCGGTAGTTGGTCGACTCGGCCATGTCGGGACAGATCAGCAGCAGGGTCGCGCCGTGCCGCTTCATGATCGCGCGGGCCTGTGCCTCATTGCCCTGGAACGCGTGCTGCACGTCCAGGATCGCATCGCCATTGCGGTGATAGGGCCCCGCGATCGCATTGTGATGCGTCGTCACGATCAGGCGCGGGCCCAGGTCGACAAAGGTGAACACGGTCGCCGCCGGATAGGCGTTGACCCGCGTCAGCACCGAGGTGCGCACGCACTGCCCGGTCGCGCGATTGACCCGGTTGGCATAGGCGGTCGGCTGGGCCGAGGGCAGATACTGAACGATCCAGGCCGCCGCGATCCCGGTCGGCACCAGCACCGCCAGCACGATGGCGGGCACGCGAAGGAGCGGCGAGCGCAGGCGCAACAGCAGCGGCAGGATCATCCAGAGCAGTGCCGCGATGCCGGGCACCGCCAGCATCTGTGCCGCCGGGGCCGCGCGCGCCTGCCACAACAGCATCAGGCAGGCAAAAATGGTGAACAGCGCCACGGCGGTCCAGCCGATCGTCCGCCGCCGCCACGCCGCGACGATCGCCCCGATCATCCCGATCACCGGCATGATCCCCATCGGGATCGCGACCCGCAGCGGGTGTTTGTAGATCGGCTTGGCCTCACGGACGTTGTTCAGCCAGTTGCGCTGCAGCTCGGGGCTGACCTGTTCGGGGCGGGTCAGGCATTGCGGGAACAGGCTGGCGAAACCGCCCGCGATCACCGCACCCGCGACGACCGCCAGGCCGAGTCGCGCGCCGCGCGACGCCGGGTTGATCCGCGCGAGCAGAAACAGCAGCGCCCCCGCCGCGACCGTCACCGACAGCCAGACCGGGGTCAGCGCGTCGCAGCGCATGGCGTAATTGGCATTGGACGCAAAGGCCGCGAACCCCGCCGCGCTGCCGCCGCCCAGCGTCAACGCATAGACGGCCAGCCGTTCGGCCTCGTCCCGGTCCCAGACCCAGCGGAGCGTCAGGATCGCCCCCGCCATCGCCGAATAGGGCAGCATCTCCAGGCCGATCGCCAGCGACACGGCGCTCGCCAGCCCGACCAGCGCACCGCCCCGCTTGGCTTGCGGGTCGCACAGGCCCGCTACGGTGACGGCCAGCATCGCTAGCTGCCACCCGTGATGGTCGATGCGCATCGGCATGTACATCAGCTGGGTAGCGCCCGCGCAGAACAGCAGGACCATCGCCAACGGCCAGGCAAGTGGCGCGATCAGCCGTCGCGCGGTCGCCGCGATCGCCAGCATGGTGATCGACAACGGCAGGATCGGCGCCAGGCCACAGGCGAGTCGCTCGGCCCAGGCGGGGGTGGTGAACAGGCGGAAGAACAGGATGAGGCCTGCGATCGGCAGGTCGATGATGCGGCTCCAATGGATGTCGAAGCCGACCGGCGGGTTCATCCGATACTGGCGCAGATCGTACCAGCCCTGTCCCGCCATCCAGGCCCGCACCTGCATCAGCCGCATATTGTCGTCGGTGTCGCCCAGCGACCACCAGCGGATCTGCCCCCAGCGATCGTACATGTACCAGGCGGCGACCGCGACCCAGGCGACCAGCACCCAGCGCCGCCAGTTGCGATCCATCTCGTCCCGCAGACGTTCCAAAGACGCTTCCCTCATACCCGCCCGCAGCTTAAGGCGCAGGACCAAGGCTTCGCTCTATCGTGGGCGGCGCAAAGGGCAAGGTTGGCGACGCGTTGGCACTTCTTCACCATCGGATCGGGCAGATGCGGGACAGCGGGATGCTGGGCCAGATCATCCGGTTCGGCATTGCGGGCGGATTGTCGACGGTCGTCTATTCGGCGGTCTATCTGCCGTTGACCGCCTGGGTCCTGCCGAAGACACAAGCGGTGCTCGCCGTGCCGCCCGCCTTTCTGGTCGCGGTGATCGTCGGCTTCTTCCTGCACAGCGCCTGGAGCTTTCGCGGGCATGGCACCCGCGATTCCAGCGGCAGGCAGCATCTGAAATTCCTTGTCGTCCAGGGCTTCGGACTGGTCCTCAACGCCGTCTTCACCTGGCTCACGACCAGTGTCTTGCATCAACAACCCTGGGTCGCGCTGATCCCGGTGGTCACGATCACGCCGATCGCGACCTTCGCGCTCAACCGCCAATGGGTCTTCGGATAAGTTCATGGACCGTATCGTTTACGACCGCATGGCCGCGCATGATTCCACCCATTGGTGGTATCGCGCCCGCCGCGACATCCTGGCCGATTACCTAACCCGTTACGGCAAGCTTCCCGGCCAGGCCCGTATCCTGGAGATCGGCTGCGGCACCGGCCACAACCTGCCCATGCTGGCGAGCTTCGGCAGCGTGGACGCGATCGAGATCGACCCTGCCGCCCGCGAGATCGCCTCGCAGCGTCTGGGCAAGCCGGTCGAGGCCGCGCCGCTGCCCGAACTGCCGGGGATCGAGCGCGGGGCCTATGACCTGATCGCGGTGCTCGACGTGGTCGAGCATATCGAGGACGATGTCGCCGCGCTCGCCGCGATGAAGTCCTGTCTGAAGCCGGGTGGCAAGATCCTGATCGCGGTCCCTGCGCACCAGTGGATGTGGTCGGCGCACGACGTGGTGAATCATCATCATCGCCGCTATTCCAAGGGGACGCTGGTCTCGGCGATCGAGAAGGCGGGTCTGAAACCCCGCAAGCTGACCTATTTCAACTCGCTGCTCTTCCCGTTGGCGGCCGCCGCGCGGATCGCCGGACGGCTGACCGGCCGCGACGACAGCGACGATTCGCCGCCGCCCGCGCCGCTGAACAAGGCGTTCGAGGCGATCTTCCGGCTGGAGCGGCATCTGGTCGGTCGTGCGCCGATGACGCCGGGCGTGTCGATCGTGACGCTGGCGGAGCCGGTCTGACGACGAAGGCCAGGGAATCGTTCACAAACATGGTTCCGCTCCCCGACCCGGCCGGTTAGGGAAGCCCCCATGCTGGACTTTCATCGCGCCGACCTGGCCCGACTGGCCGCGCGGGACCGTTTGCGGGCGCTGGCCCCGCAGCGCGGCCGGGATTTCGCTTCCAACGACTATCTGGGGCTGGCGAGCCACCCGCGCCTCGCCGCCGCCATCGCCGAGGCGATCGAACGGGGCGTGCCCGTCGGCTCGGGCGGGTCGCGGCTGCTGCGCGGCAATCACCCGGAGCATGAGGCGCTGGAGGCCGAAGCCGCCGCCTTTTTCGGCGCGGAGGCCAGCCTCTATTTCTCGTCGGGCTATACCGCCAACGCCACGCTGCTGGCGACGCTGCCGCAGCGCGGTGACCTGATCGTCCATGACGCGCTGGTCCATGCCAGCATGCACGAAGGGATGAAGCTGTCGCGGGCACAGTCCGTGGCGGCGGCGCATAACGATCCGGCCGCCTTCGAGCAGGCGATCCGAGACTGGCGTGCGCAGGGCGGCAAGGGCACGATCTGGATCGCGGTCGAAAGCCTCTATTCGATGGACGGCGACACCGCGCCGCTCGCCGAACTGATGGCGGTGGCCGAGCGGCACGATGCGATGGTGATCGTGGACGAGGCGCACGCCACCGGCGTCTTCGGGACGCGGGGGCAGGGGCTGGCCACGCCCGGCGAGCGGGTCGTCACGCTCCACACCTGCGGCAAGGCCTTGGGGTGTGAGGGCGCGCTGGTCGCCGGACCCGCCATCGTGCGCGACTATCTGGTCAATCGCGGGCGCGGTTTCATCTTCTCGACCGCGCCCTCGCCGCTGATGGCGCGCGGGGTGCGCGAGGCGCTGCGCATCCTGGCCGACGAGCCCGAGCGGCGGACGCTGCTCCATGACCGGATCGCGCTGGCGGGCGAGCGGCTGGGGCCGCACGGCGCGCTGGCACAGGGGACGCCAATCATGCCGCTGATCCTTCACGACAATGGCCGTACCATGCGCGCCGCCGAAGCGTTGCAGGCTCGCGGCTTCGACATTCGCGGCATCCGCCCGCCGACCGTGCCGGTGGGGTCGGCCCGGCTGCGGCTTTCCATCACGTTGAACGTCGAGGACGCGGATATCCTGGCCCTCGACCATGCACTGCAAGAGGTTCAGGCATGAGCGCCGTCATCGTCACCGGCACCGATACCGAAATCGGCAAGACCGTCTTTGCCGCCGCGCTGACCGGGGCGCTGGGCGCGCACTATTGGAAGCCCGTCCAGGCGGGAACCGATGAGGAGGGGCATGGCGATGCCGAGACGGTTGCTGCACTCAGCGGGCGTCCGGTCCTGCCCTCGGCCTATCGACTGAAGACCCCTTGTTCGCCGCATCGCGCGGCCGAGATCGACGGGGTGGAGATCGATCGCGACCGGCTCGCCCTGCCGCAGGTCGATGGTCTGCTGGTCGCGGAGGGCGCGGGCGGGGTGCTGGTGCCGGTGACACGGCAGATGCTCTTCGCCGACCTCTTCGCGCATTGGGGCCGCCCGGTGGTGCTGGTCGCGCGGACCGGGTTGGGCACGATCAACCACAGCCTCTTGTCGATCGAGGCGCTGCGGTCGCGCGGGGTGCCGATCCTGGGCGTGGCGTTTGTCGGGGACGCGGTGGAGGACAGCGAGGCGACCATCGCCGCGATCGGCGGGGTGAAGCGGCTTGGCCGTCTACCTCGCCTCGCCAACCTGTCCCGCGAGACACTGGCGGAAGCTTTTGCCGCGAATTTCGACGTCGAGGATTTTCGATGACCTCGCCGGTCTGGCATCCCTTTACCCAGCACGGCCTGGGCGAGCCCATCCCCCGGGTCGCCACCGCCAGCGGCGCGGTGCTGACCACGGTCGATGGGCGCGAGGTCATCGATGCCATCTCCAGCTGGTGGGTGACGACGCACGGCCACAACCACCCCCGTATCAGCGCCGCCATCGCCGCGCAGGCGGGCAAGCTCGACCAGATCATCTTCGCGGGCTGGACCCATGAACCGGCCGAGGAGGTCGCGGCCGAGCTGGTGCGGATCACGCCGCCCGAACTGACGCGGGTCTTCTTCTCCGACTCCGGCTCGACTGCGGTCGAGGTCGCGTTGAAGATGGCGTTGGGTTACTGGCTCCACCGCGGCGAGCCGCGCGACCGTATCCTGGTGCTCGAGCACAGCTATCATGGCGATACGATCGGCGCGATGTCGGTCGGCGAGCGTGGCGTGTACAACCGCGCCTATGCGCCGCTGCTGTTCGATGTCGGCACCATTCCCTTTCCCAGTGACGCGCAGGCCACGCTCGACGCGCTGGAGGCGGAGTGCCGGGCGGGCGCGGCGGCGTTCATCGTCGAGCCGCTGGTCCTGGGCGCGGGCGGGATGCTCTTCTACACGCCCGAGACGCTGGCCGCGATGCGCGACATCTGCGCCCGCCACGGCGTGTTGTTCATCGCCGACGAGGTGATGACCGGCTGGGGCCGTACCGGCACGCTGTTGGCCTGCGAGCAGGCGGGGGTGGTGCCCGATATCCTGTGCCTGTCCAAGGGGCTGACCGGCGGCGCGGTGCCGCTGGCGGTGACGCTGGCGACCGAGGCGATCTTCCAGGCGCATTGGTCGGAAACCGATCGGTCGAAGCAGTTCTTCCACTCGTCCAGCTATACCGCCAACCCCATCGCCTGCGCGGCGGCGGCGGCCAATCTGGCGATCTGGCGCGACGAGCCGGTGCAGGCGCGCATCGATGCGCTGGCCACGGCGCAGGGACGGCATCTGGCGGCGATCGGCGGCGAGGCGGCGGTCCGCAACCCCCGGCAGCTCGGCACGATCGCGGCGTTCGAGCTGGGCGCGGGGCAGGATTATCTCTCCGACCTCGCCCCCCGGCTGCTCGGCCATTTCCGCGAGCGGGACCTGCTCGTCCGGCCGATGGGCAACACCGTCTATGTCATGCCGCCCTATTCGATCACGCCGGAACAGCTCGGTACAGTGTGGACCGGCATAGCGGAGGCGATCGATCGTTTCGGACGTTAAGCCTATTCCTCCCCTTGCA
>NZ_BCTY01000049.1 GCF_001591005.1 Sphingomonas sanguinis NBRC 13937
TCAGGCTGCGCCTGCCACCTCCCCTTACAGGGGAGGATCGTTACTTCGGCAGCTTACACCCGGCAGGCTGGGTCACCGGGTTGCATCGTTCCATTACCCCGCCCGGCAGCGTCACGGTGAAGCCCTTGTGCCATGCCCGCGTCGGCGCGCCGGGATAGTAATCGGTCGACACCGCCTGTGCGCCGCTGTCGATCGCGGCCTGCTGGCGCGTGTGATCGTTGTCGCGCGCTTCCTTGGTGTCGGCGTCGCTGCGCGTGCGGACGATGAAGCCCTGCTTCACCCATTCACGGATCTTCGCCCCGTCGGTACGCGGATCGCCGACGATCTCGACCGAGGCCTCGGGCTGGTCGGTGTCGTACCAGCCGAAGATCGGGCGGCCCTTCAACGAAGGATGCCCGGCGCGGTAGATATCGGACACGTCCGAAGGCGTATCCAGCACGAAGTAGATTTTCCCGCGAGCGCTCTCCAAGGTCGGCCAGCCCTTGGTGGTCACCGCCTCGCGCAGGGTCTTTGCATTCCCGCGCACGTCGTCGGGCGTGATCATCCGGTTCGGCGTCAGCACGTCGTGAATCTCGCCGCCCAGTGCATCGAGCAACGGTGCGGTCAGCGGCAGCGGGTCGGTGACGCCGGGCTTGTTGATCGGCCGGTCGGCGGCGTTGATCGTCACCATGATCGGCAGGTGACGCGGATGCGCGCGCGACCAGGCGTCGATCTGTCCGATGCACTGCTTGAAGGTGCCGCAGGAGCGATAATCGACTTCCGGAATGTGGAAGACCTTGAAGCCCGGCTTCATCATCGCCGCTTCGTCGAAGCCGGTCTGCTCACCTGCGGCCTTTGCGATCGCCTCGCCCTTGGGATGCGCGAAGCGGCCGCCTTCCGGGTCGGCGAAGATGTCGATCTCCAGCTGGCGCACGCCCCGGTCGAGCTGCTGCGCCAAGGTCAGATGATCGTAATCCAGCGCGGCGGCGAGCTCGGGATCACGCTGTTCCAGCGCGGCGAAGACGGCGGGCGCGATCCGCTTCTTGTAGCTGTTATGCGAGCCGACCATCTGGATGTCGTTCATCCGAAGGGCCGCCCGCGGCGCCGGGGCGGCGGCGGTCGCAAGGACCGCCGCCAGGGTGAGCAAAACCTTCATCAGAACTCCGCCCGCACGCCGAACAGGATCGTCCGGCCATAATAGTTGATCTCGCCGAAGCGCATCTTGCTGTCGTTATAGGTGTCCTGATGCGCGCCCGCGATGTTGATGCCCTCCAGGCTGAGCGTCAGGTTGTCGGCGGCGCGCACCGACAGCTGGCCGTCGAGCGAGCCGAAGGCCGCGACATAGGTCGGTGCCTGCACCGTGCTGCCCGTGCTCGACAGATATTTGTCGCGCCAGACATAGGACAGACGCGCCGACAGCGGGCCCTTGTCGTAGAAGCCAACCAGGTTGAAGCTGTTCTTCGACAGGCCAATCAGCTGGTCCTTGATGTTGCGCGAACCCGCCGTGTAGTCGGCCTTCACTTCCGTATGGGTATAGGACCCCTGAATGCCGAAGCCGTCGAACGGCGCGGGCAGGAAGGTGAAGACCTGGCTGTATGCGGCTTCTGCGCCATACACCTTGGCATTGCCGCCGTTGACCGAGGTGGTCAGGCGGACGGTGCCACGGTTCGGTATGTCAATCTGGGTGTTGGACTGGGTGATGTAATCGTCCATCGCCTTATAGAAGACCGCGCCCGACAGCATGCCCGACGGTGCGAAATACCATTCCAGCGACCCGTCGAACTGGGTGGCGAGGAAGGGCACCAGCTGCGGGTTGCCACCGCTGGCGGTCTGCGCGTCGGTCGACACGGTGATGCGCGGCGCGGTGTCGGTGACGTTGGGACGGGTCAGCACCCGGCTGGCGGCGAGGCGACCGACCAGCTTGGGCGTCAGGTCGGCGCGCAGGTTGAAGCTGGGCAGGACGTTGTTGAACGTCTTGGGGTAGCTGACCGCCTGCGGTACTTGCGTGCCGTCCGGGATCGGCTTGCCGTTGATCTCGAGATTCTTGGCGGGAACGATCAGCGTGCCGCTCGCTACCTGATCGGTATGAACATAGCGGACGCCTAGATTGCCGCTGACCGGCACTTGGCCCGCATCGAACTGGTAATCGGCGCGGATATAGGCGGCGGCGATCTTTTCCGACACGACGAAGGAGGAGCGCAGGTCCCCGTTGGTCAGCGGCTGTGCGGCGATTGCCGGGGTGAAGAAGTTGCCGACATAAGCCGCCGTCACCGGCACCAGCCAGTTGCGGAAGGCATTGCCCGACACGCCCGACAGGAAGTCGTCATAGGGCAGCTGCTGATAGGCACCCGCGCCCAGATTGGTCAGCGGCTGGTTGGTCGCGGTGTCGATCAGATAGTCGCGACGGAAATAGTCGCGCTTGCGCCAGTGATATTCGCCGCCCGCCTGCAGCTTTGACAGGAAACCGTCGAAATCATGGCCGACGTCGAGACGCGAATAGAAATCCCAGTCCTTGCTGTCCTTGGGCGCGATGTTGAACTGGTACAGCTTGTAATTGGCCGGGTTGGTGACGTCGACCGGCGTGGTGAAGGTCGGCATGTTCTGATAGCCGCCGCTGGCGTCATAGGTCAGCGGCGCGATGAAATAGGCACGGCTGCGCACGGTGCCGGTGCGGTAGTCGGGGTGATAGCTGTGCGCGGCCGACCAGTTGACGTTGGCGGCGACATGCCAGCGATCCGGGTTCCAGGTCTGCTTCAGTCCGATGGTGATCAGGTCATGGCGATTGAGGCTGTATTCGCGCGACGCCATGAAGCGGGCGTTGGCGATCGTCGCCTTCGTGATCGTGTCGCCGACGACGGTATAGCCCGGTTGCAGCACGGTCGGCAACTGCTTGACGCCGCCGATCGAGACGTTGTTGTCGTCCGGATAGATGTCGAGGCCGAACTCGTCATAGGCGACGTCCAGCCGGGTCGCGACCACGTCCAGAGTCGTCTGGAGTTCGGGCGTCGGCTGCCACTGGGCCGAGACGATGCCCGAGATGCGCTTCCGATCCTCGGTCTCGACGGTGGGGCGGGTGCGGGTCGGCGAATAGAGACCCGCAGGCGCGCCGCCGCGCTTCGGGGCGTTCGGGTCGGTCGGATCGACATAGCGGTCGAGCAGCCAGCCGAAGTTCATGAAGCGGTCGTTGCGGACCGTCTTGCCCCAATATTGCGCGCCCGCCAGGATGCCGAAGGTGCCGTCGCTGTTCTTCGCGCTGGTCAGCACGGTGACGTTGGGGCGGACCTGCTTGGTCTGGCTGGTATAGGTGCCGCGCATATTGACGGTCGTCTTGTTGCCGACCTCCAGCGGGTGGAAGGTCTTGACGTCGATATTGCCGCCCAGCGCGCCCTCGCTCATGTCGGCGGTCGGGGTCTTCACCACGTCGATGCTGGAGGTGAATTCGGCGGGCAGCATCTCGAAGCGGAACTGACGACCGGCCGCGCCGCCATTCTCGATCAGGTCGTTCAGCGCGATGGTGCGGCCATTCATCAGCGTGTTCTGGAACTGCGGGCCCAGGCCACGGACACTGACATACAGGCCTTCACCGCGCGGGCGGGTGATCGCCACGCCGGGGACGAGCTGAAGCGCCTCGGCGACGTTCTGGGTCGGGAACTTGCCGATATCGGTCGAGCTGATCGAGTCGACGCCGTAAGCGGCGCGGCGCTTGGTCTCGATGCCCGCCGCCAGGCTGCGCGCATAGGTGCCGTTGACGACGATTTCGTCGCTCTGGCCATCGCTGCTGTCCGCCGCCTGCGGCGCGGCGGCGGCCGTCGCCGCGGCGTCCTGCGCATGGGCGGCGAGCGGGCCGGTCGCCAGGATGAGCGAGGCAGACGCCTTCAACAGGCTGCGAAACGTAAGCATGATCAAAATCCCCCATCGGCTGTCTTGCCGGTTCGGCGGGGGCGTTAGGATCGGTCGGTGTCAGATTGGCGTAAAATTGATGACATTGGTATGAAATTGGTAGGGTGCGTGCAGCAGGTCATCAAAATTCTGTGAGTTTAACGGCTGAGCATTGGCTTCCTGCCCGGCAAGGCGAGTGGACCCAAATATGCTATGGTGGTGAGGGCATGCCGCAAGCGGCAGTCCGCACTCCAACCGCCTCTTTTCCGCACCGGGGCGGGTTTCAGCCGCTCGCGCCAACCCGTTGCGTCGTCACCTGTGGGCTTTGCCGTCCGATGGTGCGCGCGGTGCGCTCGGGATCGCGCAGCAGGACCCGGCCCGATTTCCACATCAGTTCGCCATCACGACGCGCCTGCTGGATCATGCGGTTAACGTGCACCGGGGTCAGGCCCAGCGCGTCGGCCAGCATTTCCTGGGTCAACGGCATCTCGAAACTGCCGCCCACGGTCAGCCCAGCCAGCGACAGCCGCTCATAGATTTCGAGCAGAAAGTCGCTGATCCGCTCCTGCGCGTTCAATCGGCCGAGCTGGACGACATGGCCAAGCAGATAGGCCTCGTCCAGTGCCTCGGCCACGGCATAGGCTTGGGCCAGGCCGGACCCGGCGGGGGCGGCCGGGGCGGGACAGACGATCGTTTCGGTCATCGCGATGACGGTGGCCGAGGCGATCGGCATCGCCTGATGCGTCGCGCCGATTACGTCGCCAGGCAGATAGAAGCTCATGAACTGCCGACGCCCATCGGGCAGGATACGCACCCGCGCGGCCCAGCCCTGCAGCAACAGCAACGGTGCCGCGATCGGCCGCCCCAGGGTCAGGAAATTGTGGCGCGGCGGATGGGTTTGGGACACTTCCATCGCCGCATGCAGCAGAGCCAGGTCGGCCGCCTCCAGCGAGCTCAGGGCCGACAGGCGGCGGAGCGCAGGAGCGATCACGTCGTCGGACACGGAGAGGGGCGGGGCGGTCACGGGGCGGGTCATGCGTGTCCTTTATCGGGCATCAGCGCGTGGATCGCGCGGATGATGCGGTCGGCCTGAAAAGGCTTGGCGACGATCGAGGCGGAACGATAGGCCGCAGGCAGCGCCCATTCGTCATAGCCGGTGAGGAAGGTCCAGGGAACGTCGCGGGCCGAGAGCCGGTCGGCGATCTCAAAGGCGCGCTCGCCGGCCAGATTGACGTCGAGCACCGCGGCGTCGATCGGCTGGGTCTCGGCCAGGGTCAAGCCTTGTTCCAGCGTCGCCACCGGCCCGACCACGATCGCATCGGCGGCGCGCAACATCCGCTCCAGGTCGCGCGCGATGAAATACTCATCCTCGACGACCAGGATTCGCTTGTCGGCCAGCGGCGATCGGCGATTCATCCCTCGGTGCTCCGGTTCAGCGTGTCGGCCTCGTCGTTTATCCATGGTAGCGTTATCACGCACAGCACGCCGCCACCTCGAAAATCCAGTCTGGTCCGCGCGCCGAGCCCATAGGGCAAGGCCTCTCGGATCAGTTCGGTTCCGAATCCCTGTCTCGCGGGTGGAACCGGCATTGCTGGTACACCGGTTTCATCCCATTTTACAATCAGTTCGCATTTGCCATTTGATCCATGTTCCAAGTGCCATGCGATATGAAGCCGCCCGGCGGGGTGCCGCAGCGCTCCGTATTTCAGGGCATTGGTGGTCAGCTCGTGGATCGCCAACCCCAGGGATTCCGCGGTATCGGCGGGCAGCGCGACGTCGGGCCCTTCGATCGACAGCCGGTCATCCTCGATCGCGCCGACCCCCAATAACTCGTCGCGGATCAGGTTTTCCAGGTCGACCCGGCCGGACCGGGTCTGGGTTGCGACGACCTGCGTGCGGGCCAGCGAATCGAGACGGCCGCGAAAATGATCCGCAATCTCGTCGAGCGGACCGCCATTCTCGACGGTGCGGGTGAAGATCGATCGGACGATGGTCAGGATGTTGCGCACCCGGTGCTGAAGCTCGGCGACCAGTGTTTCCTGCCGCTCGCGCAGGCGGCGCAGCGTATCGATATCGGTCGAGGTGCCGAACCATTCGACAATCCGGCCATGATCGTCGCGCACCGGCGTCGCGCGGGTCTTGTACCAGCGATAGCGCCCCGTCTCGACATGACGAAGCCGCCCTTCCATCGCCAAGTCGCCATGCTCGCCCGCTTCTTCGCCCGCTCCGTCCCAGAAGCGGCGCGCCGCGTCGCGGTCGTCGGGATGGACCGCCGCCAGCCAGCCATGGCCCAAACTCTCCTCGACGCTCAGCCCGGTCGCCGCCACCCATTGCTGGCTGACCCAGGTCCATTGCCCGTCACGCGTCGCGGTCCAGACGAGCTGCGGAATCCCCTCGATCAGGGTCAGGAGGCGGCGCTGGCTGGCGCGCGATGCGATCTCGGCCCGCTTTGTCAGCAGCGCCTGGACGATGGCGGGGGCCAGTTCTTCGATGATCGCCTTTTCGCGCTCGGTGAAACCGGTCGGGTGGTTACCCAATGCGATCATGGCGAAGGTCTCGCCATCGCGGCGCAGCGGCACGCCCAGAAAGTTGCGCAGACTGGGATGCCCTTCCGGTGTGCCGACCCGGGCGGGATGACTGGCGGGATCGTTCACGATCATGCTGCGATCCTGCAGGATGACTTGGCCGAAAATGCCGTGGATCTGCATGCCGTTGGGCAATCGCCGGGCCTTATAATCGGGATTGTCGCCGGCATAAGCGGCCCAGCCGCGCTCGCTGATCGCAATATGATCCAGCCGGTCGAGCGAATCCCGCCGCTCGCCGAAGAAGCTGAACGCCGCGCCGGTCAGGTCCTCGGCCACTTCCAGGCACAGGCGGCCCAACTCTTCTTCCGTCGAGGCACGCAGCGCTTCCTGCAGAATGCGATTGATGCCCGCCAGCACATGCGCATCGCGCGGCACCGGACCGGTGGGAGGCTCGGACAGGGTCGTTTGCCCGTGAAGGGAAGCCAGTTCAGTCATGTGTGAAGAATCCCGATCGTACCCCAAACGATCCCGGCCGGTGCGGGCTCCCCAGCTACACACGATTTCGGACAGGGTGGCAAATGGATCGCCGACAGGAGCTGTACCGGTTTGCGCCGCCCCCTCGCATGACCGCCCTTGCCCGGCTATGAGCAGGCGGACCAGCAACCTTTGGCCGATCCATGTCCGCTTCGCTTTCGTTCCGTTCCTTGCGTATCCTGATGATGGGTTTGGTCCTGGTGGTAGCCTGGACCCTGGCCGTGCCGAGCGCGGTGCGTGCCCAAGGCGATCCGGCGGCGGCATCGACCACGAAGATCGCCCAGGCGGAGGTCGAGGTCCGCTCGGTCGACCGCGCGCTCGATGCGCGGGTCGACGACGATGATCGCCGGGCGCTGCGCGAACGGGCCCAGGGGGCCAAGGACGCGACGAGCCAGGCGGTGTCCGACCTGTCCGAGCAGCTGGCGCTGGTCAATGCGCGCATCACCGGCCTGGGCCCGGTCACCCCCGGCGAAATCGAAGCGCCCGAGCTGACCGCCCAGCGCAAGAGCCTGTCCACCTTGCGCACCACGCTGGACGCCGCGATCAAGCGCGGGCGGCTGGCCGGGGTCGAGGCGGGGCAGCTGATCGATGAGATCGACCAGGGCCAGACCGAGCAATTCAACGAGAAGCTGTCGACCAAGGCGCCCTCGCCGCTGAGCCCCGCCTTCTGGATCGTCGTGCTCGACCAGGCGCCGCGCGATGTCCGGCGCGTCGGCCTGTTCCTGCAACAGGGGGGCGAGCAGATCGCGCGGCAATGGCGCGGTGGCGTTCCGTGGCACGCGCTGCTGGGCTTTGCATTGGCGATCCTTCTGATCGGGCCGGTGCGGCTGGGCGCGCACCGGCTGGCGCAGCGCCGCCTGATCGCCGAGGCACCGCCCAGCCGGGTGCGGCGATCCGCCAACACCTTCTGGCGGGTGGCGGTCGGCACTGTCTGTCCGCTCGCCGCCGCGTTCGTGCTGGTGCAGGGGCTGCACTGGTCGGGGCTGTTGCCGGAACGCTGGACCGGGTTCCTGAACGGGTTCGTCCGGGCGGCGGGGATTGCGGGCTTTACGGCGGCGGTGACCGGCGCGGTGCTGATGCGCAGCCAGCCATCCTGGCGGATCGCGCCGATCGACGACGAGACGGCCAGCCGCCTGCGCCCCCTGTCCTGGGGGCTGACGATCCTGACCTTCACCACCGCGATGATCGGATCGTTCGAGCTGGCAATCGGCAGCAGCCGCAGCGCGGTGATCGCCACCCAGGCGACCGAGGCGCTGCTGCACCTGTTGCTGATCGTCGCCACGCTGGTGGTGCTGGGCCAGATCCGCGCACGCCGCGCGACACAGGACGAGACGACCAGCGCCGGGGTCAGCGCAGGCCTGAGCGTCGCGACGCTGTTCGCCTGGATCGCGGTGGGGATTGCCGGTCTGGCGCTGATCATCGGCTATATCTGGTTCAGCTGGTTCGTCGCGCTGATGATCGGCTGGACCGTGCTGCTCGGCTCGGCGCTCTACCTGATGCTGGTCGCCGCCGACGATATCGCCACCACCATCTTCGTGCGCGACAGCCGGGTCGGCATCACCCTGACCCGCGCGCTGGGCATTCGCGGGGCGATGGTCGACCAGTTCGGGCTGATCCTGTCGGGCGTGGTCCGGCTGGCGCTGATCCTGCTGGCGCTCGGCATGTTCCTGAAGCCGTTCGGGGCGAGCGGCAATCCGGGGGCGATCTTCGACCAGCTCGGCAAGGTGGCCGAAGGGATCAAGGTCGGCAATGTGTGGATATCGCCGGGCGCGATCCTGCAGGGTCTGGTCGTGCTGTTCGTCGGCCTGGGGCTGGTGCGCCTGTTCATGCGCTGGCTGGAGCAGCGTTACCTACCCGCGACCGACCTGGACGGATCGGGCCGCAATTCGATCAGCCTGGTCGCACGCTATATCGGCATTGCGCTCGCCGTCATCTGGGCGCTCGCATCGCTGGGCATCGGGGTGGAGCGGATCGCGCTCCTGCTGTCCGCTTTGTCGGTCGGCATCGGTTTCGGCCTTCAGGCGATCACCCAGAATTTCGTGTCCGGCCTGATCCTGCTGGCCGAGCGGCCGATCAAGATCGGCGACCTGATCCGCGTCGGCACCGATGAGGGCGACGTCAAGCGGATCAGCGTGCGCTCGACCGAAATCGAGCTGGCCGATCATTCGACGCTGATCGTACCCAATTCCGAGCTCATCACCAAGTCGGTGCTCAACAAGACGCTGGCCGGGCCGCTGGGGCGTATCCAGATTCAGTTTTCCGTGCCGATCGAGTCGGATGCGGACGTGGTGCGGACCATCGTGCTCGACTGTTTCGCCAGCGAAGCCGCGGTGCTGTCCGATCCGACGCCCAAGGCGTTCATCGACTCGATCATCGACGGGCGAATCCATTTCAACTGCTTTGCCCATGTCGAAAGCCCGCGTGCGGCCTATTCGACGCGCAGTGCCGTCCTGTTCACGCTGCTGTCGGCGCTGCGGAGCAAGGGCATCGAGATCGGCACCCTGCCGCAAAAGATGGAGCTGATCCGCTCCGGCGGCGGGGCGGGGGCTGCGACACCGGGCGAAGATGAAGCCAAGATGAAATGAACAAGTCCCCATTGGTCATGGAAAGGTAACACCAGATTCTTCGAGCGCCCCTATCCGCGCGGCCAGCGACGACCTGACGGTCGATCGGGGGATAGGGAAAAAATCACCATGAACAGCCATTTCATTCGCGCCACGCTGCTGGGCGGCACCGCGCTCTTGGCCGTGACGGCCGCACCGGCCTTCGCCGCCGATGCCAAGCCGACCGCCGCTGCCGCCGCCGATCCGGCGACCCCGGCGGCCGATCCCGCCGATCCCGCCGATGGTGGCCAGCTGAAGGAAATCGTGGTCACCGCGACCAAGCGCGAGACCAGCCTGCAGAAG
Organism: Sphingomonas sanguinis NBRC 13937; assembly: GCF_001591005.1. Lineage (GTDB taxonomy): Bacteria > Pseudomonadota > Alphaproteobacteria > Sphingomonadales > Sphingomonadaceae > Sphingomonas > Sphingomonas sanguinis. The sequence continues at coordinate 9,824 of NZ_BCTY01000049.1, forward strand.
ACGCCGATCGCGATCTCGGTCCTCGACCCGACCGTCCTGAAGGACCGTCACGTCCAGAGCCTGCTCGACCTGGCCGATGGTTCGGTCCCCTCGCTCCGTGTCGCCACCTTCGAGGCGCGCCAGTCGGCGCTGACCGTCGGTATCCGCGGCATCGTCCCCTTCGACCAGAACCAGACCGCGCGTGACACCGGCGTCGGCGTCTATTTCGACGGCGTCTATGTCGGCCGCTCGCAGGGTCTGAACGCCGCGCTGTTCGATATCGAGCGCGTCGAAGTGCTGCGCGGTCCGCAGGGCACGCTGTTCGGTCGCAACACCGAGGGTGGCGCGCTGTCGATCGTCACCGCCAAGCCGACCGGCAAGTTCGGCGGCTCGCTGACCGCGGGCTTCGGCAATTATGGCGCGTACAACACGGCCGCGCACGTCAACCTGCCCGAGTTCAACAACATCGCGATCAAGCTGGACGGCGTGATCCAGCACCAGAACCCGTTCGTGAAGAACCCGCTGCCGGGCAGCGTGGGCTGGGGCGCGTACAACCGTGTCGGCGGTCACGTTGCCGCCGTGTGGAAGCCGGTCGACGGCTTCTCGGCCGAGCTGTCCTATGACCAGGCGAAGGACGAGAACACGCCCTTCTACAGCCAGCTGATCAACTACAACCCGCGCGGCCTGCCCGTGGCGACGATCGCGCAGATCAACGCCAATAACGGCAAGCTGCCCTCGGGCACCATCGCGCCGCTGTCGCCGCTGGTCGTCGTGTCGGGCGACAATCGCATGAAGACCGCCGATATCGGCGTTCCGCAGCAGTATAGCGTCGACCGCACCCACGGCTTCTCGGCCAAGCTGAACTATGACGTCGCACCGGGCCTGGAGCTGCGCTCGATCACCGCGTGGCGCGGCGTCACGACCGACCAGTGGGACAATTCGGGCGGCGCGCACCGCACGGTCTTCCTGCCGAACGGCAAGTTCAGCCGCTACAGCCTGTCGTTCATGCAGCAGCACCAGTTCAGCCAGGAATTCCAGGCGGTGGGCAGCCTGCCGCAGCTGGATTACGTCGCTGGTCTCTATTACTTCACCGAAAACGCCCGCGAAGTGGCGGCGACCCCGTCGACCAACCAGTGGAACGCGGACGGCACCGGCTACACCATCCTGTCGCAGACCGCGCTGGGCACCATCACCTCGGGCAACCAGGGCTGGGCGCCGGGTTCGTTCTTCCTGCAGCGCGGCAGCTTTGCGCGCGCCTATAGCTATGCCGCCTTCGCCCAGGCGACCTACACGCCGGAAGGCTTCGACGCGTTTCACCTGACCGTCGGTGGCCGCTATACCCGCGACAAGCGCAACGGCACGCTGTACCTGGTGCAGGGCAAGTCGACCAACTTCCCCTTCACCTTCGAGAACAACCGGTTCGATCCGATGGTGACGGCGGCGTTCGATGCGACCGACACGATCCATCTCTATGCGAAATACTCGACCGGCTACCGCGCGGGCGGTGCCAACGACCGTTCGCAGACCTTCGCCGCCTTCGGTCCCGAAGCGGTCAAGGCCTATGAGATCGGGTCGAAGATGGACCTGTTCGAGCACCGCGTCCGCCTGAACCTGGCCGGGTACATCATGGACCGCACCGGCACCCAGATCGACTTCGACAATGTCGACACCAATCCGGCAAGCCCGACCTACAACCTCCACACCGAGGAAACCCGCAATGCGCCGGGCACCTCGAAGATCCGTGGTGTCGAGGCCGACCTGACCGTCAACCCGACCGAGGGTCTGACGCTGGGGGCGTCCTATGCCTATACCTACACCAACGTGCCGCTGACGCCGAACCCCTTCCTGGGTAACGCGCTGACCCAGGTGTTCGTGGTGTACACGCCGCGCAACGCCGCCTCGGCCTATGCCGATTACGAAGTGCCGCTGCCGGGTTCGGAGGCCAAGGTCCGCTTCCACCTGGACGGCAACTATGCCGACCCGGCCTATAGCTTCCAGAACGAGACGACCCGCACCGACAAGACCTTCGTCATGAACGGTCGCATCGCGCTGGCCGATCTGCCGCTGACCGAGAATGGCACGAAGATGACCGTGTCGCTGTGGAGCCGCAACCTGCTCAACAACACCTTCATCTATCGTCGCTCGGCCGCCAACGCCGCGACGCTGGGCGACTATGGCAACTTCAACCCGCCGCGCACCATCGGCCTGGAGGGTACGGTTCGCTTCTGAGCCGACGGGTTTTCCAACCGCGACTAGCCAGGGGCCGTCCTTCGGGGCGGCCCCTTTTATTATGCCTCATTCCTCCCCTTGCAGGGGAGGAACGGGGTTTATGGTCTGGGTAGCACAATTGTGGCGACCAGCCCTGGCGCGGCATCGTCCAGCACCAGTCGCCCGTGGTGCAGCCGTGCGACCGCGTCGACCAGGGGCAGGCCCAGGCCATGGCCCGCCGCTCCGCGCGCTTCGTCCAGCCGCCCGAAGCGGCGCAGCGCCCGGTCACGGTCCTCGGGCGCGATGCCGGGGCCGGTATCGGCGACCTGCAAGGTCCATTTTCCCGCGTCGGCGCGCAGGCTCACCCGGATCGCGGCGTCCGACCCGCCATATTTGATAGCATTGCCGATCAGGTTGACCAGCGCCTGGGTCAGCAACTGCCGATCACCGACAAATGGCGCGCCGCTTGGCTCGACCGCAACGGACAGTGCCTGGCCCGCCTCTTCGGCGACCGGGATCATCATCGTCGCGGTCTCCTCGACCAGCGCGGGCAGGTCGAAGGGCGCGAAACCGGCGCGGCGGTGGCCGCCCTCGATCTCGGCAATGCGCAGCAGGGCGGCGAACATGGCGAGCAGCGTGTCGCACTGGGCCAGCGCGGCGCGGGCGCGTTCGGCCTGCACCGGGTCCTGCGCATCGGCGGCCATCGCGGCGACCTGCGCGCGTAACCGGGCGAGCGGCGTACGCAGGTCATGGGCGATGTCGTTGGACTGGCCGCGCATCGCCTCCATCAGCTCGGCGATGCGGTCGAGCATATGGTTGAAGGCGGCGGCCTGGCGGTCGAACTCGTCGGCGGACCCGGTCACGGGCACGCGGTGGCGGATATTCCCGGCGACGATCGCCTCGACGGTGGCGCGCTGGTCGCCGATGCGGCGGCCGACCAGCCTGGCAAAGGCGATGACGCCGCCCAGCACGATCAGGATGATCGAGCCGAATCCGATCAGGAAGATGCGGGTGCGCCGTCCGCGATAGCTGTCGAACGGCTCGGTCTCCGCCACCACGGTCAGCCGCCGTCCCGCGCCCGCATCGCGGACCAGCGCGCGGCCATGCGACAGGCCGATGATGCCGTCGCGCTGGCGTAGGTCGGATCGGCCGAGCGGCAGCGGGCGGTTCAGCCGGATATTGCCGCCCAGCCGCGTCGCATCGGGGCCGGTCAGCAACAGGCCGATATCGCCCGTGTCGCGCTCTCGCGACAGCGCGTCGATGCGCGCGAGCAGCGTCGCGTTGTCGGGCAGGCCCTCGCCCGGATCGCGCTCCAGCACGACGTCGGAGATCGCATCGATCCGGCGGTCGACCAGCTGTGCCACGGTCACGCGATTGGCCGCCAGGATCGACACGCCGGTGGCGATCGTCGCGATCAGGAACAGCGCCACGACGCCCGCGGTCAGGCCGCGCAGGGACAGTCGCCGGATCGCGCGTTCGATCATGGTTTCAGCGAATAGCCGATCCCGCGCACCGTTTCGATCGGGTCCGCGCCGCCGGTTTCGGTCAGCTTGATGCGTAACCGCCGGATATAGACGTCGACGATGTTGGTCTCCGGCTCGAAATCATAGCCCCAGACCCGCTCGATCAGCATGGCGCGGGTCAGCACCTCGCCCGCATGGCGCGCCAGCTCGGTCAGCAGCTTGAGCTCCAGATTGGCCAGCGTGATCGGTCGGCCGCCGCGCCAGGCACGAAAGCTGGTCGGGCTGACCACGATGTCGCCCGCGCGGATCGTGTCGCTCTCGCTGACCGTCCAGCGGCGACCGCGCAGCACCGCATGGATGCGGGCGTTCAGCTCCTCGGGATCGACCGGCTTGATGACATAATCGTCCGCGCCCGCCTCCAGCCCGTCGACCTTGTCCGATGCCATGGACAAGGCGGTCAGCATGATGACCGGGACGGTGATCCCGCCCGCGCGCAACGTCTCGACCACCGACAGCCCGTCGAGGCGCGGCATCATCCGGTCGAGGATCACCGCGTCATATTGTTCGCGGTCCATCGCCGCGAGCGCCAGCCGCCCGTCGCCGACATGCTCGACCCGGTGGCCGAGCGCCCGCAGCGCGGCGGCCAGCCCCTCGGCATAGGCGGCGTCGTCCTCGACGAGAATCAGGTGCAGACTCATACTGGTTTCCAAAACGTCAACGCCGTTCCGCCCTATCGGCCAGAATTCCGGTGGCAAGATCGTCCTGTTCGTATCGCGTTGGAACAATCGGGACAGGTGGTCAGAGAGTTAACCACTGCATGACGCGCCCGTCATGCGTAATAGGCGGACATTAGAGGAAAAAGACGCGTCCCACGCATCGTCGGACCCGTCGCAAGGCTCCCGGGCGGGGCCGGAGGATGGCATGATGGCGACCGAGATCACGATCGACGGCAACCTGTCCGACTGGAACGCGACCGACCGGATCGATAGCGGGCTGGGCGAGGGCTATTCCATCTATGCCCGGGCGGATGGCACCGATTTCATCTTCGCGATGACCGCGCCGATGGCGATCGGGGCGAATACCACCGCCTGGCTCAACACCGATCGCAACGCGACGACGGGCTATCAGGTGTTCGGTTTCGCCGGTGGCGCCGAATATAACGTCAACTTCAACGCCGATGGCACCGTCTCGCTCTATCAGGGCGGGGCGGGCGAGACGCTGGTGATGGCGGGCCTGCAGGCGGCGTGGTCGGCGGACCGCCAGACGGTGGAGTTCCGCGTGCCCAAGGCCGCGATCGGCAACCCGCAGGCGATCGACACGCTGTTCGACGTCAACGACCAGGTATTCCTGCCCGGCAATTATTCGTCCAAGCCCTTCACCGTCTTCAACGACACCGGCATCACCGCCGACCCCTCGCACCGGATCGCGATCGTCTGGTCGGAGACGACCGCCAACGCCTATTTCAGCAAGACCGCCTATTCGCAGCTGTTCATGGCCGCGCAGAGCCAGGCGATGCAGGCGGGTACCCCCTTCGACATCATCACCGAAGACGATCTGACCAACCTGTCGACGTTGGCCAAGTACGACTCGATCGTCTTCCCCTCGTTCCGCAACGTCCAGGCGGACAAGGCGGATGCCATCGCCCATACGCTGGAACAGGCGACCAAGCAGTTCGGCATCGGCCTGATCGCGGCGGGCGAGTTCATGACCAACGCGGCAGACGGCAGCGCGCTGGCGGGCGACAGCTATGCGCGCATGAAGCTGTTGTTCGACGCCACGCGCGTGACCGGCGGCTGGCCCGCCGACGTCACCATCAAGGCGGCGGACGCGAACCATGACGTGCTCGACGGCTATACGGTCGGCGAGACGATCCGCGATTACAAGGGCGTCGGCTGGAACGCCTTCACCAGCGTCAGCGGCACCGGCGAGACGATCGCGACCCAGACGGTCAACGGGCAGGATTACGCCGCCGCCATCGCGACCAAGACCGGTGGCCGCAACGTCATCTTCTCGACCGAAGCGGCGATGGCCGACGACAATCTCCTGCAAAAGGCGATCAGCTATTCGGTGAACGGCTCGGCCAGCACCGGCGGCCTGCATGTCGGGCTTCAGATGACCCGTGACGCCGGGCTGTTCGCGTCGCGCGTCGACATGGACCAGAGCCAGTATTCGGACGAAGTGAAGCCCGAGGACGGCTCGGCGGGCATCTATACCAAGCTGCTGCCCATCCTCGACCAGTGGAAGGCGCTCTATAATTTCGTCGGCAGCTATTACGTCAATATCGGCAACGACCCGGCGCAGCAGCGGTCGACCGACTGGTCGGTATCGGCGCCCATCTATGCGGAGATGATGGCGGCGGGCAACGAGATCGGCCTGCACAGCTATACCCATCCCGAGGACACCAATGTCCTGACCCCCGACCAGATCGCCTATGAGTTCGGGGCCGAGCGCGCCGAGCTGGAAAAGCAGATGAGCGCCTATCTGGGCCGCCAGGTGTCGCTGGGCGGTGCGGCGGTGCCCGGCGCGCCCGAGACGATCGCGACGACCCAGGAGATCCTGAAATACGTCACCTATCTGTCGGGTGGCTATACCGGTGTTGGCGCGGGCTATCCCAATGCCTTCGGCTATCAGACGCCGGGCAATGCGGCGGACGGCAAGGTCTATCTCGCGCCCAACACCATGTTCGACTTCTCGCTGATCGAGTTTCAGAAGAAGACGGTGGCCGAGGCGGAGGCGGAATGGGCCAAGGAGCTGGCGACGCTGACCGCGCACGCCGATGCGCCGGTCATTGTGTGGCCGTGGCATGATTACGGCCCCGCCCAGTGGACCGGCGACGCGACCAAGAGCCCCTATGTCACGTCGATGTTCACCAACTTCGTCGCCAAGGCGGCGGCGGCGGGCGTCGAGTTCGTGACGCTGGCCGATCTGGCCGCGCGCATCGGCGCGTTCCACCAGGCGTCGATCACCACCACCGTGTCGGGTAATACGATCACCGCCCAGGTGTCGTCGGCGGGGGCACTTGGCACCTTCGCGCTGGACGTCGACGGGCAAAAGCCGGGCCAGGTGATCCAGAACGTGGCGGGCTGGTATGCCTATGACGCGAACAAGGTCTTCCTGCCCAAGGCGGGCGGCACCTACACCATCACCATGGGCCAGGCGGCGGACGATGTGACCCACATCACCGACCTGCCCATGCGCGCCTCGCTCATTTCGCTGAGCGGCGACGGGCGCGACCTGAGCTTCTCGGTCGTGGGCGAGGGCAAGGTCGTGATCGACCTGAAGGCACCGGGCAGCGACTGGACGACGGTCAAGGGCGCGACGATGACCAGCCTGGTCGGCGAGATCCTGACCATCGATATCGGATCGATCGGCCAGCATGACGTGGCGATCGGCCATGTCGCCAATAGCGGCCCGACCATCACCTCGTTCGGCGGTGCCGATGCGGCCAAGATGGCGATCGCGGAGAACGGCACCGCCGTCACCACCATCACCGCGACCGATCCCAATATCGCCCTGGGCGACTCGATCCATTATTCGATCGCGGCGGGCGGTGACGGCGCGGCCTTCACCATCGATGCGACGACCGGCGTGCTGAAGTTCATCGCCGGGCCCGATTACGAAAACCCGACCGACGCCAATCACGACAATGTCTATGACGTGACCGTCATCGCGACCGATGCGAAGGGCGCGATCGATACCCAGGCGCTGTCGATCGGCGTGACCGACGTGATCGGCATCACCAAGACCGGCACCATCTTCAACGACACGATCAACGGCACCGGCGAGCAGGACGTGCTCGACGGCGGCTGGGGCAATGACGTGCTGAACGGGCTGGGCGGCAACGACAAGTTGATCGGCGGACTAGGCAACGACACGCTGAACGGTGGCGACGGGGACGACATCCTGATCGGCGGCTGGGGCAAGGACACGCTGACCGGCGGCGCGGGCAAGGACGTGTTCCGTTTCGAGTCGACCATGGACAGCCCGGCCTCCTCGCTGCGCGACGTCATCACCGACTTCCGCTCGGGCGAGGACAAGATCGACCTGTCGGCGATCGACGCCAACACCTCGCTCTTCGCGCGGGGCGACCAGGCCTTCACCTTCCTGAGCGCGCCCGGCGCCAAGTTCACCGGCGCGGGCCAGTTGCGCTTCAGCTATCAGATGATCGGCGGCAAGGAATATACTATCGTCGAGGGCAACACCGACGCGCTGAACCTCGCCGATTTCTCTATCGCCTTGCTCGGGCACCATAATCTGACGGCGAGTGATTTTTATTTATAATTAGGCCCTAGGGTCCGCTGTCATGGCGGGCATCGGTTTTCAATTGGCCAGAATGGCGCGCGAGGGCGGGGTCGGTGGCATCGCCGGAGCCGCGCTGCACGGCGCGCTGATCAGTGCCGGGCCATGGCTGATCACCGCTGTCGCGATGATCGGACTGCAGCATTGGGCCCCCGGCGCGGTCGGCGCGGATGAGGCGGACATGGTCCGCACGGTCCTGATCTATGGTTTCAGCCTGTCGGCGCTGGTCGCCGGGCCGATCGCGATCCTGGCGACGCGGCTGGCCGCCGACCGACTGTTCGCGCGCGACATGGCTGGGGTGCCGGGCATCCTGATCGTCGCGCTGGCCGTCGGTGGGGTCGCGGCACTGGGCCTGGGGGCGCTGGTGTTCGGGGGACTGGCCGGCTTGCCGTTCCTGCGCGCCGCGCTCGCCAGCCTGTTGCTCGCGTGGTTGACCCAGATCTGGATCGCCTCGCCGATGTTGACCGCGCTGCGCCGCTACCGGGCGGTGCCGGTCGCCTATCTGATCGGGATCGGTACGGCGGTGGCGTTGCTGACGCTGATTGCCTCGCCGGGCGGGACGTTGGTGCTGGCGATCGTGACGGCGGGCGCGGGTGTCACGCTGGGTGCGATCCTGATCGTTCTGCGCCACTATTTTCGCGCGGCCCCCATATTGCCGCCGCGCGACCTGATCGGCCTGCGCCTGGGCGGCATCGTCGCGGCGGCGGGATTGGCGGGGGCGGTGGCGATCTGGGTCGACAAATGGCTGCTCTGGATGGGGCCGGGCAGCGTCGTGGCGCTGGGCGCCTTGCGGCTCAACCCGATCAACGATGGCGGCAGTTTTTTGGGCCTGCTCACGCTGGTGCCCGGCCTGACCCTGGTGCTGATCGTCAGCGAGACCCGGTTCGACCGCAGCTTCGGCGACCTCATGGCGCGCTGTACCGGCACCTCCACGCTCGCCCGGATCGAGGAGGCGCGCACCGAGCTGGTCGTCACGCTGCTCGACGGTCTGCGCCTGCTGGTGCTGATGCAGGCGCTGGTCGCGGCGCTTGCCTGGGTGCTGGCGGTGCCCCTGTTCGAGCTGATCGGGGCCGACCCGCGCGGCATCTTCGCCTTTCGCCACAGCGCGGCGGGCACGGTCTTTCACCTGATCGCGATCGGGGCGACCATCGTCCTGTCCTATTACGACCTGTTCGCACGCGTCGTCCTGATCTGGGCGAGCTTCGCGCTGGCGAGTGCGCTGGCGGTGTGGCTGCAATGGGATGCGGGATCGGCGGCGTTCGGCTGGGGCTATATGGCGGGCGCGGTGGTCGGGGCTTCGGTCGGGCTGGCGCTGGTCGCGGATGCCACGATTCGGCTGGTCTATCTGTTGTTCGTCGGCAACAACCCCGCCGTCGTCGGGCGCGAGGGGCGTTGGGCGTGATACCGGGCATGACCGACATGATGATGGGACGCCGCGCGATGCTGGGGATGGGCATGGGCGCGCTGGGGCTGGCGGCGGTGGCGCGGCAGGGGCGCGGCAATGGGGCGGCCGCATGGCGCTGGGGCGTCGATTACGGGGCGGCGACCGATCCCGAAATCGCGCGCCGTTTCGACCTGCTGGTGTTGGAGCCGCATCACGCACGACCCATCGCGCCGCTGCGCGGGCAGGACAGTACGCTGCTCGGCTATGTCAGCCTGGGCGAGGTGGAGAAGGGGCGGCCCTATTTCGCCGCGCTCGAGCGGGCGGGGGCCCTGCGCGCGGCCAATCCCGACTGGCCCGATGCGCGCCATGTCGACCTGCGCCATCCCGAATGGCGGCGCACCCTGATCGACATCGCCGTGCCCGCCATCCTGACCAAGGGCTATGACGGAATCTTCATGGATACGCTCGATAACGCCGAGGCGATGGAGCGACAGAATCCGATCGAAAACAAGGGCATGGTGGCGGCGGGCGCGGCGCTGGTCGCCGCCCTGCGCGCGCGATTCCCGGGCATCCGCCTGATGCTCAACCGAGGTTATGCCGCCTTGCCCGACTCGGCGGTGCATCTGGATTATCTGCTCGGCGAATCCATGGCCTCGCGCTGGAGCTTCGCGCAGAAGCGCTACGAGATGCTGTCCGACAGCGACTGGCAATGGCAGGCGGAGCGGTTGCGCGCCGCCAAGGCCCGCAATCCGCGCCTGACCTTGACCACGCTCGATTACTGGGACCCGGCGGACGAGCGGACAGTGGCGTCGCTCTATGCGCGCGAGCGAGCGGCGGGGTTCCGGCCCTATGTCGCGACGCTGGCGCTCGATCATCTGATCGCGGAGCCGTCGGGATGATGCGGCGCGCCAACCAGCGCTGGATGGCGATCGCATTGCCCGTAGGCGCGGGGAGTGCGATCCTGGCGCTCGGCCTGTTCCTGATGCCCAGCGCGCGCGAGGTGGAACAGGCCGAGCGCCGCGCCGCGCCGCCCCCCGCGCCGGTCGCGGAGATATCCGATCCGATTCCCGTCGCCACGCCCGCGCCCGTGCCGACGCATCCCGATCTCGCGGCGGCGCTGAAGACCGGGGATGCGGCGACGCTGGCCGCGCTGACCGCGACGCTGATCGAGCAGCAGGTCCCGGTCACCACCGCGCAGGTTGCCTATGATCTGATCGCCAATGGCCGCCCGGCGGTGGCGCTCGCCTATCTGGCCGAGCGTCCCGATGGTGCCGCGCCCGCCCATTGGCCGTTGCGGATCGAGACCTTGCGCAAGCTGGGTCGCACGGGCGAGGCCGAAACGTTGCTGGCCGAGGCCGCGCGCCGGCCATCGGGCGTCGCGCCGCCTGCGTTGATCGCGGCGGGCTATGCGCTGGATCGCCCCGATCTGATCATCGCCGCCGCCGCCTCGGGCGCGATCCCGCCGCCCGAGGCCCGGCTGGCGCATGACTTGGCCCAAAGGGCGGAGGCCAAGGGGCATCTCGACTGGATCGCCGCGCTGGAGCGGACCAGGGCAGCGGACTGGCGAGCGGGCGATCCCTGGCTGGCGCTGCGGGTGGCGCTCCGCCGAGGCGACCGGGCCGGGGCGGAGCGGGCGATCGCGGCGCTTCCGGCGGGCGAGCGTGACGCGGCACAGGCCGATCTGTTGGCGCAGACCGGTGACCGGGCGGGTCAGCGGCAACAGATTCTGGCGCAGGCGGCCCGACCGGGCGCACCGCTGTCGGACCTGGCCGAGCGCTTGCTGGCGCTGGGCGCGCGGGAAGATGCCATCGCCCTCCTGCGCCGTGCCGCGAGCGGCCAGCCGGTCGGCGCGCCCGCTGTCCAGCGGCTTCTCTACCTGATGGGTCCACGCCCGGCGGAGGAGGACCGCGCATGGCTTCGCGCCCAGGCGTTGTCGGGGCCCGCCGCCGAACAGTCGCGCTGGCTGGCCGCCTATGCCGAGCGGGAGGCACCCGCGACCGCGCTGTCCGTGACCGAGCGTCATCCGCTGGCAGCGCGCACCGATATCGCGCTGCTCCGTCTGCAACTGGCGCAGGCGGCGGGGGACAGGGCGGCGGTGCGGCGGGCCATGGCGGTGCTGCTCGACGGACGTGTGCTGGAGCCGGGCATGTTGCGGCGGGTAAGTGCGCTTGCCGAAGGGATCGAGCCGCATCAGGCGCATCTGCTGGCCGAACGGCGGATCGCGGGGGGCGTGGCGGGGCCGCGCGACCGGCTCGACCTGGCTTGGGCAGCGTGGAATGCCGGGGATGCGGCGCGGACCCGCGATCAGTTGCGTGACTATCTGGCCGAGACGCCCAACGATGCCACCGCCCTGCGCCTCATGGCGGATGCGCAGGCCAAGCTGGGCGGCACGGCGGCGGCGCGGCCCTGGCTGGAGCGGGCGTTGGCGCAGACCCCCGGTGGCCGGGTGCGGGCCGAACTGCTCGACCGGCTGGGGCGACGGGCCGAGGCGCTGGCACTGGTCGAGCGCCTTCGTCGCGAGGCACCGCGCGACACCGAACTGGCGGCGCTGCAGGCCCGGATGCTGATTGCGGCGGGCCAGCCGGGTCGCGCCCGCGCGGTGCTGACGCCATGATCGCCAGCGATACGCCCCTGACCGCCGGAGCGGGCGCGCCGCAGTTGGTGGTGCCCGAGGCGATCTTCGCCGATCACCGGATCGTCGCGGATGGCGAGCCGCGCCTGGTCTGGCCGCGCGGCGCGGTGCTGACGCTTGAGCGGGGTGAGGGCGAGGTGATCGTCCGGTCCGACCAGCCGCCCTCGGCGGACGCGATCGCGATGTTCCAGGAGCGTGCGGGCGAGGCGGTCGGCGACCTGCGCTGGAACGATGTCAGCTTGGTGCTGCGGCCCGCCAGCGGGTGGAGCATGGACGCCCGGCTGATCGGCCCGATGCTGATCGTCGCCTTCCAGCGGATTGCGCACGACGAGACGCCCGGCGGTCCACGCACCGGGGCCAGCGAACTCGCTCATGCGGTGATCGAGGCGGATCTGGCGGCCGGCTATCCGGGCCGGGGCCGCCGCGAGGCGCAGGCGCTGCTGGCGCGCGATCCGGATGATCGTCGCGCGGCGCGGTTGCTCGCCGATGCGCGGGCACTGGACAATGACATCGCCGGGGCGGGCCGCGACTATCGCGCACAGGGCGCGACCGACCGTGCGGCGCAGCGGGTAATGGCGGCGGCAGGCGGCACCGCCAGCGCCGGGCTGGTCGCGCGCGAAGGCGGCGATCTGGCGCAGCTGGAGGCGAGCGTTCGGGCGGATGTGCCGGTCGCCGCGACAGTTGGCGTCGGTGCGGGCTTGCGGCATCTGGAAAGCCGGGTCGATACGACCGCCGGGCCGCGTGAAGCACGGGCGAATGTCGTCGACGCCGCGCTGGCCGTGGCGCTCAGCGACGCGGTGCGGTTGCAGTTGCTGGCCTCGGCCGTACTGGACGACGGCGTGATGGGCGGCGGCGCGCGGATCACCTATGGCCCGGCCGAGGCGCAGTTGCGGGTCACGCTGACCCGCCACATGCCCGATTACGTCACGCCCGCGCAGGTGCTGGCGGGCGGTTATCTGTCGCGCGGGGCGATCGGCGGCGTCTATCGGCTGGGCTCGGGGCTGGTCGCGCAAGGGGATGTCGGGATCAATCGCTATGGCCTGGCAGACCGGCGCGGGACCAGCGACACGGTGACGCTGGCGGGTGGGATCGATTACCTGATCCGCCGCCGCTATCCGCTGCTCGGGCTCAGCTACCGGGTCGAGGCGGAATATGTTCAGAATAGTGGGCTGGACGCGGCGGGCACGCCGCTCATCCCGCTCGCCGACCGGGAGAATCACACCGTCCAGGCGATGCTGGGCGAGGCGCTGGGTGAGGTGCAGGTCACCGGGCTGGCGGGGTGGACGGTCGACCGGTTCGGCGGCGACGGCCCCAATGCCAGCCTGGGGCTGGCCGCGCCTATTGGCTTGGTGTGGCGCGTCGAGGCGTCGGGCGGTCTGACCTCGGTCAGCCGTCCGGGTTTTTCGGGCCAGCAGCTGTTTGGCCGCGCGGTGCTGACGCGCAGCCTGGGGGCGCCGCGATGACCGGCGAGGACGTGCGCCCCGAGGCCGCCGCGCGTCGCCGGAGCCTTCGGCGCGGGCTGCGCATCCTGATCGAGATTGCGGTCGCTTTCGCCCTGCTCGCCGCGATCGACCAGCGGTTGACCGGCGGTTCGGGTTTCGCGGGCGTGCGGCCCAGCCCCTATTGGGTGCCGGTGCTCGTGATGGCGCTGGTCTATGGCACGGGGCCGGGCGTCATGGCGGCGGCGGTCGCCTCGGTCCTGTGGCTGGTCGCGGCGCATGGCGACGGGACCGAGCGGGATTATCTGGACACCCTGCTCCACCTGTCGCTGCCGCCGCTGCTCTGGGGTGTCGCGGCGGTGGCGATCGGCGAGGTCACGCTGCTGCGCAAACGCCGTCTGGCTAAGGCCGAGCGTCACGCCAGCCAGGCGACTCGCGACATCGCCAGGCTGGCCGAGGCGCATGACCGGCTGACCCGCACCAATCAGAGCCTGCAACGCCGGGTGGCGGGCGATCCGCGCACCACCGGCCATGTCGTGGCGACGGCGACTCGGCTGGCCGCGAGCGACCCCGCCGCCCGCCGTGCCGCCATGGCCGAGCTGATCGCGCTGGCCGCAGGCACCGATGACTTTACCTGTTATCGCCTGACGCCCGATGGTGCGGAAAGCTGGTTGCGGGGGCCGGGGGTGCCGGGGACCAGCCTGGGGCGGCCCGAGCGCTTGCCATCGGCGATGGTCCATCCGCTGCTGGCCGATCCCCGCATCCGCCACGTCGCGCGGCGGTCCGACCGCGATTGGCTGGGCGGGCTGGGCGTCGCGGCGGTGCCGCTGGCCGATCCGGGCGGTGCGGTTGGGGGCCTGTTGCTGTTCCACACCCTGCCGATCGAGGCGTTCAACGCGCATCGCCTGGCCGAGTGGACCGAGATCGCCGGATGGCTGGGGCCGATGCTGGTCGTGCCGGGGCAGGGGACGCTGCATGCGATCCGGGCGGCGGGCCGTTCGGGGCCGGCCACCGGCAAGCCGACCGGACGGGTTGCGTGACACCGCATTACCGCGCGCTCGCCATATTGGACCTGGCCTGGATCGCGCTGGCGATGGCGGCCGGGCTGGGGGTGACGGTCGCGCTGCTGGGTCATGCCCTGTGGGTGGGGATCGGCTATGCGCTCTGGCTGCGATCCGATCTGCGCGGCGGTTTCATGGCGGCGGTGCTGGGGCTGGCCGGGCCCGCCGGGTTGATCCTCGGCGCAGGGCTGGGCGGGTTGGCGGATCGGTGGGTCGCCCGGCGAGGGCTGGACACGCCGCCCGAGCCGCTGCTCTCCGCGCGGTCCGTTCGGCGACAGGGCGCGGCGCTGGCCATGGCGCGTCTGCTCGACGGCCGGGTCCATTACCCCGCGCCCGAGGGGCTCGATTCGCTGGTCGCGATCCTGCGCCATGGCTCGGTCGCCGCGCGTCGCCGTGCGCTGGAGACGGTGGTGCGGGCGTTCGAGCCTGGCCTGTCGCAGCTGGTCGCGCAGATGCTCGACGATCCCGACCAGACCATCCGCGCGCTCGCCGCCGCCGCCGCCGCACGGATCGGCCAGAATCTGACCGAGCAGCGGGCCGGGCTGGAGGCACGGATCGCGCAGGGGGACAGGTGCGCGGTCGAGACGCTGGCGCGGCTGCTGGCCGAGCATGGTCGCGCCAACCGGCTGCTATCCGACAGCCAGCGCCAGAATCTGCGCGACGAGGCCGCGACGTTGCTGAAGACGGGTGGGCTGGCCGAGGAGTCGAACCGGCTGGCGGTGGAGGCGGCCTGGGCGGCGCGCGATTATGCGACGATCGATCGGCTGTACGCGGCGGCGGATGGGGATGACGACATGGCCCCCTGGTGGCGGGCCGAGGCGGCGCGATGAGCGAGGAGGCGGATGTCTGCCTGATCGTCGAGGGCGCCTATCCCTATGTCGTCGGCGGCGTGTCGGGCTGGTTGCAGGACCTGATCACCAGCCTGCCCGAAATCCGCTTCGCCATCGTCGCGATCAAGCCGGGGCCCGCCGCCATGCCCTTCCGCATGACCCCGCCGCCCAATGTGGTGGGCATCACCGAGATCGGTCTAGCCCCCGCCGCCGAAGCGCCGCACCGTCTGGCGTCCCAGGTCGCGACGCGGATTGCCGATGCGCTGATGGTCTTCGTCGCGACCGGGCGGCCCGAGGCGATCACCACCCTGCTGGAGCTGTTCGCCGGGCTGCATCCCATGCCCGCGCCGGGCGACATCCTGGCGCATCCGGCGATGTTCCAGCGGTTGCAGCGGCATTACCGCGCCATCCTGCCGCGCGCGTCCTTTCACCATTATTTCTGGGCGATGCGCACGCTGCTGGGCGGGTTGCTCGCCGTGCTGACCGCGTCGCTGCCCAAGGCGCGGGTCTATCACACCATCTCGACCGGCTTTGCGGGGCTGCTGGCGGCGCGCGCGGCGCATCAGACGGGGCGGCCCGCCTTCATCACCGAACATGGCATCTATCTGCTCGAGCGGCAGATCGAGGTGATGATGGCCGAGTGGATCGGCGACCAGATCGACACCGGCCTGCAGATGGAGCGCAGCGTGCGCGACCTGCGCGACCTGTGGGTGCGGGCCTTCACCAGCTATGCCGAGGCCTGTTACGACGTTTGCGACCCCATCGTCGCCCTCTATGGCGAGAATAACGCGGTGCAGCGGCGGCTGGGCGCTGCGGCGGCGCGGGTGCGAGCGATCCCCAACGGCATCGATGTCGGCCGCTTCGCGCACCTGCCCGATGCGCGCGATCCGGCGCGGCCCGTCGTCGCGCTGCTCGGACGGGTGGTGCCGATCAAGGACGTAAAGACCTATATCCGCGCCGCCGCCATCGTTCACGCCGCGCGGCCCGATATCCGCTTCGTCGTGCTGGGACCGGAGGACGAAGACCCCGAATATGCCGCCGAATGCGCCGCGCTGGTCGTCGAACTGGGGCTGGGCGAGGCCCTGTCGTTCGAGGGGCGGGTGCGGATCGAGGACTGGATGAACCGCATCGACCTGCTCGTCCTGACCAGCCTGTCGGAGGCGCAACCGCTCGTCATCCTGGAGGGCGGCGCGTGCGGCATTCCCGTCGTGGCGCCGGATGTCGGCAGTTGCCGCGAGATGATCGAGGGGCGGGGCGGCGCGGACCAGGGCCATGGCGGCATCGTGACCCCGCTGGTCAACCCGGCGGCGACGGCGGCGGCGATCCTGCGGATCATGGACGACCCCGCCCTGCGTCGCGACATGGGCGATACGATGCGCGAACGGGTGAAGCGGGACTATGACCATCCGACGATCATCGGTGCGTACCGCGCGCTGTATGGGGAATTGGCCGCCAGACCCTGATCCTCCCCGGCACGGGGAGGTGGCAGCGCACAGCGCTGACGGAGGGGGGCTTCCACACGGCTCTACCTATGTGGTGC
>NZ_BCTY01000050.1 GCF_001591005.1 Sphingomonas sanguinis NBRC 13937
ACCGTTTGGCGTTGGCCGCGGGTCAGTGCACCAAGGCTGTCGAGCCGTCGCGCGATCGTCGAAATGAACCGGCGTTCGCCTCGACAATCGGTGGACACCGGTCGGAAAAGCGGTGCCGCTGCCTGGTGGGTCCGGTGGGTTCGACCGAGGCCCTGGATCGCCGCATCGGCACGCCAGCCCGGCTCGAGGAGATAATGGATACGCCGGGACTGGTTCTTGGCTGAAAGGCTCGCGTGGTACGAGCGACCGGTGCCGCCTGCATCCGAGAATATCAGAATCTTCTTCGCACCACGCATGAAGGCGTCCGTTTCGGCGAGGTTGGTGCGCGCTGAACGGTTCTCAATTCGCTGCCGACCACCGACGTCAACGATGATGCGCCGACTACGGCCGGTGACCTCGGCGACGGCGTCGGGGCCGAAATGACCGATGATATGGTCGAGGGCGGACTCGACGATCGGCAGCGCACCGACCTGCTCGACCAGGGTGTCGCGCATCTCGAGCGCCTCCTGGCTCAACACCGGATGACCCGCTTCGTCGCACATCGGCTCCGACCGGGTCTTGCCGGTGTCATCGACGAAGGTCTTCATCTGACGAACGGGGAAGGCCGCGATTAGATAGTCCATCAGAAACTCGCGGGGTGAGAGTTCGATGTCGAGATTGCCGCGTTCCTGTGAGCCGAGCCCGGCCAGTGCGCGATTGAGCATCGCTTCCGATGTCGAGACAAGTTGGACCACCACACTGTCACCGCGCGCCAGATCGGTGCGCATGGCGGGAATGAGGGCGGGGAGCTTCATGCCGATCAGAAGCTGGCCGAAGAAGCGCTGCTTCGTGGATTCGAAGATCGACAGCGCGGCCGCCTTTGCACCCCCGTTATACGTGTCCTTCGAAAAGCTGTCGGTGACCCGCGTTGCGTCCAGTGCGGCACGAAGATTGGCGTGGATGATCGCCCAGGCATCGGCATAGGCGTCGTATACGGCGATCTGATCGTCGGTGAGCTGATGCTCGAGGATGTCGTACTCCACGCCCGCGAAGCTCAGCGCGCGTGCCGTGTACAGCCCCTGCATCTTGAGGTCGCGCGCCATCAGCTCGAGGGCCGCCATACCGCCGCGCCGCAAGCTTTCAACGAAGGCGCGGCGATCCGCGAAGGCGGTACCTTGACCCCACAGGCCGAGGCGGGTCGCATAGGCAAGATTGTTCACATCGGAGGCACCGGTGGCCGAGACGTAGAGGACTCGCGCGCGTGGAAGGAGGTTCTGCAGCCGCACGCCTGCGATGCCTTGATCCGATCCGTCCTTCGTGCCGAACCGGCCTTCGCCTCCAGCTACACCGGCCATCTCGTGTGCTTCGTCGAAGACGAGCATACCTTCGAAGCTATCACCCGCCCAGTCGAGGATCTGCTGGAGGCGACTGCCCTTATCGCCGCGGCTCGATCGCAGCGTCGCATAGGTGAGAAAGAGGACGCCCTCTCCGGCGCCGATGGCCGTACCGAGCTTCCATTGGTTGAGATGCTGGATGTCGAGTGCGAGTCCTCCCACCGCGGTCCAGTCCCGTCGCGCGTCCTCAAGGAGCGTTTCGGTCTTCGAGATCCAGACGTGCCGGCGATGACCGCGGAGCCAATGATCGAGGATGATAGACGCGACTTGCCGACCCTTTCCCGCCCCGGTTCCATCGGCGAGGAAGAAGCCCGTCCGATACGGGCGACCTTCATCGTCCGGAATCAGGGTCAGGCCTTCCTCGCCGGGATGAAATCGGCCGGGAAGGTCGCGCTGAAAGGCGTCACCAGCGTAGATCAGCGTCTCGAGCTGCGCGTCCGACAGGACCTGGCTTTCGAGAATGGCGACGGGAAGGTTCGGCGCATAATGCGGTTGCGGTGCGGTGATCGACCCCATTGCGATCGATTCCACCAAGGCGGTTGGATGCTGCGCGGCGTCCTCAATCACAATGCGGCTTGGTCGATAGGGAAGGTAGACGCCAGCGGCTTCGCCTACCGGTGCCGGATCGTCGAGCACCGCATAGGAGATGTCCCGCATCACGGCAGAGGGCGTAGGGCGGGCAAGTGGCGTCGCCAGCCGGGGACGAGCCGCAAGAGCACCGAGCAACGACGACGGCCTGGGAACCGGCGATGAAGGCGCCGCGACCCGTGTAGGCGCTGGGAAGGCCACGATATGTCCAAGGGCATCGCTGAGGGTGGAGCAACGGATCAGCTCTGCTTCTCCTGAGCGCCCCTTCTCGAGGACCATGATCTTCACAGCCTGACCCGTACCGTGCTTCGCATAGGCATTGGGGGGCAGCGCAAGATGCAACGTCAGTGCGCAGCCCTCCGTCGCCCTTTTCCAGGCTCGACTTGACGTATCGACCCGTTCGGGGAGAACGGCCGCACACCGTCCGCCAACAGAAAGCCGGGACAATGTCGAGCGGAGATGTCGGAAGGCCGCGAGCGGATCGGCATGGCGCCCCAGGCTCCGCGAAAACGGCGGATTGATCAGGGCCGCAGTGGGCCGGATGACCGGGTCGAGAAAGTCGTGGATCAGCTCGGCGTCATGCGTGATGACGGTCGTGTCGGGAAAAGCGGCGCACAACATCGCAGCGCGGGTCGCGTCGAGTTCGTTGAGGACAAGGCGTGCGCCGGCCCGGTGAGCGAAGGTTGCCAGAAGCCCGGTACCGGCGGAGGGCTCGAGGACGAGATCGTCGGACCCGATGCGCGCGGCAAGGGCCGCCAGAAAGGCCAGCGGCGCGGGCGTTGAGAATTGCTGGAGCTCGATCTGCTCTTCGCTGCGCACACTATGGGTCGGCAGGTTGGACACCAGCCCGTTGAGCTCCGCGAGGCAGTCCGCAGGCCCTGCGGGCAAGTCCGCGGTCGCGAGGTAAAGGACCTGGGCCAGTTCCAGCACGTCATAGGCGTCGCGCAGTGACCAGCGACCGTCGGCTGAGGACGTGCCGTGCGCCTGTTCCATAAGCCACAGCAACGACTCCCGCTTTACCGGGTCTTTCCTGGCGATGATCACGGGGAGCGCCCTGGCGGCCGTGATCGATGGCGCGGCAAACTCCAGCTCGGAAGCATCGAGGAGGCGGGCTGCGGGTAGGTGGCGCATCGAGGTTACTCCGTTCTTCCGTCCGGTGTTCATCACCGGATCGACACGCCGGAGGCGGCCTCCCCTCTTGTCGGCCTGGCGAGAATCGACCGGCGAGCTCGGGTTTGATCGCACACGACCCGTCCCATGCCGCCGCACGGAATCGTCTTGACGCGAATGCCAACTTTACGGAACATAAAGGGAACACACTGAGTCTAGCTGATATGTCCGCCGCCCTTCATCCTGCCGTCCCCGGCATTGACCATTTGCGCAGGATCGCTTCGCCGGCGACCGACTTCAGGGTCATGCCGTTTGGCATCGCGGCGCTCGACGCACGGCTGGGGGGAGGGGGCTTACGGGCGGGGGCGTTGCACGAAGCTACGCCGCGCAGCCCCTCGCTCGCCGATGATGCGGCCGCAACGCTCTTCCTCGCCGGCATCGCCGCGCGGGAAGCGATCGCCACAGGCGGTCTGGTGTTATGGGTGAGCTGCCGCACCGATCTCTACGCGCCGGCGCTGGAGCAAGCGGGGCTGCCGGCCGCAAGCGTGATCTATGCCCAGCCAAGGGACGATACCGCGCTCCTGGCGGTGGTCGAGGACGCGGTGCGTGACGGCACGCCGTGTGCGATCGTCGCCGAGGCGAGCAAGGTTTCAATGGTCGCGACGCGACGCTTGCAGCTCGTCGCGGGTGATGCCGACATACCCATTCTTCTCCTTCGCCGCGCGCGCCGTCTCGGCCAGGAAGTCTTCAACGAGCCGTCCGCAGCCTGGACGCGCTGGCGCATCGGGTCCGTTTCGTCCCAGCGCCTCGCGGTCGCGGGGGTGGGTCGTCCGCGTTGTTCGCTGGAGTGCAGCCGCCAACGTGGTGGCGAGAGCTTCACCATGATCGTGGAGGGCAGCGATGAGACGGGTCGTCTCGCTGTTCCTGCCGACCTTAGCCATCGATCGGCTGAGGCGGCTGGAACGGTCCGCTCTGCAGCAGCCTGAACGGTCTGTCCTCGAGGTGCCGATCGACGACGATCCGGGGGACTGTTCGGTGCCCCGGGGCGGCGGATGGCGTCCGGGCGCCCGGTGGGCGCGGCAAGGGCTGCCGACGCGGGCTGTTGTTGAGGCACAGATCGCAGCGCTTCCAACGCATGCGCGTCCCCCCGTACGCGAACTCGGTCGCCGGTCGGAGGCGGCCAGCCATCCGTTTAAGGCCATGGTGCAGGCTGCTCCGACATCGCCCCATCCCCTCCCATTGCTGGGGCACGCGCCGCTGGCGTTGGTAGGCAAGGTCGGGCGGCGAGAAGACATCGTCGCCGCGTGCGATGGGGCGCGCGCCCTGGGCGTGTATCCGGGCATGGCGGCGACCCACGCACGCGCGCTCGTATCGGACCTCGACGTCCGCCCGGCTGATCCGGAGGCGGATAGCGCGTTGCTCGATCGCCTGGCCTTGCTCGCCGTACGACGCTGGTCGCCGGTCGCAGCGGCGACGCCGAACGACGGGATCTGGATCGATCTTTCCGGTTGCGCGCATCTGCATGGCGGCGAGGAGCTGTTCTGCCGCCGTCTTCATGCCTTCTGCCGACGGGCGGGCTTCTCCGCACGGATCGCGGTCGCCGATACGGGTGGAGCGGCGCATGCCCTGGCAAGATACGGACGCGGCGAGATCATACGGGCACCCTCGGGCGCGACCGCGGATGCATTAGCGCCGCTGCCGGTTGCCGCCTTGCGGCTTGCGCCCTCCGCGCTCCGTGCGTGTCGACGCTTCGGCTTCGATACGATTGCAGATCTCCTGCCCGTGGCTCGGGGACCACTCGCCAGGCGCCTCGGGCTGCCAGCGATCGTTCGGCTCGATCAGGCGTTGGGTGCCGTAGCGGAGCCGATCACGCCCCGCGAGGATGCCGAGGTTCCTGGCGTTGAATGCCGGTTGCTCGAGCCGATCGTTACCGCTGAGGCGATTGAGCAGGTGATGGGCGATCTGCTGCGGGATCTTGCCCGTGTTCTGCAAGCGCGAGGGCTGGGCGCGCGGTCGCTGCGGTTCGCCGGCCTGCGGGTCGATGGATCCGAACAGATCGTCGGCGTGGGGACTTCGCGACCCACGCGAGAAGTTTCCCACTTGCTTCGCCTGCTGAAGCTCAGGATCGAGCGGATCGATCCGGGCTTGGGTTTCGAGCAGTTTCGGCTCGTAGCGCCGCACACCGAACCGCTTGACGCGGTGGATCTGGGCGCCGTGCTGGTCGACGACCGACACAAGCGCGATCCAGCGCGCCTCGTCGACGTGATCGCGGGCCGGATCGGTGCCCAGGCCGTCTACCGCGCAGCCCCACGCGAAAGCCACGTGCCCGAGCGCGCCGTGATCCGATCCGACCCCATCGCTCTGCCGGGCGCATGGCCGGCATGGAAGCGGCCCATCCGGCTCTTTGCTCGACCCGAACCCCTCGGCCGGGTCATCGCGCTGATGCCGGACCAACCTCCGCGCCGCTTCGAATGGCGAGGGCGCGTGCATCGGATCGTCGCCGGCGATGGTCCCGAACGGGTGCATGGCGAATGGTGGCGGCGTGACGCCGAGGTCTGGGCGATCCGTGACTATTACCGGGTCGAGGATGAGGAGGGCGGCCGGTTCTGGGTATTCCGGCGCGGCGACGGCTTCGAGGACAACACCGGCGATCTGTCGTGGTGGATGCATGGGGTCTTTGGATGACCCATTACGTCGAGTTGCAGGTCCTCACGCATTTCTCGCTATTGCGCGGTGCATCGTCTGCCGAGGAATTATTCTCTGCCGCAGCATTGCTCGGATATCCCGCGATCGGGGTAAGCGATATCGGGACCGTGGCCGGCGTGGTCCGGGCCTGGGAGGCGCAGAAAGCGACCGGCGTTCGCCTGATTGCGGGCACCCGGGTCGATCTGTCCTGCGGCCGACGCCTCCTGCTCTATCCGACGGATCGACCAGCTTGGTCGCGGATCACGCGGCTCCTGACGGTCGGCAAGAAGCGGGCAGGGAAGGGCGCATGTCTGCTGCACTGGCATGATCTTGCGCCATGGTCCGACGCCGTCATCGCGATCCTGTTACCGCACGAGGCGGACGAGGAGAACCTTGAGGCGCTGGCCGACCTCAAGGCGGTCTTCGGGCAGCGGGGTTATATGGCGCTGTTCCAGCGGCGTCGGCCAGGTGATGCGGTTCGCATCGACGCGCTCGCGCGACAGGCAGGTGGTGCGGGCATACGCGCGGTCGTCACCGGCGACGTCCTTTATCACGCTCCGGAAGCGCGGCTGCTGCAGGATGTCGTCACCGCCGTCCGAGAGAAGTGCTCCGTCGACGAACTGGGCTATCGACGCGAGGTCAACGCCGATCGCGCGCTCAAATCGCCCGACGAAATGGTACGCAGGTTCCAGGATTATCCGGACGCGTTGCAGGCGAGCGTCGACATCGCCCGGATGTGCACCTTCGACCTCGGCGAACTGGCATATCAATATCCGCACGAGCGGGTCATTGAGGGACTGACTGCACAACAGGCGCTCGAGCAACTCGCGACCGAAGCGGTCGAGGGCATGTTCGACGGAAACGTGCCCAAGTCCTATCGCGACCAGATCGCACACGAGCTGCGGCTGATCGGCGAACTCGGCTATGCGCTTTATTTCCTGACGGTCCATTCGATCGTGCGTGAGGCCCGCCGGCGTGGGATCCTGTGCCAAGGGCGCGGCTCGGCTGCCAATTCGTGCGTCTGCTTCGTGCTCGGGGTCACGTCGATCGATCCGATCAAGCATGAACTGCTCTTCGAACGCTTCGTATCGGGCGAACGGCGCGAGCCCCCCGATATCGACATCGATTTTGAGCATGAACGGCGCGAGGAGATCATCCAGTGGATCTACGAAACCTATGGGCGTGACAGGGCAGCGCTGACCGCGGTCGTCACTCGTTACCGGGCGCGCGGCGCGGTACGCGATGTCGGCAAGGCGATGGGCTTGCCCGAGGATCTCACCTCCTCCTTGGCAGGCCTGGTCTGGGGGTGGTCCGCCGAAGGGGTCGGCGAGAAGCAGGTCGACGAGCTCAACCTCGACATCGGTGATCGCCGGCTGCGTCTCACACTCGATCTTGCGCGCAAGCTGATCGGTGTACCGCGTCACATGAGCCAGCATCCAGGCGGTTTCGTCCTGACCCATGATCGTCTCGACGACCTCGTTCCCATCGAACCAGCGGCGATGGAGGACCGCCAGATCATCGAATGGGACAAGGACGATATCGACAGCCTCAAGTTCATGAAGGTCGACGTGCTTGGGCTCGGCATGCTCGGTTGCATGAACCGCGCCTTTGACATGCTCGAGGCGGACAAGGGCCTGCATGTGGAGCTGAAGGATCTGCAGGACGACGATCCGGGCGTCTACGCCATGATCCAGAAGGCCGATACGCTCGGGACATTCCAGATCGAGAGCCGCGCCCAGATGAGCATGCTGCCGCGCATGAAGCCGCGGCGCTTCTACGATCTGGTCATCCAGGTCGCGATCGTAAGGCCCGGGCCGATCCAGGGCGATATGGTCCATCCCTATCTCCGCCGACGGGAGGGTCTTGAGCGCCCCGAGTATCCACGCCCTGAGCTGCGCGCCGTTCTCGAAAAGACGCTTGGCGTTCCACTCTTTCAGGAACAAGCCATGAAGGTTGCGATCGTCGGCGCCGGGTTCACGCCGGCTGAGGCGGACGCGCTGCGCCGTGCGATGGCGACGTTCAAGTTCACCGGCGGTGTCAGCCATTTCAGCGAGAAACTGGTGGAAGGCATGGTTGCCCGAGGGTATCCACGGGACTTCGCGGAGCGTACCTTTCGTCAGCTCGAGGGCTTCGGTTCCTACGGCTTTCCTGAGAGCCATGCCGCGAGCTTTGCCAAGATCTCCTATGCGTCGTCGTGGATGAAGCATCATCATCCGGACGTTTTTTGCGCCAGCTTGATGAACGCGCAGCCGATGGGCTTTTACGCGCCGGCTCAGATCGTGCGCGACGCGCGCGAGCACGGCGTCGAGGTTCGGCCGCCTTGCGTCAATGCGAGCCGCTGGGACTGTACGCTGGAGCCGACCGGGAGCCGATATCTGGCCGTCCGGCTCGGACTGAGGGTGATCCGCGGTTTGTCCAACGCCGATGGGGCCAAGATCGTCGCAGCTCGGGCAACCGCCTCGTACGACAGCGTGGAGGACGTCTGGCGCCGATCGGGGGCGCAACGCGCCTCGATCGAGAAGCTGGCCGACGGCGACGCCTTCCACGCGTTCGGCGCCGATCGGCGGCAAGGGCTGTGGAAGGTGAGGGGGCTGGGGGAGGCGCCGCTGCCCCTCTTCGCGGCCGCCGATCGTGCGGCTGTTGCCGGCAGCGTCGAGGGTATCGAGCCTGCGGTAGCGCTGCGCCCACTCACCGACGGGCGCGAGGTCATCGAGGACTATCGCAATCTGCAACTGTCGCTTCGCGCGCATCCCCTAAGCTTCGTGCGCGACGAGCTGTCCCGACAAGGCGTGCGCTCTTGTGCCGACCTGAGCACCATCCGTGATGGCCGCCACGTCGAGGTGGCGGGCATCATCCTTGTCCGGCAGAAGCCGGGCAGCGCCAAAGGCGTGCTGTTCATCACCATCGAGGATGAAACCGGCATCGCCAACGGGATCCTGTGGCCGGATCGTTTCGAGGCGCAGCGTCGCACAGTGATGTCGGCGTCGATGGTCGGGTTGAAAGGGCGCGTGCAGCGCGAAGGCGAGGTGATCCACGTGATCTGCGATCGGATCGTCGAGTACGGGGACCTGCTGATGAAGGTCGGCGACATGTCGTTCCCGCCTCGGACCGGTCGCGGAGACGCCGCGCAGCATCCAGGATCTCCCGATCGCGGAGAACCCGGTCATGACGCCGACCGGTGGAAGCCAGAACCGCGCGACTGCTATTGGCCGCCGCATGCCGACGGCAGGGATCCGGAACAGGTCGTGCGCTTCAAGTCGCACGACTTTCATTGATCCGATGGCGAGCTTGCCACGTCACCAGCGAGTCGTGATCGCGCTCTCCGTCCATATCCTCCGCGCGGGCGTCGCGCGCTGTTCGGAAGGACGCGTCGATGGCATCGAGGTACGGCTCGCGTTGCGATGTCTGCTGCCGCATTGTCCGGAGCCCTGGCCGCTGTCGTTATACTGGGATGCTGCGGCACAGGAGAACGAGATCGGCCGGGCACAGGGCGTAACCGCTGCATTCAATGGCATCGTCCGACAGCTGCGCAAGGCGGGCCGATACGATGAGAACGGCTTTTTGTAAGAGCGGCGTCGGCAGCCGGTGCGGAAGGGGATTTTGGACTCGATAGCTCGATGCAGCATACCAGCATGCGATCCAGCGAACCGGGATCTGGTGATAGGATGATCAAAATCGTCCAATTTCGACCATCCTAACACCGGTCCTCGAACCGCGCACGCTGTCGCTCGCCCGAGCCAGGAGTATGATAGGTGCCGCGAAGGCAACGGTGTGGGCGCCTACACAATACAAGGAAGAAGCTTGTGACGCAGCCACCGCTGCGAATGATCGCGCATCGCTTTGGCATTCCGATGGAGGTGCTCGCGTGCGAACCGCTCGGCAGACCGCCGGTAGCGTACGGCGAGGTTCTCGTGCGCATGACGGCAACGCCGATCAATCCATCCGACCTGATCCCCGTTGCCGGTGCCTATGCTGCGCGAACGTCGCTTCCGTTCGTGCCAGGCTATGAGGGGACGGGAACGATCGAAGAGGTCGGCGACAATGTCGATCCCGGGCTAATCGGTCGGCGCGTGTTACCCTTGGGCAGTGCGGGATGCTGGCAGACGTTGAAGGTCCTGCCGGCCGACTGGTGCATCCTGGTGCCGGACGATGTCGACGATGACGAGGCCGCGACCGCCTATATCAATCCCCTGACCGCCCTACTAATGGTGCGTAGGATGGCCCCGCAGCCAGGAGACGCGGTCGGAATCACCGCCGCCGCGTCGGCAATCGGTCGCATCCTGATCCGCATGATCGCATCGACGAGGGCGCACGCGGTTGCCATCGTGCGCTCGCAGTCGGCGGCCGAAAGCCTCCGCTGCGAACCTGCTGAGGTGGTCTGGAGCGATACGCCAATGCCCAGGCTCAATGGAGCCATGGACGCGGTTGGCGGCCGCGCGGGATGCGATCTGGCGGCCGCGGTCGTGCCGGGCGGCCAGATGCTGCATTATGGTTTGCTGTCAGGGAAGCCGCTGGCCGGGACGGGCGCCACCACAGCACAATACTTCAGACTGCGGGATATCGTTCATGCCATATCGAGAGCGCAGCTCGACGAATTGATGTCTGTTGTATTTGACGAGATACGGGTCGGCCGTGCCGCGATCTCGATCGCTGCCCGCTACCCCCTGGCGGAAATCGGTCTTGCGCTCACGCACGATGCCCGTGTCGGACGAAGCGGCAAAATCCTGCTCTGCCCGTGAGAGAGGGACGGGGATGGGGCGGCGAGCGAAGCCGCGCCATCTTCCGACGATGCATCACCCCGCCGTTAATTGCGAGCGACCGCGCAGTGCCGCTCTGCGGCAATCGGTCCCTCGTCCTGCGTCATCGTCGGGCGAATGAGTCTCTAACGCGCTTGGCGCGCCAGGCATCGTTCCAGTCGTTGTGAACATCGGGCACATGTGCAACAAGTTCACGGCGGTGACGGGACAGGTGCTCGCGTGCCTTCTCAAGGAGCCGCGCTGCCGCCGGCCCGCGATCGGCATAGACGATGATCCTGCGCACTTTTTCGGGGATAGCGACGAATGCGAGCCGTTCCACGCCGCCCAGCGCCCAGGTCGGCGTACCGAACCAGTGCATCGCAGACAGTGCGTCCTCAATGCCTTCGGCGAGACCAAGTTCGTCCGTCGCGGGTGCAAGCCTGATGGCGCCGGTACCTAGGAGTCCGAGCGCAACTTTGGGCTTCGGGATTGGCTTGTGAAGGATGTCGACCGGATCAAGGAAGGTCCGCTGCACCGCGATCACGCCCAGGTCACTTTCTACGGCTGCGATCAATGCGGGCATGACCCGCTTGTCGGAGCCAGAGCCAAGCACGGTCTTCGGATTGAACCGTAAGCTTCGCGGATAGGGTCCGGTCAGTCCGCGGGCGCGCAAATACGTCTCGGCCAGCGTTCCGACGACCGGCTTGCTCGCGTGCCACAATCGAACCGCAAGCGCACTCATGTCGCGCCGCGGTTCCTTGGCAGGCATGTCGAGCGGCGCGCGATCATGAAGGCGTTGCCGCTGCAGCGCCTTGAGCACCTCGGCGGTGGTGCACCCGGCGAAGCAGTGGAACAGGATGGCGCTATCGCCAAGCCTGACCGAGAGGCTGGGCGACACATCGTCATGTGCTGGGCATCGGCATTCGCCACGGGTGCCGCGCCATACCCCGCCAAGGCGCTCGACGATCGTCTTTGCGCGGACTTCAGCGTCGAGCGGCAGTCTAGGCATCGGCCGAGCTCCGGCATCGTGCTGGACTGCGATCATTTCCTGACACTCCGGTAACTTCGAACCGCAGGGTCATCGTCGCCCTCGCCTCTGGACGGCGAGCGAAGAGCCAAAGACTGAAAGGAACTGATCTCGTGCGCGCGCGGCGTCGCCGCATGAACGCCCTTGGGCGGCTAGCTAACCGTAACGTCCTGTGAAGAGGTCGCCGAGCGCGCGGCGTCGAAAGGCGTTCCACCACCGACGGCGACGATGTTCTGGCGCATCGTGGATCATGTGGCAGCGCGGACAGAGGGCGGCGAGGTTTCGCCAACGCGGACCGCTGAAACTCGGATCGTGATTGAGATGCGCTGTGGCCAGGTAGACCGGTCTGCGCGTGATGCAGATCGCGTCTAGAGCAACAAAAGCGGGAGGCCGTCGCAACACGCGGCCGCGTCCATCCCGCCAGGAACGCCCGTCTGCGTCCCACCAGACCCCTTTCGCATCCTTGAGCTGAGCAACGTGTCGGCCATGCGGCCGTCCGCAATGTTCGCAACGACCACTTGCACGTTCGAAGCGTACGATCCGGCTGATCTCGGGCCAGTCGATCGGATAAAGCCAGCGATGTTCCGGACGGATCGGCATGCGACGATTCTGAATCATGCGCACCGAGAACGAAAGGAGAAAATGCGGCGAATGATCTGCCGATCCCGGCATACCGAGTTTGAAAGGGCGTGACGACCGCCAGCCGATCGCTTGGCCAGAGCCTCACACCTGTTCGCCGGTACTTTTGGCCAGAACCGAAAAGGTGTCGGCGATGAGCTCTGTTCGGTAGCCTGTATCATTGGTGTCGCCATGCTGCCCCTCGCGCACGCGTCCTGTGATATGGACAAGATCACCGACGCCGGCAACCTCCAGTTGGTTGGTCAGGTTCGAGAAACACACGACGCTATTCCATAGGGTATCCTGCTTCCATTCGTCGCCATCACGTCGGTTGTAATTTGCTGCAACGTTCACGAACGTGACCTTTTCTCGCCTGTTGATCTTGCCGACACGCCCGATGATGCGGAATTCAGCGATATTCTGGGGCATGATGCTCTTCTCCAGTGACTCACTCAATTGAACAGGCGGGGTCGCGCGATCAGTCGCTCTTTGTCAGCGCGCGCGGCTGGAAATGGTATTTCGTGACGTTCTGAGGTGTTGCGTAGGTCTCGTACGCCGCCAGCCAGTCGCGACTGATGGCTCGTTGCGCGGTTGCTAGCGGAAGCCGGTGCTCGCACACGAGCCGCCACAGAACGAAGGCGAGTGCATTCTTGTCATCCGCATTCGCTTGTCCGCGGCGCGGTTGAAGCCAGAGATTGCCGGCATCGAATGGTGCGCCGCCTAGAGAAATCGGAATGAGGTGATCAAGCTCATAGTCGGCCAATCGTCCGTCTGGATATTGCGCCTGCATCATCCGCCGCTTCAGGGGACCGGTGACACCGTAGGAGGGGCGCATCGATCGGGAATATCCCGGTCGACAGATCGTCCTCCCAATGTTCCCTTGCGTGATGCGAGCGTCGATCGAGCCTCTCACATCGGGCGGCGGCAATCGTCCATCGATACCCAGCGGAAGCGGCGGACGCAGGATCGTCGACGCGAGACTCTGGACAGCCTCGCAAAACGGCTCATCGCATCGGGCGTTTCCCGAAAACGGCGCGCCAATCGCATGGCTCAAACCGCCGTGCCACCATGCAAGTACGGCAAGCACCCCTGCACCGACGATCAGCGCCAGCCACCTCATCGCCCGCCTTTGGGACCGCAGGTGCAGGTGAAAATCTGAATGGATCCGTGTCGAGACATAGTCCACGTTTACCACAGGACGTTATTGGACGCCAAGTCAGGTTTGTCAGTGTGCTGCCATTCGTTCGGTCCGGAATCCCCACAGGCTCTTTGCAAGATCGAGTTCGTCGCGCTTTGCCTTGCCGATCATTCCCGTGAAATATGCGCCTGGCGTCAGCCGAATTTCCGACCGCGAATGGCGTTCGGCGGTAATCATGATCGCCACCGCTGCGGCATCCGGCCCAAGCTTTTCCAAGGCGTCCACATAGACCCCGATGCGGATCCCGAGATCGTTGCGCAGCCGAGAGGCGGCCCGATGAATATCGGACCACGCGGGTCTGCTGTTGCCGACGTACATCGCGGTGGTCGGGAACATCTCCATCAACTCTGCTGGACGAGCGTTGAAGCGACTGTTCGACGGTGACGCCGAGAGGTCGGCTGGAGGTGGAGCGGAACCGATTGGATCAGAACTACAAGCTCGCTCAGCCCGTACATCTTTGATGGGGTGAGGGCTGGTTTGTATATGTATGAAGGGCTCATTTTTTGACCCTGACCCATCATTATCTTCAGGAAACATACATTCGTCGATGGTCGTGGCAACGAGTTGCTCGACGTGCGGCAAACGGCTGAGTGCAGCCCGATAGAGATCACTGTCACGCACGGAACGCGCCTGCGCTGCAGCTTCAGCCACGCTATCGATGGCTTCCTGGAGGGCAAACCACCGCGGGCCCGTCAACCGCATATCGGCTGCTTGCGCGAGTGCCTGACCAACAATCCGGCTAACGCGGGCAATCTCCTGCCGACCCTCCTTGAAGAGCCGAGATTGTGCCGAATAGGCATCGGCGCGCTCGCGAAGCTCCTCGAAGCGGATGCGAAGCGGCGAGAGGTCGACACCAAAGGCGGTTGAGATTGCACCCGTATGATCACGGCGGCCTGTGCGCCGTCCATGAGCGCTGTCGCGCGCGAGGATCAGTCCGAGCGCTCTGAGCTGCCGGAGACGGGCTTTGATCGCACTGACCGTCTTGCCGGCGTCCTCAGCGAGCGTGAGGTTGCTTGGCCAGGCGATCGGCGTGCGCCCTTCCTTCCAATCATCGGCATGGGTGTAGCTGATGAGGTGTTCGAGCGTCTGTAGCGCACCGATCCCAACGCCTAGCGCCGCTGCTGAGCGCTTGACGACGGCGAACACCGCTTTCCGGTCGACCGTCGTCGGCGCATCGACAATCCTAGTCTCGAGCGCGCGTGCGATCTGGCGGGAGAAGGCCGTGATCGGTCGGGCTCCCGTTCCCCCCGTAAAGGCATTCTGGGTATAGGTCATCGTTCGTCCCCTCGTTCGAGGGGCCGTCAGCAGGCAAAACAGAGGCGTGGCGCGAAGCGCGCTCCCTTGAACCGAGGCTCGGAAACCGGTACGTGGAAGATCTCTGAGTGACCGGTCAGCGTTTGGCGACGCTGCCACGTTGCGATTTCTGGGTGCCCGGCCTTCGTGCCGGGCATTCGTTTATGTGCTCACGGCCACCCTTTCTGTTCGGTCTCACGCTGGCCGCCGAGCGGCCGCGGAGAACATTAAGGGACGATGCCAGCCCAATCAGGGGTTCGGAAGCGGGCACGACTCGTGCTTTCGCGGACCGAAGCGAGAAAAAGTTCGTGCTTTGACGGACCGACGCGGAGTCCGTTCGTGCTTTGACGGACGTCCATTCGTGTTTTGGAGGACGCTACTTCGTGCTTTGACGGACGAAAGTTCGTGCTTTGAGGGACGCTCGTTTGGGTTCTCGCGGACCGGTCCGCGAATCAGTCGCGAATCGCGTCGCTGGTCGTCTGCTCGGCCGACAGAAGGGCCTTTTTCGGCGTCAACGTGACCAGGGAAGGGGCCGCGACCCTGCGTTTCGGGGCGTCCACTGCAGGAGCATCTGCTTCGTTGAGCAAAACCCGGTAGTCAGGAATCGAGTCCAGGTCCGCGATGCCACGCAGAACGTGGCGAAAATGCTTCAGCGTGTTCTGATAGCCAAGCTGAAGGCGCAAATCGTTCAATCCGATCTGCACGGGACCATCGATACAGGTGGAGCGCGCGACTTCGTAAAGTCGTCGTTCGACTGGACCGAGCTGGAAATAGTCCGGCGAATATTCGAGGACCCGGCGATCGCGCAGGATCGCACGGTATAGCCAGTCACAAAGGCGGACTTTCACGCCCTTGAGACGTGGTTCACCGGTCCGTGTCTTCGTATATTGGAGTTGCGCCTCGGACAGCCACGAGAAGAAGCCCGTCTGGCCTTCGCCACCGGCTTCGATGTTCGTCTTGATCTGCGTACCCTGAAGCCGTCCTAACGCATCAGAGAGGCGTGTATAGGAGCGTGCAGAACCGCTGACCCCCGTCACTCGGAAGAGGTCGTGGGCCGTAAAGTAGAACTCCTGGGCCACGCGCTCGCCTGCATCCATCTTCGAGACAAGCAAGCTCGCGATATACAGTAGGATCTCCTTGTCATAGATTGTGGCAACACCGCTGGGACCAGGGCCGATCTCTATGGAAACACTGTCAGTCTTATAGACTAAGGAGCGCTTCAGCGCAGTCTTCGACAGCGAAAAGAAGGGATAGGCCATGAGTGAGTGCTCACCGCGAACCTCGGTGAGGAGCGGACTGTCGAGGACGAAGAGGTCGCCCTGCGTGGGAGAGGTGCCCGTCATGCCGCCCAATCCCGGGTCCGCAAAAGCACGAAAGCCCGCTCGCGAAGGTCCGCGAAAACACGAAGGGCGGGAGTGCCACCGAGGGAAAACGCTCGGAACAGCGCACTATCGGAGTGAAGTTCGTGTTTTTGCGGACCGACCGCGCGCCCGATGCTGGGAGCCACGCGGAGGGTCGTTTCGACATGGAGTTCGCGCAGATTCATACGAGCCGCTGTAACAGGTTGGCGCCGCAGTTCACAGTCGTTGCTCGGGCAGGTCGCGCGTTCCTGCTACTGCTGCAAGCGCCATAGGGTCTCCTAAGTGGCTCACTAACGCGTCTCTCATCGCCGGCTATCCGGTCGCGCGGGACGATGCGATCTGGAGATCGAGCCACTCCTCTGCGGCATTCCTCAGCCGTGGAAGCATCGACACGTTCGCTCGGCGCCGATCTGCCGGGTCGGGGATGCGCTCTATATAGCCGACCGCTTCAAGCTGCTCGATATGCCTGAGCGCAGTGGTCATTGACGCCCCGCTGAGGGAGCAGAGTTGCGACACCGCGATGTCACGGTGCTCGCCCTGCGCTACATAGAGCTCAAGGATCATATCCCAGCTGGGATCGAGGAAGCGCGCCCCGGAAAAGCAGCGGGTGCGTCGACGGCGCCCGGCCAAAATCGCCTTAGCTTCGCCAAGGCGCAGGTCCGCGATCGTGCCCCCGGCAGCGGCGGCAGATAGCAGGCTTTCCTCGACGGCCTTACGCGGAAGACGGACGATGACGTCGATCAGTTCGTCGCCCGCTGATGCTGAAGCCATGATCGTCGCGATCCATTTTTCAGATAGGGCGCAGCATCACGCGGCAATCGCATCGTTCCCAGCGCAAGCGCGCCAAGCGCGAGATAGGCGTAGATACCGAGACCTGTGTGATAGGCGAAGAGTGGAATGCCGGGCAGTAACGCTCCGCACAGGCTCATAAACAGGCCGCCCAGCGCGAAGCCGGCTGCCCAGATCGGCCAGAAACGGATAGTCGTCACACCTAACCAAAAGAAGCCGCAGGCGACTCCCAGGTCCACAACCAACGTTGGAAAGTGCCCGGGATCCCAAGCGACCTTGGTAGAATAAACGCGCAGACCGGTCGTGAGAGCGAAGCCCGCCAAGTTTATTAAAACACCCAGTCGCTCAGGCCTCCCGCCGCGTACGAGAGCGAACAGAAGAACCACTGCCATTATCGCATTGAACAGTAAGGCGAGTAGAACTTCCACTTTCATACGCGGGTTCGCTTCAGGCAGTGGCCACTTCGACCGGTGATTCGATTTCGGCGTTCATCGGCGGCTTTGGGAGATTTTCTCCCCAGCTCGTCTCGTTCAGGCCGAGATGACGGCCGACCCGCTCCGTGAAGGGGTGAGCCCGCATCGCCATCTGATCCTGACCTTCGACCAGAGCAGCGAGCGCAGCTACCGTCGCTTTGACGGTTCGCTGCGCCATCGCCGGCGAGAGCCGATGAACCTCCGTCGCATCGAGCGTCGTCAAGAGGAACTGGGCGGTGTCGCGCGCCGCCAGGTTGATCGATCGCTCCGCCTTGCGAAGTTCATCCGCCACGATGCGACCAGTATTCTCGAGTGCCTGCATTACGTCTCCTTGGGCGCCGCAGCGCCGCTACCGTACCTTGAGGCCGAGCAGGAACGTCAGCGTCAGCATCACCATACCCGCGACGGTCAGGCCGATTGGAGTGAGGATCGCAATGATCGCACTCCAGATCGCCGCCTGCTTCCAGGTGAGCATGTTCGCTGCCGCCCCTGCGGTCGGCAACGGCGGTGGGAGAGGAAAGACGTGCTCATCGCTAGGTAGGACGATTGCAGGGGGCAAAGCCTCTACCCCTGCATCGTGCTCCGCGACGATCCGGGCGGCGTCGATCCGGCTCGTGGTGCCCAGCAAATTGTTAGCCTTCAACAATTGCTTATCGACAGCGCGGGGACTTGCCCCGGTTAACATCGCGATCTCCTTCGAACTTCGATGCTGGTAAACGAGACGGAGGTAGGAGAGCTGCCGTTCGCTCAATTGGTCGACAGGCGATGGTCGGTCAGAGCGCGCGGGGCTATCCGTGGCGGTTTCGCTGGCATCTGTCTTGTCGTATCCAGCGGGTGATATTTCCATGTGTCGACCCTGCAGGATGGAGCGATTCGCCGCCAGAAGTTCCGTAATCCATGTTGGGACGCGTCGTTCCAGCAGAACAGCCGGCCCGCGGGAAACGAACGGTAGCGAACCGATCCCGCGAAACTGTCATTCAGCAAACAGGCGGACGTAGCGGCGGGCAGATTGGCTCCCTTGAGATCGGGTGGTTGTCACGGTCGCAGTGCGGTACAGGCCGTCGGCTTTGCCTAGCGTCGCCGTACCCGCGGTCAGGCCGATCTGGCAGCAAGGGAGGAGAAGCGGCGCCGCCTTCCAAGTACAAGGCGTTAACGACTACCCGGTACAGGTTGTCGCCGGCTCCCGTACGGGACACGCGTGACCACTGGTACTTGTATCCGGCATGGCGAGCGCGTACATGGAGCGGGCAGGGAGACCTGCAAAGCGACTTATTCCGGCCCCGTGTTGGATGAGCGCTGTGGCTACCCAGGGTCTCAAACCCTGGTTGCCGGCCACCATTCTCCCTGACACGTTTCTGAGCCGCCCTTCGGGGCGGCTCTTTTCGTATCAGAGCAGATCGATCCCGTACTTTTCACGCAAGCCCTGCGCGTTCATCTCACCATCCACGATCCAGCGCCGCGCATAGGCCACGACATCGGCAAGCTGAAGCAGCCGGGAGGCCCCGGAATCAAGGCGGACGACCCGATTGACGCCTCTGAAGCGACCGTCGTCCTTGCGCGCCCGCTCCATCTCGGCATCAAAATCAGGGTGATCGTTATGCTGATTGACGTCGGTGATGACATCGACGTTGCCGACGCTGTCGCGCCCGAGCACTGAACGAAACCGCTTCATGCCGATCTTCACCGTCTCGACGACCGCTTGTGCATAGACGACCGGCGGGGCCCCCTGCCGCCCCTGAAAATGTTGGTTGATCATCACCACCCGATCGAGGTCGGCGCCAGCACGCAGGCGATCGAGCAGTCCTTGAAGATAGCCGTTCGCCATTTTCACGGCATGGACCTCGTTTGCATCCGCCGGCAGCAGGTCGCTGAACGCCTTGTCGAGACGCCCGGCTTCCCGAGCGAGGACGAAAAGCGCGCCGAGCTGAAAGGGGCCGCTGCCGGCGGTCCCGGACTCGTCGATGAAGCACAGCACCTTCTTGTTCAGGCCCTTCGTCACTCAGGCCTCCGCATCCGCCGGAGCCGCCGCTGGTCGGCGGCGCCGCATGCCAGGGCGGGCGACGGCCTGCCGCTTGGCACGCGCTTCTTCGGCTGCCTCACGGAAGTCCGGCTCGATCTCGGCCAGCTTGTCGACCAGTCCCTGAAGATCATATTCGTTCGAGATCTTGCCACGGTGCGACGCACGGCGTTCGATCCGGCGCACGAAGCCCGCCTCCTCCAGTTCCGCGATGTAGCGCTGCACCTGGCGCTCGCTGAGGTTGAGGCGCAGTGCAAGATCGGCCTTCTTCGGAAAGGGCTTACGGCCGGCATCCCACCAGAAATCGGCGAGCTGGATCAAAACGGCAAGCTGGGTCGGGTTGAGCCCGAGACGTCGCTGCGCGCGAAGCAGCAGCGAAGGCAACATGCAGAACCCGAGCGCGATCACCTTTGCGCCCCATTTATTGGCGGCCGCACCCGACTTTCGAGGCGCTTTCGCCGCGGATGCCGCTTCCAGCTGGCCATCTTCGCTTTCGATCTTGTCACTCATCCGATGTCTCCGTAGGCTCGCAGATGAGCGCTTGATAGGCCGAAGACAAGACTGACCGACCGGACACCTCTGCCTGGTCGGGAGGAGACAGATGCATCTCCTCGGACGAGGCAGAGGTGTCCGGTCTGAATAAGGACGCAAGTAACCCGATTAACCCGTAAACCGATTAAGCGAGATAAACGGGTACCAGACAAAGACGTCCGGTCGATTATCTTAAAGCGCAGCGGCGGCCGAGCGACCCGCCCTGACTGGACGGACGCAGAGCGTGCCCTCAAACCGGATCGGATCTCGGATCGCCACGTTGCGCGATCTTCAGAGGAACTTGTCGCCGGCGTGGTCGCGAAACGCTTCGTGATCGCGGACATAGCCGCTGACCGTCTCGATCGACCGGTGGCGGCTGTGGTCCTTCATCTTGAAAAGGTTCGCGCCTTGGCGTCCCGCCTCGGTGAGGAACCCAGCGCGCAGCGAATGGCCTGAGAACAGTTCGGGGTCGTAGCCCGCGGCGGCCGCGCGCGCTTTGACCACCAGTGCGACGCCGCGATCGCTCATCGGCTTTTCGGTCAGGCGCCCTTGTGGGGTCAATTTCCGGAACAGGAAGCCATCCGTGATCGGCGCCGCCGATATCCAGGCTTTATATAAGGCGACTGGTGCGATACGCCGGCGATCGGGAATGACCACGTCGGCGCCCCGTCCAAGCTGGTCGCCCTTGGCATGCGGCACATGGATGCGCAGACCCTCGGCCAGCTCGGTCACCTGCGAAAAACGGATCGCCACCAGCTCGGAGCGGCGGAACGCCCCGCCCATGCCAACTGCGAGCAGTGCCCTGTCGCGCAAGCTGCGGACGCTGTCGCCATCGATTGCGCGCAGCATGTCACGCAGGATATCGCCGTCAGCAGCGCGTTTCTTCGCGACCGGCTGGTCGCGCTTATCGGCACGCACGCCGCGCATCGCGCGCTCCAAGATGTTGGCGTTCACCTGATCGGTCGGCGGCGGGTGCCCCGCCGCGCGGTGGGCGAAGATGATCGCGGCGAGCCGTCGGCCGATGGTCGAGCGCGCGCGGCCCTGATCGGCGAGATCGGTCAGGAAGGCCGCAACGGTGACTGGCGTCGCTGGAAGGGTGACCAGCGCTCGCGCCGCGCACCATTGTTCGAAAATCGCCCAGTCTGACCGGTACGCACGTAGCGTCGCCGACGACGACGCACGCTCCATGTAGCGGGCGATCCGCTCCTGGTCATCGATGCCAAGCCCGGCGAGCGGCAGGTTCGCCTGTGCGACATTCACCAGGCTCTGGCGATCATCTAGCTGCGAGTGATCGTCGGCTATCGGCTCATCGTCGTCTATCGTCATCAGCCGAAGATCCCGCCAGCCCGCCATTCGCCGATGCGGGCAATCGCTTCGTCGGCGTAGGGGCGGGGGAGACCATCGTCCGGATCGCGCCAACCGGGATAAAGCTCGACGCTACCGCCACTTACACGCGCCAAGGCGATCGAGCCGCCGATATCGCTTCCTGCGTCCGCCGCGATCACCGCCTTGATCGCCCGCGCCGGCACATACTCGATGCTGCCGCCAAAACCCCCGTCGATGGCCGCACTGATCTCCGGTTTATGACTTCCCAGAAGATGGAAGCTCCCCGGCTGAGAAAGGTCAATCTCGCGCGGACCATAGAGGCGTCCGGCCTCATCACATCCGAATTTGAAGACCTGCACCGGCGGGTTGCCCGTGCGGTGCGGGGTTTGACCAACCACGAATGCCTCGAAGCGCCGCTCCGTTTCGCCGGCGTAGCGCGCGCCGATACGGCCGATCATGTCGGCAATGTCGCTGATCGTCGGAAATTTCTCGAACGCAGGGCCGTGCATCGCCTTCAGATACGAGGTCGCCAGCTGATACGTCGCGCTCGCTGGTTGAGTGTCACCAGCCCAGGCGAAGGCGATTTCGGAGTGGTAGGTTGGCGTCATGCCGGGACCGCCATCCTCGTGCTCCTGGAAGAACCGCAGCGTGATCGGGAGAATCTTCATCGCGGCGTCGGTCGTCGGGATGCGGCCATGCTCGGTCGGCATGCTGATCCGGCTATCGGCGGCCAGCCAGATGTCGCCCTCGTGGATCCACGGCTCGACCGGAAACTCCGGCGGCTCGCCCTCCCATGCTTCAATCAAGCTTCCTCGATCCATCAGCTCGCGCCGCCGCCAAACTACCACACTCGTCATGGCCGCGACCGTACCCGAAGCTGTAGGTTTTCCCGAATCAGTGGACGACGTCGCGCTCTGGAGCGTGCACCTTTAAGGGCAGACTTGAACCTGAAAGAGTGGATGTTCCGCGGCTAACGCGCAGCTGGATCTATGCAGGTTGCGCTAGCAGGTTACCTAGGTCGTATCTGCTGATGCTCGGCGCAATCGAGCACACGACGGCAGGCCAGCCCTCGACCTCCGCTCAATCACCGAAATCATCGTCATCAACCGACCCTGGCTTTGCAGATACTGAGCTCATAGGCATCAGTCTCTTTCGGCTCAGCCCAGCAGCGTGCAGTGTCGACCGGTTCCGCATCCAAGCGTCATTGACTAAGTCCTGCCACTGAATGACCTCTATCTGCCCACTATAAGCGCCGCGCAGAGGCCTAATGCGACCTTGGCCGTTCGCAGTCGTGTCCCAACTCGATAGCTGCTGTGTCAAGTCCCCCACAATGTCAGCAACAACATAACAATAGAAGATGCAATCCTTGGCTATCCTGACGCGTGAGCGTCCGAACGACTCAATTTCTCCGCCCTGCATTTGGGCTAAATACCTTGTGATCTGTTGCTCTATCTGGTCCTTGGCACCGCTATAGTTTCGCCGACCGGGTTTCTTGAATTCGACCACCATAACCCGGCGAAGCGGCTCCGATAGGTCAACCGCATCGGGCTGGTCAGGATCAGTGGAGCTCAGACCGTAAGCCAAGTCCCATAGGAATAGATCTGGCCGATCGGCCGTACCGCCTTCAACCAGTACTTCATCAAGGCGCTTGTCAGAGGAGAACGCGCGCGTGAAGGCGAGCCGCTCATCGACGATCCAGAGCTCGTGCGCCCGGCTCTTCAGCTCAGTCACGTCATCGCCACGAACGTTCATCGGGCAAATGAAGGAGTGAAGGGTCCGTTCCAGGTGATAGTCGTCGGCACTGCCATCGCGACTTCTGATCCTAGTGATGAGCTTTTCGAGTAGCTCCAGAGCAAGCTTGCGGCGCACGACGTGCTGCGCGAGGGCTAGCTGCTCCGAAGCCTGAATTTCGCGAGCTGCATCCGAGACGGTCTGGCCGAAACTGAAGGGGACGGTTCCGGCGTCAAGCACATCAATGAGCCTTTGCAGCGCATCCTGTCGCTCCTCGTCCCGCCGGATCTGAAACTTAACGAGAAAAGAAGCGAACTCCTCTGGCGTCGCCGCATGAAGCGGCACTCGGCCGAGCTGTGTATCGTCATCGTCAAAACCGTAAGTGGGGTAGCGTTCGACGAAGGACTCGTACCGCTCCCTCCGCGTTTCGAAGTAGCGCCGCACCTGGTCTGGGATCATCTGCGATCGAACGGCATCCATACATTGCCGGCTGATCTGCTTGAGCGTTCGCTCCGTAAGGTTGAAGGCTGTTCGCCCCTCATTGACCCGTAGATCGAGGTACTCGCCCGAAACGCAGCCATGGAAGGCGAGGTCCTGTTCGCCATCACGCTC
Organism: Sphingomonas sanguinis NBRC 13937; assembly: GCF_001591005.1. Classification (GTDB taxonomy): domain Bacteria; phylum Pseudomonadota; class Alphaproteobacteria; order Sphingomonadales; family Sphingomonadaceae; genus Sphingomonas; species Sphingomonas sanguinis. The sequence goes on from NZ_BCTY01000050.1 coordinate 23,469, forward strand.
CAGACGCTCGACGCCAAGCAAGTTGTCAACCTTTCGGCTCTCGACGGTACGTCCATTGGCCAGAAGGTGCAGCTGATGAAGGCCCTCCAAACCCGTGCTCGCCTCAGGCTTGCAAAAGAAGCCGGTGATTTGGAGCTCGCCGAACTCGTCGCTCAAGATCGTTGCCTGCATCGGCTCGCCAACGACGAGGTCAGAAACCGCTTTCGGGTATTCTGTCACCTCACCGTCCACATCGACGAGGATCGTCGGACCACCACCTAGCAAAAAGTCCGCAATGAAGTGCGCGCTGAAGTAGCGCATGAAGGTGTCGGCTCGTTTGGGGAAGGGGTCAGCATACTCTCTCGTACGGAGACCGCGGAACTGCACCCTTGTGCCGTGGTGCCCGGCCGAGTCCGGCTTATCTTCGTACGTCGGCACAACTTGCTCGGCATTATTGAGGACGAACTCGAACGACCGCCGCTTGAACTCTGTGGCGTCGCGATACCCACTTTCGATAGTGATCCCGTCGAAGGCGTCTAACCAGAACAGGCGCCCCACGCCCTTGCCGCCTTTGCTCCGCTTAAAATCTGTATCGATGGTACAGAATGCTCCGTACCGCTCCTGATCGAGCCCGATCCCGTCATCAGCGACCTCAATGGTGATCTTCGCCGGGTCGCTTAGATGCGAAACGGATATGTCGATGCGTCCTTCGGACACGCGATCGTCAAACTCATCCTCGATCGCGAACATGGCATTGCTCACGGCCTCAAATAGCGGCTGCAGGCTCTGCGTAGCGTTCGAGGGCTTGGGTAGCTTTCGGACGCGGTTCTCGATGTTAGGCGTGAGCGCCGGCAATGGTCCTGTCTCCCCAACGGATCGGCCGCTTATATCTCAGGCAGCGATCGCGGCGAGCCTGTCCTTGCGCCATAGCGAACGCGTCTGCTGACCCAGTAGGTTGAGCATACCGTACCCAAAAGCACGAACTTGCGACTACACCGTCCGCGGTCGCACGTTGGTGATGGTAATGCCAACGTCCGCGCTCGCCAGAGGTCCGTCTGTCGTAAACATCTCAGCTTGCAAGTCGATCGCCAAGGCAAGACATGCCCGCTCGCCGAGGGACAGGCCGAGCGCCATCGTCGCTGGCCGAAGGTCGCCTACTATGAGCGCCTGGGCAGGAGTAAGCGGCCGGACATCGAGGTGCAGCCCGCCAAGCGCCTCACGCACGTCGTCAAGTGGCAGTCCTCGGACCCGTAGCTTGGAAATGACCTCTGCGAGGTTGGTTGTTCCAATGATGCTGCGAGTCAGGACATCGACTACCCGATCCGCCCCGGGTTCATCATTCAGAAGGCAGAGCAGGGCGGAGGCGTCGAGTACGACTTTGCTACTCACGCTCCGCCTCACGCCGACGCTCCGCGATCAGCTCGCCAGCCAAACCGACGCCTTCGGGCACATACCTACGCAGGATCGCGCGAGCACGCTCAAGTGCCTTAGGTACGGAACGTACCCGCAGCTCGCCATCGTCCACATCGACGAGAACGGTGTCACCCGTGGTGATCCCGAGCTCACGGCGCATTGCCGCCGGGATCACGAGCTTACCACCGTCCACGATCTTGACCCTCTGTGCTTCCATCTGCACCAAACCCGCTGCTCTTACCCGCCCAACGGCCTTATACCGGAGAGCAAAGTCGGACACCAGCGTGGAGGCAGGGATCGATGCACGGCCGATCACCAATATAGCGTTCATCGATGATGGAGCAGCTACTTAGACCCGGCTCGCTTAGCTAGGCTACGTAGGACCGGTAGTTGCCGATCTGAGCCGACTGCTGCGTGACTGGCTCACAAGGGTATACCCAAGAAGGCCGGGCTGAAGTGACGAGCAAATGGCAGGCATCGAGATGAAGGCGGCGCGGGTTTACCTGCGTGTGAGCACGGACGAGCAGGACCTGACACGTCAGGAGAGCATCGTGGCGGGCGCGCGGGCGGCAGGCTTCTACATTGCGGCGGTCTACCGGGAAAAGGCATCAGGCGCGCGGCCCGACCGATCCGAGCTGCTGCGCATGGTGGCGGACCTGCAGCCGGGCGAGGTGGTGGTGGCCGAGAAGATCGACCGCATCAGCCGCCTGCCTCTGCCGGAGGCAGAGCTTCTGGTGGAGACGATCCGGGGCAGAGGGGCGCAGTTGGCGGTGCCGGGCATCGTGGACCTGTCTGACTTAGTAGCCGACAGCGCCGGCGTGGCGCGAATCGTGCTCGAGGCGGTGCAGGACATGCTGTTGCGCGTCGCGCTGCAGACGGCTCGGGATGACTATGAGACCCGGCGCGAGCGGCAGCGCGAGGGCATCGAAGTTGCGAAGAGGGCGGGGCGTTACACCGGCCGCAAGCCGGATCTCGCCCACCATCGACGCATCGTAGGTCTGCGCGAGGCGGGCATGAGCATCGCGAAAACCGCGGAGCTTGCCGGATGCAGCATCGCGCAGGTCAAGCGGGTGACGGCCCTGGACAGAGCGAAAGGTGCCGGAACGACTTCTGCACCTGCTGCTGATCCCAAGTGATTCAGTTCGGCGTCTGACGCGCTTCGATGCAGGGTTATGACACCTATAAACCCGCGGAAAAGCGAAGGCGGGGGGCAGTGTCACAACCGGACGGCTCCGACACCGTCCCGA
>NZ_BCTY01000051.1 GCF_001591005.1 Sphingomonas sanguinis NBRC 13937
CCCCGCCGATCCGTATCGGCGGGGTTTGTTTTTCCAGCGGAACAACCGCCGTGATCGCACGCTGTACCCGCCATGCCAGACACCGGCCTGACCGCGCGCATCCGCGAGAATATCGTCCTGTACGGCGCGCTGGCCGCCAATCTGGGCATCGGCATCGCCAAATTCATCGCGGCCGGGATTACCGGATCGTCCTCGATGCTGACCGAGGGTGTGCACTCGGTCGTCGACAGCGGCAACCAGGTCCTGCTGCTCTATGGCCAGAAGCGCGCCAAACGGGGGCCGGACGCCATCCACCCCTTCGGCTATGGGCGTGAGTTGTATTTCTGGGCGTTCGTCGTCGCCATCATGATATTCGCGCTGGGCTCCGGCATCTCGATCTACGAGGGCTGGCTGCATATCCAGACGCCCGAACCACTCCGCGATCCGACGGTCAATTACATCGTGCTCGCCATCGCCTTCGCGCTGGAGGGGGCGAGTTGGACGATCGCGGTGCGTGAGTTCTCGCGGACCAAGAGCGATAGTGGCTGGTGGCGCGCGATCCATGAATCGAAGGACCCGCCCGGTTTCATCGTGCTGTTCGAGGATTCGGCGGCGCTCGCCGGGCTGGTCATCGCGGCGCTGGGCGTGTGGTTGTCGCACACGCTGAATGATCCGCGCATCGATGGGGTGGCCTCGATCCTGATCGGTATCGTACTCGGGCTGGTCGCGATCCTCTTGGCGCGCGAGTCCAAGGGGCTGCTGATTGGTGAGCGCGCAGACCCGGACGTGGTCGAGACCATTCGTGGCATTGTCGCCGCGCGCCCCTGGATCACGCGAGTCAACCATGTCCGCACCATCCACACCGCCCCCGACAGCATCTTTGCCGCAATCAGCGCCGATTTCGTCGACAGCCTGCCGATGGGCGCGGCCGAGACGATGATCGAGATGCTGGAGGACGATCTTCGCGTCGCCGTGCCCAGCCTGTCGTCCATCTATATCCGCCCGGAGAAGCATGAAAATGCGGCTGCGGCATCGCCCCAACATGGGTTATGAGGACGGTCATGACGAAGCTTCTGCGAATCGCCACGGCCCTGTTCCTGACGATGGCCTGCGCCCTGCCCGCCCAGGCCGCGGTCACGATCACCTTCTGGAGCCATGAGCTGGGCAACAGCTTTCCGCATGCCTTCTTCACCTTACGCGGCACGGTCGATGCCACGGGCGCGCCGGTCGATGCCAATTACGGCTTCACCGCCAAGTCGGTGTCGCCCGCGCTGCTGATGGGCACGGTCAAGGGGCGGCTGGATATCTCCAAGCCCTTCTACATCTCGACCAGCGACGCGCAGTTTTCCTATGTGATGACCGACGCGCAATATGCCGACATCCTGGCGCTGGTCGCAGGGTGGGACGAGAAGACGGGCGACGCGCATTACAATCTCAACCAGCGCAACTGCGTCCATTTCGTGCAGGAAGCGGCGCGGCGGCTGGGGTTGGTCGGGCTGGACCATCCCGATCTGATGAAGAAGCCGCGCTCCTATCTGAAGGCGGTGGCGCAGGCGAATGCGGATCGGGTGACGGTAATCGGCAAAGGCGGCAAAGCCTATCTCGCCTCGCTGCCGCCGCTACCCGCCGCCCCGGCGAACGACAATCGCATTCCCGCTCAGGGCGCGGCGACGGGCACCAGTTCGAGTATGTCGACCACCGACTCATAAGCCGGGAACGGGAAGGCGATCCGCCAGCGACGCGCGTCGATCCGCTCGACCACGCCCGCCATATCGCGGGCCCGGTCGCGGCCATAAGCGTAGGACCGTTCTTCATCGCCCAGGATCATCGTGCCCAGGAAGATGCTGCGCGCGTCGGTGTCGGGATAGATACGCCCGGTCAGCCGCTGTGACCCGTCGATCTTGGTCAGGCGGACACCCCCTTCCGATACGCGGCAGCGGAAATAGGGATAGGCGACATAGGTCAGCTGCGCCCGTCCCTGCGTTCCCATCTTGAACGTACGGCAGCGATAGTCGCCATCGGGCAGTTCGGGCCCCGCCATCGAATGATCGGGGTCCGCCAGATTGCCCAGCGCCGCGATCTCCGCCGCCGCGCCACCCGCGCGCGCCTGCGCCAGCCCCTTCATCCAGGCGTTGCGCCAGCCGCGCAGGCGCACCCGGTCATCCTCCGTCGCCGCCAGCCGCCAGTCGCTCGCTTCCTCGGCGCGCTGGGCCTGCGCCGCGCCGACCGCGATCAGCGCGACGGCCGAAGCCAGGATCAGGCGGCGCATCGTCACTGCGCGGTCCAGCCGCCATCGACCGACAGGTTCGCGCCAGTAATCGACTTGGCCTCGTCACGGCACAGGAACAGGGCGAGCGCGGCAACCTGTTCGATGGTCACGAACTCCTTGGTGGGCTGTGCCTTGAGCAGCACGTCGTCGATCACCTGCTCGCGGGTCAGCCCCCGCGCCTTCATCGTATCGGGGATCTGGTTCTCGACCAGGGGCGTCCAAACATAGCCGGGCGAGATGCAGTTGGCGGTGATGCCGTCGGTCGCCACCTCCAGCGCCACGGTCTTGGTGATGCCGACCACACCGTGCTTGGCCGCGACATAGGCCGATTTGTTGGGGCTGGCGACCAGGCTGTGCGCCGAGGCGGTGGTGATGATCCGGCCCCAGCCCTGCTTGCGCATATGCGGGATCGCGGCGCGCATCATGTGCCAGGCCGAGGACAGGTTGATCGCGATGATCGCATCCCATTTCTCGACCGGAAACTCGGTGATCGGCGCGACATGCTGGATACCGGCATTGTTGATGACGATATCGACCGAGCCGGTCTCCGCCGCTGCACGATCGATCATGGCCGCGATCTGCTCCGGCTGCGTCATGTCGGCGGGGTCGTAGAGGGCATGCGTCCCGCTCGCCTGTTCCAGCGCGGCCCGGTTCGCCTCGATGGCATCCGCGTCGCCGAAACCGTTGAGGACGATCGCCGCTCCCTCCGCCGCCAGCGCCTTGGCATAGGCCAGGCCGATGCCCGAGGTGGAGCCCGAGATCACCGCCGTCTTGCCCTTCAGGAACATGCCATTCTCCCTTGCTCTGGCACCGCACCATGCGGTCAGATGCACGCCCGTGCAACCGCCAGAAGGCTTTGCGGGTTCAACAGGGCGATAGGGACCCGCATAGGCGGGCCGAATGACAAAGGGGTGATAGCGCGATGCGGCTCGACGATTATGACAACGACATCGATGTCGGCGAGGCGCAGCCCGGTGGCGGCGGCTTCGGCGGAGGCGGCGGCGGCGGGTTGCTGTTCGGCCTCCTCCCCCTGATCGGCAGCCGTTTCGGATGCGGCGGCATCATCGTCGTCCTCATCATCCTGGCGGTGGTCGGCCTGAACCCGCTCAGCCTGCTGACCGGTGGTGGCGGCGGTAACGCGCCGGTCACCCGCTCGGCCGATTCCTCCGGCCAGGAAAGCGCGCGGCAGGTCTGCGAAGTCTCGCCCGAGCGCCGCGAAACCTGCCAGGCATTCAGCAATGCCGACAACACCTGGGAAAAGATCTTCGCCGATAGCGGTGAGCGGTTCCAGGCGCCGGGCTTGCGTTTCTATGTAGCCAATACCGCCAAGACGGGTTGCGGCGAGGCGCCGTCGGCGGTGGGGCCCTTCTATTGCCCGTCGGACCGCAAAATCTATCTCGACACCAAGTTCTTCGACGAACTGGCCAACCGCTTCGGCGCGAAGGGCGATTTCGCCCGCTATTATGTCGTGGCGCATGAGTTCGGCCACCATATCCAGACGCTGCTCGGCACGTCGGACAAGGTCAACCAGGCGCAGCGCGCCGCCAGCAAGGCGGAGGGCAATGCCCTGTCCGTGCGGCTGGAGTTGCAGGCGGACTGCTATGCGGGCGTATGGGCGGCGAAGAACCGCAACCGGCTGGAGCCCGGCGATGTCGAGGAAGGCATGACCGCCGCGCGCGCCATCGGCGACGACACGCTCCAGCGCGAGGCCGGCGGGGCCGTCGTTCCCGACAGCTTCACCCATGGCACCTCAGAACAGCGGATGCGCTGGCTGCGCCGGGGCATGGAAACGGGCGACCCCGCCCAGTGCGACACGTTCTCGGGCGCGATCTGAAGAGGTTTCAGCGGCCCCACATACACTCCCCCTCCCGCAGGCGGGAGGGGGCCGGGGGGAGGGCCAGGAGTCTCACAGAGACCATCGCCCGCCTCCCTACCCTCCCCCACCCCAGTTTCAGGTAAACGATGCCCCGCATCGTTTAGGTCATGCCGGGGGCATGACCGACCTGAAACTCGCCTGCGGGAGAGGAATTACTTTACAGCTTCACCAGCATCTTGCCCTTGTTGCCGCCGGTGAACAGCGCCAAGAACGCTTCCGGCGTCCGGTCCAGCCCCTCGAACACCGTCTCTTCGCGCTTGAGCTGGCCGTCCTTCAGCATCGCGGCCATGTCGCGATAGAAGTCTTGCTGGCCCTTGAAGTCCGCCACGATGAACCCCTGAATCCGCACGCGATTGCCGATCAGGCGCGCGAGATATTTCAGGCTGGTCGGCTTGGCGTCGTTATAGACGTCGATCATGCCGCAGATCGCGAAACGCGCACCCGGCTTGGCATGGGCCAGCGCCGCATCGAGATGATCGCCGCCGACATTGTCGAAATAGACGTCGATGCCATCCGGGGCCGCTTTGCCCAGCGCATCGACGACCGACTGACCCGACTTATAATCGATGACCGCATCGGCACCGAGCGAGCGCACCCAGGCCGTCTTGTCCGCGCCACCGGCCGAGCCAATGACCGTCATGCCCTTGGCCTTGGCGATCTGTACCACGGTCGATCCAACGGCGCCCGCCGCCGCCGAGACGAACACCGTATCGCCCGCCTTCGCTTCGGCTACCTGCAGCAGACCGTAATAGGCCGTCATACCGGGCATGCCGAACTGGCCCAGAAAGGCTTGGGGGTCGACACCCAGATCGGGAAGCGGCTGGACATGCGCGGCGGGAAGCACCGCCTCGTCGCGCCAGCCCGCCATGTGGCTGACCAGGGTGCCGACCGCGATACCGTCGGCGCGGCTTTCGACCACCTCGCCGATCGCGCCGCCCTGCATCGGCTCGCCGAGCTGGAAGGGCGGGACATAGCTCTTCGTGTCGTTCATCCGGCCGCGCATATAGGGGTCGACCGACAGCCAGCGATTGGCGACCCGTACCTCGCCCTCGTTCAGGGCGGGGAGGTCGCGCTCCACCAGCGCGAAATCACTATCGACGGGCGTGCCCTTGGGGCGGGCCGCCAGGGTCCAAGCCTTCATCATCGTATCCTTTTCATTGCTTGGGAGCGGACATGGGAAAGGGCCCGGGTGAAATCCACCCGAGCCCTCCAAGAAAAGTCACTCAGCAGTGACGTTTTTCTTGATCAATAACCCCGGTTGGTGTCCGAGGTCGTACCGGTGCCCGTCGTCGTGGCGGTGGTGCCGGTGCTGTTCTGGGTCGAGCTGGTCGTACCGGTCGCACTCTGGCCGTAACCGCTCGTGTGACCGCCAGTCTGGCCATAGCGATTGGCCTGGCCATAGCGGTCGTTTTCGTTGGTGCGATCACCGAACATGGCGCGCGCATTCTCTTCATCCCGCCACTGGGCCTTGGCCTCTTCGGCGGTCTTGGTCAGCGTGACCTTGTCCTCGACGGACTTGAGCCAGCGCGACGGGATCGAGTGGTGCTGGCCGCCAGCATCCTTGTCGTTCTTGGTCAGCAGGATTCGGTCACCGCGCACCTTGTCAACGGTGCCGACATGGCTGCCGTCCGAACCGACGACTTCCTGATGTTCCTTCACCTTGGGCAGAAGGCCGCGCTGGCCCTCGCGCTCGGTGCGCCAGTTCGCGAATTCGTTCTGGAACTTGGTGCGGTTCTCGCTGCGATACTCGTCATAATCGCGGTCGAGCGCGGCGATCTGGCCCGAGCGCCAGTGGTTATAGTCATGGTCCTGCTGCGCATAATAACGCTCGTCCATGCGCGCATCGGCCTCGCGGCGGCGCTCCGCTTCCTCGTCGCCGAACCACGAACGGACCTCGTCCCCGGCGCGGGCGAAGAAGCCGCGATCCTCATAATCATAGCCCTGGGGCTGGCGACCATAGTCGCGGCCCGACTGCGGCCGGCCATAATCGCCGCGACCCTGACGGTCATCGCGGCCGTAGCGGTCGCCAGTATAACCATAGCCACGCGACGAGTCGCCGTAGGGCGACGATCCGCGATAGCCTTCGCGACCATAGTCGCGCTCGCCACCGCGATAGCTGTCGCGGCCATAATCGCCGCCGCTGCGATAGGCGCCATAGGTGCCCGAGCGGCCTTCGCCATAACGACCTTCATTATAGCGGCCACCGAAATCCTGACGCGAGGCACCGTAATTGTCGCTGCGATCATAGCCCTGTCGGCCATAATCCCGCGCGCCGTAACCGCGACGATGGTCGTTGTTACGGTCATCGTCGAATGCGCCCGCAGCTTCGTAATCCCGCGCGCTGGAATAGGTATAGTCCCGCCCGGAGCCGTAGTCCCGGCCATAGTCGAAATCGCGGTCGCCACGATTGGCGTCGCGGGAATAGCGGTCGTAAGCCATCCTAAACCCTCCTGAAATTCGGTCCTGCGGGGGCCGACGCCGCTCGTCCGGCGGGCCGTGCCTTCCGTGCGTTTCAATGAGGAAGATCAAGACATTGTTCCGTTGGCGCGGGACCGCGCGCGACGGACGGAGCGCTCGCAGGGGTCGAAAGCCACCGAAAAATTTTGGCTGCCAGCGGCAACGCGGTGTTGCGTCGCCCGAAATCACGGGCTAATGGCGTCGCTCCCGACCATGGTCGGGTCACGGGGCGGGGCTGTAGCTCAGATGGGAGAGCGCTGCAATCGCACTGCAGAGGTCAGGGGTTCGATTCCCCTCAGCTCCACCACCCCGCCTTACCTGACGGTAGATTTGGCGACATCGCAGATTGTTGGTTCCGCCCGAACGACTAGCGCGTTGACTGGCCGATGATCCCCGATCCCATCCCCGCCGCCACCCTGATCCTGATGCGCGAAGGCCCCACGCCCGGCACGCCACCCGAAATCCTGATGGTCGAGCGCGGCGCAGCCCTGGCGTTTCTGGGCGGGGCCATGGTGTTTCCCGGCGGGCGGGTCGATCCCGGCGACCATGAGCTGGTCCCAGCCGACGCCCCCGACCCGGAAGACGCCGCCGCCCGCATCGCCGCGATCCGCGAGACCATCGAGGAGGTCGGCCTCGCAGTCGGACTGACGCCGCATCCCGACTCCACGACACTCGCCCGGCTTCGCGCCGCGATGGCGGCCGGACAGTCCTTTGCGGGCGCGCTCGATGATGAGCAATTACGGATCGATCTGGCCGCGCTGACGCCTTTCGCACGCTGGTGCCCGGAGCATGTGCCCGTGCGCCGCTTCGATGCGCGCTTCTATCTTGCCACCCTGCCCCGCGCCCAATCCACGCCGGTCATCGACGGCGCCGAGACGGTGCGCGCCGAATGGCTGACTGCGGCCGAAGCGCTGGCCCAGGCCGATCGCGGTACGATCCGCATCATCTTTCCCACCCGGCGGACATTGGAGCGGTTGGCCCAGTATGCCGACTTCGCCACCGCCGTGGCCGATGCCCGCGCCTGGCCGATCCGACGCATCACGCCTTTCCGCGCCGATCGCGACGGCGTCGACTGTTTCTGCATCCCCGACGATCTGGGCTATCCGGTCACCGCCCAGCCGGTCGCCAGCGCGGAGCGTGGCTGATGCGGGCGCTCCGGCGATGGACGATCCTGTTGATCGTGCTCGTCGGACTGGCGATGGCGGCACTGCTGCTCTGGGGCATGGCGCGGCACCGGCCGCAGGATGTGCCCTGGGCTCCCCTCGACCTGGGCCAGCCGGTGGGCCTGTTCACGGGCCGCAAGCTGACCGCCCTCACCCAGGACAAGGCGCAATGCACCGCCCTGCTGGAGCGCGCAGGCATTCGCTACACCGCGCTTCCCGCCCGGTCGGATGGCGCGCAATGCGGCTATGACGATGTGGTACGCCTGACCACAGGCGCGTCGCGGAGCATCGGCTATCGCCCCGCCTCATTGGGCACTTCCTGCCCAGTCGCCGCCTCGCTGGCGCTATGGGAATGGAACAGCGTCCAACCCGCCGCCCGCGCCTTGCTGGGGGCGGAGGTGGTCGCGATCGAACATCTGGGCAGCTATAATTGCCGCCGGATCAGCGGGCGCAGCACTAGCGACTGGAGCGAACACGCCCGCGCCAATGCCATCGACATCGCCGCATTCCGGCTGAGCGACGGACGACAGATTCGCGTCGTGCGCGACTGGAAGGATCAGGGCCCGGCGGGGCAGTTTCTACGCCGGGTCCGTGACGGGGCGTGCGAGCTGTTCGCGACCACCCTGTCGCCCGACTATAATCCCGCGCATGCTGACCATTTCCACCTCGACCAAGCCCATCGCGGGGCGATGGGCTGGCGCGCCTGTCGGTAACGGTGACGGCACCCCCCGGGCCGTCACCGCCCAGCGTCAGCTGGCGAGCGAGGTGCCGTTGGTGTCCACCTTCTCGACCCAATGCGGGAAGAAGGCAGGCTGGCGGCTCGACCAGCCTGCGGCCGTCGCCGCCGCCTCGCTGATCGACTGAAGCAACTTGCGGCGCAGTTCCGGGTGCAGGTGCGGCAGCGCCGCCGCCGCGCAGAACACCGACGGCAACCACGGCCGAACCTCGGCGCCGATCAACCGCTCATAGAGGAAGCGGAAGGCCGAGAAGCTGGTCAGCCGCCCTTGCCCCAGATCGAACGCCGCGATCGTCACGAACGGCGCCATGAACGGCTCCAGCGATTCCAGGCCGCTGTCGACCGGGATCAGATGTCGGATCTCAGGTAGGTTGCGATACAGCCGGGCCTGGGCGCGGATGCTGGCCGCCTCCACCACGTCGCGCGACCAGCGCGCCATCGCATCCTCGCGGTCCAACCCGATATCGAGCGACCGGCGGATATAACGCTGCGTCGCCGCCGCGAAGCCCGCAAATTCCTTCATTTCGGCCAATGTCATCGCGCCTTCGGCCGGCCTGCTCCTCGATCCCATATGCCTTCACCCCGCCCATCGAAATTAACCCGATCATCATGCGCGCATTTGGTTAACGCAGTGCTGAACGAGCCGAGCCAGACGATCATGAAATGCAGTGCGCCGCAACATAGATTGCGACGAGCCGTTATCAAGGAAATGATTTTTTCGATAGAGCCGTAACAGACGATACAATCGCGATGTTTGTTGCGATCACGCAATGGCTTAACAGCCATGTCCGGCCCGCTGCGGCAATTCGGCCGGTCGAGATCATACACGGGGAACGAGAAGGCGGACCACACTCGGCTCCGCCCTCTCGCCCCAATCTCTTCTCAGCGATCGTCTTCGCTATAACCGGAGGATTCCGCCGGACCGTCACGACCCGGCTGGGTGTTGGAGGGCGGATCGCTGGCGTCCATCGACTCGTCGAGGCTCTCGTCGAGTTGCGCGTCGACATCCTCGGGGTTCTTCGCCAATCCCTCGGCGATGTCGGAGTCCTGCCCGGCATCCTGCTGGGGCGGGTTGGGGCGATTGCCCTGTTCGGCCTGCTCGCCGCCGGGTGCGACCGAAACGCTGTCCAGCGCGCGATCGTCAATGCTGTCGGTCATGTCACTTCCCCATCATCAGTGGACCGGATCAACGAGCCATGACGCGCAACCGTTCCTGCCCCCTTTCCCGCCCTGGATCAGTCGAGCCGCTTCACGGTAACCCGTTGATCGCAAAGCTGGGCTTCGCCGAACACGGTCATGAAGGCGATGTCGGTGGCGTCGCGGCCGACACAGACCTTTGCGATCTCGTCGGCGCGGGCCATGCCCGTCGCATCGACCAGATGCCAGCCGCCCTCCAGCCACAGCTCAGCCACCGCATGGAAATCGGGTGGATCGACACCGGGCGCATAGGCGGCGACGCATCGCGCCGGAATTTCCGCCGCCCGCGCCAGCGCGACCAGCAGATGGGCATAATCGCGGCACACCCCGCTGCGTGATCCGAAGGTGTCGAGCGCGGTCGTCATCCCGCTGGACGTGCCCGCCTGATAGATCAGCCGGGTTCCGACCCAGTCGGCCAGCGCGGCGGCCATCGCGCCGCCCGACAGTCCGCCGAACCGCCGACGCACAAAGCCCTCCAACCGGTCCGATTCGCAATAGCGGCTGGGCAGCAGATAGGGGATCAGCGCTCCGCCAAGTCCCCGTGCCGGGGTCGCGCCCAGTCCCTCCAGGCGCACCATGGGCCGGTCGATCGCCACGATCGCCTCATAGCGTGCGATCAGGCCATGATCGGCGCGGACCCAGCAACGCTGGCCGATGCCCTCCTCGCCCGCCACGGCCGTTACGGGGTGATCCGACCAGATGGTCAGCGACTGATGCTCCAGCCGCTGGTCGGGGGTCGCCGCCGCCTCGATCTGGAGGAGGATATCGGCCGGGTCCTTCACGACATAGTCCAGCGTCACGTCGATCGACAGGCGCATGGCCGCATTCCTTTTGTGCATGAGAAAGGGCCCGGCGGACACTCCGCCGAGCCCTTGAGGGTCTTGTCCTGCTGTACCTTATCAGTCGCGGCTCGAGCCGGTCAGACGCAGGATGAACATGAACATGTTGATGAAGTCGAGATACAGGCTCAGCGCCGACATGATGACCACACGGTCCTGCATCGACGTGCCGCGCACCTCGTAATACATCGACTTGGTCCGCTGCGTATCATAGGCGGTCAGACCTGCGAACAGCAGCACGCCGACGAAGCTGATGACCAGGCCCATCGTCCCCGACTGCAGGAAGACGTTGATCAGGCTGGCGACGATCAGGCCGACCAGACCGATGATCAGGAAGGTGCCGAACGCCGACAGGTCGCGCTTCGTGGTGTAGCCATAGAGGCTCAGTGCCGCGAAGCCCGCCGCAGTGGCGAAGAACGCACCCGCGATCGAACCGCCGCTATAGACCAGGAAGATGGTCGACAGCGACAGGCCCATGACGACTGCGAACGCCCAGAAGAGCAGCTGCATCGTCGAGGTCTTCATGCGGGTCACGCCCATGCTGAGCGCGAACACGAAGCCCAGCGGCGCGAACATGATGACGTATTTCAGCGCGCCGCCATGCAGGAAGACCTGCGCGGCCATGCTGTCACGACCACCCCATGCGAAGAGCAGCGCGACGATACCCGTCAGCAGCACGCCCGACGTCATATAGTTATAGACGGACAGCATGTACGAACGCAGACCCGCATCATAGGCGGTCGAGCCCGTGGTGGCTGTGGTACCGAACGGCGCGGCGCTCGGCCGTGGATCAGACCAGTTTGCCATGGTGAATGATTGCTCCTTTGCCCGGCCACATGCCGGTTACCCGAAATATCGCCCTCTCCGCGACGCTTTTCAAGCGGAAGAGGTTCCCGCGGGCGTTACAGAATGCGATAGACATATTTTGTCATGGTCCGCCTGTTCGTCGCTCTCCGCCCGCCCCCCGCGATCCGGGACCTGCTGTCCGATGCGATGGACGGCGTACCCCAGGCGCGCTGGCAGGATGACGAGCAACTGCACCTGACCCTGCGCTTCATCGGCGAGGTCGACCGCCCGGTTGCCGAGGACATCGCCGCCGCGCTGGGCCAGGTTCATGCCCCCGCCCCCATGGTGCGCCTTGGCGGTGTCGGCACCTTCGATCGCAGGGGACGGGTCGATACGCTCTGGGCCGGGGTCACCCCGCACGATGCGCTGGCACATCTCCATCGCAAGGTCGATCAGGCGTGCGTCCGCGCCGGTCTGGCACCCGAGTCGCGGGCGTATCTGCCGCATATCACACTCGCTCGCCTGCCCGGATCGGCAGGCCATGCGCCGGAGATCGAAGGATGGCGCGCGGTCCATGCCGGGCTGTCGAGCGAGCCTTTCACGATGGCGCACCTGGTCCTTTATCAAAGCCATCTGGGCCATGGCGGCGCATCCTATGAACCGGTGATGCGTTGGCCGCTGGAAACCGGCGGATGACATGCCGATAAGGTTCGCATTCAACAGGGAGCTTCCATCATGAAATATCTCACGCTGCTGACCATCGGCACCGTCGCGCTGGGCCTTGCGGGCTGCGAACAGACCAAGATGGAAACGGGCTCCCCTACCCCCGGGGGCGCCAGCGCGACCGCGATGCTGCGTACCGGCACCGGCTCCGATGCGGGGCGTGCTACCGCGACCGAGGTCGCTGGCGGCCTGCGCATTACCCTGGATGCGATGAACGTGCCTGCTGGTATGCATGGCGTGCATATCCACACCGTCGGCCGCTGCGACGCGCCCGACTTCACGACCGCCGGTGGCCATTGGAACCCCACCCAGCGCCAGCACGGCAGCATGAACCCGCAGGGGCCGCATGAAGGCGACATGCCCAACATGACCGTCGGCAGCGACGGGCGCGGCACGCTGGGCATCGTGCTGCCGGGTGCGACCATGGCGGGGCTGCTCGACGCGGACGGCTCGGCGATCGTCATCCATGCCGGGGCCGACGACCTGAAGACCGACCCCAGCGGCAATAGCGGCGGCCGCATCGCCTGCGGCGTGTTCCAGGCGAACTGACCCTCAGCCGATGACCACGCTCCTGCCGACGCGCGCCTTTGGCGGTTTCCTGTTCGACATGGACGGGACGATCCTCAGCTCCATCGCGTCCGCCGAACGCGCATGGACCGCCTGGGCGACGCGGCAGGGGTTGGACGTTGCAACGTTCCTGCCGACCATCCACGGCGTCCAGTCGGTCGAGACGATCCGGCGTCTAAATCTGCCCGGCGTCGATCCGGTCGCGGAAGCCCATGCGCTGACCGAGGCGGAGATGCTGGATGTCGACGATGTGGTGCCGATCGGCGGCGCGGCGGAGTTCCTCGCCGCATTGCCGGCCGATCGCTGGGCTATCGTGACCTCCGCCCCGAAACGGTTGGCGGAGGTGCGGTTGCAGGCGGCGGGCCTGCCGCTACCGGGCGTGTTCGTGACGGCCGAAGATGCGGAACGGAGCAAGCCCGCACCCGATGGTTTCCTGCTGGGCGCGAAGCGGCTGGGTATAGCGCCCGAGGATTGCCTGGCGTTCGAGGATGCCCCCGCTGGCATCGCAGCGGCGGAAGCGGCGGGCATGACGGTGGTGGTGATTACCGAAACCCACCGGGGCGCGATGGACACGGCCCATGCGACCGTGGCGGATTATCGCGATTTATCCGTGGAATGGGACGGAGCGAGTTTGAAGCTGGAACACCGGGTCTGACCCCACCTGTTCCCCGGCGAAGGCCGGGGCCCAGTGGCGGTACACTCTCGACAGCGCAGGGCATTGGCCTCCCACGCGGCGACATCCCGCCATCTTTGCCGAATAGAAACTGGGCCCCGGCCTTCGCCGGGGAACGGTTATGGGAAAGCCAGCTCGACCTGAGTGCCGCCGAACCTTCTCCTCAAACCGTAAAGCTCTCCCCACACCCGCACGCACCTTTGGCGTTGGGGTTCTGGAACACGAACCCGGCGGTGAAGTCGTCCTCCACCCAGTCCATGGTCGAACCGATCAGGTACAGGATCGACCCGCCATCCACGAACAGCGTGCCGCCGGGCGTGTCGATCTTCTCGTCGAACGCCTTGGCCTCGGTGACATAATCGACCGAATAGGCCAGCCCCGAACATCCCCGGCGCGGCGTCGACAACTTGACGCCGATCGCCCCTTCCGGCGCGCGCGCCATCAGATCGGCAATCCGCGCTTCGGCGGAGGGCGTCAGGTTCAGCGCGGCGGGACGGGCACGCAAGGTGGTCGCCATGGTCAGAGCATCCCCAGTTCGAGCTTGGCGTCATCCGACATCTTCTGCGGGTCCCAAGGCGGGTCCCAGACCAGATTGACGTCGGCGGTCGCGATTCCCGGCACCGCCGAGACGCGCAGTTCGACCTCACCCGGCATCGACTCGGCGACCGGGCAATGCGGCGTGGTCAGCGTCATGGTGACGACCGCATGGCCGCCCTCGGTCACTTCGACGCCGTAGATCAGCCCCAGGTCATAGATGTTGACCGGGATTTCGGGGTCGAAAATATCCTTCAGCGCATCGATGATGCCGTCATACAGCGCACCGCCCGGCTGGGTCGGATCGTCGGCGGTCGGCTTTTGCGAGAGGAAGCCCGACAGGTAATCGCGCTGACGCTCTGCGGGGGCCTCGACCACGTCCTGCACGCGCGCCTTGGGCGGCGATGCGACGCTGTCCACTTCCTCGATCTTGTAATCGCTCATCCGAAAATCCTCGTGACCCGCCGGACGCCATCCACCAGCGCCGCGACGTCATCGGGTCCGTTATACACGCCGAAACTTGCCCGCGCGGTGGCGGTCAGGCCGAGCGCCTCCATCAGCGGCTGGGCGCAGTGATGGCCTGCGCGGATCGCCACCCGGCTCTCGTCCAATATGGTGCCGATATCATGGGGATGAACCCCCTCGATCGCGAAACTGACGATTCCCGCCGAGTCCTCCGGCCCCAGCAGTCGCACCGAGTTGATCGCCGACAGCCCCTCGCGCGCCTGGGCGACCAGCGCCGCCTCATGCGCATGGATCGCGTCCAGGCCGATGCTCGTCACGTAATCGATCGCGGCATGCAGCCCCAGCGCCCCGACGATATGCGGCGTCCCCGCCTCGAACCGGCCTGGCGGCGGGGCATAGGTGGTCTTCTCGAAGCTCACCCGGTCGATCATCGAGCCACCACCCTGATAGGGGGGCATGGCCTCCAGCAGTTCGGACCGCCCCCACAGCACGCCGATCCCGGTCGGGCCATAGAGCTTGTGGCCGGAAAAGACGTAGAAGTCGCAATCCAGTGCCTTCACGTCCACCACGATGCGCGGCACCGCCTGGCACCCGTCGAGCAGAATCTTTGCGCCGACGCCGTGCGCCAGATCGGCCGCACGGCGACCGTCGAGGACCGAGCCCAACACGTTCGACACATGGCCCAGCGACACCAGCTTGTGCGCGGGCGTCAGCATCCGCTCCATCGCCTCCAGGTCGATGCGATGATCGTGCGTCAGCGGCAACACGTCGATCGCGACGCCCAGCCGCTCGGCGACCATCTGCCACGGTACGATGTTGGAATGGTGCTCCAGCATCGACAACAGGATGCGGTCGCCCGCCTTCAGGTTGGTCGCCGCCCAACACTGCGCGACCAGATTGATCCCCTCGGTCGCGCCGCGCGTGAAGACGATCTCGTTCGCCGAGCCAGCCCCGATGAACCGCGCCGTCGCCTCGCGCGCCTTCTCATACGCGACTGTCATGTCGGCCGAGCGCTGATAGACGCCGCGATGCACGGTGGCATAGCTCGTGTCGTAGGCGCGGGTGATCGCGTCGATCACGGCCTGCGGCTTCTGCGCGGTCGCGGCGGTATCCAGATAGGCCCAGCCGTCCGGGATCGCCGGAAAATCCGCCACCCGGTCGAGAGGCGCGGCGGTCGTCAAAGCGCCGCCTCCAGCCAAGCGTCCGCGTCCGCCGCAAAGGCTTCGCGCACCACCTCGTTACCGATGCGATCGATCGCATCCGCTACGAAGGCGCGGGTCAGCAGCGCCTGGGCGCGAGGCTTCGGAATGCCACGGCTCTGCATATAGAACAGCGCCTTGGCATCCAGCTCGCCCACGGTCGCACCATGCGCGCACTTCACGTCGTCGGCGAAGATTTCCAACTCGGGCTTCAGGTTCACCGTCGCCGTCCGCTGGAGCAGCAGGCCGCGCAAGGACTGCTCACCATCGGTCTTCTGCGCATCGCGCACCACCTCGACCCGCGCGGCGAGGCTTGCCTGGCTGCGATCGGCGGCGACCGCACGCCACAGCTGATGGCTCTGCCCGTTCAGCGCGGCATGACGCAGGGCCACCGCGCATTCTTGGCGGAGTTCACCCTTGGTCAGCAGCGCGCCGCCGAACTCGGCATAGGCGCCGTCGCCGGTCTGGGTGATCCCGCCGTCGATCCGCGCGCCCATCGTGCCCGCCGCCAGGAAGGTCGCGGTCAGGCTCGCGCCCTCGCCCAGCTCGGCTTCCTCACGCAGCGACACGAAGCCGTCGTCCTGCAACAAGCGAACGCCACGCATCAGCCGCGCCGACGCCGCCAGCTTCACCCGCGTCAGCCGGTTGGTCCAGCCGCGCCCGACATAGGTCTCATAGACCTGCGCCGCCGCATCCTCCGCCAGCACGATCTCGGCGGGCAGGTGATTGGCCGCCCCGCTGGCGACATGGACGATCTGCACCGGCTCTGCGACCGCATCGCGATCCAGCCGCAGCGACCAGCCACGCCCCAGCGCTTGCTTGCCCAGCGGATGGTCGCTGGCGTCGATCTGGGTCAGCTGAACCGGGCCGAGGTTGCTAGCGCTTTCATCCAGCAAGCCGTCGACGAACAGCAGCCGCGCGCCGGGCAGATCGAGGAAACGATCCGCGCCCGCAACCGGCACCGCCCGCTCGCTCTCCGCCGCGCGGCGCAGCGCGTCGATATCGGCCCAGCGCCAGGCCTCTTCGCGCGTCGAGGGGAGCTCCAGCGTGGTGGTCACGCCGCCGCTCCCTCGACGCCCGCATAGCCTTCCCGCTCCAGTTCGAGCGCGAGTTCGGGGCCACCCGAGCGCACGATGCGACCATCGGCCAGCACATGCACCCGGTCGGGCTGCACATAGTCGAGCAACCGCTGATAATGCGTAATCAGCAGCACCGCCTTGTCGGGCGCGCGCATGATCCGGTTGATGCCGTCGCCGACGATGCGCAGCGCGTCGATGTCGAGGCCCGAGTCGGTCTCGTCCAGGATCGCGAACTTGGGGTTCAGGATGCCCATCTGGACCATTTCGTTGCGCTTCTTCTCACCGCCCGAGAAGCCGACATTGACCGGACGCTTGAGCATGTCCTGGTTCAGCCCCAGCCCATCGGCCTGCGCACGGGCGAGCTTTAGGAATTCGCCACCCGACAACGGCTTTTCGTCGCGCTGGCCGCGCTGCGCGTTCAGGCTCTCGCGCAGGAACTGAACGTTGGACACGCCAGGAATCTCGACCGGGTACTGGAAGCCCAGGAACAGGCCGGCGGCGGCGCGCTCGTTCGGCTCCAGCTCGAGCAGGTCGACGCCGTCGAACGTCACCGACCCTTCGGTCACTTCGTACCCCGGACGGCCGCCCAGCACATAGCCCAGCGTCGACTTGCCCGCGCCGTTGGGACCCATGATCGCATGGACTTCGCCCGCGTTCACTTCGAGGGTTAGGCCCTTGAGGATCGGCTTGCCGTCAATCTCGGCGTGGAGGTTTTCAATTTTCAGCATTGCGGCTTTCTTCCTTGGCACGCTCGCGGGCCACCGCCGCGACGACACCATCGTTAATGCAGTTCATTAATCCCGCCCGAAGGACGGCACGTTTGGGAACACAGACACGAGCAGCGGAACAGGCGGCAGCATCGACAAACGGGTCACCGCTCGACACCTTGATCCGACAGGCGGTCATGTCCTTCCCGTCAACTTCCAGATCAAGTTGCAACTTGCGAAGCTTGGTGCCGATCACACTGATCTCGCCAGCGGGCGGCGCGGGCATGGACTGCCCGACCTGCGCCGACACCAAAAGCCCGCCGAGCAGCATCACCCGACCGAACCCTCCAACGAAATCCCCAGCAGCTTCTGCGCCTCGACCGCAAACTCCATCGGGAGCTGCTGCAGCACCTCGCGCGCAAAGCCGTTGACGATCAGCGCGACCGCCGCTTCCTGATCCAACCCACGGCTCATCGCGTAGAAGAGCTGGTCCTCGCTGATCTTGCTGGTCGTCGCCTCATGCTCGATCTGCGCGCTGGGGTTCTTCACCTCGATATAGGGCACGGTGTGCGCGCCGCACTGGTCGCCCAGCAACAGGCTGTCGCACTGGGTGAAGTTGCGGACATTTTCGGCGGTCGCCGCCACGCGAACGAGGCCGCGATAGGTATTGTCCGAGCGCCCGGCCGAAATCCCCTTCGACACGATGGTCGAGCGGGTGTTCTTGCCCAGATGGATCATCTTGGTGCCGGTATCCGCCTGCTGGCGGTTGTTCGTCACCGCGACCGAGTAGAACTCGCCCACCGAGCCGTCGCCCGCCAACACGCAGCTCGGATATTTCCACGTCACCGCCGATCCGGTTTCGACCTGGGTCCACGACACCTTGCTGTTCTTGCCCTGGCAGAGCGCACGCTTGGTGACGAAGTTGTAGATGCCGCCGACACCATTCTCGTCGCCGGGATACCAGTTCTGGACGGTCGAATATTTGATCTCGGCATCGTCCAGCGCGACCAGCTCGACGACCGCCGCGTGCAGCTGGTTCTCGTCGCGCATCGGCGCGGTGCAGCCTTCGAGATAGGAGACATAGGCCCCCTTGTCCGCGACGATCAGCGTTCGCTCGAACTGGCCGGTATTCTCCGCGTTGATGCGGAAATAGGTCGACAGCTCCATCGGGCAGCGGACGCCCTCGGGAATGTAGACGAAGGTGCCGTCCGAGAAGACCGCCGAGTTGAGCGTCGCGAAATAGTTATCGCGCTGCGGCACGACCTTGCCCAGCCATTTGCGGACCAGATCGGGATATTCCTTGATCGCCTCGGAGATCGAGCGGAAGATGACGCCCGCTGCTTCCAGTTCCTTGCGGAAGGTGGTCGCGACCGAGACGCTGTCGAACACCGCGTCGACCGCGACCTTGCGCGCGCCCTCGACGCCCGCCAGCACTTCCTGCTCGGCGATCGGGATGCCCAGCTTTTCGTAGGTGCGGCGAATCTCGGGGTCGAGCTCGTCCAGCGACGCGATCGTCTTCTTCTGCTTGGGCTCCGCGTAATAATACGCGTCCTGATAGTCGATCGGCGGGATATTGAGCTTGGCCCAGTCCGGGCTCTCCAGCGTCTGCCACAGGCGAAACGCCTTCAGCCGCCAGTCGAGCATCCATTCCGGCTCGCCCTTCTTGGCCGAGATATAGCGGACCGTATCCTCGCTCAGCCCCTTGGGCGCGAAGTCCTGCTCGATCTCGGTGGCGAAGCCCCACTCATATTTCTTGTTGGCGGCGGCGAGCGCCTCTGCATTCTTCGTGGCCATCAGGCGAATACCCCCGGACGCGGGGACGCGTCCATCACTTGCGATTCAACAGGATCGGCGGCGAGCGTGGCAAGCGTCACCCCGGAAAAGGCGGCGCGTACCGCCTGATTGACGACATGCCAATGCGGCCGGACACGACATTGCATTTCCAGGCCGCAGTCATGCGCAGCGCCATCAACGCACGCGGTCAGCGCGATCGGGCCGTCCACCGCCTCGACGATATCGGCCAGGCTGATCGTATCGGCGTCGCGTGCTAGGCGAATGCCACCGCCGGTGCCGCGCGTGCTCTCGATGAGCCCTGCGCCCGCCAGACGGCTGACCAGCTTCTGCGCGGTTGGCAAAGGAACGCCCGTCTGCCCGGCCAGCAGCGTCGCGTTGCTCCGCCCACCGGCACCTTCACGTGCGGCGGCGGTCATCATCACGACCGCATAATCGGCTAGGCTGGAAAGGCGCATGGTCTCCAATCGGATGGATTTGGTCCGATTGGCAAATGGGCGTGGAGGTGCGGTTCGTCAACCGGGTTTCGGTGCGGGAATTTCGATCGGTGTGAGTGGCAGGGCCGCTCACCTCCCTTCTTTTTAAGCCCCTCCCGCAGGCGGGAGGGGTTTGGGGAGGGCTAGGCCACGAGCGATGGTCTCGGTGAGACTCCCTACCCTCCCCCATCCCCTCCCGCCTGCGGGAGGGGCGTGAGACTCACTTAGCGCCCGATCAGGCCTTGCGCGATTTCGTCCGCGACGTCCGAGGCCGGATGGCCCGTCTCGGCCGAGCGCTGCCACACCTGTTCCAGACGCTCGGGAATCTTGGCGATACGCGCCATGACCTCGGCCTCGTCGCCCTGGCCCAGATATTCCAGGCCGACATTGATGATGCCGCCCGCGTTGATGACGTAATCGGGGGCATAGAGGATGCCCGCTTCCGCCACGCGCGCACCGTCTTCGCGGGTCGCCAGCTGGTTGTTGGCACCGCCCGCGACGACCTTGGCCTTCAGCCGCTGGATCGAATCGGCGGTCAGCACCGCACCCAGCGCGTTGGGACTGACCAGATCGACGTCTGCGAACAAAATCTCGTCGGCCGGGGCGACGCTGGCGCCCAGTTCCGCCGCCATCGCTTCCGCGCGCGCCTGGTTCACGTCGGCGATGGTCAGCACCGCGCCGTCCTTGGCCAGCAGCTTGGCAAGGCCGCCGCCGACCGAGCCGACGCCCTGGATCGCGACGCGTACGCCCTTCATGTCGGTCGCGCCCAGGCCGCGCTTGGCGGCGGCCTTCACGCCCAAATAGACGCCGTGCGCGGTGTACGGGCCGGGGTCGCCGCCCGCCGCACCGCTCGCCACCGGCAGGCCGGAGACGTAGCGGGTCTGGGTCGCGATGACCTTCATCCGCTCCTCGGACATGCCGACATCCTCGGCCGTCACGTAGCGACCGCCAAGCGACTCGACCGCGCGCCCGAACGCTTCGAGCTGGGCCGTCGTGATGACATCGCCGGGCTTCGCCGCCAGGACCACGCCCTTGCCGCCGCCCAGCGCCAGCCCCGCCATCGCGTTCTTGTAGCTCATGCCGCGCGACAGGCGCAGCGCGTCGGTGATCGCCAGCGCGGGCGTGGCATAGTGCCAGAAGCGCGCGCCGCCCGCCGCCGGGCCGAGATGCGTCGAGTGCACGGCGATGACCGCCTGCAGACCCGAAGCGGGATCGGTGAACAGGTGCACGCCTTCATGCGCGTCGAAATCGGGAAAGCCCCAGTTCGTCATGCTCGTCCTTCGGTCCGACAAAAGCGGAACCAGACCGAGACTTTCGACCCGGCCACCCTATCGGTGAGGATTTAGGGGGGACACGGGCGCGAAAGGGGCCGGTGCCGTGGCCAGGATATGGCCGGAAGAAATGGGGCGACCGACGGGACTTGAACCCGCAACTTCCGGCATCACAAGCCGGCGCTCTAACCAATTGAACTACGGTCGCCGCGAAGGCTTGCGCCCCTAAACGGGATCACCCGGTTTCGTCAAGCGGTCAAAAGCGCGTCCGTCAGAATCTTCCCTGCGCCGAAAGTCGGTACCCACCGCCCGACCCCGCAACGAAGCCCAGCTGCTCCAGCTTGGCCGCCGCCGCCGGGTCGCTGGGGGTCAGCACCAGGTCGGCAGTGTAGCGGCCATCGGGGCGGATGCGCAGATTGACTGCCTCCGTGCCCCCCTGCCCCGCCATGGGCAGCAGCAGCGCGCCCGCCTCGCACCGAGCGGTGCCCATCATCGTCGGGGGCAAGGGCAGGCCGCCCGCTTCCCCCACCACCGTCGCACGCACCCGGCCCGCCGCTTCCTCGCAAACCCCGTCACGGAAACGGACGGTTACGTCCTCCAACGCCAGCGTGGTGACCGGCAAAGGCGCGAACAGTGTCGCGGCGGGCAGGCTGGCGGTCACGCCGTCGATGCCCATGGCATGGCGGCTGATCGAGGCCGAACCGGCGATCGGGCGGCCATCCATGCCCGCCCCCTCGAACGCCAGCTTGGCCCGACCGACCAGCAGCGCCAGCGGCGACAGCGACACGCGCAGGTCGCCCAGCGCTACGTCACCGAACCGCGCCTCGATCATGCTGCCGCCCCAGATGGTGCCGCCGACCCGCCGCGCGCTCAGGCCTTCATCGGCCAGGCCCGTCGCGCCCAGCGCCAGCCGCATCGGCAGGAAGACGATCAGCGCCACGACCAGCATGGCGGCGAACAGCACCGGGGGCCGCGTGGTCATCCGCAACCGCATCACGACACCCGCGCCCGCAGGAGGAGCGCAACGCCCACCGTCTTGTCGCCATTGTCGGTCAGCGTCGCCTGCTCGACCAGCACGCCGCCGCGCTCCAGCCGGGCGAGCCACGGGGTCAGGGCAGCGGGCCGGGCCGAGGCGATCTGCGCGCGCACCCGGCCGGGACCGTCCTCGGTCAGCGCGGACAGGGTGAAGCCCGCCTGCTCCGCCGAGACCCTCACCGTATCGGCCAGCGTTCCCGACAAGGCGGCGGGGCGGCGGCGACGCTGGTTCAGCTCGGCGGCGATGGCCTGCGCCTCGCCCAGCCGGATCACCGCATCGGCATGGCGTTCACGCGCGCTCGACAGGCCGTCACCCAGCGGGCGCAACAGGCCGCCCCAGAGGAGCGTCACGACCAGCAACGCGCCCATCACCAGCAGCAGGCGCTTCTCGCGAAGGGAACGCCCGTCGAACCAAGTTTTCAGCGCCTTCATCGTGCGCGCACCGTGAATTCTCCCGTGATCCGGCCATTGGCCGCGACGAAGGTGCTGGGCTGGACGGTGAAGCCCTCCGCCTCGATCGCGCGCTTCAGGTCGGTGGCCAGCGCCTCGCGGTCGACCGCGACGCCCAGCCGGATGTCGCCATTGGGCTGGAAATCGAGCGCGGTCAGCTCAGTGCCCGGCACCCCGCGCACGGCGGCGAAGACCGCCGCTGCCGTCCGGCTGAACCCCTGGCCCGGGCCCCGTACCGCCGACAACCGCTCGGTCAGCTGGCGGTCGGCATCGACCAAGGTCTCGCCACGCGGCAGGGCGGTGCGCGCGATCTGGTCGATCTTCGCCTCGGTCGCATCGGCGGCGAAGCTGTATTTGGTGAGCCGCACGAAATCGATCGCCAGTGTCGCAACGACGATGGCCAAGCCCAGCCAGGCAAGCCGCCGCACCAGCCGCCAATCGATGACGAACCCCCGCCGCCGCGCGAACACACCCTGGCGCAGGTCGAGCGCCGGGCTTGCCGCCGCCGCGCCCAGCGCCGCCTCGATCCCATCGGCGTCGAGATCGGCGAGCGGCTCCTCGCCCGCGACGATCTCGGTAAAGCCCGGCTCGTCGGCAAAGCCCGAGGCGCGCCCACGCACCACGCCCTGCCCCGCCAGGTCGCCGCGCACATAGCCCTTATCGGGGCGCGGCAGCAGCAGCGGCGCGGGCACGACCGCGACCGGATCGACCCCCGCCGCGCCCAGCCGCGCGAGCCAGCCCGCCATCGCGCCGCGATTGACGATGCCGATGGCGCGGCTGCCCGCATCGTCCTCGCCGACCGCGACGTGCAGTTCGTCCATCGGCGCTGCACTCACCTCGGCCGCCAACAGGCGCGCGGCGGCGGCGGCCTGCGCGGTCGAGCGCGCCGGAATCTCGGCCCAGTGCAGCGACACCGCATCGGCGGGCGCGACCGCGATGACCTCGCCATCACCCTGCGGCAGGCCCTCGCCCGCCGCCGCGACGCGCGCATCCTCGATCCGCATCCAGCGATAGTCGCCACCCTCGCCCGGCGGCAGGAACAGGAGGTTGGTCGCACTCATCACTCTTCCCCCCAAATCCGTGCCACCAGACGCGGCGGCTGTCGGGTCGCATCGACCAGCGCGCGTTCTTGCACCCCGATGCCGCCCACGCCGACGTCGATGCGCAGATTGAACCAGCGCGTCGTCGTCGCCACGTTGCCGCCCCCGATTGCCCCCGACACCTGCGCCCAGAAGGCGCTTACGTCCGCATAGCCTTGCGGCGGGCGGCGCAAAAGGGCCTGCGCTATGGTCGCGGGCGAAATCGTGTCGACCTGCGCCATGGCGACCAGCGGGGCCTGTTCGGGGGCCAGCGTGTTGATGTTCACCATGGTCGGCTTCGCCTCCGGCAGGGTACAGACCCAGGGGCGCAGTTGCGCATAGAGTTCGGGCGTGACGCCATTCACCATCCGCAATTCGCTGACATCGGCCATCATCGCGCCGCCCGTCCGATAGGGTGGATCACGTGCGAGATAGAGCGGGTCCTCCGCACCGCCGCCTTGCGGATTCGGGTCGCTGTCGATCCAGTCGGAGGTGGCGGTGGCGACCTGCTCGGCGACCTGGCCGGGGATACCCAGCAGCCGCATCAGCTTGGCGAAATGCGCGACCTCGACCGCATTGCCGATCAGCACCGCCGGCTGGCCCGGCTGGCCCGGCAAGCTCTGCGCCAGGCCATTCAGGTTGAAGCAGTTGCCGCCGTCGGTCACCCGCGCCACCGCGCTGCCCCCGGCCGCCCCGTCGCCCAGCGGCAACGCGAAGGGCCGGTCGCTCCATCCGCCGAGCAGCGACACCTTGCCCTGCGAGCGTTCGAGCAGGTCGCCGATGCGGATGATCGCCAGGGCCTCGGCGGCATAGGCATAGCCCCGCGCCTGTTCGATCGCGACCGCATTGCCCCCCAACCGGGTCGACAGGCGCAGCTTTTCCAGCGCCGTCGCGGCCAGTACGGCAATCACCGCGACTAGGATCAGGACGGTGAGGAGCGCCGCGCCGCGCTCGGATCGGCGGACCGCTTTAGCCATTGGGCGTCGGCGATGGCGTGGGCGTCGCACCGGGTGTCGGGCTCGACGGGGCCATGATGCTGTCGTCGATGTAACCGGTGCCGACCAGAAACAGCTGGCGAAAGATCATGCCGTCATCGCGCACGATCGTCACCTCGGCCGCCTGGGGCAAGGCGACGCCGGGCTGGCCCTGCCACTGGTCGAGCCACGCTCCGTTGAAGCGGTAGCGCAGATGCAGTTCGCGGACATGGTCCATCAGCACCGCCGGTTCCATCGGCGCGGCCCCGTCGAGCAGCGGCCAAGCGACCCGCTCCAACGCATCCCCGTTCAGGCGATAGGCGACCTTTTGCAGCGAGGGCCGCTGCGCATTGTCCAGATTGCTCCACCCGGCACGGACCAGGCGCATCGCATCGGGCCCGGCGACCATGGCGGGCGTCTGCACCCCGCCTTCGTCGCGGGTCGGGCGGTTGACCGCCTGCGCCAGATCGGCGGACAGGATCGCGGTCGTCCGGCTGACCGCCGCCATGGCGTCGAGCTTCTGCCCGGTCACCGCCTGGGCCCGCACGCTCATCGACAGGATCGCCACGGCCGCGGCGGCGAGCATCGCGAAGATGAGCAGCGCCACCATGACTTCGACCAGCGTGAAGCCGTCTTGGCCGTCCGTTCCCCGGCGAAGGCCGGGGCCCAGTTGCCGTGCAGTAGAAGGCGCGCCGCGACGTTTGCCTTTTCCATCGGACATCACCGAGACTGGGCCCCGGCCTCCGCCGGGGAACGGGTTGTTGTTTGAACGACGGGTCACGACACGGCCACCCCGACCGGCGGTGCGGCCATGGGCGGGCGGACCATCGTCATCCGGCCGATGACGCTTCCACCGGCATTGGTGACCGCGACGTCGATCCGCACCACCCGCACGTCGCCCGTGCCGCTGACGATCCGCGTCCATTTCCAGCTGCGACCGCCATTCACCTCCGCGCCCGTCGTGCGACCCAGCGCGGGGGCTTGCGGGTCGGTCACCGCGGAGATGGCGATATTCCGCGCGACCATCTGGGCGACGACGGTCTCGTCGAGGATGGACGCGCCCCGGATCGTCGCGCTCTCCAGCCGCACCAGCGCCATCGCCGCCAGGCTGAACACGGCGAGCGCCACCATGATCTCGATCAGGGTGAAGCCACTTTCTTTTCCTCCCCTGCAAGGGGAGGTGGCAGGCCGCAGGCCTGACGGAGGGGTGTAACCGTCCGAAAGGGAACGGATCGCCGGCGGCGACCCCCCCCCCCCCCCCCC